>JAUCGA010000037.1 GCA_030377865.1 Anaerolineales bacterium HSG25 | reverse complement strand
ACAACATTCGGGCATGACATTTGGGAGGTTTATTTTCTTGGAGTTACCTAAGCAGGTTTCTCGTGTCAGCATAAGAATTCATTCTTATGTGAAAACGCGCAACTTATTTAATCCCCATTCCTAAGTATCATTCTTTGACTAAAGAATTGGATAATCTTGTCTGGCATTTGAAGGATCAAGGCTATTTTTATGAGCAAATTGGGGCTGAACTGAGTGATGAAATTCTAGAAATATTGATAAGAACCGGCTATACTGTGCCATAAGAAGGCGTTATGTTAACTGACATGGCACGAGCAGGAAACAAGAAGGGTAATTTTGACGAGGACAGGGCACATTCAGTGAGGTGTTTATGAATAAAGAAGCGTTACATCAAATCAAACAAGCGGCCAGAGATAAGGTAACGACCTTAAACCTTATGGAATATGATTTGGTCACTCTGCCTGCTGAGATAGGTCAACTGTCTCATTTAACCCATCTCTATCTTAGTTGGAACGAGTTGACCGAGCTACCGCCAGAAATTGGGCAGTTAACTAACCTCGTTGAACTTGATCTCAACTATAACAAATTGACGGAATTACCCGCTGAGATTGGTCAGTTAACAAACTTAACCATGCTCACCATCTGGACGAATAAGTTGAAACAGTTGCCGGCTGAGATTGGTCAGTTGAGTAATCTCAGCCGTTTGGAGCTTAGTGAGAATGACCTCATCAGATTACCACCTGAGATGTGTCAATTATCTCAATTAACCCATTTTGAACTCAGCGATAATCAGTTAATAGAGTTACCCTCAGAAATAGGCCAACTGACTAGTTTGCAATATCTCTGTATTCACAGTAATAATTTAACGGAGTTACCTCCACAGATCGGTCAACTAACTAATTTAAGAACATTAGAAATTTTCGATAATCAATTAAGTCGTTTACCTGCGGTATTTGAGCAGTTGGTGAATTTGCAAAGGCTTGATATCGGAAATAACCGGTTAACCCAAATTCCACCAGACCTCAGTAACATTAACCACATTGACTTACAGGGTAATCCGTTGACATACCAAGAAATAGGCTCGGTCAAAATCGTTCAGGCAGATTTTGGTGAACGAATAGCTCGCCGTAAAGCAAATCAATGGTTAATTGAGCGGATGGGTAATATGGTTATAGCCGATAAAGCGAAACTTGTTCAAATTAAGGGAACACTTATATGGCGATTTTGGGTTTATGTCACAGCCTCATCTCATCCACCACGCTGGCCGATTGGATGTGTTGAGGTAGATGCTATCACCCTGATGATATTGACACCGTTAGTCGAAGCAGAAAAATTGATGAAAGCTGGTGAACTCAGGCTCACGGGTCAGTCCATTCAGCCTGACGATAACCGCCCCGTGTCAGCGCCAACCGACTAAATCCTAACGGATTTGATCCCGCGACGGTTATCGTCTCGCCCTATCATAAAACGAACCATCCAATCAGACAAACAGCCCCATCCGGTTTATAGCCGGTGGGGCTGTTTGGTTTGACATGGTACGGGAGTGAATTTATACTCTCTAAAAAGGAATGATTTTGGGTCATTTTGAAAAAATAGGAAAATAGGTAATGAGCCAAGATATCTACACTGCACCAGAAACCATAGCCAAGGCACGTGCCACCTCACTACAAGCGGCGTTACCCATGCCTTCACAAGGCAGAGTGACCATGGCCGCAGGCGTGGTCGAGGCTTCGGATGAGATTAGGCACGTTGCCGTTGGAACGAGTGAGCCAAGAGCCTATTTACGTCCGGGCGTGAGAGCGGTTTTACAACCTGATGATATTGTAGTGTCGGGCATAGGCCATGCAGAGAAGAAGATTGTTGAATGGGCCAAGAGCAAGGCAGTTCCAACTTTTAAAATCTCCCAAACTGATTAAATTCTCTATGTCATTCCCGCATGCTTTTAGCGGGAATCCACATTCTGCATACAAATGGATGCCCGATAACAACATTCGGGCATGACATTTGGGAGGTTTATTTTCTTGGAGTTACCCAAGTGATTGCTGTGGCCGCAGGTCGGCCTATTTGTCAAGAATGTGTGCAAATTATTGAAGGTAGCGGTGGCATGGTTGCCAGTGCCAAAAAGAAATAGAGGGAAATGACAATGATAGATGATGGATTAGAACTTATTTCACCAGAATTATCCCGCCGATTTAAGCGAGCTTCAAATCTACAGTTACGAGTTTGTGCCTTGGCCGCTTGCCGATTTGCCCTTGACCAAACAGGGTTAGAAAATCCTGTCATCAATGAGGGATTAAGGAAGTTCCAGAATTTAAAACCTCCCAAAACCATTGTGACACTCTACCCCCTCCCAGCCTCCCCCTGCTAGGGGGAGGAGCCGCTTCCCCCCTAGCAGGGGGGACTGAGGGGGGTAGAGACTCTGCTCAATTTGGGAGATTTATTTTCTTGGAATTGCCTAAAAGCCATTGAGGCAACCAACTACGGGGATTTATCGTTACAACAACGTGTGAAAACAGTGGTCGATGAGCTTGATGAAATCCAATGGACAATGCAGGATTTATTGGATGAAGGAAAAGGCGACCAAACAGCATACCTAAAGGCTTTTGGGCATGCTAGAGCCGCCCAAACCATCTATTCGGCTCTTGATGCAAATCCTTTATTGGCCGCCACCGATGCAATTTATGAAGCCAACGCCGCCACAGATGACTTAGCAAACCTAGAAAAAGTTATTTTACTGGTACTGCTTCCTCTTGAGCAGGTTAGTGAACCACAGTTGTGGGTGAGGGCAATTGCTTGAATGTCCGCATTGCAGTCAGTCGGTGCGGCTCAGGCTCACGGTTCAGCCTATTAAGCCGGACGATAACCGCCCCGTGTCAGCGCCAACCGACTAAATCCTAACGGATTTGATCTCGTGACGGTTATCATCTCACCCTATCATAAAACGAACCACAGAATCAGACAAACAGCCCCATCCGGTTTAGGTCGGTGGGGCTGTTTGGGTTTGACATGGTACGGGAGTGAATTTATGCAATAGTGCAAAAGTCGTCTGAATGTGGCATGCAGTATGTCATACCTGAATGTAGTTATCGGGTATCCACTGGCCTGTAGCCATAGATTCCCGCTAAAAGCATGCGGGAATGACATGTCGTTCTCATGATGAGTTTTGCTCTACTGCGAATTTATACTTTCTTGATAAATCAACCATATTTCACTAACTATTAGCCGTAGCTAAAACAACGAAGGAAATTCGTCCAAATGACCATCAAAGAACTACTGGACTCGGTACAGTTTGTCACCGATAGTCAGGGGAAACGGAAGGCTGTCCAACTCGATTGGGAATTGTGGGAACAGTTAATCCGCTTATTGGAAGATTTAGAGGACAGTGGCGGTAATACCGAACTCGATAACCTACAGTCTTTCAGATAATGGTTTTCAATTCAAGGCCAACCTTCCCGCAAGTTTAGAACTTGCGGAAAGGTGATGGCTGAAAATATTTATCTGAACATCTATAGCATTATCATGCTTTGGGTGTAGTATCTGTTTCTTCATTGGCTCATCATTTCCGAGGAGGCATGAGCATCATCGAACAGTTTATTTTAGGTGTTATTTTGAGCGGTTTAATTGGGGCGTTGGCGTATCGACGCAAATCGCTATCGGCCAGTGGGGTGGTGGGAGCCATGCTGGTCGGGACAACGATTTTCGGCTTTGGGGGTTGGACATGGGGCATGTTGCTGATTGTCTTTTTCGTGCTGTCGAGCCTGTTGTCCAAGTACAAAGCCTCGGTAAAAGCGCAGTTAGCGGTCGAAAAGTTCGACAAGGGCAGTCAACGGGATTTTGGGCAGACTATAGCCAATGGCGGCGTGGGGGCGTTGATGGCTCTGCTGTATGGGCTGTGGGCACATCCGGCGCTGTTTTGTGGATTTGTGGGGGCGATGGCGACGGTCAACGCCGACACTTGGGCCACTGAGTTGGGGGTGTTGAGCAAATCACCGCCAAGATTGATTACCACGACTGAAATCGTGGAGACCGGACGCTCCGGCGGTATCTCACTTGTGGGAACGTTGGCCGCATTAGCCGGTTGTGTGGTGATTGGTCTCTCCGCATGGGGGTTACTGCTGATAGAGGCTTGGCTCGGTCAAAACGGAGCCACATTTCCGGCTGGCGCAAGCCTCGAATCGCTAATGTGGCTGGTCGGCGTGGCGATTGTCGGGGGCATGGCCGGAGCCTTGTTCGACAGTTTGTTGGGGGCGACGGTGCAGGTGATCTATTACGATAGTGAACGTAACACTGAAACGGAGCGAGCGCGGAGTCGAGATGGTCAGCCGAATCAACCGTTACGCGGTTGGCTCTGGATGAATAACGACATGGTCAACCTTGTCAGTTCGTTGGTTGGAGCGTGGGTAGCTTGGTTTTTGATCATTGCGGGTCATAGTCACAATTAAAAATGAAAGGCCGCACTCCAACCAGAGTGCGGCCTTTCATTTTTAATTCTCAATTCTCAATTCTCAATTCTCAATTCTCAATTCTCAATTCTCAATTCTCAATTCTCAATTCTCAATTCTCAATTCTCAATTCTCAATTCTCAATTCTCAATTCTCAATTCTCAATTCTCAATTCTCAATTCCTAATTCTCAACCACTACACCTCAAACATCTGATTACGTTCTGGCCCAACAGAGATATATGTTAGCCGAGGTTTAACCACCCCAGCGACCTGAGCCAGTTCCTCGATTCGTTTCAAATAGTTTTGAGCCGCCGCGGGTAACTGATCCCACGACCGAGCCGATTTAGTATCTTCCCAGCCGGGAAATGTCTCATAAACGCCTTCGAGAGTACTTGGTTTATCAGGGTGCGTCATGTCGGGAGCGAGGTCGAGCATGTCGGGAAATTGGTTGATGACCGTGCCATCTGCTAAACGATAGCCCGTACATAGTTTAATCTCGGTCAGGCCATCAAGGACATCTAACTTCGTTACGGCCAAATCGGTAAAACCGTTCAGCCAGCTAGAATAAGCCAAAGCCACGCCATCAAACCAACCACAGCGCCGCGGTCGTCCGGTGGTTGCACCAAATTCATGCCCGACATCTCGCAGATGTTTACCGGCTTCGTCAGTCAACTCAGTCACAAATGGGCCGGAGCCAACCAAAGTGCTGTAGGCTTTTACGACTGCCACAACCTGCTTGATACTGGTCACAGGCAGGCCCGCGCCCACTGCGGCATAACCCGGCACCGGATTGGAAGAGGTCGCGTAGGGATAAATCCCCCAGTCGATGTCACGCATCACTCCGAGTTGCCCCTCTAGCAGGATGGCTTGTTCTGCTTCGCTGGCTTGTTGAACAAGCGGTAATATATCGACAATTTGACCGCCCAGTTTCTCACGCCAAGCAACACATTGCTGATACAACGTCTCAAGTTCCAACGGCTCATTCCCAAAAAAAGACAGTTCTCGGTTAGCATATCCTAACGCCCCTTCGAGACGCTCTTTCAGCCAAGCATCATGTTTCAAATCACCGAGCCGTAACCCCCGCCGAGCCATCTTATCGGCATAGGCTGGCCCTACCCCTTTTTTAGTCGTGCCAAGGCTTTGTTTGGTTGACTCTGTGAGGCCGTCTAACAGTTTATGATAGGGCATGATCATCTGCGCCCGTTCCGAGAGCCATAAATTATCAGTTGAAATGCCAATCTCATGCAGAGTTGCCATCTCCTCTAACAAACTGTCGGGGTTGACCACACAACCTGTACCAATGATACATTTTGTCTCTGGGTTAAATATTCCGGATGGAATATGGTGCAACGCTATTTTTTGACCCTTGGCTTGCTGGGTTTGTTCATTAACAATCGTATGTCCGGCATTATCTCCACCTTGAAACCGGATGACAACTTGGCTATTTTGGGCCAAATAATCAACAATTCGACCTTTTCCTTCATCGCCCCACTGGGCACCTACTATTGCGGTAACAGACATGGTAATCTTCCTTGAAAATACTTGAATTTAGCTGACCTTAACTTTTTCTTTGGTTCAGTTGAAAACAGGACTACAACGGATAATTGAAAGAAACAGATTGCAAAAGTTTGTCGATTCATTCATGACCTGACATGCTGACAAAATCAAAAGTATTTTTTGACAGGATTAACAAGATTAACAGGATTTTTCACTTGTAATCCTGTTAATCTTGTTAATCCTGTCAGATATTGTTTTAATCATGTTGAAATGATAAACTTCTGAGATTGGTTCTTGATGACACGAATTAACCGAATTTGAATGTAATCAGTCCGTTATCGGAGAGGTTTTTACCCGTTAAATTCCCAAATCCGTTGTAGTCTTGCTCGCCCAAAGATTCTGTTAGCGTCAGAGAATGTTTTGCACAAAACAAATGCTGATTATATCACGGCATGTTAAAATTTGAAACCTATCTACCAGCATGAGAAATAATTAACTTAACGTTTGTAGTAGGCGATTCATCGCCTTCAAACGGCACAAAAGTGCCTACTACAAACTCTTAAGTTGACAGTCATGTTGGTCAAACATAGGCCGCTTTAGCTGTCTTGAGCTTTTAGCGTGGGGATTTATTCCCACGTCTCTAACCACAAATTTGTCAGAGAACCCCAATAAATTGGGCACTACAAACCTTGCAGACAGGGATGTCTGCGCTCCCAGATCAATTATAGAATACACCAGCTCTATGAGTAACCGCTGAACCGAGAATGAAGATTTTTTCATAATCCAAAACGGTTGCCAATTTATGGATTGTGTGTTACCGTTGACCTGCATCAAATCCATCCCCTAATGATAACATACCGATTTTGCTTCGGCAAAGGAGAATATCGCAATGACGCACACACAGAAGATTCAGGATTTCATGGCCGAGTTAGGCCGACAGGTTCAAGGAACCGTTCAGACCGACACCTATAGTAAAATTCTGTACAGCACCGATGCCAGTATCTACCAAGTTATGCCACACGGGGTGTTAATTCCTAAGAGTACCGAGGATGTGCAGGCCGCGGTTGAATTGGCGGTCAAACATCAGGTGCCGATTTTGGCGCGCACGGCAGGCAGTAGTTTGGCCGGTCAAGCGGTCAACGAAGCGTTAGTTATCGACTTTACCCGTCACTTAAACCAAGTGTTAGAGGTAAACGAAGAGGAACAGTGGGTACGTCTGCAACCCGGTTTGGTGTTAGACGAGTTGAATCTGCATCTAAGGCCGTATAATCTACAGTTTGGGCCTGACCCAGCCAGCAGTAATCGGGCCGCGTTAGGCGGAATCGTCTCGAATAACTCAACCGGCAGTCACTCGATTTTATACGGCATGACCGCCGACCATGTGCTGGAAACGGGCGTGCTTCTGAGCGATGGTAGCTCGACTCGATTTAAGCCACTTGACCATGCTGAGTTGACACAACGACTTAAACTCGATGGCTTGGAAGGCGAACTTTATCGCCGGGTGCATGACATGAGTCAGCAAAAGGCCGATGTGATTCGCCAAGGCACACCCCAGCATTGGCGACGCTGTGGCGGCTATAATTTGGATCGGTTTGTGCAAGGCGGAATCTCCTACCAATGGCCTGCTGACGAGCGTTTCAACCTCAGCCGTTTGATATGCGGCAGTGAAGGCACACTGGCCGTCATGACCGACATCACCCTGAATCTGGTGCCCCGCCCAAAAATGGCCGCGCTGGCGATTGTTCAGTTTGACGAGTTACGCCATGCTTTGGCCGCCACACCCGCCATTTTAGAAATCGGCCCCTCAGCGATAGAACTGCTCGATAATTTTGGTTTGACGCTGTGTCGAGAGGTTCCCAAATATGCCCGTCTGCTCGACACCTTTATGGAAGGACAGCCTCACTGTGTCCTGCTCACCGAGTTTTATGGTGACAGTGAGGCAGAGTTAAAAGGCAAAATAGAACAGTTGCAAACGCATCTCAAACAACAAAGCGTGGGCGCAACCGGAATCATCCCCATTTTTGCGCCCGACCTGCAAGCCAATGTATGGACAGTGCGTAAGGTCGGGCTAGGCTTGTTGATGAGCATGCGAGGCGACTATAAGCCGCTTCCTTTCATCGAAGATTCGGCGGTACCGGTCGAACAATTGGCCGAGTATGTGACTCGCATCGAGAAATTTTGCAACGATTTAGGGACTGATGTCGCTTATTACGCCCATGCCAGTGGCGGGTGTATCCATATTCGGCCATTAATTAACGCCAAGGTGGCCTCCGAAATCGACAAACTGCCCCAAATTTGTGAATTCGCGGTCGAGCTATTGGGGCAATATGGTGGCTCATGGTCAAGCGAGCATGGTGACGGACGGGCACGCAGTTGGCTCAACGAACAGTTTTTTGGTTCGGAGTTGTACGGACTTTATAAAGAAGTCAAACAGACTTTCGATCCCCAGAATCTGTTCAATCCGGGCAACATCGTCGAGGGCGGGCCGATGACCGAAAATTTGCGCTACGGAGGCGATTACCAAACCATCGACCTAACCGAACATCTCGATTTTAGCACGGACGAAGGGTTTCATCGGGCCGTCGAAATGTGTAACGGAGCGGGCGTGTGTCGCAAACGCAGTACCGGCACTATGTGCCCTAGTTTTATGGCGACGCAGGATGAGAAACACAGCACCCGTGGGCGAGCTAATCTCCTACGATCTGCGCTATCGGGTCAACTGCCACCGGAGGAGCTAACCGGCAAAGAGATGTACGAGGCGATGGATCTTTGTTTGCAATGTAAAGCCTGCAAAGCCGAATGTCCCTCGTCGGTGGACATGGCGAAAATCAAGTTTGAATTTCAGGCCCATTATCATAATCAGCATGGTATTCCGTTGCGATCGCGCCTTTTTAGCGACATTAACTTCTGGAGCCATTTAGGCAGTGGCGCGCCTGCTCCCCTCGCCA
The DNA here is from genome assembly GCA_030377865.1 of Anaerolineales bacterium HSG25. Taxonomy (GTDB): domain Bacteria; phylum Chloroflexota; class Anaerolineae; order 4572-78; family J111; genus JAUCGB01. The sequence continues at coordinate 36,991 of JAUCGA010000037.1, read as the reverse complement.
ACTGGATCAACAATAACAGTCTGGTCAAACTCGGCCTAGAGAAGGTTTTGGGCATCAGCAGTCAGCGCAGTTTGCCTCAGTTTACCAGCATGCCCTTCACCCGTTGGTTCAAATATCAGCATGAGGCTCCGGCTGATCGACATCAGCGCAAAAAAGTGGTACTGTTTACCGATACGTTCCACAATTTCAACTATCCCCATGTCGCCATTGCCGCCACCGAGGTGCTAGAGGCGGCGGGGTTTGAGGTTTTACTGTCGGGGCATGGTTGTTGTGGCCGACCCGCGATGTCGAAAGGATTGGTTAATCAAGCGCGGTTGTATGCCAAACAGACGGTCAAACGGCTTAAAACTTTTGCTGACCAATATATTCCCATCATTGGCTTAGAGCCGAGTTGTCTGCTCTCCATTCGGGATGAGTATCTGGCCTTGCTACCTGATCAAAAAGAGGAGGTTGAGTGGGTGGGGCGCTGGTGTTACACTTTTGAGGAGTATATCGCCAAGTTGGCGGATGAGGGTGAACTGAATTTGGAGTTTACAGATGATAGTCGTCCCGTGTTATTGCATGGGCACTGTCATCAAAAGGCACTGGTCGGAACCAAACCGAGTGTGCAGGTTTTAGCCCTGCCCGGCCACACTGTCAGCGAGGCTGATTCTGGCTGTTGTGGCATGGCTGGCTCGTTTGGTTACGAGGCCGAGCATTACGACACCTCTATGCAAATCGGCGAACAACGGCTCTTCCCCGCAGTGCGAGAACAACAGGCTGGCACGATTATCGCCGCGGCGGGGGTCAGTTGTCGGCAACAGATTAAACAAGGCACTGGGCGGCATGCCCTCCACCCGGCGGAGATATTGCGGAATGGGTTGATGGGAGAGAGGAAAGGACATCGAATTTAGGGAAAAACGAATTTCGTTTCAAGAATAATGATTGACCAATTTCAAACCATTACTCGCTGTTTGTCTCGGTCAATCATTCGCTTTTCCCTCCATTCGTTCTCCCCAATGGACCCATGCGCCTGATTGATGAAATAATGGGCTAAATAGATTTGTGGTATAATAGCTCATGTACCCGACAAGATGATTAAATAAAAAGTCAAAAGTTTGTTGTTTCATTCATGACCTGACATATCGATAACCAAAGGCGTTTTTTGATAGGATTAACAAGATTAACAGGATTTTTTTACTTGCAATCCTGTCAATCCCGTTAATCCTGTCAGATATTGTTTTAATCATGTTGAAACGATAAACTTCTGAAAAAATTTTCGACAGGATTGACAGGGTTTTTTGCTTTTAATCTTGTAAATTCTGTTAATCCTGTCAGATATTATTCTATAATTAGCCTAGACTAAATACCTTGTCGGGTAGCAAGTAATGAAATCGAGATCAGCCCCTGTTATACCAGCTACAACAACAAGGAATCATAACCTATGCTTTCGACCACAGAACGAGCCAACCACCTAAAAAAGATAGTCTTTTTTGCCGGAATACCAGACAAATCCTTGTATCAATTAGCTAAATCAGGCCACGAGAAACGGTATCAGGCAGATGAAATTATCATCACCGAGGGGAGTGAAGGGCACAATTTATATATTGTGTTACAAGGCGAGTTGGATATTATTAAGGGACACCAAACAGAATTTTCCCAAATTATCGCCCATGTTGAGGCTGGGGATCTAATTGGCGAGATGGCTCTTTTAGAAAAAAAGCCTCGCTTTGCGACCGTTGTTGCCTGTCGTGACTCCGTAATCATGACGATTATTCCCTTTGGTGCTTTTACTCAGGTTGTTGCCCAAAACCCGTCGATTTTGGCTCGCATGGTAGTTAGTATCAGTCAACGACTGCGTCAAGCTCAGTACGAACGGTCTAAAGATTACAAGGCATGGATAAAACAACTTAGAAAAAAAGAGGCTGAGACTCTTGCGGTTGCCGAGTCGACCTTATTGGGCGTGGTAAGGCATGAGTTGAGAACCCCCATATCCAATATTAGATTGACTACTGAGATTTTGGAACGATCGGGAGAGTTATCGAAACTATCTCCCCTTATGCAAGATCAGATAACCAGAATCAAAACACAAGCTAAACAGGCCGACAAACATGTCTCACGACTGGTTGAGTATGCTCAAGCCTTAAGCGAGGCCAGTAGCATGGTCATGCACCCGTTTGATACCGTGGCCCTACTAGAAGAGGTGATAGATAGTTACGACCAACAGATAACCCAAGCGGGGGTTGAGATAACGGTCGAGCTACCAGACGAGCCGGTTTGGACGATCGGAGATAAAACAAAACTATTTAAGGCTATGGTTAATCTGCTAGAAAATGGGCTTAAATTTGGCGGGGACTGCATGATTGTTCAACTCCAATATCATGACACATCTATCAGCTATGAGATTGTGGATGTTGGGATTGGTTTGCCCAAAGATAAAACGATTGATATATGGCAACCGTTTGTGCAGGGTGTTGATACGGTACGCCGAGGCACAGAGGGGTTAGGTCTTGGTTTGCCCATTACAAAGTTTATCGTTGAATCTCACGGCGGCAAAGTATGGAGTCGAGGCGTGTTAGGTGGGGGCAGTCACTTTGGATTCAGTATCCCAATCATCGAGGTAAGCGGGGGATTGGGTGACGACGCGTTGGCTCGGCCTCGTAAAGACTAAAAATCAAAAAATAACAGATTACACAAATGATTTTACGCAGTAGAGCAAAACTCATCATGAAATCGAAATAGGTAACTCCAAGAAAATAAACCTCCCAAATGTCATGTCCGAATGTTGTTATCGGGCATCCATTTGTATGCAGAATGTGGATTCCCGCTAAAAGCATGCGGGAATGACATAGAGAATTTAATCAGTTTGGGAGATTTTAAAAGTTGGAACTGCCATATAGTCATGTCATTCCCGCATGGTTTTAGCGGGAATCTATTGTTATATCTGTGGATGCCCGATAACTACATTCGGGCATGACATTCTGCGTCCCACATTCAGACGATTTTTGCGCTATTGCGATTTTACCATCTAAAGAGGAAAAATTTGCGTCATAAGAATTACGTACAAACATACAAAATTATAACATGACCGCTAATCAAAAAGCCCGCGAATTGTCACTCGCAGGATGAATTTTGAGCCAAAAAAAGGTCTGTTGTCGGAGGAGAATGACTCAGCGACCTTCAAGGTACGAAGTTCCTTGAAAGTCTAAGGCACGTGAAAAAAAATAATTGTCCCGTGGAGTAGGCACGCGTCGTGCCGCACCGCGGGTGCTGACTCCTCAATTGGGATGTTTTATTTCTTCCGTCTGCCTAAACAGCGCAAAATTTATTTAACGCTGTATGAAGTTGTAACAGAAGTTTAACTAACTCAAAAGAAGCGAGGTATAGCCCCATCATGGCCCAAGCCAAAAATTTTATTCCCTTAGAGCAGTATCGTAGTTATTCTGAAGAAGCAATGAAGGAACGAGCAGAGGAATTTTATGCCGACATCAAACGTCGTCGTACAGTACGTGACTTTTCGGACAAGCCCGTACCAAAAGAAGTGATAGAAAACTGCCTGTTAGCCGCCGGAACCGCCCCCAACGGAGCGAATCTGCAACCGTGGCATTTTGTGGTGGTCAGCAATCCTGACATAAAACGCCAGATTCGGGAAGCGGCAGAAAAAGAAGAGCAGACCTTTTATGGCGGGCGCGCTCCCGATGATTGGCTAGAGGCGTTGGCTCCATTAGGTACGGATGCGAATAAGCCGTTTTTAGAGACCGCTCCCTACTTGATTGTGATTTTTGCCCAAAACTACGGCCTGACCCCCGATGGCGACAAAATTAAACATTATTACGTATCCGAATCGGTGGGTATTGCCACTGGCATGTTAGTTACAGCCGTGCATCATGCCGGACTCGTCTCGCTGACCCACACCCCTAGCCCCATGAACTTTTTGAGCAAAGTGCTGAACCGCCCGGACAACGAACGGGCCTTCCTGATTTTGGTGGTCGGTTATCCGGCTGATGAGGTGTCCGTGCCGGATATAACGAAAAAATCGTTGTCTGAGTTGGCTACCTTTGTGGAATGACCATTTTAGTGTGATTTTGCCTCCGAATACCTCCCCGAACTACAAACGGGCGAACGAGGAAAACTGCATACCTCGGAGGAGGTGGGCGAGTCTCCTCGTTCGCCCGTTTGTAGTTCGGGGAGGTATTCGGTGTCTAACAGCAAAGTTTTTTGATTGAGAGCGCAGACATCCCTGTCTGCCTTGGGAACGGCGGTGCAGACAGGGATGTCTGCGCTCCCAGACTGGCTTACTCCACTTCGTAACCGGCCCGTTCCCATGCGACTATGCCACCAAGCATGTTATGGATGTCACTGACACCCTGCTGTTGCAAAAAGCCAACCGCATTATGACTTCGTGCGCCGCTGTGGCAAACGATCACAATTGTTTTATCGGTAGGCAGTTCGCTTATCCGGCCGGGCAGTTCACCCAACGGAATCAAGGTCGAGCCGGGGATGTGTCCATTGGTATACTCCCAATCTTCGCGCACATCTAAAATGATCACGTCATCTCGATTGCGGATGGCCTCAAGCTGATCGGCCTTAAGATCACGCGGCAACGCCTCAAGGCTGATCGCCTCAGCATCAGCCTTGTCGGGCGCGGCAGATTCGGCCTCAACCTGTTTCGGCGGTGCTTGAGTCGGCTCAGCTTGACCACATGCGGCCAATAGTAGTACGGTCAAACAAATCATCATCATTGTAGTTAACTTTTGCATTATAGTTCTCCTTGTGGTACATCTCTAAAAAAATATAGTGGTCAGTTTGATACCTCTCTAAAAAAGGTGATAAACATCAGACAAAAAACATCAGTTTTATGGTACAATAGAGAGGCTAATTTTTACAAATTGGGGGGTCTCCGATGAAACGGGGCCTCTCACATCAATTGAACCCGATTTCATTCCAAATATCCACCTGAGAACGGAAGGGGGTTCAGAGGAGAGTTACATGAAAAGACGAAACAAAGTTGCTGTAGTGGTAGTTGTTAGCCTACTGTTGACCCTAACGGTTGGTCTTGCATGGGCCGCAGGAGTTACAGGGCAGGTGATTGGAGTTAACAGTGGAGATTATGTAGTCGATTCGAACGGGGATGTCCATTGGGCCGGAGTGATTGTACTAGATATTGATGGGCAGTGGGCGGGGACGTTCTGTACCGATTTACACCATCCCATTGGCTTAGACCCGGTGGTGGCGACGAATCAAAAGGTCGATTGTCGCACCAATTGGCTGGTGCATAACTATCCGCCCCAAATAGGGAGTCTGACCAATCATGAGGCCGCGGCTCGGCAGGCGGCGGTGTGGCATTTCTCGGATAATTTCAGCCCTAGTCGATTCGACCCTATCGGGGTCCGAGCGTGGGAAATTATTGACGAGGTTAACGCTCTGACCGATAATGGCACCAATCCGGGCAAAGCATGTGATGCGTTGTGGGCCGGGCCGGTTGATTTGGAGATTACGCCCAGCAACGCCACCCTTTCAGCAGGCGAGTCGGTGCAGTTCACCGTCACCGCCACTCAGGGCGATACCCCGCTAACCGGTTTGAGTGTCGATTTGAGCAGTAGCTTTGGCAGTCTCAGCACTGTCCAAGTAACAACCAATGCTGACGGTCAGGCCACCTTTACCGTCAGTTCGGCCACCGCCGGAAACGCCTCAGTAGCCGCCCATGCTCGGTATGCTCTGCCCACCGGGACGATATTCCAAGGGGTAGACGCGGAACGCCAGAAACTGGTTTTGGGTCAAGTAACCAACGGCAACGTCTTTGCAGAGGCCAACGCCAACTGGCAAAACGCCGGATCCGTGACCGTGCATCTGTTCCACGACCGGAACATGGATGGTCAGCAGGGTGACATCGACCTCGAAACCAACCTCTTTAGCTGGCAAGTGACCCTCACCGATGGGAGCGGTCAGGTGGTTGGCACGGGCTTGAGTGATGCCAGTGGCAACGTCAGCTTTACCGACCTGCCTAATGGCGACTATACCGCCACCTACACCCTCCTTTCAAACTGGATAACGACCACGCCTACGGAGGTCAGTGTGACGGTCAATAATGACAGTCATGAAATCCTGTTTGGGGCGGTGCAAGCGCCATTGGTGATAGCCTACCAGTATCATGATCTGAACGGAAACGGTCAAAAAGATGACGGTGAACCGTTCTTACCCGGTTGGGACATGGCTCTGTATCGTGAAAATGGCGACTTTGTTTTGGGAGCCAATGGTACTACTGATGAAGACGGTCAAGCAGTGCTGACTTTCTTACGTCATAGTGAGTTTGTGGCAGGCATGTATCAGGTTAAGGTTGATATGACCGGCCATGATAACTGGGTCGCCACCACGCCCACCGAGCAAGCGGTAGCGCTGGTGGATGGCACACAGGCCGAGGTTTATTTTGGGGTGCAGTATACCGCCCCCGCTGGTTCGATTACGGTGGTTAAAGATGCCAATCAGCAAGCCAGCTTTGGCTTTACTGGTGATTTAGGTGCCTTTACCCTAACCACCGGCGGTTCACAACAGTTCAGCAACCTCCCCCCCGGCAGTTACACCATCGCCGAAGACCCAACCAGTTTTGGGGATGATTATTGGGCCTTGTTGAGCGTGCAATGTGTAGACCAGAACAATCAAGCTGTGTCAATCGTGGTCGATTGGGCCAACTTCTCCGCCGAGGTACCGGTAGTCGCCAGACAGAACCTCACCTGTACCTACCTAAACCAACTGGCAAATTTAACCAGTGAACATGAGTACAAACTCTATCTGCCGCTGGTAACACAGTAATTCGCCTCAAGACCAACCTTCCTGCAAGTTTAGAACTTGTGGGAAGGTGACGGCTGAAAAAGACGCAGATTAGTTTATAATCTGCGTCTTTTTGGTAGGAACTGTGGTGGTCAGGTTGATGTTGAAAAGTTTCATGTCACCCTGAGCGTAGTTTGCGAAGGGTCTCTTACCCGAATCTACACAGATTCGGGCGGATGCTTCACCTTCGGTTCAGGATGACATGTTTTGTAACATCATCTTGACCACTACACTTTTTGGTAGGAACGCGTATAATCGTGAAATAAATTTGGCTCACTAGGAGTTTCCGTACAAAATTCTGGTGATACTCTCGCAAGGGCGCTAAGTTTTTAAGTTTTTCTTTGCGCCTTTGCGAGAGATTTTTTCCTACTTTGGATCGTTGCGATGATGTCATCGCAACGGATATTTGGCGGGTATGTACCCGCCTTTTAAGGAGCTTTAACCATGAACCATGTATTCTCAGTAAATTGGAAACTGTTTTTCCTCACACTTGTTCTTTTAGCTGTTTTACCCATGTCCACGAGCGCGCAAGGCGACTCGAATGATATCGCCAGCGTCTCCCCAACATCGGCCATGCTCGGCGACACGAATGTCACGGTAACGATTACCCTCGTTGAATCGACCGTCCCGCTCCCGCCATCTGAAGTTGCACCGAATCAGGTCATGATTGGGACGTTAGCGGGGAGTAATACCAACTGGAACGGGCAACAAATAACCGCCATGTTTGACTTCTCCGCCGCGACGACGGGTAAACAAGATGTGACCGTCGAGTTCCTCTCGCCGGATGGGACGCTACCACCCTTTACCCTCGACGATGGTTTTGAAATCGTTGACAGTAATTTTTTGGTTTACCTACCGCTCGTCGTGAAAGGTGCGCCGACCACGAGCAACACTCCTACCGTCGTAAGCAACACTCCTACCGTCGTAAGCAACACTCCTACCGTCGTAAGCAACACTCCTACCGTCGTAAGCAACACGGCTACGAGTGTAAGCACTACCCCAACGACCATGAGCAATACGGCTACTCCAACGGCCACATCGAGCGAAACAACACCCACGGCAACCACCGCGCCCAGCACACAGAGTTACCCCATCGTGGATACCAATCAGACCAAATGTTATGACAATGCGAGCGAAAGTAGCTGTCCCTCGTCTGGCGCGTCATTTTACGGGCAGGATGCTCAACACACCGGCAACCAACCCAGTTACACCGACAACGACAACAACACCATCACCGATAACGTGACCGGGTTGATGTGGCAGAAAAGCGCGGATACCGATAGCGACGGTGATATCGATGCCGACGACAAACTAACATGGACCGAACTCCAAGCCTATCCCAATACCCTTAACGCGCAGAACTATGGCGGGCATAACGATTGGCGTTTGCCAACCATCAAAGAACTCTACTCGCTGATATTGTTTAGCGGAACCGACCCTAGCGGCTATGAAGAGAGCGATACCTCTAGCCTGATTCCCTTTATCGACACGACCTATTTCGATTTTGCTTATGGTGATACCAGCGCCGGAGAGCGAGTCATTGATGCTCAATATGGTTCCAGTACGCTGTATGTCTCTAACAGTAACATTCTCTTTGGCGTAAACTTTGCCGATGGGCGAATCAAAGGTTATGGATTAACTCTTGGGCCGACGGATAAGACTTTTTTTGTGATTTGTGTGCGAGGTAACAGTAGCTACGGGCAGAACAGTTTTGTCGATAATGGAGACAACACCATCACCGACCAAGCCACGGGGCTGATCTGGTCGAAATCGGACAGTGGAACTGGCCTGAACTGGCAGGAGGCACTGGCCTGGGTTCAGACGAAAAACGCGGAAAACTATCTCGGTCATAACGATTGGCGACTGCCCGATGTCAAAGAACTCCAGAGTATTTTGGATTATACCCGCTCTCCCGACTCCAGCAGTTCCGCCGCGATTGATCCGCTGTTCAACGTCACCTCTATCAACAATGAGGCAGAAAATGCCGATTATCCATTTTATTGGGCCAGCACGACCCATGTCAGTTGGAATGGCACGGCCGGATCAGCCGATTATATGGCCTTTGGGAGAGGGCTGGGTTATATGAACAATTCTTGGGTTGATGTTCATGGCGCAGGCACACAACGTAGCGATCCCAAACAAGGCGACCCCGCCGACGATGAGTACATCTATGGTCATGGGCCACAGGGAGATGCGATCCGTATTTACAACTATGTCCGTTTGGTACGGTGAGGTGTGACCGCTAATCCAGTTGACGCGAATGCGTTATCTCCGAAAACAGTTCGGTTGAAAACAACACTACAAAGAATTTACCTAACTTTTTCCTTTTTCCTCATGCTAACTTTTGGGGTAGCATGTTAGCCTTTCAACTGCAACGGTTGCGCCACTATCGGTCTAGCCGAGAATCTGTTGACCATACGTTGTAGCTGTTCTGTTGTGCCAGTGCTATAAAATTGGTGCAGTGGTGTTGCCGATAGCGCTTGTATATTATCGACATTCAACAACCGTTGTACTTGTCGAATCACTGCCGGAGCGGGATCAATAGCGACGGCCCGCCCCGCGAGAATCTGGTCAATAAGTGGTTGAAGTAATGGGTAATGGGTACAGCCAAGGGCTATTTGGTCAACCTTCTTCGCTAACAACACCTCCAAATGTTCCGAAAGTAGCTTCTTGGTCATGGGTGTATCAAGCTGACCGTTTTCGACTTGCTTCACCAAACCTGACCCTACTCGAACATGCACCTGTACCGTTTGGGCGTGGGTGCGGATTGTGTTGTGCAGTAACTCTCCCTGCAAGGTTCCTTGGGTAGCTAAAATACCAATATGCCCTGTTTTACTAGCTTTAGCGGCAGGTTTTAAGGCTGGCTCTAGCCCCACAAAGGGAATCTTAAACTGTTCTCGTAACCAATATAGAGCCGCGGCACTAGCTGTATTGCAGGCGACGACAATCAATTTACACCCTTGAGCTATTAAAAAGGTTACAATTTCGGCTGACAAAGCTCGTATCTCGGCGGTAGGACGAAAACCATACGGACAATTTGCACTATCTGCCACATAAATGGTTGATTCATGCGGTAATAGCCGTACTAATTCTCGCCAAATCGACACTCCGCCGATGCCTGAATCGAACAAACCGATGGGAGCATTTACTTTTTGTTCTATTAGGTTCATGCCAAATTAGTTGGAGATACCCATTTCTATGTAAAAGTTCAGTAAAGTAGCTCTAGAAACCCGATTTTTTTGAAAAATCGGGTTTTTGATGCTTTTTCTGGCGAGTTCACTGAATATTTACATTTCCATTATCGAACGAACTTCTCTCACAAAAGCGGCAAATAGCTCACGAGCAGATTCATGATGATTGACTAACTCTTCAGGATGCCACTGAACACTTAAAGCAAATGGATGGTCTGCAATTTCCAAGGCTTCAATGATACCATCCTCGCTATGAGCCACCGCCTGCAACGTGGGAGCCAAGCTCTTTACACCTTGATGGTGTAGACTGTTGACCTGCATGTTGTTTGTCTGCAAAATTGCCGCAATCCGAGAATCATCAGCAAACACAACCGTGTGGGCCAAATAGTCACGCTCAAAATGCTGGCCTGTTTGACGAAAATAGTCGTGCCGGAGCGAATCCGGTTTTTGTTGGGGAATGTCTTGCCATAATGCCCCACCTGTTGCCACGTTCATAATTTGCATTCCCCGACAAATACCAAAAAATGGTTTTTGTTTAGCTATTGCCATCTGCATCAAAGCAATCTCCACTCGATCTCGGTCGGGCTGAATATCATCCAAATTATCAACCTGTACAGTTTCATTATAGTACGTCGGGTCAATATCACCCCCACCTGTAAACACTAACCCATCAACTCGTTCAAAAATCGCCTCTAACTGCTCTTTTTGCAGTTTAAGCGGGATAAGTATGGGAATCCCTCCGGCAATCGTGATGGCATCAATATAAGTTGTATTTTGAGCCATAAGGACTCGTTCTGCATAAACAGCACTAATGTCGGATCGGCAGGGAACTCCAATAACTGGATGTGACTGAGACATAATATTTCTCCTAAATAATATATTTCTATTCGATACGTAGCCCTTGGGCTAAAATTCGATAATGATCAACTGTATTATTCTTAATCGTTAAGTCGATTGTAAAATCAATATTGGCTCCGGCCTTAAATCGAGACACCTCAATATCTGTTTGACGTTGGGCTATAATCTCGTTTTTTGCATTGTAGGCAACGGCTACCAAGTGAACATTTTGAGCATCATGTTTACCCTGATTATGTAGTCGCCCTTCGATGCGGTATTGCGAAACCGTAATAAAGGTAGCCTCAGTTGGCAACACCTCAAAATCAAGATAGGCCCGATGGCGTGCTACAAAAGGGGTTGCGGCAATAACCGTAACTTGATACTGGGCAAATGATTCGGGTGGATCAGAAAACTGAATAATGAAAGGTACCGCTTCAGTAAGTGCAACCACCGACAATTGGGTAAATGCCGTGCTTCGTGCTAAAATAACTCCTTGCTGATCAATCAGAGTTGCTTCAACTTGTACCTCAGACAGATTTACACGGTTATGATTTAACACCTCACCCAAACACCACAACGCACCAGAAGCGTCTTCCTCAAAATGAACAGACTGAATCACTAATGGTAATGGGGTAGCCGTTATCCCACCAGCCACCATCACCTTGTCGGCTGGCGGGATGACTAAAATCTGCCCTACAGTTAACGATTGAGGATTAATCAATCCATTAACGGCCTGAATATTAGCCGTTGCTCGATTAAAAGCCGCGGCAATACTCAAAATCGTATCACCCTCTTGAACTGTATAAAGCTCTGGCGTTGGTGAGGGGAGTATGGTTGGCGACTTTACAACTGCTTTTGTTGGTATAATCGGCGTTTCTGTAGAGGAATCTAACGTTGCAGTTGGGTTAAGTTGCCCAACCGCAATCATGTCAGAAGTAGGTTGTTCCACTATCTGACGAGCAAAACGACCACATCCACTTAACAGAAGCATACTCAATAAAAACCATGTACATGTCTGAAATAAAAACGGTCGCAATTTTTTGCGTTTAACTATGTAAAACATTAAAATCAGTCTGGCAGAGTAGTTAATTGTTGTTGGTCTTGCCATATTTTTAGATTATACCACGACTCAATCTGATATGAGAAAGTGCAAAATCTCAAATTTTATAGTAACCTGCTTGATATTGTAGGAATCGGGATTAAGATCAACCTTCCCGCAAGTTCAAAACTTGCGGGAAGGTGACAACTGAAAATGTTTATCTGAATATCTATACGATAGCCTAAATGGATGCTCAAAAATTTAAATCTTGTGTTATACACTCTGAAAAATTGTGGTATAATTATTTTATCATCTCAAGTAGAGTATTTAAGATAGATGCTCAACGCTAAGAACTTCGCCTCACAACTTAATATATTTAACCAGCTTGCCAAACATTGGCAGGTAATATTGGGAAAAACATTGTTGTTACTTTCGCCAACTGGTCAAATCTTGTCCGACTCTCAACCCGATTACAGGTCAATTATTGAGAAGCCGGAATTTTTTGAGCAACTTTCGATAAAAGAGACTGTTTTTATTGAGTATCATGATAACAACACCCTATTAGCCACACCAATTAACCAAGGTGGGAGCAATTTAGGATATTTAGTCGCTCTTGATAGTCTCATTTCTGACGAATCCTCACTAATTTGGGTCGCCGAAATGTTGAGCGCTAGATTAACTGATGCAGAGTTGTTACAAGATATGACCGATGAACTAATCGTAGCTTGGAATCAGCTTGAATTAATCTATCAAGTTACGCAGGGTCTTACCCTAACCTCAGAGTTGCTACCCGCCTTAAAGACTATATTAAACGAAATCCATAAAGTTATCAATACCGAAGATAGCTTTATCATCATACAACAAAAAGATATTACTGAATGTATAACCTTACAAAAAAATAGCAAACAATACTATTTGGATAAGACACTTCATAATACTCTGGTTACTCAAGACGACGTAGTTGTATGTAACGATCATAAAAGTTGTCAAGAATTTTGGGCCACAGCACCTGCTTCTACAAACAATCTTCTCGCTACTAAACTAGAGATTGTCGAAGAGAATACACAAGCAACCTTAGGACTGATAAACAGAATAGACCAAGGTTTTACAGCCGGTGACATGAAATTACTGGGTGCGTTATCCACTCAAGTTGGTTTAGTGATTAAGAATTTTATCATCCACCAACGGTTGCTCCACAATGAGCGTTTAACCAGAGAAAGAGAGATAGCCGCTCAAATTCAAGAAAGTTTGCATCCCAACCTCCCACAAGTAGGAGGCGTATCTTTAGCCGTATCATCAATTCCTGCATCAGAAGTAGGTGGTGATTTTTATGATTTCATTACGGTTGATGATCAGCATTTAACATTATTGATTGGTGATGTTTCGGTTAGAGGTCTGCCAGCCGCAACCTTAACCACGGTGATTCGAACGGTGTTACGATCTGAAATCAGTCGTGGAGAACAGCCTCATACGGTTATTGAAAATGCCAACGACTTTTTACAACACGATCTAAACAAAGCAGAAGCATTTGCGACTGTATTAATTGTGACAATAGATACACATAATGGTAAACTAAGTTATGCGAGTGCAGGACATATGCCCGGTCTTTTGTGGCGTAATGACACTCGTGAGCTAGAACAATTGCGAGCAACCGCACCACCAATTGGTATTCAAGGATATAGCGGTCATCCTACACAAACGGTTGAACTACATCCAAATGATACATTGGTTCTTTTTACTGATGGGATTACCAAAACTCAATCACCTAATGAAGAATTATTTGGTCTACACCGTCTAAATAGTGTGATTGAGCGAAAAGCAAACGACTCCCCCGAACAATTACAACGATATATTCAAACCGAAATTTCTAAATTCCGTCGAAATTCGTCTTTAATCAATCAAGATGATACGACGCTATTGATTGTAAAAATGCTTTCTCAATCAGGCAGTGGTAGCTCAAAAGATATTTCCACTATCGTAAGAACATCCGATTATACTTACCCCGCCGACACATCCCATCTTATGGATATTTCTAAACAAATCATTAACACTTGTCGAGAAATTCCTACACTTTCACCTAGCCCAAGTTCGGATGATTTTATAAATTTGATAGAACTAGCCACGTCTGAGATTTGCACCAATATAATTCGACATGCCTATAAAAACAGCCCAGGTGAGATAAAAATTGAAATTACTTTACTAAGTAATGGCATACAACTCGACTTTTACGATACAGGCGTTGGTTTTGATCCCAACTCTGTGCCTATTCCACAACCTGACAAACCAACAGAAGGTGGTTATGGGCTACACATTATTCGTCAGATTATGGACGTTGTTTCTTATCAACACCATACCGAAATCGGAAACCATTGGCACTTACTCAAGTTAGTTGATCCTTCTTAAGGCAGACGAAAGAAATAAAACATCCCAATTGAGGAGTTAGCACCCGCGGTGCGGCACGACGCGTGCCTACTCCACGGGACAATTATTTTTTTCCACGTGCCTAACTAACAATGAATAAGATAAGGAATGAGCATTAATTAACTTGTGCAGATTGGTCGATGTTCGTAGTACCCAATTTATTGGGTGCAGAAGCCCAATGAATTGGGCACTACGAACCTAGCTGGCTTCTTATCGAGCGACCGAAACGCGCAAGTTATATAAATCCGATTCCTAAGCCAACATTTCATAAATTGCTAGTTCACCCATTCAGGGATAAAATAAGCTTAAAATAATATTATCAGGAGTAAATCATGGAAATCTCTCATGAAGCAGTAACCGAAAAAGCAACAATTGTAGCCTTTAACGGTGCTTTAAACGCCCGTTCCGCCGAAGATGCCAAACAAACCTTCAGGGATTTAGTCGAAAACGGGGTTAAACAAGTTATTGTAAACCTCGCAGATGTTCCCTTTATTGACAGCTCCGGTTTAGCGGCATTGGTATCAGGTCTTAAAACATTAGGTGGAGAACCTGCTAATCTCAAGTTAGCGGCTCCACAATCTCAAGCTCGATTATTGTTTGAACTAACCATGTTTGATCGAGTATTTGAGATTCACGATGAATTAGACGACGCTAAGAAAAGTCTTAACTAATCATAAAATACGATAAGAACCATCATTTTGACCCTGCTACATCCAGTAAGCTTGGAATCGGGATTAAATAAGTTGCGCGTTTGACTGGGAGTGCTGGCTTCCAGCCAGCATGTCGGCTGGAAGCTGACGCGCCAACTGCACAAATTAATTTAATGCTCATTACTTGATTTGCAATAATGCTCTTAAGCTTATTTGTGGTGCTTGCCCTATGTATAGCATGTTAGTTTTTGATAAATTTTACATTTCCTTATCAAAATAATCAGTAAAATGCTTAAGCAGTGGTCTGGCAACTAGGGTTAAAAATATTTGACGGTTTTTATCAAAAACATGAGTAAATTGTGGTCACAAATATAAAAGTTCTTGTCATTGATGATATAGCCCATATTCGACGTTTAGTAACGCGTATGTTGGAACAGGCAGGCTTTACCGTTATAGAAGCCGCCAACGGTTTAGAAGGTTTAAAACGGGTAGAGGAACAATCTCCAGATATTATAACCTGTGATGTTTCTATGCCTGTTATGGATGGGCATGAGTTTTTAAGGGAAGTAAAGCGTAACTCTAAAACCCAGCAAATTCCTGTTATTATCATCACTGCCATTGGAGAACAAGTCAAAAAATCAAGTAACACCCATCAACGTGCGGATGCATATTTAACCAAACCGTTTAGCGCGAATAGGCTAATTGAGGTTATCAATAAACTCCTCAGTGCAAAAGTTTCGTCAGAATCGGCTTCGTAGAATAGTCATGACTGTAGGACAGTTCATCATGCTTTTCGCATATCCCACCATAGTTGATAGATTGTCAATAGACTTGTTCGGCAATAACTTGTCATCGCATAAAAACTCAAATTCGAGGTCTGCGGAGTGCAAAAGCTTCTTGCTTTTGCCGGAGACAAACATGCAAAAGCAAGAAGCTTTTGCACTCCTTTATTGCCGAACAGCTCTAATGTAGGCGATCTAGAATCTGTTGCTTAAAATAAAACTAAAAAGCCTCTCGTAGAATTATGAGAGGCTTTTTTATTAAGAAATCCTCATACCCAACTCATAGCCAGTACCCAATGTAAAAGACCCCAAAGACTTATACGCCTTTGGGGTCTTTGTATTAGGGCTGTTCAGCTCTCCATGTTCGTCACGCTACAAGCGTGACCTCCACGGCCTCATGTCTGACAAAATCACTGTAGGTGACGCTTGTAGCGTCACAATTATGCTCATATAGATTAGAACTGAACAGCCCTTCTTTGTATGTAGAATGAACAAATGAATTTGCTACTGTTTTATCCAACCAAAGTCAACCAGCCATATCGATCCTCAGATTCGCCAGTAATAAGGCTAAAGAAGTCGCTTTGAATACCCTCTGTAATTGGCCCACGTGAACCGCTTCCAATAGAGACTCCATCCACGCTCTTAACTGGAGTAATCTCAGCCGCGGTACCTGTAAAGAATATCTCATCAGCAATATATAACATCTCGCGAGGAATCAACTGTTCAATCACTTTGTATCCCTTCTCTTCGGCTAAAGTGATCGCATATTTACGGGTAATTCCGGCTAAAATCGAATTGCCCAAAGGTGGGGTGTAAATTTTATCCTCTAGCACCACAAAAATATTCTCCCCACTCCCCTCACTAACATAGCCTTGTACATCAAGCACAATACCTTCTACATAGCCATGCCGTTTAGCTTCCATAACTACCATTTGCGAGTTAATGTAGTTACCACCTGCTTTTGCCATAGCAGGATGAGTGTCGGGAGCCATGCGCCGCCAACTACTAACCGCCACATCAACCCCTTTTTCGATAGCATCTGCACCTAAATATGCGCCCCATTGCCAAGTAGCAATGATGAACTCTACAGGACAATTACGTGGATCAACTCCTAACACTTCATATCCCCGAAATACCAGAGGCCGGATATAACAAGCTTGATGTTTGTTACGGGCTACAGTGTCAATAATGGCCTGTCTAATCTCTTCTTGGCTATAGGAAATTGGCATGTTGATAATTTTACAGCTTTGAAACAGGCGCTTGACATGAGGTTCTAAGCCTAAGATGGCTGGTCCTTTGGGAGTCTGATAGACACGAATACCCTCGAAGACGCTACTACCATAATGTAACACATGAGAGAGTACATGCACTTTTGCCTCGTCCCAAGGGACAAACTCTCCATTGAACCAAATAAATTCTGACTTTGGGATTGCCATTAATCAATTAACTCCAGAAGTTTATCATTTCAACATGACTAAAACAATATCTGACAGGATTAACAGGATTACAAGTAAAAAAATCCTGTCAAAAAATGCTTTTGATTTTGTCAACATGTCAGGTCATGAATGAATCGACAAACTTTTGTAACTCCTTTATTATTTTTGATCGTTAACAACTATCGAACTAAATCTGTAGATAAAACAAAAGACCGAGCTTATAATAAACTCGGTCTTTTGTAGTGGAGCAGAGGGGACTTGAACCCCTGACCTCTTGAATGCCATTCAAGCGCTCTCCCAACTGAGCTACAGCCCCATAATTTGGGAATTTCTTTTGTTGTATTAGCTGTTAGTGGAGCAGAGGGGACTTGAACCCCTGACCTCGACAGTGCGATTGTCGCGCTCTCCCAACTGAGCTACAGCCCCGTGTTTTGGTCAACAGGAAATGATTATATTCACTATTATTATTTTGTCAAATGGGTCATATCAATTATGGCAATTCCAACTTTTAAAATCTCCCAAAAATTGTTGGCTAAGCCTGCCGAAGCCAGTCCCCTTCGACAGGCTCAGGGGACGACGGGAGATTTATTTTTCTGGAACTGCCTATAAATATGATTTCTGACCCTACTTAACCCGTTTAAAAGCACGAAGCTCGGCAATCGCCGAGCTTCTAAAAAAAGGAGAAGAAGATGAACGCACCATTAACCTTGATTAGGTTTACCAAGCCTAACCAAATGCTATTGATTACCCTTAACGGTTTAAGAATAACACAATCAGCTTGGGTTTGCCCAACCAATAAGCTACGGAAACTATACGGAAACTCACCGAACAGTCTACGAAAAATAGCGCTACTGTTCTGTGGTTAGTCGATCCCTAAATATGCTTTCTGCACCATCTCATTACTCTGCAAGGCTTTGGCATCATCTTCGAGGACAATCTCTCCGGTTTGAATCACGTAGCCACGGGTGGCAATCTCTAAGGCCATCCGAGCGTTTTGTTCAACCAACAAAATAGTGGTTCCTTCATTATTAATCGTGATAATCGTCTCAAAAATATTTTTGACCAATAACGGAGCCAAGCCCATCGAGGGTTCATCAAGTAGTAGCACTTTGGGGCGAGCCATCAATGCTCGACCCATTGCTAACATTTGCTGTTCGCCCCCGCTCAATGTTCCGGCGGCTTGTTTGTACCGTTCTTTCAGACGAGGAAATATATCAAATACACGAGCCAAATCGTCAGCCAGTTGCTGATTATCGTTGTGGATATAGGCTCCCATCTCTAGATTTTCCAACACTGTTAGCCTAGCAAATACACCTCGGCCTTCTGGCACTTGAGAGATGCCTTTGGTGACAATATCGTGGGTGGCGACATTGCTTAAATCTTCACCAGCTAAGACGACAGCCCCGTGTCGGGGACGCACAATGCCGCTGATGGTCTTTAAGGTAGTACTCTTACCCGCCCCATTGGCTCCAATAAGTGTCACAATCTCCCCTTCATCAACCGAGAGTGTGATCCCCTTTAAAGCATGAATCGCTCCATAATAACTATGTACATCTTTTATTTCTAATAAAGACATGGGTTTTGCGATTTATGACTTGCGATTTACGTTCAAAGTCAGACCTGTCAGGTTTTGAAAACCTGACAGGTCTCTTACTTAAATCGCAAATATAAATTTAATTGTCGTCTGCGGCTCCTCGCCCCAAATAGGCTTCAATGACTTTAGGATTACTTTGAATCTCTTTAGGGGTTCCCTCAGCAATTTTACTGCCATAATCTAAAACCGTAATCTGATCCGAAATCTCCATAACTAAGCGCATGTCATGTTCAATTAAGAGGATTGTCAGTCCTAAATCATGAGGAAGCTGACGAATAAATTCAGATAATTCTATAGTTTCTTGAGGGTTCATGCCTGCTTTTGGCTCGTCTAAGAGCAGTAGTTTTGGTTTACTGGCTAAGGCACGAGCGATTTCTAAGCGACGTTGCGCGCCATAGGGTAAATTTTTGGCGACAAAGTTACCTTTGTCACCTAAACCAACATAATCTAATAACCGTAAGGCTTCCTGTAGCGATATCTTTTCCTCTTTTCGATAACGGGGTAACTTTAGAACGGCCTCAAACCACATGGCTTTTAAGTGCCGTTCTTGACCAACCATGACGTTTTCAATAGCCGTCATATTTGAAAAAAGACGCACATTTTGATAGGTACGAGAGATACCCCGATGGGTAATACGGTCAGGAGGAACATCAACCAGTGGCCGGTCTAAAAATATAACTTCTCCTTCGGTCAAAGGATAGAAGCCAGTCACACAGTTAAAAAACGTTGTTTTTCCAGCTCCATTTGGCCCGATAACAGCGTGGATATTTTTCTCTTCAACATCAATATCAACGCTATTGACAGCGATAAGACCACCAAACCGTTTGGTAAGATTTTTTGCGGATAAAATTGCGCCCATATTATGCTCCTGTACCTGCCTTACTTTCAGTAATGTCACTAATTTCTGGGCCTTCTAACTCTCGGCGAGCTGTTTCAGAGGGCCAGAATCCTTCTGGTTTGACCAACATCATCACGACCAGCAACATACCATATAGTAGTAGTCGAAACTCGGAAAACTCTCGAAGTAGTTCGGGTAGACCCACCAAAACCAACGCTCCGATAACCACGCCCGGAATACTGCCCACACCGCCGATAATTACCAGACTGACCGCATTAATAGAGACTAGCAGACCAAAACTATCGGGGAACACTGAGCCAAGTTGAGCCGCAAAAATTGCCCCACTCAATCCAGCAAAGGAGGCCCCAATACCAAAGGCTAATAGCTTGGTAGCAATCAAGTTAATCCCCATTGCTTCGGCCACATCTTCATCCTCTCGGAGAGCCATCCAGTTCCGGCCAATCCGAGCATGTTGGAGTCGGATGGCTAAAAATCCGATGATAAAACATGCAATTAAGGCCAGATAGTAGAAATGCATGGGGTCTTTCAGAACAGCTTCGCCGACGGTTGGTTTAGCGATGTTCAAAACTCCCTGTGCCCCGCCCAGTAGCTCTTTGAGGGCATTGGATTTGACGAGAATACGGATAATCTCAGCCAAGCCTAAGGTGATAATCGCCAAATAATCGCCCCGTGTACGGAGAACTGGTATTCCTAACACTACTCCAGCAATAGCCGAAATAACGACGGCTATGGGTAAAGCAAACCAAAAGGAGTACGAGGCACCGATTTCACCCGTTATCATATAGGATAACCCTAGCTCTCCAGTTGAGCAGACGACGGCGACGGTGTAGGCTCCAATAGCAAAGAAGCCAGAGAAGCCAAGATCAAGTAGACCGGCCCAACCAAGCTCGATATTTAGCCCCAAACCCATAGCGATGTATAGACAGACCATAAACAGAATCTGGGTGATATAATTGTCGGTCATATGCGGGATTGCAATGAGCAGAAGTAATCCGGCAATGAATGCACCGATATTCAAACCCCGTTTTTGCGGAGGAGGTAATGTATTCAGCCGATTTTGAACGGTGTCGCCTTGAGTGGCCCAGAACCCATTCAATCCAGAGAACAAGATAAATACCAACATCGCCCCAACAGGAGACAATCCCTTTCTGCTATATAAAATATTAGCAATCGCTTCGATGGGATCGATACGGGTTAAGAAATCTTGAAGCATGCCCATAAACAGGACAGCTGTTAATCCAGCCAAAATCATTCGGCGTGGTAATGGTGGTATAATAAAAAGAACCGCTCCAAGTATACAAACAATAGTTAAAGCGGTGATCAGCATCATCAAACCAGTTGCCTGTGACTCTTGTCCAAAAGTCAACACCTCAACCAAAGCGGGGGAAGCGTTGACGAACATGTTCCGAATCTCCCACGGTTCGATTCTATTGACGAAAAGGGCAGTGATAATCCCTCCAACGATGCCTACAATGGCACTCCCGCCAAATGTTTTGACCATGTCTCCGGCGGCCAAACGAGCGGCCACATACCCCATCGACAAAGCAATTACAATCAACATTGCTTGCCCTAAAGGAAGTAGTTGGTCAACAACATCTCGAACTTGAAATGCTTCTAGAATCCCTACCAAACTAATATAAAGGATCAGCGAACCACAAATTATCCCATATTGAACAATACTCTGCCAGCTAAACTGTTTTTTTTCTTCGACCATTTCTCTATTCCTTTTTCTCCGTTACGCCTTTTTCTTGCTCAAATCAACACCCATAATTCCAGCAGGGCGGAAAATAAGCACTAATACTAACATGGTGAAGGCGATAACGTCTTTAAGTTGGTAGGCCGCGGGGATGCCTAACCCTTCTAAAAACAGACTTGGCCCTAGTGATTCGACAATACCTAAGAAGAAGCCGCCCAACATGGCTCCCGGAATATTGCCTATACCACCTAATACCGCGGCAGTAAAGGCTTTTAGACCCGGTAAAAACCCCATAAAGAAATGAACCTGACGGAAAATTAAGGCGTATAATACACCAGCCGCACCGGCCAGCATCGCCCCCATCACAAAAGTCATGGTGATAACTCGGTCAACATCCACCCCCATCAAGGCGGCCACATCTTTATCTTCGGCCACAGCTCGCATGGCCCGACCAATTTTGGTGCGCTGAACGACCGTATATAGACCCAACATCATCAAAATAGAGGAGGTGATAATCACAAATTGAATTCGCGAAATAGGCAGTTCATATTCACCTCGAGTCGTGATTTCTAGTTCGGTTGCCATCTCTGGAGCAAGAGGGAAGGCAATGTTAGCTCCTGATACCAGTACACTTTGCAATGGAGAACTAAGGAGATAAAGAGCTAGTAAGATGATGATACCGATAATCGTCGGTGGTGCCCAACCTAAATGAGGCAATGCTTTTTTGAGGCGATTACTTAATAACAGTGTAGTAGCAAAATAGGTAATCAGGCCAATCAACAAAAGAGCAATAAACAACATAAAATCCGCAACCTGTAAATCACCCTTTAGAGCATTTACTTGAGGATAGGCTTGCACCCCCGAGCCGTAGAAGCCACGGAAGGTATATTGCAAAAAGAAGGAGGCTCCAATAGCGGTGATGAGCGGCACGAGGCGGGGCGCTCGGCGTAGCGGGCGATAGGCAATACGCTCTAGCAAAACGGCCACCACAGTTGAGGTAATCATGGAGACGGCGAAGATTAAGACGAGGCTCATAAACGGGTTGGTATCGAGGTAGGCTGAACCCCCTTCGACGGCTGGTTCGGCTAACCGGCGAGCTATAAAAAAGGCTGTGAAGGCTCCGGCCATGAACACCTCACCGTGGGCAAAGTTAATCATGAACAGAATCCCATAAACAAGGGTGTATCCGAGGGCAATCAGAGCGTAAATTCCGCCCTGAGCCAAACCAAAGATAAAGAAGTCAAACCATTGTTCGGTGGTGTATCGAGGCACGGCTAATGACGATATTGAGCCGCCAATCACCACATAGATAATGGCAATCTTAAAAAACAGTAGCCATGCATCAATAATAGTAAATCGTTTTGACATGTCGTAGGCCGCAATCATGCCGATGGGCAAACCGATGAGCAAGCCGGTGCCTAAATTACCAATGATCGGGCCTAAGGGCTGGTCGAGATTAAACGCCCCGCCAAACGATGAACCGGCTAAAGCAAGTCCTAAATTAGCCACGGCGCAGGTCACACCAATGATGACCCCGGCCATCTGCCAATTAATTTTGGGCGTATCGTCTGGATTTTTTAGGTTACGAAACAGATACCCTAACCCATATGATACAATAATATACAACAATACGTTACTGGTTAGACTCATACCTCTCCTTTTTTTGCTATTATACGTAATTTAATTGCTTGTAATCGTAAATGGGGTTACTCTCTAATGGGGGGATTTCCGGCAGATTATAGCATGTATCAGGTATGGGAGCAACTAGATTGAGGCTGTCGGGCAATAGCACCTTCCGCAATAGTTGACCTTCTTTAATAATTGAGGTAAACTGTGCATATTCAATGGCGAACATATTATATATGTGTTTTGCTTTTTTTTTGTCTGGAAACAATAGGGTAAGGGGTGATGATTCCAAACTGGCAAACATGGCCTGGCTTTGATTTCATCTTTTTTGATTGTGATAGTACGCTGAGTACAATTGAAGGAATTGATGAACTTGCTCGTGACAAAGGTAAGTTTACAGAGATAAAGCAGTTGACCGACGCGGCAATGGAGGGCGAAGTTCATCTGCAAAGTGTTTATGACCGTCGCTTGAAGATACTCAACCCGACGCGGGCCGAAATTCGGCGGATAGAGCGTCACTATCGGGAAACCTTAGTCCAAGACGCGGCAGAGGTCATCAAAGCGCTACAGTTTATTGGTAAACAGGTTTTTATCGTTAGCGGGGGTTTGTTGGCCGCGGTCAGACCGTTTGGCACATGGTTGGGTATTCCGCCCGAAAACATTCGAGCCGTCTCTTTGCGGTACGACCATCTATCAGGTGACTGGTGGGATTATCAGCAAGACCAGTGGGGGCAACGGCCTGATGTTGAGTACATGAATTCGGAATTGACTCCGTTGACCCAAACCCACGGTAAGGCTGAAGTAGTTGAGGGTCTGTTAGCAGGTCGTCAAGGTCGCTCTGTTTTAATTGGCGACGGGGTGAGCGACTTAGCCGCTCGTCCAACTGTTGATATGGTGATTGGTTTTGGTGGGGTGATTGCTCGTCCTCGCGTCTCTGCCGAGTCGAATATCTTTATCAAAACCAATAGCTTGGCCCCCATCTTACCGTTAGTGACCTCTAGTCAAGAACAACAAAAGCTGTATCAAACCCCCCACGAAACCCTCTTGAATGAAGGATTAACTCAAATTCAATCAAACAATATTATGTTAAATTATATCGGATGCAAGAAGTGAATTGTATCTTTATGTAGTGGTCAAGATGATGTTACAAACCATGCCATACTGAGCCGAAGTAAATATTCAGTGAACTCGCCAGAAGGAACGTCAGAAACCCGATTTCTTTGAGAAATCGGGTTTCTAGGGCGGTTTTACTGAACTTTTACGAACCGAAGGCGAAGTATCCACCGGAATCTTCGTAAATTCGGGTAAGAGACCCTTCGCACTAGTACAATGCGGCGCAAATGATCCGTTAGTTACGGAGTGCAATGGGTTTAGCCATTGCTTTAGGCAACAGCTAAAGCCGTTGCACTCCGTAAAAATAACTACCGGAGGAGTTCTGCCAATCTGTACTAGCTACGCGTTGACGCTCAGGGTGACATGATCTTTTTCAACATCAAGCTGACCACTACATGAATTGTATCTTTAGGAATATGTAGCGATGACTTACAAAATTTTAATTACAGATAATTTATCACCACAGAGTCTGGTTATACTTGAAGAGGCAGACGATGCCATTTTTGATGTCGTCACCGGACTAACACCAGAAACATTGGCCGAGCGAATTCCAGAGTATGACGCGTTGATTGTTCGTAGTAGTGTCACTGTCACCGAAGAGGTGTTTGCCGCGGCCAGTAAACTAAAAGCTGTCGGGCGAGCCGGAGTTGGAGTTGATAATATCGACATTGACGCGGCCAGCAAGCGGGGCGTTATTGTGATGAACACTCCCGGCGCAAACTCGATTGCCACCGCAGAACATACCTTGGCCTTGATGTTAGCCCTATGTCGCCATTTGCCCCAAGCTTATACCACTTTACAGGCCGGAAAATGGGATAGGAAGGTTTATGTGGGGCGACAACTGTATCGAAAAACGCTTGGCTTGATTGGCATGGGCCGGATTGGATCACAGGTTGCTTCACGCTGTCAAGCTTTTGAGATGGATGTTTTGGTCTACGACCCTTATTTAAGTGATGAGATAGCTCAGAAACTTAACGTCAAGCTGGTTGACTTAGATGAACTGTTAGGCCAAGCCGATTTTATCAGCCTGCATGCCGCTTATACCGAAGAGACCGCTAAGATAATCAACCATGAAACCATCGCCAAAATGAAGGATGGGGTGCGGATTGTCAACGCGGCGCGTGGCGCGTTGATTGACGAGGCGGCACTGGTGAATGAGGTCAAATCGGGTAAAATCGCGGGCGTTGCGCTTGATGTTTTTGTTGATGAGCCGTTACCCAAAGACAGCCCGTTGTTAGGTGTTGACAATATTATTCTGACCCCTCACTTGGCGGCGAGTACCCTCGAAGCCCAAGAATTTGTGGGTATTCAAGTGATTGAGCAGGTTCTGGACGGTTTGCGTGGTCAAGGTTTTCGTAATGCTTTGAACATGCCGGCGTGAGGCGTGGAACGTGAGATGTGAGCCTGTCGAAACCAATGGACTTCGAGGCAGTAATCTAAAATCGCAAATCTAAAATCCAAAATCCAAAATCCAAATGACCTACAAAATTTTAATTACAGATGATTTGTCACCACAAAGTCTGATTAAACTTGAAGAAATGGACGATGTCACTTTTGATGTCGTCAGAGGGTTAACGCCGGAAGCGTTGGCGAAGCAGATTCCAGAGTATGACGCGTTAATTGTTTATAGTACCGTAACCGTGACCGAAGCGGTATTTGCCGCGGCTAACAAGCTCAAAGTGGTTGGACGAGCCGGAGTCGGAATCGATAATATCGACATTAAAGCGGCCAGCATGCGAGGTGTGATTGTGATGAACACTCCCGGTGCAAACACTATCGCCACCACCGAGCATACGATGGCGCTGATGTTAGCCATGTGTCGCCATTTGCCACAAGCCCATACCAGTATGAAAACTGGTGAATGGAATCGTAAGGTATTTGTGGGACGACAACTCTATCGCAAAACGATTGGGATTGTGGGCATGGGTCGGATTGGGACGCGTGTTGCTCGCCGTTGCCAAGCCTTTGGTATGGAGGTAATCGCTTATGATCCTTATCTGAGTGATGACGTAGCACACAAACTAAAAATAAAGCCGGTGGACTTAAACGACCTGTTGAGTCAAGCCGATTTTATCAGCCTCCATGCCGCTCATACCGAACAAACCGCCAATCTGATTAATCGTGAAAATATCGCTAAAATGAAGGATGGCGTACGCATTGTTAATGCGGCTCGGGGTGGTTTGATTGATACCGATGCGTTGGTCGAGGCGCTTAAATCGGGCAAAATTGCAGGCGCGGCGCTTGATGTTTTTATTGAAGAGCCATTAGCCAAGGACAGCCCTCTGCTAGAACTTGATAATGTTATCCTGACCCCTCATTTGGCGGCAAGTACTATTGAAGCTCAACGAGATGTTGGTACTCAGGTGGTTGACCAAGTTTTAGATGCCTTACGGGGCAAAGATTTCCGTAATGCCTTAAACATGCCCATCGGTGATGTGGATGTCTTAAAAACGCTCCAACCTTATCTGTCTGTGGCCGAAAAGGTAGGAAGCTTACATGCTCAACTGGCTGACGCGGCCATCAACCGAATAGAAATCGAGATTAAAGGCCGCGAGGTGCGGGACCATATCAAACCGATCACCGTTGCCATCTTAAAAGGTCTATTATCACCTGTGCTGGTCGAAACCATCAACTACATCAATGCACCCCTTTTGGCTCGTAAGCGAGGTATTGCCGTGTCAGAGACGCAAGGTTTACCAACTATCGAGTACCCGAACATCATTTCATGTCGAGTAGCCTGGGATGGTGGAGAGCAAACGATGGCTGTTACGCTCTTTAATGAGGATGAACCACGATTGGTACAGATGGATAAATATAGGTTAGATGTTCGTCCTGATGGGGTGATGTTAGTAATTGGTGGCATTGATATCCCCGGTTTTATTGGACATGTCGGGACTTTATTAGGTAAACACAATATTAATATTGCCGCATTTAGAAATGGTCGAGACAAACCTCTTGGCAATACTCTTTCCTTTTTACGGGTTGATGCCGATGTACCAGATAGCGTCATGGATGCCTTACGAAGTCTTGATTCGGTAGTTTGGGTCAAGAAAGTAATTTTAGATTGATCGTTTGGATTTTAGATTTACGCTTAAAAAAAGCGCCTCGATTCTTATTCCATCGAGGCGCTTTTTTATTAGTCAGTTGGATTTACACGGATAGATTGATCCTCATTCAGAAGTTTATCGTTTCAACATGACTAAAACAATATCTGACAGGATTAACGGGATTGACAGGATTACAAGCAAAAAAATCCTGTTAATCTTGTTAATCCTGTCAAAAAATGCTTTTGGTTTTATCAATATGTCAGGTCATAAATGAAACAACAAACTTTTGCTCATTAATCGATGTCACGAGGTTCTAAAATAAGGTTAATCCCCTCAAGAATTTCTAATACCCGTTTTTTAGATAGTGTGCCTATTTTCTCGACCAAATCATGCTTGCTAACGGTATAAAGTTGCGAAATGTTAACCACGCTTTGTTTCGGTAGATTCGCTTCACCATTTTCGAGTAAAATATTACCGGGAGCTTTGGCCCATTTTAGCTTTGAGGTTAAAACACAAACTACCACCGTGTTAATTCGACTTTTGTTAAACACATTATTTTGTACAACAACATGAGGATGTCTATGCGCTGGTTCTGAACCACGCGGTTCACCTAGGTCAATCCAGTAAATATCTCCTTGTTTTATTACCATTGTTCTTCGATTAAATGCCGATGTTTAGACCGCATCTTTTCCGAATGTTCCTCTTCTTCTGATGATGGCGAATCAGCATACGCGGCATTGATATTCTCCAATAAACGTTGATTTTTGTATCGTTCAATAAACGACTCAATAGCTAAAACAAACAAACGACTCCTAGAGACTTTTAACTCTTGAGCAATTTCATTAATCTGTTCAAATAAGGTTTTTTGTAAAGAAATAGCTGTTTTTATGGTTGTCATGGTAATAATAAAGTATTGGTCTTCATTTGGGCCACAAGAACAGAATGTGCGGTCCGAAGGGGCACTGATTAAATCATGCCAAAATCAGTGTCATTCCACGCATCCTGTTCTAAGATTGGCCGAAACAAAGACTATAGTCAATAACAAACTCCATCATACTACTAGTATGACAATTAGTATACAACAAGTCAAGAGTACAGAACTAATCCACGCGTCCTGTTATTGCGGTATCCTCCCCCTCAGACCACTAATTTGAAACATTGCCCTATCACGAGTAAAATGAGAACAATAGGATTTGATACGCATGCCTGTTACCCGACAAAAAATCTTAGTCAAAACTAATATTTGATAGCATTGACAGGATTACAGGCAAAAAAACCCTGTTAATCCTGTCGAAAAATCATTGTTTTAATCGAAATGTCGGGTACTAAATACACATGACTATCCCCACGATTCCAGAATATTTATACCAAAAGAGGATATTATGACCCTACAAACCAAAGGAAAATTCGGCCCCTATGGTGGACAATACGTCCCCGAAGTACTGATGCCGGCCCTGGCCGAACTTGAAGAGGCTTATGAAGTTGCTAAAAATGACCCTGATTTTCAAGCTGAGTTGAGCCATTTGCTAAAAACCTACGTCGGGCGACCAACCGCCCTCACCTACGCCGGACGGTTGACCAACCATCTGGGCGGAGCAAAAATCTATCTCAAGCGGGAAGATTTGGCCCACACCGGCGCGCACAAAATCAACAACGCTTTGGGACAGGCCATGTTAGCTGTTCGTATGGGTAAACGCCGCATCGTAGCCGAAACCGGAGCGGGACAACATGGGGTCGGCTCGGCCACAGCTTGTGCTCTGCTCGGTCTGGAGTGCATTGTCTACATGGGTGAGGTTGATATTGCCCGCCAACAGCCGAACGTGTTCCGCATGAAACTGGCCGGAACCGAAGTGCGTCCGGTCAGTTCCGGCAGTCGAACCCTAAAAGATGCCATTAACGAAGCGATTCGGGATTGGGTGACAAACGTGCGTGATACCCATTACCTGCTCGGCTCGGCGCTTGGGCCGCATCCTTACCCGACGATTGTGCGAGATTTCCAGAGCGTGATTGGTATCGAAACGCGGGAACAAATTCTGGAAGCAGAGGGTCGCCTACCTGACATGCTCGTGGCCTGTGTCGGCGGTGGCTCCAATGCGATTGGCATGTTCCACCCATTTATTGAAGATAGTGACGTGATGATGGTCGGTGTTGAAGCCGGTGGTTCTGGTATCGAGAGCGGCAAACATGCGGCTCGATTCGCAGTGCAGGCTGATGATGAATCGCCAGTCATGGCTAGGTTGGGCGTGTTGCATGGCACAAAATCATTTGTGCTACAGACCGCCGATGGGCAAATCGCCGAGACTCACTCGATTAGCGCCGGACTCGACTACCCCTCCGTCGGCCCTGAACATGCTTGGCTGAGGGACGAGGAGCGAGCCGGATACACTTATGCTACTGATGAAGAGGCACTGGCTTCGGTCAAACTACTCAGTGAACGGGAGGGGATTATTCCAGCGTTGGAGTCATCCCATGCCATTGCTGAGGTGGTCAAACAGGCCCCGAAAATGTCTAAGGATAAGATCATTGTGGTCAACTTGTCGGGTCGGGGGGATAAGGATTTGGATACGATTATGCGAGAGTTGGGTCAGTGATAAATCCTCTTAATATCGGCGCGACCCTCAACTATATCGGCTCAAAGTATCGTCTGCTACCATTTGTTAGGCAGGCGATTTTTGACATGGCCGGTGACATCCATGATCTGACTCTGGCCGACCTGTTCGCCGGTACGGGCGTGGTCGGACGCAGTTTTGTTGGTGAAGTCAAACGACTAATCGTCAATGATTTGGAAGCCTACAGTTACACCGTTAACCGAGGTTATTTGGCTGACCATAACTCTCTCGTCCGCACCCAAGAATTGTTAGAGGAGCTAAATCTTCTTGAGGGTGTATCAGGTAAAATATACCATTTTTACTGTATGGGTGGGGGTAACGGGCGACAATATTTCAGTGATGAAAATGGTCGCAAAATAGATGCCATGCGCCAACAGATTGAGGTATGGCATGTCGAGCAAACTATCAATACCGACCAGTACTATTTTTTACTGGCTCGTCTGCTAGAAACCGCTGACAAGGTCGCCAACACCGCTTCGGTTTATGGGGCGTTCTTAAAACATCTGAAAAAATCGGCTCAGAAGCCACTAATTCTCGCCCCACTTACCTCAAGCAACTCGTCACAACTAGCTCTTTTCAGAGGAAAAATTTTCTCCGCTGAAGCGAATAGTCAGGCCATTGAGACGGTCAGCGAGGTGTATCAGCAAGACGCGAATGAGTTAATCAAGAAAATTTCGGGTGATGTTCTCTATCTCGACCCGCCCTACAACGCTCGGCAGTACGGAGCCAACTATCACCTGCTCAACACCATTGCCCTGTATGACGACTTTACGCCCAAGGGTAAAACCGGCCTGCGGGAGTATCGACGCTCGGAATATTGCCAAACTCGCAAAGTACTACCGAGTTTTGAATCTTTGATTCAAGCCGCTCAGTTTCGCTACATTTTTCTGAGCTATAATAATGAAGGACTGATGAGTCTCGATGAGGTCAAAACGGTCATGGAGCGTTATGGCGAGTACGAGTTGCGAACGCAGGATTATCAACGCTTTAAAGCCGACCGTGACGAGAACCGGAATCACAAAGCGACGCGGACGGAAGAGTATCTGCATATTTTGGTGAAGTGGTAAGGAATCAGAATTAAACAAGTTAAGCGTTCCAGAGTGGTTCAATCTTTAAGATTGAACCACTCTCATGATAAGTTAATTAGGCAGTTCCAGAAAAATAAATCTCCCACCGTCCCCTGAGCCTGTCGAAGGGGAACTGGCTTCGACAAGCTCAGCCAACGATTTTTGGGAGGTTTTAAAAGTTGGAACTGCCTTAATGCTCATTCCTAAGGAGATGACGCTATGCCTCAAGAGGCAATAAAAACCTTGGTTCCAGCCGAGGTCTACACCGACCGGCAGGAATATATAGACAATTTATACGACTATGCCCTATCAGCAAAATCACGGCGAGCCATGTCAATGGTATTGTTGGGGCAACGGCGCATGGGCAAAACCGAAATCTTCAAGCGGGTGGTCAATCGGCTCTTTTTTGAACAGGATCATACCGACCCGCAAGCGGTGGTGCCGGTCTATTACAGCTTTCGAGACAAACCGCTTGATCGGTGGGAGTTTGCCCTTGATTATGTCGAGAATTTTTTGCGCTGGTACGCTGGCTTTCGGTTACGAAATATCGATCTACTTTCCAATGACGGATTACGGCATAATGAGTTAGCTCAATTTGTTGAAAATAACCTGCCCCCAAC
Organism: Anaerolineales bacterium HSG25; assembly: GCA_030377865.1. Lineage (GTDB taxonomy): Bacteria > Chloroflexota > Anaerolineae > 4572-78 > J111 > JAUCGB01. The sequence goes on along the minus strand of JAUCGA010000037.1, from coordinate 5,597 downwards.
CAAAGAACTTATGGGTATTTTACGGGTGCGGGCCGCGATTGAAGAAAAGGGGGTCATCCTACCGGAAGAAGAAGCCTTAATCCTGCCCCGTAGAATTTCTGATCGGTATGATCACACAACGGTTATATTTTTAGATGAATTTCAAAACATTCGCCTACCGCAGTATGATTTTGACATTGCTGGCTTTATGAAAGAGGCGGTTGAATCTCCGACCTGCCCCCATTTTGTGACCGGATCGGCCATGAGCATTTTGGCGCGGGAAATTATTGGTCGGGGAGCATTGTTTGGTCGTTTTAGAAGCGAATTGATTGAGAGCCTGTCGCCCTACTACGGCACCGAGTTAGCCCGTAACGCGGCTTCATTTTATCAAGCCAACTTGTCAACGATTATGGCTCCGGTGGTGGCAGAACGGTGTGGACACAATCCATTTTACATCACCGCGGTTATGCAACAGGCCGCTCAGTCAAACATCAGCCTTGATTCGGAAGCCGCCCTCAACGAACTCTTAGCGATTGACATCAGCTCCGGCTTTATCTGGGGTGAGTTGAGCGACCAAGTTAATCGCTGGATTGAGCGGATTAACGATTATAACATTACCAAATGGATTTTGTACCTCGCGGCTTTGGAAGAAGAAGACGAGTTGAATATCGAGCGTATTCAGCGAGAGCTACAAAAACGAGAGGGGCTAGAGGTATCGGTCAAAACGGTTCGAGAGGTGTTGGTCAAACTGTCGCGGGGTGACTTGCTTGAATATATGGAGTTTGGAGGTTGGTTTAGAACGATTAAAGACCCGATTTTGCTAGAGTTTCTCAAAGTATGGGGTCGGGTTGAGGTTGAGCGATTTAATGCCAGCCATGTTCAAAATGAGCTACGAAACCGGTATCAACGTTTAAAACGACAGGTCAACGAGTACAAAGGGTATTTGGCTGAGGTGTTCATGACCCAAGTGTTGTGGTCGGCCCAACGGAAAACTATTTCGGGACAGTTTTTTAACCATCCTACTGAGGTTGAGTTTCCATTACGATTTACATTCGTTCGACAACGCATGCGCTTGGGCGGTGGCAAAGGACAAGAGATCGACGTGTTTGGCGCGGCTGGAATTTATATTTGGGTCTGCCAAAGCAAATGGTGGATCACCAAACAGGTCGATGTGGCCGAGTTAGAACTACTTCTAGCCCAAGGCGAGGCGGCCAGCCATGATTTTAATGCCGATCCCGCCACACTTTGGATGTTCGCTTACAATGGTTTAACTCCCGAAGCGGAACAGTACGCCCAAGAAAAGGGTATTTTATGGTCAAACTATGAGCAGTTTAATGATCTGCTGACCCATTTGGGGTTGCGGCAACTGCCTGAACTATAGGTAGGACAGTACAACGAATGAGGTAGGACAACGAATAAAGGGAATAACGAATTTTAGCCTCGTTCCCATACCAGCAACCGAAAATCACCAATCTAAAATCTAAAATGGAGAGAATTCCATGCGTTTAAAACCAACTAAATTGATTGTTCATAAACTTGGCCCATTTGACCATCTGGAGTTGAACTGGGACAACAAAGATAGCCGCCGCACTTTGATTGTAGCTGAGAATGGGTTAGGTAAAACGACGTTGGTCGCGGCGCTGGCCGCTTGTTTGTCGTTTGGGAATGAATATACATTCCCTTTAGACGAGTTAATACGGTTTGCCCATGATGAGACTGCTTATGCCTATTTAGAATTGGATATTGGGGGAAAAACAGGGTGGGTCTTTTATAGCGTAAAACAATTCAGTCTATCCATTAATTATCCAAATATAATCAAGGATAACCATAAAATTATAAATTTAAGCGCGGGCAAAACGACACAAGCGCCTATCTATGCTCCAGACATTATCCCGGAATTTTTAGCCTTAAAAAACCCTATTTACCTTGTTTATGCCTCACATAAAAATGATGCACCTAACTCAATTTGTTCTTTTGAGTTAGGACGTTTCCTTCCGTATTTGAATTTAGAGAATACTATCCTAAAGCAACTTCTAAACGGAGTATATGGAACAAATCGAAATATTCATCACGCCTATATTGACCAATATAAAACTGTTGAACCTCTTGAATATGAAAACCTAAATCCTTTTGTATCCCTTGAGTCGGAAATGTTACTACAATTCGTCACTAATCAATATATAAACCATGCTTTAGCCTTAGCTGATGATAAACCGCAAGAGGCAATAGCCTATAAACAAATTATTGAACGAATCACTGAGGCATTGAGTGATGAGTTACAAGTTTCGGTTCAATTTACAGTGAAACGTAACCCCCTTGAGCTTGAGTTAACATTAGATGGTGTTCCAGTTTCTATAGACCAGTTGAGTGATGGAACCCGCAGTTTTATGAGTTGGATATTGGATTATTTAATGCGAGCTTCATATGTTGACTGGAAAGATCCTACCGACAGCGTCAACCCCTCCGGTATTGTCGTGGTGGATGAAATCGACTCCCATCTACATCCAGAGTGGCAACGGCGGATTATGTCGGTGGTCTCCAAACTCCTGCCGAATGTCTATCTGATTGCCACCACGCACAGTCCGTTTGTGTTGGCTTCGGCGGAAGATACGCAAGTTTTTCGGCTCTATCGGGATGGAGCGGGTGAGATTGCGGTACAGTCGAATTTTGGTGATTTATACGGTTATCCGGCTGATTTGGTGTTGGAGAAAGCCTTTTCGATGGATAGTTTATATCCGCCAGAAATCGAACGGAAGCTGAATCGACTCAGCGAGTTGGCCGGAAAAATGAGTTTCGGCACGTTGTCTGAGGCAGAACAGACCGAGCATGATGAACTGTTGCAGGAGTTAGCCAAGGTCAATCCGTGGTTGAATAATCTGCTCAATCTAGCTCAAACGAGGTAATAACCAACCTTCCCGCAAGTTCTAAACTTGCGGGAAGATACGGAACAATAGCATGATCTATCTAAAACGTGGCTCGGCTCCTGAGTTTTGGACGCGGGAACGGGTCAAAACATGGACAGGGCGCTGGTTGGTCAAGCGGGAAAAGGGCGGAGATTGGAGTTGGCCGCAGGTTGATAAACAACCGTTGAACCAGCATGCTCGACTCAACATGGCTGAGTGGCAGTATGGCAAATGCGCCTTTTGTGAAACTCTCATCGGCAGTGGGGCCGAGGTGGAACATTTCCGTTCCAAGGCGCATTATCCGTTGGCCGCGTTTGTGTGGCGCAATCTATTTTTGGCCTGCCACGACTGTAACCATGCTAAAGGTGAGGCTGACCATGCCGGATGTATCAAACCGGATCGAGAGAATCCGGCTGACTATCTGTGGGTCAATCCAATCTCGTTCAAAATTGAGCCGAAATATGGCATTTCAGACAAGGCTCGACAACGAGCGATTAAGACGATAAAAACTTATAATCTTAATCGAGCTGAGTTGAAGGGACTGTATAAAGCCACCAATATGCCTCATTTAGTCGATTTTTTTGTGCAAGTTCAACATAGCAAATCATCACCATGCCAAACAATTGAGGAAGAGTTAGCGATTCTACAGGCCAAAGCTGAATTGGAGCAACCGTTCAGTCTATTCACCCGTTCATATTTGCTCTATCGTGGGGTGATTAAGAGGTGAAAAGCACAGGAGTAAGTCAACGTGGCTGGCGAGATTTCGCTAGAAACAAGGACGAAATACGGCTCTATTTTGGGCCTGATGATTGGCCGGATGATATTCCCAAGCCATCAGGTAGTACCCTGCATCCTCGGCCTTTTCTGCCTTACGTGGCTTTCAAACTCGAAACGGATAAAACCATTGAGCGCGTCACTGTTGAACTTGAAGTCCCCCTACTGTTTGCCGAAACCGTCGCCTGGTATGAGACAACATTAGCAGAACAGGGTTGGGTGGTAGAGGAGCGTGAGCCTTTTTCCAGCAAACAGGTCAACGTAAAATATTATCATCCCCAGCGCGAGGTCAGCCTCAGAACCGTCATCAGGTGTTTCTCCCGTTCTGATGTCACATACATACTCATTTTGCGGTGGGCGGTTCATCCGATTGAGGATGAAGACGAGAGTTGCGATGATAACATCAAAAAGAAGTATAACGAATGAAGAAAACAACGAATTTCAGTCTAAACGCAGAGCGTTTATGGATGCATTCCCACGCGGAGCGATGGGAACGAGACGGGTCTCCCCTGTGTCTATCACTCCGCCTGCACCTTTTACGTTTAAGTAGTTTTCAGAACTAACTTGTAAAAAACAGAAGTGTACCCATAATAGGCGGGTATATACCTGCCAAATACCCGTTGCGATTACATAATCGCAACGATCAGGAAAATAGGAGTGTCAAAATTGTATTTTGACAGCAAGAATAGAATTCTTGCACTCCGGGAAAAGTGACAACTTAGAAATGAAAGTTACTTAAGCATTTTTAGTACCACTTATCATAATAAAACAAGGATTAAATCATGACCGACACAACGAAAAAACGAGTATTTTCTGGCGTACAGCCAACAGGCAATTTCCATATCGGTAACTATCTGGGAGCGACCAAAAACTGGGTCGCTGACCAACACAACTATGATAATGTGTTCTGCATTGTCGATTTACATGCGATCACCTTGCCCCAAGACCCAGCCGAATTATATCGCAAGAGTCGCGAGGTGGCTTTGATTTATCTGGCCTGTGGGCTAGATTTGGAGCATTGCGCCATCTTCATCCAGAGCCACATTCCGGCCCATTCGGAGTTGACGTGGTTACTCAACTGTATCACCCCGCTCGGTTGGTTAGAGCGCATGACCCAATACAAGGATAAAAGCGCGAAACAGGATAGTATCGGCACTGGCTTGATTGACTATCCGGTCTTAATGGCTTCCGATATTTTGCTGTACGACACCGATTATGTGCCGGTTGGTGCTGACCAAAAACAGCATATCGAGCTAACACGAGATGTAGCTCAACGATTTAACCATCTGTACGGCGAGACCTTTGTCGTCCCCCAAGGCACTTTCCCCGAAGCGGGCGCGCGCATCATGGGTTTGGATGACCCGACGACCAAAATGAGCAAAAGTAGCGACAAGGGCGGTCATGCCCTCAACCTACTCGACCCGCCCAAGGTGCTGAAAAAGTCGATCATGCGGGCCACAACCGACTCGCTGAACAATATCGCCTTTGACATGGAGAATCAGCCCGGCGTGACCAACCTGCTGACTATCTACCAGACCATCACGGGTCAGGATGAGGAGTCGATTATCAACCAGTTTTCGGGGCAGGGGTACGGCACACTCAAAAAGCAGGTGGCCGAGGCGGTCATCTCGACCTTAGAGCCGGTGCAAAAACGGTATCAGGAGATGACTGATGATCCGGGTTACATCGACCAAGTGCTAAAAGATGGGGCCGAGCGAGTCCGTCCCATTGCCGAGAATCGATTGCGGGTGGTTCAGGAGCGACTGGGACTAAGGAAGTGATTCGTGAGACGTGAAGCGTGAGGCGTAAATAACATCGGGTAGGTCGGAGGCTTGCGCCTCCTTCCCCCCGTTGCCGCAATAGGGTTAATTCCCCATATTTCCCAGCGTACGGCTTTCCCGTACTGGGCGGCTTCCAAATGTATTGCCCGATAAGGGAAAT
>JAUCGA010000036.1 GCA_030377865.1 Anaerolineales bacterium HSG25 | reverse complement strand
TGTGACATCGTGGCCTCCCCACTGTCTTTTAAGGTTATGAGATATTATACTTCAAGTAGGGTGCAAAACGCTACTTTCTACTAATACTATTCATTTTATACTACTTCATACTAGCGAATGGGGAGTTCTAGGACGGCTTTACTGAACTTTTACCTGCGGAGTGCAAAAGCTTCTTGCTTTTGCATGTTTGTCTCCGGCAAAAGCAAGAAGCTTTTGCACTCCGTTATTGCCGAACAACTTTAACGCTCAAAACACCCACCTCATGTTTGACAATCTCCACATGGTGAGGAAAAATCTGGTTGGTCATTATTTTTGTTCGACATATTATCAAATCTCATAAGTTACGAAATTTGATACAGGTTAATGGTCTTATCCCAACTAGCCGAGGCCAGCAACTCGCCGTTGGGGCTAAAGGCAATGGAACTAACCGACATGGCATGGTCGGTTAAACAAGCGATTTCAAGGCCGGTGGCTACATCCCACAGACGGATGGTATGATCAACACTGGAAGAGGCCAACACGGTTCCGGCTGGATTAAAAGCCACAGCTTCAACCGATTTGGTATGACCGGATAGCACCTTAAGCTGTTCGCCGGTTTGCAACTTCCACAAGCGTACCGATTCATCAGTTCTTCGCTTCCCCTTCACAAACTGCAAACTCCCCGCCGAGGCGAGTAGATGTCCCCGCGGGTCAAAAGCCAAGTTTCGCACTAAACCAGTATGCCCCTCAAAACAGCCAACCTCTTTTTGACTATTTAACATCCATAAACGAATCCGCCCATTCTCCCCACCAGTCACAAACACCGCACCATCAGAGCTAAAAGCTATTGTCTGAACATCGTTCTGATGTGCTGAAATACGCCCTTGCTCTTGCTGAGTGACGACATCCCAAATCCATAACTCACCTCGATTTCCGTCTGCGACCAGTGTTTTACTGTCTGGCGTAAAGGCAACGGCATGACTCTGGTGGTTCGCGCTAATAGAGAGTTGAGAACTCTTTTTTGTCGCCAACTCATGCAAAATAACTTTTTCTAACGTGGCTAATGCCAAAAACCGACCATCAGGACTAAAACTAACTTGGTGAATGGCCGACTTGGATGAGCCAAACCCAAACCAGCCCCCCCATTTACCAAACTTAAGCTGACGAGCTTGCCAATTCTTGCCCCGCTCCCATAATAAAACCTGACCGTCATCCCCACCTGAAGCTAAAGTGTCACCCGCCGGATTAAAGGCGATACTCCATATACCTTCCGCATGTTTTTGTAAAGTCTGCAACTTGGTTAGGTTAATCTGAACTTCCGGCTCAGGAGGTTTGGCAACTCTAGCCTCTAAAGATACTTTAGCCTTCTGCCCTTCCAAATCAGCCTCAATCCAGCCCTGATACGGACGACCCAATTTCAAATTGTCAGATTTTACCATGACCTCAACCTCTATGGGACAAAAATCATTTGTCCGTTTTTTGTATCCTGTAATATCAAACCAATCATCATGAGGGCTGGTCTCAAATTCGACCTTATGATTAGCTGGACCGCCAACGTTGTTGACCATAAAAGTTAAAACATGGGTTTCGCCCGGATAAAACTCACCAAAATCTAATTTAAGGGGAGTTAAGGCCAGTTTCGGGGCGGGAGTAACTCTGACACTCAAGGCAATACGGGCAGTTTTGCCATCCCAATCAATCTCTAGCCAACCTTGATGAACCTTGTTTGCTTCCAAACCGGATGTATCGACCTGAATTTCAACATCCATCGGATAGTCAGTGGTGGAAACCGGCGTCAGGTTAGACACCTTAAACCAAGCATTTTCAGGATCACTCAAATTAATAGAAGATTCAAGCACCGGCCCACCCGTATTATTGAGGCGAAACGTCCTATAACGGCGATACCCGACCGTTACTCGACCAAAATCAAGCTGATTGGCTGACGGAACCGGTTTAGGCGAAACTTTACTCTGTCGATATTCCGAAGAGGTCATTCGCTTATCTCGTTGTGGCTGGCGCAGGGTTTTAATGTTCAAGGTACGGTCATGAGAATTTCGGTTTTCTGGATGTGATAATACTTCGTACGCCTCGTTAATCTCCCGAAATTTTTCGTGAGCATGTGACTTGTCCAACACGGTAATATCAGGGTGATAAATTTGTGCCAGCTTTCGGTACACCTTTCTAATTTGCTCATCAGAAGCGTGGCTCGGTATCCCTAAAATTTTATAGTAATTTTTCATGAGTTTTTTCGATTCGATAATAAATTTTTATAGCGACTAATATATCCACTATATTCTATCACAATCCATAATCGAACAAAAATTATCGTGCCCTACCTGCCCATCAGCAATAGCCAGATTATTTGCTTAGTCAGTTGATATGAGGTATAACGCTTCCTAACTCAGAATATGAATCATAAGGCAGTTTTGTAGTGGTCAGCTTGATGTTGAAAACGGAGTGCAACGGGTTTAGCCGTTGCTACAGGCAATGGCTGAACCCATTGCACTCCAACATCATCTTGACCACCACACAATTAAGGCAGTTCCGATTCCTTATCAACTTAAAACAACAGGAGATTTAACCATGACCCGTATGGTACAATGTGTAAAAATGGGCCAAGAGTTGCCCGGTTTAGAAAAACCACCCTTTCCCGGTGAGTTAGGAGATAAAATTTTTGAGAATGTCTCCCAAGCTAGTTGGGAATTATGGCTCGACCATCAAGTTAATTTAATCAACCATAATGGCCTCGTGTTAGCCGACCCTCGAGCGCGTAAATTTTTAATAGAACAGTTAGAAGATTTTTTCTTTGGCGCTGGTGCAGAACAGGTTGAAGGCTGGACTCCGCCGCAATAGCGCAAGAAAAAGAACTTGAGGCTAAACCCTCAAGGAATGAGCATTAATTAACTTGTGCATGTTGGTCATGAGAGTGGTTCAATCTTTAAGATTGAACCACTCTGGAGCGCGCAACTTGTTTGATTCCGATTCCAAGCTAAAAGCTAAAACAGGCTAAAGCCTGTTCCACACTTCGTTAGTGTCTTTTGATAACCCAGTCTTCTCGGCTATTTTTCTTAATGATTGCATGCCATACTTGGCTATGTGGGATACTACTTTGATATCGCGGTTGCGAACTATGGTCGATATATTCAGTGAACTCACCAGAAGGAACGTCAGAAACCCGATTTCTTTGAGAAATCGGGTTTCTAGGGCGGTTTTACTAAATTTTTACCTAGCTTATGACGTAACTTCTCTTCTCGCAACTTTTGGCCTTCATAACTGTCGCACCTTAAGTTGGTAGCCTACCGCGTTGTGCGCTACTGATAATCAGTCAATCCCCCTAAAATACCCCTACTTATTTAGTTATTCCATGTTAAAATTAACAGTAATGTTGACGGATTACAACCTAACCCATTATCTACCGGATGATTTGACCGACATGGTCAATCCAAGTCCCTCCTCTATAAGCAATCAATCTGCATTTTGCCTCTTTTTATTCTCACTTTATGTCATCACGTCACGTACTTTACCAACTCATAGGCTATCAACGATGTTAACACGCCAAAATATCTGACGAACGGAATCTTTAGGCGAGTAAGACTACAACGGATCTGGAAATTTAACGGATAAAAACCTCCCCGATAACGAACTGATTACATCCAAATTCGGTTAATTCGTGTCATCGAGAACCAATCCGTTTCTTTCTATTATCCGTTGTAGTCTTGTTTTCAACTGAACCAAAAAAAGTTAGGTGAGAAATATTTAGAATTGAAAATTACTTAGGCAGAGGGAAAGAAATAAGGCTATAGTCTTTGTTTCGGCCAATCTTAGAACAGGATGCGTGGAATGACACTGATTTTGGCATGATTTAATCAGTGTCATTCCGCACATCCTGTTCTTGTGGCCCAAATGAAGACCAACGCCCAATCCTGTTACCCAACAAAGTGGTTTAGGGATGTGTTAGCTCGGTTGGTAGAGACGAGTGGATGACCATATTAATCAATGACTGGAAGCGCAGACATCCTGTCTGCCGCAGGCTGGAAGCCTGCGCTCCCAGTAGTCGCTGATTAATCAAACATCATTGTTTTTCTTATGACAAAATTAACTGAATATTTACACCGTTTAGAACTGCTCGATTTAATTACCCTCCAGCAGAGAGAGCCGGAGCCGGTTTATACCTTTAAGCATATCTTTACTCAGGAGTCGGTTTATAGTAGCATGTTACTCAGTGACCGCCGCGCCCTACATCAGCAGGTGGGTGAGGTGCTAGAGGATTTATATGTTCATACCCCGTTAACCGGCGGCTCCGACAATCAAGATTCAAATGAAACCGCGTTACTACTGGCTCATCATTTTGAGCAAGGTGGCGACCGTACTCGATCAATAAAATATCTCAAACAGGCCGCGGCCAAGGCCAAAGCCAGTTATGCTAATCAAGAAGCCAAAACGCTGTATGACCAACTACTAGAGCTAACCGAAGAGAATGACCTACAAACGCAGTGGGATATTCTGGCTGACCGAGAACAGGTCGCCGACCGATTAGGTCTGCGTGAACAACAGGCGCAAGATTTAGAGGCGCTCCGGCAGTTGGCGAATCTGATGGCCGACAATATTCGACTAGCCATGAGCTATAATCGACAGGCGACTCAGTTGGACAAGATTAGCCAATATCAAGCCGCGAATGAAGCGGCTGAAAAAGGGCTGACCTACGCCAAACGAGCCAACAACGAACGGCTAAAGGCCCAGAGTCTCAACCTGTTAGCATGGTCAGCATGGCGACGATTCGACTATCCGCAGGTTAAAGTTTATGCTGAACAGGCGCTAAATGCCCTGCATGTGACCAGCGACCCGTTAAATCAGATTAACAGCCTGCTCCATTTGGGCAAAGCCAGCTATCGCTTGGGGCAGTACGATATTGCCCTAGAGTATATTCAGGCCGTACAGGAGTTGGCTCAACTGGTTGACAATCCTGACAGTGAGGCCAACGCCCATCTGATTTTGGGCTGGATTTATCAACGTTTGGGCTATTACGATAAGGCTGAGACGGAGTTTCAGGCTGTACTTGAAAAGCGGCAAATTACGGGCGACAAATATGGTCAGGCGACTGCTCTGAGCCATTTAGGCTGGGTCGCTTATGATAAAAACGAGTACGAAAAAGGGCTTGAGCTTTGTCAGCAGGCGTTAGAGATGTCATGCATGATCGGCGACCGTGAGAACGAAGCCTACTCGTTAGCCGGATTAGCCTTGAACTACGAGGGGCAAAATCAGCCTCAATTGGCCTACGAGCATTATTATCAGGCGCTACAGATTCATCAAGAAATTGGGGCGACAACGCTGGTTATTTTTGACCAAACACGCTTGGCTCATTTGGCCTTACAGGCCAACAATGACAAGACAGCCCGTCAAAATACCGAGGCTGTAACGGCTTGGATATTGGACGGCAAAGCCCAACAGTTCTGGGATCCGTGGAGCATCTACCTGTCGGTTTATCAACTTTTGAGTGCTTTAGGTGAGGCTGATACCGCCCGTCAGTTGTTAAATGAAGCGCATACTTTGCTTGAGCAACGCGCCACCCAAATTAGCGACGAGAAACTACGTCACTGTTTTAGAAACCGAGTCACGGTCAACCGAGAAATTATCGAAGCATGGCAAATCGAAAATCAATCCTGAGAGGCAAATCGTATGTTAGTAAAGATTTGGGGAGCGCGAGGCTCCATCCCAACACCGCTTCAATCACAAGCAATCCGCGAAAAAATTATTAGTGCCTTCTTAAAAGTCTCCCGAGTCGAGGATATTAGTTTACGTGAAAAACTGGTGGCCGCGATCTTGGGACTTCCCCTGCCCGGTGATGACCCTGAAAAAAGGAGTAGCCCCATTGTACAACGGCAAATTATCGAAACCTATCTTGATAATCTCTCACCGTTAGCGGGGTCAACGGCTAGTGGCAATACGCCATGTATCTCGGTAGAAGCGGGCGATGATCTGTTTATCATTGATGCCGGTTCTGGAATTCGGGAGTTGGGCATAGAACTGATGCAAGGCCCTTGGGGAAAGGGGAAAGGGGTTATTCATCTGATTTTTAGTCATCCCCATTGGGATCATATTCAGGGGTTTCCTTTCTTTCGACCCGCTTTTATTGCCGGAAACAAGATTATCATCTACAGCGTGCATGACATGGAACCGATTCTGCGACAACAGCAGAATTTTACCAATTTTCCGGTCTCGATTGATTACATGCAGGCTGATTTTGAATTTAGACAGCTTGACGCGGAAGAGGTGCTAGGGTTTGGAAATCTGCGGATTCGGAACATTCGCAACGACCATCCCGGCGACGCGTATAGTTATCGGTTCGAGAAAGGAAACAAGGTATTTGTCTACGCCTCCGATTCATCATACCCGCATGAGGCCGACTTGCACCCGTATATCAACTTTTTCAAAAATGCCGATGTCCTAATTTTTGACACCCAGTTTACCCAACGAGAATCGGATGAAAAAGAGGATTGGGGGCATAGCTCCTCCTTTATGGGGGTCGAGATGGCTCAGGCGGCCAATGTAAAGACACTTTTGCTGTACCATTACGACCCGACCTATTCTGATGTGGCGCTTGAGAAAATTCTGGTTGACACGCTCAAATTCCAAGAGAATCAGTATCCCAACGAAAAACCGATGGAGATTCTGATTGCTCAGGATGGGCAAGAGTTCGACCTAACTCCACCCAAAATGACCGACCTGCACCACCGCTCAGGGGATGACATCGCCATTTTAAGTCCGCGTGGCATTTTTAACGAGCATGTTGCCACTGACCTGAACATGCAGGTCGAAGGTCTACCCGGTGATGATTTTCCCTCACAACTGATTATCGACATGTCGGCAGTGGAGATGTTACAAGTGGCTGGTCTGCGAGCCTTGGTCAAACTACGTAAAAAATATGCCGGTTCTTCGATTGTGCTGGCCGCGCCGTCTATCAATGTTCAGCAGTTGATTGAGTTGGCTGGTTATCTCGACTTTTTCGCCATTCATCCCTCAGTGGAGGAGGCGCTCGAAGCGTTACAGGCTTATAAGCGTACCAATCTACCCGGACAGACTATCAAAAATCGTTATTATCTGGAAGAGAAGGTGGGCGATGGGCGACTCGGTACGGTCTATCGAGCCGTCGACCTGCAACAAAAGAAGACTATCGCCATCAAAATCCTCTCCCCCTCCTTTAGTGACGGTGCGATTGAACATTTTTTGCGCCATGCTCGGCAAGTGATTGAGCTTGACCATCCCCACATCGCCAATATTATGCACTGTGACAAAGACCAAGGTTTGCCCTTTATGGTCGAGGAGTTCGTGGAAGGGCTGACCTTGGACTATCTGTTGATCGAAAAGCAGGGTAAGCCACTAAAACTGGATGTGGCGCTTTCTATTGCCGAACGGATGGCCTCGGCCTTGGAATACGCGCATACTCATGGCGTGATTCATGGCGATCTCAAACCGAAAAATGTGTTGATGGACGGGAAAACCTTAAAAATTAGCGACTTTGGTTTAGGACGACTGGAAACGGGCAAATCATTACTCAATATCCATGTTCCATTGGCCTTGGTCACGGCCTCCTATCTCGCGCCGGAGCAGGTATTGGGTCACCCGATTGACGAACGGACGGACATCTACGCCTTTGGGATTATTATGTATGAGTTGCTGACCGGTGTGCTACCCTTTGAGGGGACAGATCAGCAGATTTTGGAGCAACATTTGAGCGTCCCCCCTCGTCCACTACGTGAGCATGTACCCGATATTTCTCCCATGTTAGAGCATTTTATCCTTAAACTGCTCAACAAAGACCCGAATAAGCGTTATAAATCTATTCGGAAGATTCGGCATATTTTAGCCGGAATCGTGCCAGTACGAAAAACCATCGCTCAAACCACCGTCTACCGTCGTATGCCACCATCGCCAATGGTTAGTCGCGAAAAACCACTGATTTATCTGACCAATTTGTGGGCCACATGTCAGCAGGGACAAAGCCAAATCACCTTTGTGACCGGCGAAAGTGGGGCGGGCAAAACTCGCCTTTTACAAGAGTTTGCCCAACAAATTGCCTCGGATGTCTTTTTGCTGACCGGTAGCTTTGGTATTCGGCGACAAATGATGCCTTATCAACCTTTTTTAGAGGCAATTCAAAGCCATCTAAATCAAACGTATGGCGAAACGACTATCGTACCGGATGAAAAACCGCATCATCTATTTCAACAAATTGTACAAAACCTTCCGCCCGTTTATGGCCGAAATGTTATCAGCCTTGAGGCCAATACCGACCCCAAACGGCTAAAAATCGCCCCATCCCCGATTATCGAGTTCCCCCGTTTGGCCGAGGCACTGAAACAGGTGGCTCAGAAACAACCATGTTTGCTCATTTTTGATGATGTGCATTGGGCTGACGCAAATAGTCTCTACTTATTAGATTATTTGATTGCCAGTTGTCGTGATTTACCGTTGATGATTGTGGTTTCTTATGCTCATAGTCATCTAAAGTCAGACACCCATCTGAATTATCTGCTTAAACGGCATGCCTCAGAGCATACGCTCTCCTTGGCTCGCCTTAATCAACAGGCCGTGGGGCAGATATTGAACCATTACTGGTCAACCCAATTCCCCACCGATTTGACTCGCCTGTTGGCTCGTCTAAGTCAGGGTAATCCGCTATATATAAAGCAGTTAATTCATATTTTGTTAGATGAAGAAAATATCGTTTGGGAGGATCAAAAATGGGTCTTTAAGCATATCAGCCTGCATGATTTGCCGGATACGATTCAAGAGACGATTCCTCGTCGTATTGCTTATTTGCCCAAAGAGGTACAAACCTTGCTGACTCAGGCCGCGGTGTTGGGGAATAGTTTCCAATTTGCCACCCTTTTTGAGATGAGTTATCTACCGGAACAACAGGTGTTGGACTGTTTGGATGTTCTGTTGGGGCGGCAACTGATTAAGATTGATGCGGCTCAAAATCTCCTTTATTTTGACCATCCTGAGATTCGGCAGGTTGTTTATGACGGTTTAAGCGACTCAAAAAGAGGGCGCTTGCATCAGGAAGCCGCCGAGACGTTAGAGCACCTTTATCTATCTGAGCAACGTTATATCGCGCCTCGGTTGGTTTACCATTTTCAAGAAGCGGGCAATTTGGAAAAACTGTTGACCTATAGTCAGCAGGCCGCCGAGCAGATGGTTGTTTTTCAGGCGAACGATATGGCTTTAACATGGTATCAAACCGCCCTGACCGCTTTGGCTGAGTTAGCACCGGAGGATATGCTGACTCAGCGATTTGAGCTACTGTTGGCGCAGGAGCAAGTTTATAAAAATTTGGGCTGGTTCGATAGTGAGGCTATATTGTTAGCCGAATTGACCGACCTTGTGGATTCCATCCATGCGGAAAATCCGGCTCAACAGGCCAGAGTTTATCAGCGCCAAGCGGCCTATTATCGACTGACCAAACAACTGTCCTTAGCCCAAACAGCGGCAGATATGGCCTTAGTTAAGACTAAAGCAACGGATGATGCGGTATTACAGGGTGAAAGTCTGGTGCAGTTGGCCTATATTGCCATCGGCCAAGGAAACCTGTCTGTAGCCGAGCAACATCTTTCCAGCGCACACAATCTGCTCCCTCAGGCTGATGATTCCTATCATCAGGCCCGTGTCCTAAATGGCTTGGGGATTGTGCATCAACATCAGGCCAACTACAGCGAAGCCGAGGAGTACTATCAACAAGCCTTAACCGTTAGTCACACCAACTATTTTTGGATCAATCAAGCGGCCACGCTCAACAATTTGGGCAGTTTACACCTTAAAACTGGTCATCCGAATAAGGCCAAAACCTACGCCGTGCATGCGTTAGAGATTAACCGCTTAATCGGCAATCGGCGGGGCGTAGCGTTGTGTGAAGAGACCTTGGCCACAATTGAGCAGGTGCTAAAGGGTGAGAGCTAAAGGGAGTGTCAACTTTTAAAATCTTCCAAGAACCGTTGGTTAATCTTGCCGAAGCCAGTTCCTTTCGACAGGCTCAGGAAACAATGGGAGTAAATATTCAGTGAACTCGCTAGAAAGAGCATCAGAAACCCGATTTCTTTGAGAAATCGGGTTTCTAGGGCGGTTTTACTGAACTTTTACGACTGTCGCGGTTTAAGTTGGTAGCCCACTCAGGGTGACATGAACATTTCAACATTAAGTAGTTTTCAGAACTAACTTGTAAAAAACAGAAGTGTATCCATAACAGGCGGGTATATACCCGCCAAATACCCGTTGCGATTACATAATCGCAACGATCAGGAAAACAGGAGTGTCAAAATTGTATTTTGACAGCAAGAATAGAATTCTTGCACTCCGGGAAAAGTTACAACTTAGAAGTGAAAGTTACTTAAGCTGACCACTACAATAAAATCATTAATGCCTAGATTTGGCACATCCACAAATTTGTGTATAATATTGCCTTGTCTGCGGGCATAGCTTAGTGGTAAAGCCCTAGCCTTCCAAGCTAGTTACACGGGTTCGAGCCCCGTTGCCCGCTCTTTTAGCCCCTTATAAAAGGGCCTGTAGCTCAGTGGTTAGAGCGACCGGCTCATAACCGGTTGGTCGTAGGTTCGAACCCTACCAGGCCCACTCACCCCCACATCATTCTGGTGTGGGGATTTTTGATTCCGGTGTAATTCGGCAGATTCAAAAATTCCTCACCCTAACTTTTTCTTTCCATGATGGTAACGGGTGTGTACCTGTTACCCATAACAGGCGGGTGTATCCTCCTTCAAGGAGGCTTCGCGCTACCCGCCAAATACCCGTTGCGATTACATAATCGCAACGATCAGAACATGGTATTTGGGCAAAAATCACAACTTAGAAATGAAAGTTACTTCAGAAGTTTATCATTTCAACATGACTAAAGCATTTTTTGACAGGATTAACGGGATTGACAGGATTACAAGCAAAAAAATCCTGTTAATCCCGTTAATCCTGTCAAAAAATGCTTTTGATTTTATCAATATATCAGGTCATGAATGAAACGACAAACTCTTGTTACTTAAGTAAAATCGTAATTCGTCATGAGAGTGGTTCAATCTTAAAGATTGAACCACTCTGAAGCATGTAACTTATTTAGGCCTCATTCTTTAGGGCAACCAACTTGGTTGACTCCCCACTGGAGCCAGTTGGTTTATTTCCCCCGATACTACATCCATGCGCCAAATCGAGGGTAGGCTCCCCATCTGTTTTAGCGAGAATTGCTGAAAGATTAGTTGCATCCCATCGGGTGACCAAGTCGGTACACTGAAATGGATGTCTAACTCATCCGTTAGGGAGTATGGTTTGCCGCTATTTAGGTCGAGCAACCATACCTGTTTGCCCATGCTGACTCCGGCCAACTTGCGGGTAAAAGCCAACTGCTGACCATCCGGCGACCATGCCGGCGAGCTATCTTCGACCTGTATTTGTCCCGTGCTGAGGTCAATCAGTTGCTCGTTTCCCAATTCGGCCTTGAACAGATGTACCCCAAACCCGTCATGGTCAGCCTGAATATCGGTTATAGTGAGCGACTGACTATCAGGATTCCAGACTGGTCGTGCCCCGGTGCCGTTGGGAATGAGGCGAGTATCACCTGTTTGTAGATTCTGAATGGCGATGCTTTGCTCGTTGCCAGCCATATAACTGAGCCACAAACCATCTGGTGAAATGGTCGCACCGTAGCCAAGTTGAGACTCGTCTTCAAACAGCGACCATGTTTGCTGATTGGTTAGGTCAAACCACCACAGGCGCGGCGCAGAGAGTCGGTCACTGCCGGTTATAAAGTCGCGCCGCTCATAGATCAATCGCCGACCATCCTTGGCCCAACTAACCCCGCTACAGATGCCATCTAAACATGGAAACAGGGCTTGCCGTTCATGTGTCTCAAGATCAATCAGCCATAAATTCCGCTCCTCGGCCCGATTCCAAGTCGAATAAGCGATCATTCCTCCA
The DNA here is from genome assembly GCA_030377865.1 of Anaerolineales bacterium HSG25. Lineage (GTDB taxonomy): Bacteria > Chloroflexota > Anaerolineae > 4572-78 > J111 > JAUCGB01. The sequence goes on along the minus strand of JAUCGA010000036.1, from coordinate 35,176 downwards.
TCCGGCGAGAGGGCATAGTCAAACACGCCATGCGGCTCTGAGGTTAGGGGTTGACTCTGTCGGGTGTGCGGGTCAAGCAGGTGGAGTTGGGTCGGTTCGGTCTCATGCGGCACCAGATAGATGATTTTGGGTTGACGAGTGCGGAACTGCCATGTGGTTAGGTCAGTGTATGGTCGGCCTGATTGACTGGTTAGGGTCGGATCGAGCTTGGCCTGATAGTGGGTATCGGGCTGGAGCGGTTGATGAGGGGTGAATGTAAGACGGCCACCGTCCCACATTGTCGTACCTGATACCGCCGGGGTCAGGCTGAGGGGAGATTCAACGGTTGGGCTAATCGGCTGGTCAAAGGTTAGGCTGATATGACTGAGCGTCGAAACTGACGTGGCGTATGGTTGGGGATGGCTGGTAATCAACCGTACTCCAACTTGATTACCTCGCCACAGCATGCCCATGTTGAACAGGAACAAACCGATTAGAATCGTTATTATCAAGGCATCAAAACGGCCAAATGTAGGAGTGACAAAACGGGGGATAAATCTGGTCATGAAGGGATTGTTTACTCCGGTGATTGTACATCCAATTTGCAAGGGAGTATAATACAAAAATGATGAATTGGCGACAAATTGTAGTAGTCAGGATGATGCTGAGAATGGCGCATCGGCTTCCTAGCCAACTAGTTGAACAGGTCAGCTAGGAAGCCGACGTGCCGCAAAAACGTTATTTCTTAAGATAATTCCGAAAAAATAATTCTCCCAAACAATCCGCTAATTGAAATCACAGGCCAAGGCCGATTTTGAGAGGTTTTAAAAGTTGAAACTGCCTAACCTCAAGCTGATTACCACAAAATTGACGACAAATACTCGTATATAGTCTCTCTAAAGGACACTTTATGAATGCAGATAAACCGATAGCTGATAATTTAGACGATGTGAAGATTCCATTTAACCCTTTTACCATGTTTGCGATAGACAACTGTTGTTAGAGCAACTGAACCAAGCGATAACCGCCCAACAATGGGGAGCATGCGCCGAAACATGTTTCCAAATTCTGTATGGCTTGCCCGTAGAGCTACAACAAAACTTGGCAATTATGATGATACGCCGTTACCTGCCGGTTTTTGAGGCGACATGTCCAACCGTGATTTGGCCGCGCCAGATATTGCATGACCCAGGCCAATGGCAAGCCGTGCATGGTCGTACCTTTCCCGATACCTCAAACTCAGAAAAGGCTGACATGGCGACCGCCGCCTTTAGGAGTTGTTTTAGTGGTTTATTACTGACCTACAGCTACCCCAACAACCCATTTACCGTAACCTCGGCCTGTTGTTATGCCATCAACGAAGCCATCAACGCCCAACAAATCCAGCGCTGGCAGACCGATGACCCGACCGCCTATCAGCATTGGACACAGAACGATTTCTCGTTGTGGCCGGAGCGAGCTATGCATAATAACCAAGCCGTTATCGCCGTCCGAAGCCAAGCATGGCAGGTTGTGACTGCTTGGTTTCATGAGCAGACAGTCTGGCAATACCCGGCCCCAACAGAGATAGATGTCCCATCGCTAGAACAAGCCTTATCGGACTGGCGGCGGAATCACATGCTGATTACGGTTCCAGCGCCATGACCCACGCCAGACCGGGTCATTGCCGAGAGACAATGCAAGAAATTAAGCACAACGAATTACGTGAACAAGCGAATTACCACCTCAATGCGACACAAGATTCGTTTGTCCCCCAATTCGTTGTTCTACTGACCATGACCAAGAAGAAATCACCCGCCTGACCCAACCATGATCTATTTGGGTCAGTTGGAGATGCAAATACCGGATGATAATTAAGCCCTTTCAATCTCGGAGAATAGCCATGTTCTGTGCTTGAGAAGCATCAGGACAGGATAGTTTTTTCGCTAAAATCTTCTCTCTGCTATAATACGGGGATATGGTAACAAAAACGATAATCGACGGTGTTTTTAATCAGGTTGAGATAGTTTTTACCCGTTGACCCCAATCTTTACAGGACTGATAATGTCTAACCAAATCACTAAACGTAATACCACCCAAAACCCCTACATCGTTGGCTCACCTATCAAAGGAAAAGAGATGTTCTTTGGTCGGGATGATATTTTTGAGAAAATCTGTCGTCACCTGATGGGGAAACATCGGGACAATCCGATTATTATTCAGGGACAACGGCGAACAGGTAAAACCTCGGTGTTATATCAGATGGAACGCTACCTCAATGCCCGTGCAGGTGAAGAGCGTTATCAGACGGTGATGCTTGACCTACAAGGCATGGATTTGAGCCAATTAGATGCCTTCTTGCTGGATTTGGCCTTCACGATTGAAGATGCCTTAATCGACCGCTACGATTTACCCGAATTGGATGAAAAGCCTTTTGAGGCCAATGCCCGCAAAGCTTTTCGGGATTATTTGCTGACTGTTCAAACGGCAACGGGCATACGATTGGTACTCATGTTTGATGAGGCCATGCGCTTTGAGGAGGCAATCCTCAACAGTTCGATGGAACGGGAGATTTTTGATCATCTCCGTCATTTAATTCAACATACGCCTGATATCTGCTTTGTCTTTTCGTTGGGCAGTAAGCTGGAATCGCTCCAATCTGATTACACCTTGACCTTGAACAATGCGATTACCTTAGAGGTCAGCTTTCTTGAGCAGGCATCAGCCCATAAGTTGATTACTGAACCTGTCGCGGGCTTATACAGTTTTGACGAGGCGGCTATTTCCCGACTCCTTACGCTGACTTCTGGACATCCCTATTTTACTCAAATTATATGCCATACCATCTTTGCCCGTTGGGAGCAAGCGCGCTTCAAACGGGTAACGGTGGCTGATATTGATGACAGTTTGCTTGATGAGGCTACCCGTTTGGCAGTGGTTAATCTGAAATATGTGTGGGATGAGGCCAAGCCGAATGAGAAGTTTGTCCTGTCGGCCTTGGCCGAGATGGGGAGTAACAAGGCCTCACCCAAAACGATTGAGAAACATCTGAAACAGGCCGAGATTCCATTAAGTGCGAAGAATATTAGCCATGCCTTGCAGGAACTTCGCAATCGGGAGGTTGTTGCCCTGCCCCGTATGCATGTGGCTTTGGTGGAGCGATGGTTGGCGAAGGAGAAACCGTTGCAGTCGGTGCGAGGGGAGTTACATGAGTTTGTGCCGGAAGTGCCGGATGAGCCTGTTCAGGAAGAATCAAATAGATGGAAAGACAAAAATTTATATGGGAAATTTAATGAGTTAATCACTTTATTTGGAATGTTGGTAGGTTTGGTAGCGATATGCGCTTTAACCGTCAGTATATACACATCACAAAACCAACCTATAGCCGATTACGAAATCGGTGAGATCATCAAGTCCGGCGAATATGAAGAACGAATCGAGTTGGAAGATGCCCCCGTTAACAACTGTAAAAATAAGTCATCGGAAACCTACACTGTTCAACGAAATCGAAGCTTAGAAGAATCGGTTGAGATTACCCTGACAGCTGATATGGTTACAGATGAAATGCGTCTTGCCGTTGGGGGCGAGTACGGATTTGAGGAAAACGGAAGCGGTACCGATAGCAGTGACCTCAAATACACGATAGAATCAGGTAATTTTCCTGTCTATACGATTGCATGGAAAGAAACATGGGAAAAAGGGCATGTGGTCATTATGCAAAACGGTAAAGAGGAGAAAATGGAGTACCGTTACTTAACGTCAGCTCAACCTGAACTCCTAAATATTGAACATTTTACCTGTGATGAACCGGGGTTAGCTAGGGCGACGGACATCGCTCAGGGCAAATTACCTTGGCAAATTGATTTTGACCAAGGCAAACAAGCCTACGCCGATGGTGACTATGAAACCACCATTAAGGCCATGAGCCTGGTCATTCAGACTGTGCCTTATAAAATATCGGCTTACAATTATCGTGGAATTGCCTACGATGATTTAGAGCAGTATGAGCAAGCGATTGCCGATTATGACAAGGCGATTGAACTTGACCCCAATTATGTCTTTGCCTACTACAATCGTGGGAATGTCTACGATGATTTAGAGCAGTATGAGCAAGCGATTGCCGATTATGACAAGGCGATTGAACTTGACCCCAATTATGCCTTTGCCTACTACAATCGTGGGATTGTATACAAAAATTTAGAGCAGTATGAGCAAGCGATTGCCGATTATGACAAGGCGATTGAACTTGACCCCAAGTATGTCGATGCCTACTACAATCGTGGGAATGCCTACTATAATCAAAAACGTTATGAGGACGCAATTGCCGATTACAACAAGGCGATTGAACTTGACCCCAAGTATGTCGATGCCTACAACAATCGTGGGAATGCCTACAGAAATTTAGAGCAGTATGAGCAAGCGATTGCCGATTATGACAAGGCGATTGAACTTGACCCCAATTATGTCAATGCCTACTACTATCGTGGGATTGCCAACGCGAAGTTGGAGCAGTATGAGCAAGCGATAGCTGATTTTGACAAGGCGATTGAACTTGACCCCAATTTTGCCCTTGCCTACAACAATCGGGGGTCTGCCTACGCAGATTTAGAGCAGTATGAGAAAGCTATAGCCGATTTTGACAAGGCGATTGAACTTGACCATGACCCACTCAGTTGGCCTTACAATAATCGAGGGAATGCCTACAGGAATTTAGGGCAACATGAACAAGCGATTGCCGATTATGATAAGGCGATTGAACTTGACCCCAATTATGCCAATGCCTACTACGGACGGGGAAATACCTACAAAAAACAAGACGAAAAAGAAAAAGCAATCGCTGACTTTAGACGTTATCTAGAATTGGCAACTGATCCTTACTGGCGTGAGCAGGCTGAGGAACGGTTGCGAGAGTTGGGGGCAACGCCTTGAGGTGGCGTTAAGGAAAGATGGGTTACAATTTTGGTCGTTTCTATCATTCTGCTAATTTTGTTCTGATTGTAACCTTTTTAGAGCAGAATTAACAGGATAGGAGAATAAATTCTCTCATCCTGAGAATTCTGCTCTACAACTCAAGCTCATCCTTAATCAATTGATCTGACGACACATCAAATATACGGGATATTTTGAGCAACATCGCTACATGGGGCATTTTTTCTCCCCGCTCCATGTTAGAAACATGTCGTTGAGAGACTCCAAGCATGTCCCCCACATCTCCTTGGGACATGCCATGTTGTTGTCGTAGCGTTCGCAATTTTTCCCCAAACCGTTTCATAGCAAAAATTTGACAGTTCCTAGAAGCTGCGTTATGATGTTAGAGCCATTAGGCTCTAATGAGTTAATGAAAATAATCTAAAAGGAGGTCAACACCAAAAATGGACAACCTAAAACACCTCAGCCCAAGCCAACTGCTTGAGCTATGGCGGGCAGGTAAGGTCAGTATTATCGAAGCCATGCATTACGTCCTGCATCGGCTCAACCATCAACAAAGCACCATGCCCAGCAAACGTATTGTTTGTCCGCATTGCCATCAGGCAGTACGACTCAATCTCACCGTCCATGCCTCAAAGGTGGACGATAACCGCCCCGTGTCAGCGCCAACCGACTAAATCCAAATGGATTTGATCTCGCGACGGTTATCGTCTCGCCTTATCATAAAACGAACCACGTAATCAGACAAAAAGCCCCATCCGGTTTAGGGTCGGTGGGGCTGTTTGGGTTTGACATTGTTTGGGAGTGAATTTATACTCTCTAAATAATCTACGAAAAGTACTAAATTAGATATATTTTCTGGGAGGAGTTAGATAATGACGACTTTAACGATCACATCCACTGAACAGTTCGTTAGCTTGTTTAATGAACAGCTATTAATTGCCTTAGAGGGTATTGCCAAACAAACGGGTAAAAGCGAAATAGAGTTGATTCGCGAAGCAGTGGAGCAATTTGTTAAGCAATTTGACCGAACTCGGAAGTTGGCGTTGTTGCGTCAAGCACGAGGTATGTGGGAAGATAGACCGGATATACCCTCTGTGAGGGAATTACGAACTGAGTTTGACCGGCCACGGGGTCAACAATGATGGAACTTCTTTTACTTGATACGGATGTTCTAATTGATTATCTCCGCAACCATGCTGAGGCCGTGAACTACCTTGAAAATTTGAGTAACCATCTGTTGATTTCGATTATCACTGTGGCTGAACTATACGCTGGTGTGCGAGAAGGTCGGGAACGACAACAGTTAGAACAGTTTCTCAAAGTTTTTGAGATTGTGCCTATATCCACCGAGATTGCTATCAAAGGTGGCTTGTATCGACGTGATTATTTCAAAAGCCACCATGTCGGGCTTGCTGATGCCTTGATTGCGGCAACGGCTGAACTACGACAGGCCAGATTAGTGACTTTAAACACAAAACATTTTCCTATGATTATTAATCCTGTGGTGCCATATCACAAAAAATAGGAAGGGCTACTACCCTTTTGTTATAAGTACAAAAATAGAATTAGGAACATAAATCACATGCTTTACCAATTATTAGATCAAATAAAGAAAAAACCAGCTTTATATATCAATAGTATTTTTACTCGGTTTCTTCATGGCTCAAACAGCTTATAAAGTTCCATCAGACAAGGATGACCTAGAATTTGCTGGTTTCCAAGATTGGGTTGCGGTACGATATAATGTCCACTCAAATCAATCATGGGCACAGATCATTCGTTCCTTTGCCAAAGACGAGCCAGAGTCGTTGGATTTATTTTTTGAGCTATTGGATAAATACAAAAAAGGGTCATCATATTCGATGCCTGAACTAGAATATGCCCAAGAACCTATTGAACGGGCTGGAATCATGGAATTTGCTTGAACATGTCTCAATCATCGTTCAGCTTAGTCATCCAATGCCATAAAACGAACCACGTAATCAGACAAACAGCCCCATCCGGTTTATAGCCGATGGGGCTGTTTGTTTGACAGGGTATGGGGTTAGATTTATACTTAATCAATATCGGACAAAAGGAGATATTTATTCATGGATATTACCTTATCTATTGAAAATATCCCCATTTGTTTGATGGACAATATGACAGAATATTACGATAATGTATGGGAGGCATAAAATCCCTGACATACAAAAACTATACCCTTAATGTAACCGGAGAGTTATCATGAACCCCTTCACTTATGGCAACCCCATCACTACCCCCAGTCGCTTTATTGGGCGGCGAGACGAGTTACACCAAATTATCACTCGTCTGCGGAGTGAAGCATTTGAATCGACCTCAATTGTAGGGCAACGGCGCATTGGCAAAACCTCCCTGCTCAAAATGGTCACCCAAGAATCAATCGGCGAACAGGTTTACCATGTCTTTGTCGATTTGCAACTGTTTCAGGCCGATAACACCTCAGCCGATTTTTGGGATGAGGTGTTATACGAGTTAGTCGATACTTTAGCCGAAACTGAGCATAGGGCGACGGTAGAAAAGTTTCGTGCCGATGGCAAAACCGACACCCGTCACCTGAAACGGTTGTTCCGACAATTTGACCGAGCCGGAGTGTTCATTGTGCTGTTGCTCGATGAGTTCGACCTGATAACCAGCAACACCAACTTTAGCCCCGACTTCTTTTATGGCATGCGTTACTTAGCCATTCATCACAACTTGGCCTTAATCACCAGCAGTTATGCCGATTTAAGTGACCTCTCCCACTCACCGGAGATTCGCTCCTCCCCCTTCTTCAACATCTTCGCCACTGTGCATGTGGGGGCCTTCAAACCCACCGAGGTGGATGACCTATTTGGTCGTTATATGGAAGGAACAGGTATCGAGTTTCGGCACAAAGAACGGACTTTCCTGACCTCTATTGCCGGACGGTTTCCCTACTACCTGCAAATTGCGGGTAAATATCTGTTCGATGTCTACCCCGAATTGCCCTCGACGGAACGATTTGCTGAAGTGAAACGTCGCTTTTCCCCTGAGGTTGAGGATACCCTAGAATATACATGGCGACATGCCTCTGATGGTGAGAAAATCAGCTTGATGGTCTTAGCCCTGCTGACGACCGACAGTGAGCAGACGCTCCCCGGTTTCAGTAAAGACAGGTTGACCGACTATTACCAAAACAATCAATACCTGCTCGATAGGTTAACTCGGCAAGGTTTGGTTGACGAACAAGAGAGTCAGTATGCCCTCTTCTCCACCGTCTTTGCCGAATGGATTCGCCAAGAAATCAAAGCCGAGCAACTCTCCAGCCAAAGCTACAAAGAATGGCTCAACCAACCCCCGACCCAAAACCTGCTTGCTCGTCTCAAAGGTGGTTTGGGAACCGAACTCACCGAGCAAATTTTACCCCATATCAAAGAAATCTATCGCGAACAGTTCCTCAGTTGGATAACGAACCCGGCCACGGTAACGGGCGCAATCGGCTTGTTGCGATTGTTGGTGAAGTAGAATCAGTATGTCCATGTCACAAGATTTCATCATCAACGCACTACCTTGGCACGATGCCGAGGTTCATAACTTCAACATATCATGGCCAGACGACGGCGCGGCCCAAGCCCTACTCCGCCTAGAAATCAACCCTGAAGAATCGCTAAAACCGCTGGTTGAGATTGGTATCAACAGCACGGTGGTCGATATTCGTTTTGAGCAAATCTGGCGGCTCAAATCAGATATTCGGGGAGATAGTTGGCCTAAAGAGGTGTTGCTTGATTGGAAGGTTATTCACCCATCCCCGCTGATTGACGACCTCCGGCAACATGGCATGGCTCAAGATACGCGCTTGTATCACCAGCAACTCTGCTTTTCTGGTGGTTCGGTGGTGGATGTGGTGTTTGAAAAGATTTGTTTGAATGAAGTGGTATATGAATTTCTGGATTAATAGTTGAATAGGAGCATTAAAATGTTACATAAACAGACGCAACGATTATTAGAGCAACTTCCTCCGGCTGGTTTAGCCGAGTTGAGCCGATTTATTGAGTTTTTGTACCTTAAATATCGGCTTAAAACGCCTAAAAAGGAAACCCGAATCGTTAAACCAACTAGCCCACTCACAGTTCCAGCCGATAGCTTAACCCATCGTTTTCGAGGATTTGTACAAGCGCCCTTAACGGTATCTGAATTGACGACAGCCTACGAGCTTTCCTTAATGGGTGATGTAGAATGAATCTTACTGAATATTCCGAAGCCGCACCAATTTTTATTGATGCCAATATATGGACATATTTCGCCTTAAACAGTGAGCCATTCCAAGAGAGTTGTAGTACATTTCTGTATGGTATTGAGATTGGTCAAATCAACGGTGTTACCTCAACAGCGGTGTTAAATGAAGTTTTTTATGCTATTTTGGTTGGTAAAGCCTCTCTTGAGTTGCAATCCACTAAAATCAAACGAATTCATCGCCATCTTAAACAAGATACAGAACTTTCAGCAATCTGTTATCAAGCCTGTGTTGATTTCACAACCTACATCGAGGCGTTGTTAGAAGTGGCGAACCATCGGCTGATCCGTTGGTGGTGGATGGCAAAACCTATATGAAGATCGGCTGGAATGAATATGAGACCGATACCTCACTTGGGTATGGCTGGTACGGTGACATGGCTCACATAAAATACCAGTACCGGAGCGACGCTCCGAATGTGCTACAAGGCAGTATTGTTTACGATGATTGGGGTCGCCAGAAAACCTTTGAGTTTGATTTACCCAATGGGACGTATAATGTTACCGTATCAGTCGGCTGGCAGGGAAAAACCTACAGCCGCAACCTCATCGAGATTGAAGGGGTCAGTTTTGTCAATGATGAGGCCACGGATCCGTATCTGGTACGCACCAATCAAGTGACGATTAGCGACCAGAAGCTGACCATGTCGATGGGTATTTTTGACGAGTACACCATGCTCAACTATCTGGATATCGAGGCCGCAGAGCAGGCCACCCCAACCACCGTTCCGGTTGATACAGCCACGCCGACGCAGACTCCGCCGCTCGGCTCAACCGCCATGCCCACGCCGGTGTTGGATCAACATGTTTATTTGCCGCTGGTGTTGAAGTAAAGATGGCGTATGAGGTAAGATTATCTTTTTTAAAGACTTAAGATACTAACTTCAGAAGAGAGATATATAATGAAAATATTAATTGTAGGAGGCGTGGCGGGCGGCATGTCCGCCGCGGCTCGATTACGACGGCTTGATGAACAGGCCGAAATTATTGTATTTGAGCGCAATCGATACGTTTCGTTTGCCAACTGTGGTTTGCCCTATCACATTGGGGGCGACATCAAAAATCGTGATAGTCTGTTGGTCATCACCCCGGATCAACTGCGGGCAAACCTGAACATCAATGTCCGTACAGGTCACATGGTCACGGAGATCGACCGAGCCGAAAAAACGGTCAAGATTATCGACCTGCATACCGGACGACCGTATCAAGAAGGATACGACAAACTGGTGTTGGCGCAGGGGGGAGCCGCGGTGCGCCTGCCCTTGCCGGGAGTCGATCACCCTCGTATTTTCACTCTGCAATCGTTGACCGACATGGACGCGATTAAGGCCGCGGTAGATGGTGGCTCAAAACATGCGGTGGTGATTGGGGGTGGATATATCGGGGTCGAGATGACCGAAGCCCTGTGTCAGCGGGGTTTGGCGGTGCATCTGGTTGAGCTACAAGAACAAGTCATGCCCCCACTCGACCCCGAAATGGCGACCGACCTGCGTTACCACATGGAGTTTCATGGCGTGACCTTCCATTTGGGCGTGTCGGCGCAAAAGTTTCAAGATGTCTCAGGACGGGTGCAGGTCACGCTCAGTGATGACACCACCATCAAAACCGATTTGGTGCTGATGGCCGCGGGCGTGCGAGCCATCTCTGGCTTGGCTCAACATGCCGGTCTAGCCGTTGGCGACTTGGGCGGCGTGGCGGTCAATCCCCATCAACAAACCTCCGACCCCGACATCTACGCGGTGGGGGACATGGTCGAGGTCAAAAACACCATCACCGACGAGACGGCCATCATCGCTTTGGCTGGCCCGGCCAATCGGCAAGGACGTATCGCCGCGGATCATATCAAGGGGCGAGACAGTGCCTACCGTTCGACCCAAGGGACAGCCATTGTCAAAGTGTTTGAGATGACCGGCGGCGGAACCGGCATATCAGAAAAACAGCTTCGTCAACGGAACCAACCCTATCACAAAGTGTATCTTCATCCATCTGGACATGCGAGCTACTATCCGGGTACAGCCTCAATGCACATGAAACTACTTTTTACTCCCGATGAGGGTAAAATATTGGGCGCACAAATCGTCGGGTTTGATGGAGTCGATAAACGGCTTGATGTGTTAGCCACGGCCATCCGAGCCGGTTTAACCGTCTACGACCTAGAGCATTTTGAGTTGGCCTATGCCCCACCGTATGGCTCGGCCAAAGACCCGGTCAACATGGCTGGCTTTTTAGCCACCAATCTGCTAAGGGGTGATGTGCAGTTCTGGTATCCAGAAAACTATCCTGATAATACCAGTTCCGGCACGTTGTTGGATGTCCGTACCCAAAATGAGCATGACACTTGGCATATTCCGGGGTCGGTGCATATTCCCTTACGTGAGTTACGCGGTCGGTTGGATGAACTAAACGACCTGCCCAGCCCGCTCTACATCTACTGTTTGAGCGGTTTTCGGAGCTATTTGGCCTATCGCATCGCCTATCAAGCGGGTCATGCTGACTGCTCAACCTTGGCCGGGGGAGTTAAGACCTTCAACAGTTTCCACCGCACCGAGTTGGCAACGGGCGAACGCCCCAAACTGTTTGTCTCCCATGCCGAAGATGAGATGTTGATCTCGATTTAATGACTCTTTGAGGCTTTCTGTAGGTAAATATTCAGTAAACTCGCTAGAAAGGGTGTCAGAAACCCGATTTCTTTGAGAAATCGGGTTTCTAGGGCGGTTTTACTGGAGTGGTTCAACCTTAGGCACGCGGAAAAAAATAATTGTCCCGTGGAGTAGGCACGCGTCGTGCCGCACCGCGGGTGCTGACTCCTCAATTGAGATGTTTTATTTCTTCCGTCTGCCTTAGAGATTGAACCACTCTCAAGATGACTCTATCAACTGTGAGAATAGGCTCAGAATCAAAGAAGCCCGTCGGATAAGTCCGGCGGGCTTTTGGATTAACTACGTTTTTTGTAGTGGTCAGCTTGATGTTGAAAAATAACGGGTTTGCGGCGCATCGACTTCCTAGCCGACTAGCTGAACGGGTCGGCTAGTCTCATGTTTTCGCGACCAACCCATTGCCATTGAGCGATAGGGTTAAAGCCATGTCGATCATAAGAGTAGCATCCGATAGTTGCTCTACGAGGGGGCGTAATCCTTCGGCGGCCTGTTTAGTGTATATCCAGACCACACCGGGGCGGGTCTCTTTACCAAATATAACAGCCAATAGAAATCGATCATCGACATTATAGGTGTAAATGTAATAGTCTTCTTCCTCAAAGGAGCTTGAGCGATAATGAGATTTACGTTTAAGCAAATCAGCCAGTTTTTGAGCGGCTAAACAGTGAGCCGCGACCAACTTGGCAATGTCGGACGCTTCGGCGGTGCTAACTTGCCCTACGGTCTGCATCGCTTCACCATTCGCACTCAACAAAACGACAAATCGAGCACCAGCATTAAGGTGCAGGGTTTGTAAATATTTATGAATTTCTTGGTCGAGATTTTCTTGGTCGGAATGGGACGAAACCTGTTGGTCTATTCCACCAATCGTTTGGGTGACCACTTTTCGTACTTGAGACAGGTTAATCGGTTTGCGGATATATCCATCAACGCTGAGTAACTCAATCGTATGGTGGAGCTGGTCGTTGGCGTACGCGGTCATTAGAACTACTGCTGTTTCAGGAGTCATATGCCGAATCGCGTTCGCTAAATCGACCCCACTAATGCCCGGCATAAGGTAGTCGGTAATCACTAAATCAAAACGAGCCATTTGAAGTTGTTCCAATGCCTCAGAGCCACTGACGACAGTGGTCACATCAAAATTTGGTTCAAATTTTTTAAGCGTATGCTCCAAAAAAGTCAAGATAAATTTGTCGTCATCTACAACAAGTATGCGCTTTTCGTTCATCAGTCTGCCTTAATCTCTCACACCTAATGTTTAAACTATAACCATTATCTATTCAGATGTAAAATGGATAGTTGTTTTGTGATTGTAACGGAATCTTTGAGACAATATAAATGGTGAGGTATCTATCCAACCGCCTACATGTATCGACATAAAATTTTTGTAGCATATAATGCTTAGAGAGCTTTAAAACCTTTAAGCATAGCCGTAGAATTTAGGCACGTATACATAATCTGTCTAAAAGCGATTTGGACATCCAGAGTTCTGATTTAGGGGGAATAATGTGGTACTAAGTTGAACGATAGCGGTTAGTAATGGGTAATCTTCGGTCTTTACCGAAGGCTTTTGAGGTTATTTTTGGGCCGGGTGGTGCTTGTCGTCTTTTATATTCATTACGATCAACCAACTGTACAATCCGGTTAACCGTCGCCGAATCAAACCCAGTTTTGATGATTTCGGCTGGACTGTACTCTTTTTCAATATATGCGCTTAATATAGCGTCCAAAGTATCATAATCCGGTAGAGAATCGGTATCTTTTTGATCAGGACGTAACTCAGCAGAGGGGGGTTTGATTAATACATTTTCAGGAATAGCATAACCGATATGGTCATTTCTGTAGCGACAAAGTTCATAAACTAGTGTTTTTGGTACATCTTTAATGACTGCATAGCCGCCGGCCATGTCACCATAAATCGTCGCATAACCGACAGCCATCTCACTTTTGTTACCTGTCGTTAAAACCATCCAACCAAATTTGTTACTTAAGGCCATGAGAATATTGCCTCTAGTACGGCTTTGTAGATTTTCTTCAGCTACATCAAGTTCAGTATTGGCAAATGAGTCGGCTAACACCTCCAAATAGGCTTTGTAAACCGGTTCAATCGGTACAACTTGGTAATTCATGCCTAAATGTTCGGCCAATTCTGCGGCATCACTTTTTGAATGGTCAGAAGAGTACCGAGAAGGCATCAGAATTCCGATGACGTTTTCGGGGCCAAGTGCATCAACCGCTATAGCCGCTACCAACGAACTATCAATCCCTCCCGATAGCCCTAATGTGACCTTTTGGAACCCGTTTTTGCGGATATAGTCACGGGTTCCTAATACAAGGGCTTGATAAGTCGCGGCCACGTCATCTAAGCTATTCGCTATTTGGGGAGGTATGGTTGACGATGTTGTCTCATCATGACCATAACACGGATTTAACATGATTCGTTTGAAACGGTCTGCATATACCGAGGTTAGACTATTTTTACGCCCTCTTGGGTCTCGTAAACGTTGCCGAAACACGTTCCCGATATTCACATCCGCTACCAGAAAATTCTCGTTGAATGATTCTCCTTGAGCGAGTAGATGGCCCTGTTCATCAACTATGAGGCTACTACCATCAAAAATCAGCTCGTCTTGGCCTCCAACTAGGTTACAAAAGGCCACAATTGCCAAATCATCTATAGCCCGCACCGCCATCATCTGTTCGCGATACTTTATTTTGCCACTTTGATAAGGCGAGGCAGAGATATTGAGCAAAAGTTCTGCTCCAGCCGCGGCTTGTGCTTGAGGCGGTCCAGCAGGATACCAGATATCCTCACAGATACTCACTCCAAAGGTGACAGTAGCTTGGTCGGACAGTGGAAGCTCAAACAAAATCGGCGTATTGCCCTCAGCAAAGTAGCGATCCTCGTCAAACACCGCGTAGTTTGGCAAAAAGGCTTTATGATACACGCCTGCCAATGTTCCGTCATGCAATACCGCGGCCGCGTTAAACAGATCATCATGTCGATCAACAAAACCGATAATGGCGGTCAATCCTTTTGTTTCGGGAAGTAACGCTTCTAAGGCTGAACGGTTCGCTTTGGCGAAGTCTGGCTTTAGCAACAGATCCTCTGGTGGATATCCTGATAGGGTTAATTCGGGAAAAAGGACGATTTGCGCGCCAACATCAGCCGCCTGCTTGAGACCTGCTTTAATTTTTGCCATGTTGCCCTCAATATCACCAACCGTGACATTGATTTGGGCTAAGGCGATTCGTAGTTTGGTCATAATAATACCATTTTATGTGGTGGTCAAGATGATGTTGGAGTGCAATGGGTTCAGCCATTGCTTGTAGCAACGGCTAAACCCGTTGCACTCCGTTTTCAATATCAAGCTGATCACTACATAATAATACCATTTTATTGCTGTTGAGATGCTTCATGAGCCAAAATAATCGCTTCTGCGACTTCTTTCATCGACTTGCGAGTGTTCATGCTCATTTTTTGAATCTTGCGGAAAGAAACCTGCTCATCCAGTTTTTGCGAGTCCATTAAAATACCTTTGGCTCGTTCAACCAACTTACGAGTCTCAAGTGCATTTTGTAAGTCATCAACCTCTTGGTTAATCGTCTCAAACTCATTAAATCGAGCTAACGCGATTTCAATGGCTGGCAACAAATCCGATTCTCGGAACGGTTTGACCAAATAACCGACAACGCCTGCATCTCTGGCACGGTCTACCAAATCTTTTTGACTGTACGCGGTTAGCAACACAACCGGAGCAATATGTTCTTCGGTTAAAATTTTAGAGGCTGTAATACCGTCCATGTCGGGCATTTTAATATCCATCAGGACAACATTCGGTTTTAACTTACGTGCTAAATTAACGGCACTTTTACCATCACCAACATCACCAACCACCAAATAACCTAAGCTGGTTAGCATTTCTTTTAAGTCTGTTCTGACAATTGCTTCATCATCAGCAATTACGACGCGTGTTCTTTCCATCCTTCTTCACCCTCAAATAATGTTTTTTGAAAAACAACTTGAATTGATGCTCCGGTAGAGTCATCATTTTTAACAACCTTTATTTTTCCTCGTAAATCACCCTCAACCAAAATCTTGACAATTTGTAAACCGAGGCTGGTGGTGTTATCAAAAGAAAAGTCATGCGGTAATCCATCACCGTCATCACTCACACTGATAATAACGTCATCACCACCATCATGCAAATTGACTCGAATAGTTCCTGATCGTTTTTTGCCTACGCCATGTTCAAGTGCATTTTGCAACAGCTCGTTGATAACCAACGAACACGCGGTTGCTTGACGAGCCGGTAAATAGATTGCTTCGCCGGTTAGTTCTAACTGAATTTTTTGGTCGGGGCTTATCATGCCTTGCCGAAATTGGCTTAAAATACGACCACTTATCTCTTTTATGTCGATGATGTTGCCATCTTCGTTAGAGAGAAATTCATGAATAATTGCTACACTTAAAATACGACTTAAGGTCTCTTCTAAGACTACTTTTGCCTCTGAAGATTTCACCCGTCGAGTTTGCATCCGTACCAAACCGGCGATAGTTTGTAGATTGTTTTTGACCCGATGATGCACCTCTTGGATCATGGCGTTTTTGATGCGTAGTTCTTGACTTTGGCGACGCACGTCAGTTTCATCATGAAAGGTCAAAAGAACGCCACTCATTTTTTCAGCGGCAGACTGTGATTTTAGTATTTTAAGCCAGCGCCAATTCTGGCTCGGGTAACTAAATACGGGGATAACTTTACGAATCCAGATTCGGCCATTTTCTTCCGACTCCTTCTCGAAACTGTTTTGATGCTCCAGAGACAATTGACGCATCTCTTCATCTGTGGTATCAAGCTCAAGCAAATGTCGCCCTACCAGTGTCTCTTTGTAGCCAATGCGTCGATATAGATTGGCCGCTACACCACTTGCGTACCGAATAACACCATTTATATCGGCAAATAAAACACCATCCTGTTCACCAAAAGGAGTAAGTTTATTAGTGCCGGGGACGCGTGCTCGTAATAGCATGACCTGTAAATTACTTACAACCTCACGAAACACTTGGTTACGGAGGCGTTGTCGTTCATACTCGATCAGGTTTGTTACAATTGTTAACGCACCCACAATCTGTGCTTTACTCGTTCCCCAATTTTGGCCCAAGGGGGGCGGATAGTACACGGGATAAATCGTGCGTACCACGGGCGCACCTTCAAAGATAAAACTACGAATATCGGCTTGACGAGTTCCCTCTATTAAGGCTTTAAACACCTCTGGACGAATTTTTTCTTCTATAATTCGTCCCTCACGGCTTTTATTGTAAACTCTAGCAATTGAGGTGGGACGGGCATGGGCTAAAACCACAACCTCATCACCCGATTTTCGTCCATAAAGCAAAATATCGGCTCGACTTAGGTCTGAGACAATTCCCATTTGGGCTTCAATTCGTGACAGAAACTCAATACTATCTTGGTTTAAGTTTAGGCAATAGTTAACAGCATCATGCATGGTGATATAATACGTGATACGTGAAGCGTGAGGCGTATTTTACACCGCGTTCTTAGGAATGAGATTTTTTTAACTTGTGCAGTTGACCGCTGATGACCGCTGATTGAAATCAGCGTCTTAAACGGAAAACCTGCTTAAGCAGGTTTCTCGTATCAGCATAAGAATTCATTCTTATGTGAAAACGCAACTTATTTAATCCCGATTCCTATCACGCTTCACACTTCACGTTTCATTTAGTTGAGTATTCCATAAATCAGGTTGACCATTGAGCATAGATTGTGCCGTCATGGGCTTTTTGCTCGCCGGCTGAACAGTCAATAACTGAATTGGTTCTGAGCTTGTTGTAACATAAACTTGGCGTTTATGCTTAAAAACTGTGCCGGGTTTGGCTGATGGAGGAGGAGGGATGTTTGGGGTATGGGCCACGGTTAGGACTTTAAATCGACCTCGAGTGCCTTGGGTGTATGTTCCCGGCCATGGAGAAAAGGCACGTACCTGACGTTCTATCTCAACCGCGCGGTTGTACCAGTCGATGTTACCGGCTGATTTTTTGAGTAGTGAGGCTTTGGTAGCTAGTTGGTTATCTTGTAGTTGTATTTCGATTTTACCAGCAATCCAATCAGTCAAAGAATCGACCAACAGGCTCGCCCCTAGCTCTGCCAACTCGATGGTCAAACTACCGCGGGTGTGGGTTTGACTAATCGGCATGGTACGCTGGCTAATCATCGGGCCGGTATCTAGCCCTTCGTCCATTTTCATCAAAGTGATTCCAGTTTCAGAGTCTCCGGCTCGAATCGCCGTAGCCACAGGTGATGCCCCTCGCCAGCGTGGAAGCAATGAGGCATGCACATTCAAACACCCATGCGGAGGCATGGTCAGCACATCTGGTTTTAAGATTTGCCCAAAAGCGGCAACTATAATCACATCCGGCTGTAATGTACGCAATTCAGAAACGACCGCGCTATCTCGTAGGGTTGGCGGTTGCATAACAGGAATATTGGCCTCAAGAGCGGCAACTTTTATCGGTGGTGAAACCAACTTTCGCCCTCGCCCCTTTGGACGGTCTGGTTGAGTAACCACTGCAACCATATTATAATCGGATGTATTGATTAATGCTTTGAGGCTAGGAACTGCAAACTCCGGTGTTCCCATAAAAACAACGTTGATACTCAATATTATCTCGCTTCTGTAGAAATTTATGAAAGAAATTAACAAACCAAAAGTTTGTTAATTCAAGTATACCACGAATAACCATGCCTGAAAAACATCATGCATGTTGGCGTGACATGCAAAGTTGTGTTAAAATTCTTCTTTCCCCTAATATCTAAATGCGTTATATAGGCTCAAAAGAGATAATAACCTTAACATGGCATGCTTTTTTTGGCAATGTATAACCCTAAAATGGAAAATATTTATGAATGATGTAACAAGTGATGACAAGCTTTGGGCGGCTATATCATGGGCAATTCCATTGGTCGCGATTATTATGCTTCTTATGGAGGAGAAGAAGGATCGGGCCTTTATTAAGTATCATGCTATTCACTCTCTAGCTTTTTCAGTCCTGTTTTTTGCGGCTATAACAGTTCTTAGTATTTGCACAATGGGTTTTGGAGGCTGTTTAGGATTATTGTGGTTTGTAGCTTTTTATTGGGCTTTCATGGCCTACCAAGGCTCATGGGTTGAAATTCCTATGCTAACTGACTTTATCAAACAACAAGGTATGGTCTAAAACTAAACCCTGCCCTGTGAATTCATTCACAGGCTAATACAGGAAACCTGCTTAAGCAGGTTTTTCGTTTAAGACGCTGATTTCAGTGGATTGTTTGGGAGATTTATCTTTCTGAAATTGCCTAACCTTTATCTGTAGTTTCAATCAGCAGTCTAAACAATATTCGAGGCTTAACATACATTACTGAGGAATCGGGATTAAATAAGTTGCGCGTTCCAGAGTGGTTCAATCTTTAAGATTGAACCACTCTCATGACCGATATGCACAGGTTAATTAATACCCACTCCTGAGACGTAAAAGTTCAGTAAAACCGCCCTAGAAACCCGATTTCTTAAAGAAATCGGGTTTCTGACACTCCTTCTGGCAAGTTCACTGAATATTTACCCTGAGACAGTAAATCATAATGATAAAAAGCCCCTGCCGATGGTTTTGTGCAGGGGCTTTTAATTGTAGTCAAGCGAATTGCGAATAAGCGAATATTCGCCCATTCGCAATTCGCCCATTCATAACATGGAGGTTTAATTTGCAACAACAACCAAAACGATGGGAAGTCGCACCTCGTGCCTCAGCCTCTCATTTTGCCAAGTTCCCCAACCTACCCCCATTGGTTGTTCAGGTTTTATACAACAGAGGGATCATCGACCCCCTAGAAGCCGAGCAGTTCATCAGCCATCATTGGGGTCAAGATGACCCTTATACCTTAAAAGGCATGTCAGCCGCCGTTGAGCGGTTGAAACAGGCTCTGGTCAATCAAGAACAAATTGTGATTTATGGTGATTATGATGTGGATGGTGTCACCTCAACTGTAGTCGTGATGCAGATATTACAAGCCTTAGGTGCCCGAGTGCAACCCTATATTCCTAACAGGTTTGATGAGGGATACGGGCTGAACAAACATGCCTTAACAGAACTCGCTAACCAAGGCACTAACCTGATTATAACAGTTGATTGCGGTATTCGCTCGGTTGACGAAGTGGCTTATGCTAACAGTCTTGGCTTACAGATGATTATCACCGACCATCATAGCTTGGCTGACGAACTTCCGCCTGCGGTAGCGATTGTTAACCCCAAACAGACTGACTGCTCCTATCCTTTTAAGGAGTTAGCTGGTGTCGGATTGGCCTACAAACTTACCCAAGCTCTGCTCATGTCAGACATCCCGAATCCGCAAGGTATTGTGGCCGAGGATTTTCTTGACCTTGTCGCCCTTGGTACTATCGCTGATTTGGTACCGTTGTATAAAGAAAATCGTAAATTAGCTGGATTAGGATTGCGAAAACTGAACGATTCTCTCCGGCCGGGGCTGGCCGCGCTCCTTCAACAAAGTGGCTCCAAAGCAACCGAAATAACAGCCACAACCATCGGCTTTGTGCTAGGCCCACGTCTGAATGCCGCCGGACGTTTAGATAGTGCCTTGGTGGCCTATAAACTTCTGATGGAACAAAACGGGCGCAAAGCACTCGATTTAGCAGAACAACTCGACAGTCAAAACAAGGAACGTCAGAAGCTAACTCAGGAAACGGTTGAGATGGTGCGTGAAGCGGTTTTGAGTGACACTAGCCAGAGTTTGCTGTATTTTGTTCATCATCCCGAATTTAATCCGGGTATTGTAGGGCTAGCCGCCTCTCGAATTACCGAGGAGTTTTATCGTCCCGCCTTAATTGCCGAGCAAGGCCCAGAAGTAACCAAAGGGTCGGCTCGAAGCATCGCAGAGTTCCACATCACCGAAGCACTGGATGAATGTTCTGACCTATTAGTTCGATATGGCGGGCATGCCGCCGCGGCCGGATTCACTGTCAAAAATGAACTGGTTGAGACACTAAAAACCCGTCTGCAAGAGATTGCGCTTCAAAAATTGGAGTGTGAAGAGTTACGTCCAACTATCTCGATTGACGGGGAGGTCAACCTGCGTGGAGTACGTTCTAGCTTGGTGCAGTCCATTAATAACCTGCAACCGTTTGGGATTGGCAACCCTACACCACGATTTTTTAGCCGTAATTTACGAGTTAAATATTGTCGAGCTGTCGGTCAAGAGCAAAGGCATCTTAAATTAACCCTGCATGACGGTAAACAAGATTGGAGCGCCATCGCCTTTCAACAAGGGCATTGGATTCACACTCTCACCCCAGCCCATTCGATTGATGTGGTCTATAATCTGGAGTTTAATGACTGGCATGGTCAACGAACCATGCAGTTAAATGTTAAGGATTTGCGGTTAGGCGAATAGGCGAATGGGCGAATAGGCGAAATTCCATGTCCTAATTTATTTTGTTGCGGTGGTTCAATTTTAAAGATTGAATCACTCTGGAGCGCGCAACTTGTTTGATTCCGATTCCTTTGCATGCAAGGCAAGCCTGTAGAGCCGACACCGTTCCCTGAGCCTGTCGAAGGGAACTGGCTTCGACAAGCTCAGCCAACGATTTTTGGGAGGTTTTAAAAATTGGAACAGCCATAAAAGTCCAGTAAAACCGCCCTAGAAACCCGATTTCTTAAAGAAATCGGGTTTCTGACGCTCCTTCTGGCGAGTTCACTGAATATTTACTAACAGCCCTTGGCAGAACTACCTTTTTTTTATTGTTTCTATGGTGGTCAAGATGATGTTGGAGTGCAATGGGTTCAGCCATTGCTTTTGGCAACGGCTAAACCCGTTGCACTCCATTTTCAACATCAGTCTGACCACTACATTTTTTTATTGTTTCAACCAGAAAATCCTCCAGATTTTTTTCTACCTTGTTAAATCCAAAACCAACAATAACAACTTCCCGTTTGTCTGCCAGATAGGGGGCATAGTATTTTTTCTTTTTAATCTGATCAATCGCGCTTTGAGCCTTTCCCATCTTAAATTCCATTACATAGATATAATCAGTTGTTTTGATTACCGCATCGGTAATGCCAAAACTTGATTGAACTTCACACCCTATTTGGATGCCTACTATTTTCAAGACGATGTAGATTATACTATGATAAAATCCCTCATATTCTTTTACTTTGTCTAACTGTTTCACTGCTATCGAACTAAAAAGGGTATGCAAGGTATTGAAGAAGCTTTGCATATCATTGTGGGTCAGAGCCACAAGCAAACCATCAACAATAGTTTCCATTTCATACAAGGTACTATTGGCATAATTTTCAACGGCTACATCAAGAAAGGAGTCTCGCACCTCTTTATTGGGAAAGTCTAGCAAATACCGGTTTTTCTCATGGTCAATTTTCTTAATAGTTAAATAGCCTGTTTGAAACAGTATCGCTGTAATGTTAAGATTATCTACATCATATTTATTAAACGTAGATTCCTTAACCAATCTGTTAATGGCTTGGTCCAGTTTATAATTAGTCTCTTTCCATTTTTTCATTAGAAAGGTGGGGGTTCCTGTTTCAAACCAAAAATTTCTAAATTCTTGATGATAAAATAAGTTGATTATTGAATAGGGATTAAATACAAACGTTTTGCCATCCCAAGAGTAGCCATCATACCAATAGGCTACTTTTTTCATTATTTTTTCTTCCGTTTGTTCAAGTTCTTGGCTAAGACTGCTAAGATAAGGAGCGTAATTTTTTTTAATTTCATCCTCAGTGTAACCCACAAGGCTAGCAAAATGTTTAGAGATGGTTATATCCGTTAAATGGTTAAGATCACTAAAGATTGAAACCCTGCTAAATTTTGATACCCCCGTGATGAAGAAAAAACGCAGATATTTATCTTGGTCTTTAACCCCAGCGTAGAACGTTTTTAATATCTCTCTATTTTCATTTGCTTGGTTCATTTCAGATTTTTCAAGATAATCTATAATCGGTTTATCATACTCATCAATTAATACCACTACAGGAATTTCTTTGCCCAATATTTCAATTAACTCTAAAAACTGGTCCCCATAATTTTGAGTCTCAAGTTGAACTCCGTGCATTTTAGCTTGTTGTAACAAACAAAGTTCTAAAGCTTTTTTAAGACCTTGTTCTTTATAGCCCATCTTTGAGAAACTGAGTTTTATAACCGGGTATTTTTTTCCCCAATGCCACTTATCATAAATCCAGCACCCTTCAAAAAGTTCTTTATTACCTCCAAAAATATCTTTAAGGGTATTAACCAATAATGATTTACCAAATCGACGGGGACGAGACAAGAAATAATAACTACCATCATTTATAAGTTTGTAAATATGCTCAGTTTTATCCACATAGATCAAGTTGTTTGTCTTAAATTTAGATAATTCCTGTATTCCCAACCCTAATTTTTTCATGACTTGTTCTCCACCCGAGACCCATTCGTGATCTACCACTACAGCGAGCCGTAACCTTGGCGGCCTCCCCTACTTGTGGCTCCGGCTTTTGTCGTTATTCAGAACAGAAGTTTATCATTTCAACATGACTAAAACAATATCTGACAGGATTGACAGGATTACAAGTAAAAAAATCCTGTCAATCCTGTTAATCCTATCAAAAAATGCTTTTGATTTTATCAATATATCAGGTCATGAATGAAATGACAAACTCTTTAGATGTTCAGATAAATATTTTCAGCCATCACCTTCCCGCAAGTTCTAAACTTGCGGGAAGGTTGGCCTTGAATTGAAAACCATTATCTGAAAGACTGTTGGTTATTATACCTTATCTGGGCCGGTACGTCTACAAAAAATAGCTCACGAAATTTTACAGATTGAGGTCAAAACCCATCCAAAATCCGTAACAATCAGTGAGCTATTAACTTGAACTGGTAAAACGAGCGTAAATATTCAGTGAACTCGCCAGAAAGAACGTCAGAAACCCGATTTCTCAAAGAAATCGGGTTTTTAGGGCAGTTTTACTGAACTTTTACAAACGAGCAAGCTACTGCTTTGAAACGCTGAACTGCTGAAAAAACAATGATGAACGCTGATTTTGCCTTCTAAACTGGACATCCTCCAAATATCGACATGATCGTCAAACGGATTCAGCGATTTCAGTTATTCGTATAATCTGAGGCAATTCCAAGAAAATAAATCTCCCAAATTGAGCAGAGTCTCTACCCCCCTCAGTCCCCCCTGCTAGGGGGGAAGCGGCTCCTCCCCCTAGCAGGGGGAGGCTGGGAGGGGGGTAGCGTGTCACAATGGTTTTGGGAGGTTCTAAATTCTGGAACTTCCTGAAAGACTGTAGCACTACACACTTCGCTGACTCTGCCAATAGGCTAGGGCGAAAGTGGCAATGATTAGTACCGCGGCTAAACCGATTAGGGCAATGAGCCATCGGGGACGTTCAGCCGTCGTTGTGATGGTCAAGGGGGTATCATTTTCCGTATCACCCTCTACCGCGGAAGTTGCTTCATCTGCGGTGGGGGCTTCGGTAAACTCTGGTAGGGCTTCTAGCACCGCTTCAGATGTGCCACTTTCAGTCAAACGAGTGGCATCAATAATACTGCTACTGCCCTTGCCTACAAAGGCCAAGTTTCCTGAACCAAGTCGCCTAAAACGGTTTTGTAGGGCATCACCGGCCCAAGACACGGCCTCGTCGGTAGTGCCAGTTAGGACTAACAAGGCTCGATTCTTGCCCGGAGCAGTGGTAATTTGTACCACGCCAATATTCGTGTCGGGCAGAGAACGGAAGGAGACGTTATTCAGTTCTTGTCGCATCATGTCCGTGCCAACGATAAAGGGCTGTAATAGATAATCGTTAATTTGTTCTAGTAAAGCATTGCGAGAAGGTCGTCCAATCGCCACAAGATGATGGTCATCTAACAAACTCTCTGACCAATTTGTACCAAGGGCCAATTTAGGGGCAAAAATAGTCCCATCGCTTCCCTGTCCAATCAGGGCCGCGATCCGAATCGCCTCTCTCCACTCGATAAAGATGGGGGCTTCGGGCAAAACAAACAACAGGTTGGTGAGGTTCGTTTGCTGATTAAACGGAACTGGGAACTTATCAAAATCGGGATCATCAACCTCATTGGGCAGATATTTCAAATTCAAGGCTGAATTTCCATTTAGGGTAATCCAGCTACTATTTAGGGCCGCGCAACGGTCAAGGGCTTCAAGGTGGGCCTGAACCGTAATTTTATTGGTGCGACCAGACCTTGTGTTTAAGGAGGGTAACTCAACCGGAAGTTGTCCGTTTTGAGAACTTTCCTCCGTGAGTATCATCTCGGCTAATGGTTGCCCGTTAAATAGTACTCGTAACGATGAGTTCTCAAAATCTATCAGTTGAGAATGACTGAACTTCAGGTTAAATAGGGTGTCTCCTTCGGACAAACGCCAACCGGGGGGAATATCAAAGCTGTAACTGGCCTCGGTTGAGATTCCGGTCATGGTTTGGTCAGAATAGCCCAATTTTGATAACGAGGCCGAGACATTTGGTGACGCGGTGGTGTGGGTTAAAAGCTGAATCTGGTCAACCAAGGCCGTTGTGCCAAGCAGGCCGGGCAATTGTTGTTTGACTCCCATAGCCTGACCGGCTTTACTCACCGCCTCGTCATTTAGTCCCGTAACCACCAAAATGGCTCGCTTGGCATCCCAAGGGGCTGACATGGCTTGAATAATCCCATCGCTCTGGGCCGCGTTCCATCCTTTTTGAGCCAAGAAATAGTTACCGATGGGGGCGTTAGGCAAAATCGAGGTAGTATCGTCACTAGCTTGGTCGGTGTTAATCTTGGTCGTCCATGTATTGACGTTAATCGGCTCAGATTGGTCATTCAATAAGATGGAAGTGTTTTCAAGTAACGTGCCATTGGGCGTGTCACTGAGTCGCACGGTGATGCCAAAGTTGGCTGTTTCACCCGGTGCTAATGATTTGATAAACCATGTCACTTCTTGCCCGCTGGTGGTTTCTTGGCAAAGGGGGTTACAACCTTGTAAGGCCACGTCATGGGGTAAAATATTAGACAGCAGTAGGGAGTTGACCTCGTTTGCCGTTGAGTTGGTCACTTTGAGGTTGTATGATAGTTCACCATTAGGTTGCACCGTGGTCGGCCCTTGGCTGGTCAAACCGAGGCTTCGCTCTCTAAATAGGGTAGGCAGTGTTCCCCATTCGTTTAGCTTTGCTACAACTTTATTACGGTCTGGCGTTCCAATGACCACAAAATGGGCGTTTGGGGATGTTCCAGCTTCAATTTGTTCGAGAAGCTTCTGGTCACTCATGCCATCAACTGTGACCAATAGCGCTCCTAAGTTTCCTAATCGAGCGGCAATAGCAACGGCACTGTTTAACTCTTCTTGATTGGGAATTTCTGGCAAAACGATGATAATCTTCGATGTTTTTGGCAGGTATACATTTTGGTCGTTAACCCGCTCAATATTAAATTGAGGATCATTAAAAGGGGCGGGGTATTGGGCCAAATCAGGATTTAATGGCGTTTCATCGTAAGTAAAGGTTATATGGGTTGTCTCAGGATGAATCACCAGTCGGGCATCATGGGGCATGGTGCAACTCGGGCTGGTGTCGAGGGCCACACTGATAACATGTTGACTCTTGTCAGAATTATTCAGCATGTCCAACGGGATATTAACTCGGTATCGGGAGTTGATGAGAGGCGCAGTTTGAATCGGCGTGATTTTTTGGGTTTCGCCGTCAATGGCGACAATAATATTGCCAAACAGAGTCGGCGTATAGATTTCGCCACTGCCGATAATGGGGTTGTAGACAAAGCTGACTTCCATGAGAATGTAGGCCAAATCACTAATTTCCCAACTGTCTGGCACGCTGAATGTATATTCGGCGACATCATAAGGCCCTTTGAGAGTCACCTCGTTATACCCCAAGGCACTCAATGACATTAGAAACTCAGCATCTTGGAGTAATTCGGTCGAGGACATGCTCTCCGCTGTATTAGCTTGACTGGTTGTAACGGTGGTACCATCTTGAGTTACACTTGCCGTTGATTCGGTGTCATTACTACTTTCGGTGCTATCTTGGCTTTCGACCGTGTCATCTTCAGGACGAGACGTGGCAGTTGACGAAGGTTGAATGGTTGTTTCTGTCTCTTCGCTATCAGTCTGCTCATCATTAATCACCGTAGCCGTTGGAGTAGGTGTCTCTTCATCTGCCTCATCTGACTGATTGGTGACAGGTGTGGCAGTAGCTTCTTCGACGATTTGTGATGCTCGTGTAGCCTCTTCAATAACTTGTGGCGATAGCACTTCGGTGGATGATGTATCAGCATTAGTAGCTGTTTCATCATCGGTTTCGGTAGATTCAGATTCTGCTTCTACTACTGAACATTTAGGCAAACAGGCTGGGATCCGGACTAAAAATCCTTCTTCTGCTCCCGTGTATGGGATGATGGAGTCACCCCAATCGGTTTGGCTATAGCCACCTACATAGATATTGCCATTGTTGTCGACGGTTACACCGTTTCCATAATCAAACTCTGCGCCGCCCAAAAAAGTTTCCCATACTCGCTCGCCACTGTTACGGTCTAAACGGGCGACGAACATGTCACGTTCGCCAGAAAAACTGTCGAGCGGTTCACCCCAACTATCACCGCGGCTATCACCAACGACGTAAATTCTACCAGTCGTTTCATCATAAGCAATGTCGTATGCTCGGTCTGCATCTGCGGCCTGAGAGGTGTTACCCATAAAGGTGTGCCATTCCAAATCCCCATCAGGAGTCCATTTGGCGACAAATGCATCAAAAAAACCTGTACCTGCAAAAGCAGAGACCGGTTCACCCCATCCATCCCAGCTATATCCTGCGGTGTAGAGGTTGCCAAAATCATCAAGAGTCAGTGCCTCAATGGCATCACTACCTTCACTATTACCGACAAAACGGTTCCAACTTAGTTCGCCTTGATTATTCAGTTTGGCAATAAATGCGTCACGACTATCACCGTTATGGTCATTAAGAATCGTATCGCCCCAACTTTCGCTACTTGTTCCGGCGATATATATATTGTTGTTGGTATCTAGGCCAATGGCATCACCACTTTCAAAACCGGTGCCCCCCATAAAACTGTGCCAAACTAATTTGCCGTCATTACTAATCTGTAGTACAACCGCATCGTTGTCTGCTGTGTGCGCGGTCACACTGGTATCGTCCCACTCAGCATCACTACTCCCAACCAGATAGATTGTACCATCAGAGCCAATCGCCATGTCGTTTGCTACATCGTCGCCTGTAGAGCCAAAATAATTAAGCCATTGTAACTTCCCGCCTGCCCCTAATCGAGCGGCAAATATATCTTGTTGACCCGCATGCTCGCTGATTGGTTGTCCCCAACTATGGTTACTGCTTCCGCTGATGTATATGCGTTCATCGGCATCAACCGCAATTGCTTTGGGATTGTTATTACCCTCATCACCAAAAAAATTATTCCATAGTAGGTTGCCGCCGCGACTAAATTTGGCTACAAAAATATCTCGTCCACCACTATGGGGATTAATCGGTTCACCCCATGATGCATCACTGGTACCTACAACATAGATTCGACCTTCCTCATCTGTTGTCAACGCGGTTACTTTATCGTTTGCTATGGAACCTAAAAAAGTATGCCAAGTGATATTTTCGGGCGTGTTTAATCGGTCTGGCTGTAGCCGCGTCGATAGTCTATCAGCCGATTGGGATGACGCTAACATCGGCTGATTTATGGATGTATCAACTTCTCCTTTTGCATAGATGGAGGCTGACATGGTAATAAGTAACAATAGTATAATACCGATGATTATAACGGTTTGATACAGTTTATGAATCTTCATAATTAACGACCCTTTGTTAAGATAAGGCTGTTTCGGAATTTTTCAATGTAAGTAGTTGCAAGCGGGCAAAGAAATTTACCAACTATTTTGACAATATTAGGCCAAGATAGCTGTTTTACCAATTGTTGAAGCAGGGTTTACCGACTCTAATAGTAAATTATAGAGCCATGCTTAGAATTATAGAAACTAAAAGGACTGTTTTCTTATATATAATTTAGAGATTAGTATTTAGGTATGGGTGAAC
Source organism: Anaerolineales bacterium HSG25 (assembly GCA_030377865.1). Classification (GTDB taxonomy): domain Bacteria; phylum Chloroflexota; class Anaerolineae; order 4572-78; family J111; genus JAUCGB01. The sequence goes on along the minus strand of JAUCGA010000036.1, from coordinate 6,214 downwards.
CACTGCATTAATAGTGGGTTTAAAGAATCATAGCTACTAATAACTGCATCAGGAATAACATCGGTTTTGTTATCTGTATCTTCGTTAAAACCCGTATACTGGATGGCTCGCATGCCGATATTTTTTGCCCCTTGGATATCGGTTCTTAATAAATCACCAATATGTACAGCCTGATTTGGCTGACACTCTAGCTGTTTTAGGGTGGCTAAAAATGGTTTGCGGTGAGGTTTGCTATAACCAAACTCGTCGGAAAAGGTGAGGTGAGAAAAGTACGGCAAAATCTTATCATCGGTCATAATCTGGCGAAGCACTCGACCCGGTGTCGTTCCCGTATCCGATATAATTGCCAATTTGTAACGAGCCGATAAGTCAGCCAAAATCTGCACCCCATTCTCTACCAAATATGGCCGATTGGCTAAAATAGCATTTTCCATATTGTAGATAATGTTGATTTTATCGGCCGCGGCGATTGAAATACTCAACTCAGTTAAAACAATCTCTAACCATTGTTGAGCCTTAAGAGTACGATGCTCATCTTGCCAAATTTGTCCCCAGATTGTTTTGGCCGTTTGCGTTGCCTGCTCAAAATCATCAAACGCAATATTTTGTTGACTATATTGCTCTATCTCAGCTTTTAATTTCTGAGCTCGTTTATGACGATTGGTTGGTTGCCCTCGATAAAGGGTAGACCAAAAATCGAATGTAATTGCTTTAAGAGAGGGATTCATCATAATTTTTGTGATAGTGGTAAATTAACTCAGTTTTTTATACCGTTTAAGTTATTGGAAGGTCTGTTTGCTACTGTATTCAAAAGTTTGTTGTTTCATTCATGACCTGACATATTGATAAAACCAAAAGCATTTTTTGACAGGATTAACAAGATTAACAGGATTTTTTTGCTTGTAATCCTATCAATCCCGTTAATCCTGTCAGATATTGTTTTAGTCATGTTGAAACGATAAACTTCTGTGTATTGACTACTACAAAATTTACCAGATAACTCCATATATCGCAAGCACTGTACCACTCAAAATATAGGTACTAGATACGCAAAAAAGATGCCATGTTAATTTCGAGGAGCATGCTGTCATCCCTTCTCATAATAAGGAAGGAGTCTTACTCTGTTGTGAAAACAGGTTTGTTTATCATATCCAACTCAGTTATAATAGGGAAAATAAAAAATCTTGTGGTGGTCAGCCTGATGTTGAAAAAATTCAGCCTTTGCTCAAATGTTTTTGTAACATCATCTTGACCACTACAGAAAATAAAAAATCTATTTAATCGGGGTGAACTGAACTATCCCGATGATCAAAAACTCTACTCAACATAATATTGACAGTGTAACACCTCATTCCTCAACTCTCATTCTACAACCAAAAGTCCCATTGATTTTGCTACATGCTCATGTTAAGATTTACCTAAATATTTTTTAATCTTAAGGAGTGTTACACAATGGCTGTACAAAAAACTGTGATGGAGGATCACCAGATGACCAACTTGTATATATTGAGACAGGTAGACATCCTCGAAGACCTAGAAACTGAACACTTGCAACTGATAAACAGCGTTTGTAGGCCGAAACTTTATACTCTTGGAGATATAATTTTCCGAGAAAACTCGCCTAGTAAGGAGTTTTATGTTATTATGGGCGGAGAAATTGAAATTCAAGTTGACCCCGATACAATTGGTGATGGCGCAGATAATTACGAGCCTAGTACTATTGCTGTATTACGTCGGGGACAATGTTTTGGTGAAGTTGCTCTAGTTGACCAAGGTATCCGCTCTGCGACTGCTCGGTGTGGGTCTGAAACAGCAAAACTGTTAGTGATTGACCGAGAAGATTTTGTTCAACTACTACAAGAAAATAAAGCTATGGGATACATTGTCATGCGAAATTTAGCCGCGGATCTCTCTTTTAAAATTAGGCAAACAAACCTAATGGTTCGCGAATCACTGATGTATAACGATTCGGAACGTAATTAAAGCAACCATTGTTAGCATGAGGCAATAAAGCTGTTCGGCAATAAAGGAGTGCAAAAGCTTCTTGCTTTTGCCGGAGACAAACATGCAAAAGCAAGAAGCTTTTGCACTCCGCAGACCTCGAATTTGAGTTTTTATGCGATAATAGGTTATTGCCGAACAGGTCTAATGTAAGAACTAATATTGCCTAACTAAATGACATGAGTTAGCAGAAAAGCCTATTTTTTTAGAGTACTAATGCCTATTGGTGGTTGAATGGCAGGAACCATATTTGATAATTTTTATTATACAATAGAACGTACTAGACATGTACTTTAGCTAGCCCTTGCTTTTTCAGCAAGGGCTTTTTTACAGCTAGGAATCGGGATTAATTAACTTGTGCGGTTCATGGTGAGAGTGGTTCAATCTTGAAGATTGAACCTTATAAATGATTTTTCACTCGCTTAAAGGGCGAAATTTGCGTTGTTTGAACTATATACAAAACCAAATTCCGCCCTGCATAATTCTTATGACGCACTTTGGGGGCAAAAAATCATTTATGAACCTCTCTACGGTTATGTTATGCCACACGAGCAACGTACACCGTGTTCGCGGCCTCACCGTTCGTCAATGGATTCGGGAAAGTGACAACATGCGCTTGGGCCGTAGCAAAGGTTGAAGCGAGTGTTGCTAAAAATTCATCATCGGGCGGATCATCCGACCACAGAGCGAAGACTCCGCCGGGATGCAGGTAACTGGTCAAGTGACGCAGTCCGGCAGGTTCATAAAATGGGCCGTGACTCGGATTCAGCAGGTTACGCGGTGAGTGGTCGATATCCAACAAAATAGCATGGAAGCACCGGTTGGGGGCTTGGGGATCGAAGCCCTGTCCCGACGGGTTTGCTAGTGCAAAAAAGTCGTCGTTGATAAAGCGGCAACGCGGGTCAGCAGACAGCTTTTCTCCGAGTGGAACTAGTCCTTTTTGATGCCAGTCGATTACATCAGCCAACGCATCAACCACCAACACCGATTCTACATGAGGATGATCCAAGGCCGCGCTGGTGGTGTAACCCAAGCCTAGACCGCCCACCACCACATCCAACGGCGTGGAGCCGAAATCGGCCAGCCCTAGTTCGGCCAAGGCCACCTCTCCGGCGTTGAACAGGCTGGACATGAGGAACTCATCGCCGAGTTTAACCTCAAACACGTCCGTATCACCCAACGAGGGAATCCGTCGTCGTCGTAGGATTAACTCGCCCATGTCGGTCTGGCGATAATCAAGTTCTGTAAAGTTGAAACTCATAGTTATGTCCTCTAGAATATCACACAGTTTTTCAGATAATGGCTTTTAATTCAATACCAATCTTCCCGCAAGTTTAGAACTTGCGGGAAGGTAACGGCCTTTTGGTGTCTTTAGAGTGGTTCAATCTTGAAGATTGAACCACTCTTCCTTTCTATACTACCTGCCTCTTTTCCGCCATTTACCAGCCCGTAAAAAAGAAACGCCCAAGCTGAGTAGGAAAAAAATGCTCAAGCCAACCAAACCTTTCGAGAGCAGAACATCGCCATTGGTATAAGTTATATACGCAAATCCACCAAAAAACATAACAAATAGGCCATAAAGAAGTTGATGACCGAGGGCGTACAGTAGGTTAGCACTTTCGGTCAGGCCTTTGACCCGAACCTCCAATTCGCCCCGATTGGCCTTATTTAGAAAATTTTGAATATCAGCTGGAACAGTGACCGCCGACAGAGCAATATCTTTCACCGCCGACTCAATCAACTTGAGCCAATTTTTATCCTGACCCAAAACAAACTCCTCTAAATAGGGTTGAATTGTTTTGATAGGGTTCATAGTCGGGTCGAGGTGGGTGTATAGCCCCAAAAGTAGTAAAATTGTGCGCTCTAATAGAACCCAATCTTTGGGTATTTGAAAGGTCGAAGTCAACTCTCGGAGCGAGATGTCCATGTTGGAAAGATCGACCATGACCTCAAGTTTCGACTGCATATCAACCTGAATATCGGACAAACTCCAAGAATCGAGGGTCATCTGTTCTAAAAAATGGCTGTAGAGATAATCAACCAGTTGTTCGACAATCTGCTCAACATGCCGATTATCCTCATGCAGGGCGATAAAGCCCATCTGTTTTAAGGCTGATGAAATTTGATTATTGTTGCGTTTGAGAACCCCCTCAAAAAACAGGATGATTCCCTCTCGCATGTCATCTGACAGTTTAGAAACGGCCCCAAAATCCAGAAAAACTATCGTGCCATCCGACTGAACCAAAATGTTACCCGGATGCGGGTCGGCATGATAAATGCCATCGCTGAAAATCATCTGGCAATAGGCGGTTAATAAGCGCTCGGCGAGGTCTTGTCGATTGATGTTCAGTTCAGCCAATTTTTCCAAATTCGCGATGTTCATGCCCGGCATATATTCGGTGGTCAGCACTCGTTCTGATGATAGTTCAGGGATGACGGTTGGGAACGCAACCCGAGGATTGTCGCTAAAGTTAGCCGATATAGTGGTGATATGCTCGGCTTCTCGACGAAAATCCAACTCTTCAAGAATCATTTCGCTCAACTGAGTATGAATATTGCCCAATCCTTTTATTCGCAAAATAGCACTGTAAAAGAAAAGCAACGTCTTAATGGTTCGCAAATCTTCTTTGGCGGTGGCTTCAATATCCAAATATTGCACCTTGACCGCCACTTGGCGACCATCATGCAAACGAGCTAAATGAACCTGAGCTAACGAGGCACTCGCCAGCGGTGTCTCATCAAACTCGGCAAATAGTTGGCTAGGTTCTTTGCCAAACTCTTGCCGAATCCTTCCGGTAACTTCATGCAACGGTCGGGGCGGAATCTTGTCCTGTAGCTCTTCTAGCTCTTTACGAAAATAGTCGGGTAAAAAGTTGCTCAAAATGCTAATAAGTTGACCCAGTTTGAGGAATATGCCTCGCAATGAGAGAAGCAGTCGTTTTAAGCGACGAGCATTTTGGCGATAGACATCCGGTTTGCGGCTATTTTCCCATTCTGACCCGAAGAGTTTTCCCAAAAAATGGAAGAAAGTTAAGCTGATGAAGATTCTGAATGTCCCCGAAAAGGCGCGCAGGAATCGGAATCTGGCGGGAGGGGTTGTTGGTGAAATATGTTTTTGAGTTGTTTGCATAAATTTTCGATTTCAGGAGTATGCCAGAGTGGTTCATTCTTTGAGAATGAACCACTCTCCGTTATGAGGAATGAACCACTCTCCGTCTCCGAACAGCGCTCAATCCCAATCATCAACAATTAACGAGGCGATGAACTGTTCGTCCACTTCTTGCAGATGTGTTTTGATGAACTGAGAGCGATTGTGATACCAAGTCAATACCTCATCCCGTTGAACTTTGGTCGGCTTGCTAGAGAGCATGGCATGATACGATGACCAGAGCCATTCTCGAAAGTCGGTTACAATACCATGTTTTTGTGGATTACGATGAATATAGGCAATTAGGGTTATCAAATAGGGATGCGTGTCAACAATTTTCCGGCCAAATGGGCTTTCAAACAATGCGCCGGTGCGTTGCGTGGCCTTGTTAAAGGCACGGGCATAGGCGATGAACATGTTGTTGAAGGCTCGGCTTGGGGGGCGGAGTTTGAAAGTAGGAGAGAGTGGTTCAGAGTTCGAGAGTGGGCCAATCTCTAAGATTGGCCCACTCTGGTCGTCACTCTGGCTAGCCATCCGGTCGGACTCTGTCTTGTCGTCAAGGTTTGAGAGTGGTTCAGTGGCCGAGAATGGTTCAATCTTTGAGATTGAACCATTCTGACTGTCACTCTGGTCAGGATCAGTCTTGTCGTCTGGGTTTGAGAGTGGTTCACTCTTTAAGAGTGAACCACTCTGGTCGCCGCTACTCTGGCTACGCTTCCAGTACGCTTCTTGTTCCGCTTCGGTGTAAGTGCGGATGGCGAAGTGAAAATGGTTGGGCAACAGGCAGTAAGCATAAGTTTCGGCAACGGGTTGAATGTGGTGAGCGTATAGCTTTAAGAAATAGGGATAGTTACGACGCTCCACGAATAGGTTTTCGCGGTTGTTGCCTCGATTGTAGATGTGGTAGTAACAGCCATATTGTAATGGTTTTTTGTTTGTCACTCCCCATTCGCTAGTATGAAGTAGTATAAAATGAATAGTATTAGTAGAAAGTAGCGTTTTGCACCCTACTTGAAGTATAATATCTCATAACCTTAAAAGACAGTGGGGAGGCCACGATGTCAC
>JAUCGA010000035.1:40623-47362 GCA_030377865.1 Anaerolineales bacterium HSG25 | reverse complement strand
TCTCATGATGTATGTCATACCCGAATGTAGTTATCGGGTATCCACCGACCTGTAGCCATAGATTCCCGCTAAAAACATGCGGGAATGACATGTCGTTTGTTCTCATGATGAGTTTTGCTCTACTGCCAAAATACAATTTTGACACTCCTGTTTTCCTGATCGTTACGATTATGTAATCGTAACGGGTATTTGGCGGGTGTGTACCGCCGATTATCATCCTCGTTCCCCGTTCTTCATTCTTCATTCTTCATTCCCCGTTCCTCATTCTTCATTCGCGCCGCCAACGTCTCCCACCCCGCCAACCCACCGGGCAGACCCAACTGCTCGGCCATACTGGTGAGAGCTTGCAACGCTTGGGCATGCTGGATACGACTAGCCAGTTGATAGGCCGTCACCCAAGCCTGCAACGCTTCCCTCTGCTCCTCATTTTGCCAATGAATATGCCCCATGTTAATCAACGTCACACACAACCCCGCCACATCGCCGATTTCCTGTCTTATGGTCAGAGATTGTTCCAGATAGCTGAGGGCGGTGCCGTAATCGCCTCTGGCCTGATAGATTTGAGAGATATTATTGAGGGTAGTGCCTTCGCCAGCCTTGTCGCCGATTTCCTGTCTTATGGTCAGAGATTGTTCCAGATAGCTGAGGGCGGTGTTGGTATCGCCTCTGGCCTTGAAAATTTGAGAGATATTATTGAGGGTGGTGCCTTCGCCGGCCTTGTCGCCGATTTCTTTTTGAATGGTCAGCGATTGTTTCATGTAGCGCAGAGCGTTTTCATAATCTCCCTGCGCATGGTAGGCGGTGGCGATATTATTGAGGGTGGTGCCTTCGCCAGCCTTGTCGCCGATTTCCTGTCTTATGGTCAGAGATTGTTTCAGATAGCTGAGGGCGGTGTCGTAATCGCCTCTGGCCTTGAAAATTTGAGAGATATTATTGAGAGTGGTGCCTTCGCCGGCCTTGTCGCCGATTTCCTGTCTTATGGTCAGCGATTGTTTCATGTAGCGCAGAGCGTTTTCGTAATCACCCTGAGCATGATAGGCGGTGGCGATATTATTGAGGGTAGTGCCTTCGCCAGCCTTGTCGCCGATTTCCTTTTGAATGGTCAGCGATTGTTGCAGATATTTGAGGGCGGTGTCGTAATCGCCTCTGGCCTTGAAAATTTGAGAGATATTATTGAGGGTAGTGCCTTCGCCGGCCTTGTCGCCGATTTCCTGTCTTATGGTCAGAGATTGTTCCAGATAGCTGAGGGCGGTGTCGTAATCGCCTCTGGAATCATAGATTTGAGAGATATTATTGAGGGTCGTGCCTTCGCCAGCCTTGTCGCCGATTTCCTGTTGAATGGTCAGCGATTGTTTGTAGTAGGTTAACGCCTTTTCATACTGCCCCACATAATCATGCTGTAGTCCCATAAAATTCAAGGCCCTTGCTTTGGTGGCGGGTTCTGTGGCCTCGCACATGGGGGGCAACCAGTCGGTCAGCAGGGTGTGGTACAGTCCGGCTCGGCTTAATCGGCCCACAATATAATCGAGGGCTAAACGGTGGGCCGGTTCGGTTTGGTTGGCTCGGTGCAGGGCTTGGTGGGTAATGATGGCTTGGTCGAGGGTGCGGCGTTCGTGGTTAAACAGGTATTGTTGGTAGCTGGCCGCGGTTTGGAGGAGGGGTAGCCCCTCATCTTCCCGCAAGTTTTGAACTTGCGGGAAGATTGCCGCATGCTCGGCCAACCAATCGACCACCACCACCGGGCAATGGTATTGCACGGTTTGCCACTGCGGGTCGAACTGGCGGGCGACGAGGGAGACGGCGACTAAGCGCTCTAGCGATTGCTCTGGCTGGTCTAAATCTAGGGCCAGTTTGATGATGCCTTCGATGGGCACGGGGGTGTGGTAGGCCGGTAGGCGGTTCAGCAGGGTTCGCTCGGCCTCGCTCAGGCGGCTAACCAGTTCGCCAAGGGCCATGTCACTTTGTAGCTCGGTCTGTACCTGTGCTAGTTTGGCTAAAAACTGGCTCTCCTCCACCTTGGTCATGCCCTCGATGGCGCGGGCAAAAAATATCAAGCCCCGCCCATTGCCATGCAGGGTTTCATAGACTTGGCGCAGGCGGCTATAGTCGCTATAAAAACTGGCCGGTAGATTCTGTTGACGGGCCATCTGCAAAAAGTCACCATAATTAAACTGAGCCAACGACCAATGATTGGCCTCCGCCCAGTCCGGCAGGTTCCAGCGAGAGGTCAGCAATAAAACCAGCCCTTGGCGGGTGAACGATTGGGCCGCACTAATCCAAGCCGTCAGCCGCTCGTCGGTCAGGGCCAAACTGTCGGGGTCTTGCACCGCTTCCAGATTGTCAAAAAAGAGGACGATCTGCTTATCAAACTGAGTCAGGAGCAGGCGCAACATCAGGCTGGCTTTGGCCGTCTCGTCCCGACAACGGGGGAGCATGCGGTCATACTTTTCGACGTTGCTCCCCTCTAAGGCCAACTCCAATTCAAAGATAAAATCCTCCCACAGATTATCCGGTCGAGCCGCCCAAGCCAAGACCTGATACCCCTGTCGCTCTAAATCTTGAGCCAATCGTCCGGCCAAGGCGGTTTTGCCCTGTCCGCCCGGCCCGGTAATCAACAGTTGGCGTTGTCGGCTAGGCAGGCGGCTTTTTAATTGGCGTAACTCGCTCCGGCGGCCAATAAACTGTATCGGCAGGTCGATGTTAGCCAGCGATTGGCTGGTCAACCGCGTGGCCGGTGGTTGGGGGGTAAAATCCCAATCAATCAAAGGCTGGTCGGGGTTATGGGAGAGCAGAGCCGGCAGACACCACTGCCCCAAACTCAACTCAGCCAGTACCTCACCAATATCATCCCGCCGATAAACCTGTCCTGTAAGCGGTTTGGTGATGGCCTGTCGAGCCGTCTGCAAGGCCACATCCAGCCGTTCCTGACGAGCAATCTGGTCACACAGGGCACGGGCAAACTGAATCCCGGCCCGATCCAAAATCGACTCTCGCATGCCAATCACATGGGGGATGCCCAAATGGCTCAGGTGGCGGGTTAGCCCCTGATGCAGATGCTCAGAACTGGCCTGACCCGATTGGCAGGCCGACAGCACCACCGCCTGCACCGTCGAGCCGATAAACGCCTCGGCCAATTTCTCTTCTCGTATCGGCTCACTGCGGCCGGTCTCGCTCTCAAACAAAAAGGTGCCATAAGGTGGCTCGCCGGTGTGGGGCTGATGATAAAAGTTGCCATGCCCACTCAAAAAGAGCAGATGCGGCTTAAACTGGTCTAACAAACGGCTCAGGCTGACAAAGCGGCCATCATCGGGAATTTCCAACTCGATCAACCCCTCCGCAATCCAAGGAAGCAAAGCCTCCAACACCTGAGCCTGCTCCGCCTCCACATCCAACCGACCCCGCTCACCCAAATCATCAGGCAAACTGGTAAACAACAACACCCGCAACGGCCCCTCTGGGAGCGCAGGCACTGGGAGCGCAGGCATCTTGCCTGCACCCACCCGCAGGGCGGGGTCTGGGAGCGCAGTATCTAGGAGCGCAGTATCTAGGAGCGCAGGCATCTTGCCTGCACCCGCATGTGCGGGAGAAATACGCCGCGACAACGTAAACTGCCGCTCTCGACCCAAAAAACCATGCTCAGGATGATACAACGTCTCCCACGGCAACTGCTGAATATCAGCCTGATCACTCTCAATGATGATGGGCAGAATCTGCCGACCTGTCTCGGTGCAGGCCGTCTCAAACGCGGCCCGCGTCGTTTCATCTAACACCTGCCACAAACTCTGGCCGATATGTTGCAGAACCGCATCCGTCACCACCGTCTCACGGCTGGCATAAACATGGGCAATCTCGCTGGCCCGATGACGCAAGGCCGGATAACGCTCTATCAAATCATCCGCCGGACGGATGATGAATGGATTGTTGATGTTGTCGGACATAGGCTCTCCGGTACAGGCACGGAGTCCAAACCTTTAGGTTTGTTGACTGTTTCAAGCCTAAAGGCTTGGACTCCTGTTAATCACTCAGCTCGTTGCGATGATGTCATCGCAACGGATATTTGGCAGGTGTGTCCTCCTTCAAGGAGGCTTCGCGCTACCTGCCCCGTATGACCTGCTAGCATGGGGCAGGGAATCCTGCCCAAATATCGGTATCAGGTACATACCTGATACCATCCCTTAAATATCTGAAAAAACGCAATAGTGCAAAAGTTGTCTGAACGTGGCCGACAGTATGTCATACCCGAATGTAGTTATCGGGTATCCACCGACCTGTAGCCATAGATTCCCGCTAAAAACATGCGGGAATGACATGTCGTTTGTTCTCATGATGAGTTTTGCTCTACTGCGAAAAAACAATGATAAGCGCTGAATCCGTTTGATGATCATGCCGATTTTAAATTAGGACTTCGTCAAGGTAATCTAAAATCTAAAATCGCCAATCTAAAATCCAACCGTTGGAAGCACATCCGGCAAATCAAACATGTCTAAACTCAAACTCTGACCTTGCAGGTCTTTGTGAACCTCAATCTTGTTATTTTGTCGCCAAAACGGGCGCAAGTCAGCCACCGCCTTGGTATCACAATAGGGACAAGCCACCTCCAACTTCGGCTGTCCCTGTATCTCGCGGTTGAGTTGATAGGTACGTTCACAGTTAAAACATTTGAAAGTTAATCGTTGCATAACAATTGTCGATTTTAGATTTACGATTTTAGATTATGCTGGCGGAGTCCCAATCTAAAATCCAAAATCGCAAATCTAAAATCCGATAATCTAAAATCCGATAATCTAAAATCAAAAAATAGTAAGGGTCGCCAAAGCGATGCCCCCAAAAAAGAAGAGGCTGGCGACCATCAGGAAATTTCGCTTATAAGCCGCCGTCCGCTCGAAAAAATCCTCAATCCCCCAACTCTCATGCAAATAGGCTGGGTCTTGGCGGATAAGGTCACGGTCAACGGTTCGTTGGCGCGGAAACAGGCTAACTAAGGTCAGCAATAGAGCCGCAAACCAACAGGTAAAGGTGGCATACAAGGCCCAATTTTGGCTCAGGGTCGTATCTTTGCCCTTCACCATAGTCAGCACCGTGGCATACAACCCCGGAATCGCCAACTCCAGAGTCAGCAACTGTTGGCCCAACTTATCCATCTGCGCCACTTGGTCAACAATGGCCTCACTGAACTTCTGCTGTAAAAACTTTTCCTCATCCGTCGGCGGACGAGTGGTTATTGGTTGATTACTCATAGGATTTTAGATTTACGATTGCCGATTTTAGATTGCGGAGTCTCTCCAACACCTCCGAGGTCAAAAACAGACCTCGGAGGTGGCCCTTTAATCGCAAATCTAAAATCGGCAGTCTAAAATCGAATTAGTTCATGGTCAACGCCATGACCGCCTTCTGCACATGCAGGCGATTCTCGGCTTCATCATACACCACCGAGTTCGGGCCATCAATCACCCCGTCGGTCACTTCGATGTTGCGGTCAGCAGGTAGGCAGTGCATGTAGATTGCGTCCGGCTTGGCGAGGGCCATGCGCCGTTCGTCAGCGATCCAGTCGCTATATTTTTTGCCAATCTCGACGCTCTCGGTCTCATCTTCGGTGGTCAGCCAACAGCCCCAACTTTTCGGATAAACCACGTCAGCATCCTTAAAACCCGCGTCCATATCATCCATAATCTCCAGCGTACCGCCATGTTGTTTGGCATTATCCTGAGCCTGCTGAACGATGTCGGGCATGAGCTTGAACTCCGGCGGACGGACGAGTCGGACGTTCATGCCGTAGCGAGTCATCAACAGAATCAGACTTTGCGGCACACTCAACGGTTTTTGATAACTGCTGGCGTAGGCATAACTCACGGCGATAGTTTTGCCGCGCGGGTCGCCCTTCTGTTCGATGATGGTCAGCAGGTCGGCCAAAATCTGGAACGGATGATAGACCTCGCACTGCATGTTCAGCACCGGCACACGACTGGCCGCGGCCACGTCGCTGGTGTACTGATTGCCCACGCCCCAGTCACATTGCCGGATGGCGATTCCGTCGTAATAACGACCATAAATCTCGCCAATCTCCTTGGCCGTGTCGCCGTGGCTGATTTGGGTGGTGGTGCTGTCGATAAACGCCCCATGTCCGCCCAATTGCGCGATTCCCGCCTCAAAGCTGGAGCGGGTACGGGTACTACTAAAGAAAAACAGCATGGCTAACACTTTGTCTTGCAGGTAAGCATGGGGTTTGCCCATCGCTCTGGCCCGCTTCAATTCCATTGCGACTTCCATCACGGAGTCGATTTCACTTTTGGTCCAATCTTGCGTCGAGATCATGTCTCGACCACGTAAATTTGTTTGCACGGTTCTTTCGATTGCCGATTTGCGATTTTAGATTTTAGATTGGCCTGATGGAATCTCCTCCGAGGTATGCTTTTTTCCTCGGAGGTGTTGGTTCCAATGCCCTAAAATCTAAAATCGTAAATCAGAGTTTTTTTCTAAGGGTATTGATGGATTTTAGATTTGCGATTGCCGATTTTAGATTGCGACTCCGTCAAGGTAATCGTAAATCTAAAATTGTAAATCTAAAATCCGATAATCACTTCTTTTTTCTAAGGATATTGAATTTGCGATTGCCGATTGCCGATTTTAGATTGCGACTCCGTCAAGGTAATCGTAAATCTAAAATTGTAAATCTAAAATCCGATAATCACTTCTTTTTTCTAAGGATATTGAATTTGCGATTGCCGATTGCCGATTTTAG
>JAUCGA010000035.1:34980-40524 GCA_030377865.1 Anaerolineales bacterium HSG25 | reverse complement strand
GATTACGACTCCATCAAGGTAATCGTAAATCTAAAATCGTAAATCTAAAATCCGATAATCACTTCTTTTTTCTAAGAGTGTTGATTGATGATACGATCATGGCGGTAATTTGGTTGGTTTCGTCCATGAGGTTGGCGAGGCGATTAGGAGCGATCAGTTCGGCCTCAACCAGTAGTTCTAACCAGTATAGGGTTTCGTCGGCTTCTTCTTCGACGATACGCAGTTTGTTGATCATGTCGGCGTTTGACTTGGCACGGCAAGCGGCTCGATAGTTGGCTCCGACGGATGTCGCTGACCGCAGAACTTGACGACCAATAACATCACCCGTTTTGCTCTTCGGCAGGCTCTCAACCAACCGAATCACTCGCAAGGCCAGTTGTTTGGTGCGTTGCTTAAACTGTTCTTCAGTCATGTTCGGATTTTGGATTTTAGATTGCCGATTTTAGATTGGCTTGATGGAATCTCCTCCGAGGTATGCTTTTTTCCTCGGAGGTGTTTATTTCAGGGCTAAAATCCAAGGTAACAAGGCATAAAACTCCGTCGATTTAACCATCTCGTCGAGCGGCACACTGTCCAAAACTGTGTGGGCTACACTCTCATCGCCGGGGCCGAATCCGATGCATGGGATGCCCGCTTTACCAGCCCAGTAGGTGGCGTTGGTGCTGAACTCCCAGCGACTCGTCGGCGCGTCAGCCAGACCGATGGCTTTACGGGTGGCTTGACCGGCTTGCACAAAGGCATGCTCATCCTCCAAAGCCCATGCCGGGAAATATTTGTCAACCGGAAAGACGAAACCAGTATAACTTGGCTCGTCGTAAAACAGCATCTCAACGGTGATGAACTCTTTCTGATCCTCTGGAATCAGACTCTCGATTTTGGCGATGATGCCCTCTTTGGTTTCGCCAAAGGTCATGCGGCGGTCGATAAAGATGGTACACTCATCTGGCACGGCGTTGATGGAGACGTTGCTGGTCTGGATGTCGCTGACGGTGATTTTGCCATGCCCCAAAAAGGCATGATCACCCAACTCCGGCTCCATGTTGCTGATGGCTTCGATAATCGGCAACATCTTGTAGATGGCATTATCACCCAGATGGTTGGAGGCAGCATGGGCACTCGTTCCCTTGGCGACGACTTTTAGCTCCAGTCGCCCTTTATGCCCCCGATAAACCTGCATCTTGGTCGATTCGCCAATCACCACGTAATCTGGCTTCACCTTCGGGTCGGCCTCGACAAAACTGTTGCCCGATATACCGTCGCACCACTCCTCCATGTTGCCGAAGCAGTAGACGGTATAACCGTCCAACAGTCCTAAATCACGGGCAATGGCTAACCCGTAGACCATGCCGGGGGTGGAGCATTTTTCATCACCCGCGCCCCGAGCGTAAAACACACCATCCTCGGTTTTGCCGGTAAACGGATCCCAATCCCACGAATCAGGATCGCCAATCCCTACCGTGTCGATGTGGGTATCGTACAGCAACACCTTCGGCCCGTTGCCGATTCTTCCGAGGGTGTTACCCATCTTGTCGAACCGGACTTCGTCGTAACCGAGCTTAATCATCTCGGCCTGTATGCGTTCTCCCACTGGCCCGATTTGGTTGTCCATGCTAGGAATGGCGCATAGTTCCTTCAAAAACTGAATTAAATCTTCCTGATGTTCTGCCACTCGTTGTTGAATCTGTTCAACGTAGTGGGCTGTGTTGTTTGTACTCATTTTTGTTCACCTTTTAATATATAATTTAGAGCAGAATTTCAAGGATAATAGAATAAAATTCTCCTATCCCCAAAATTCTGCTCTAACCTAACCCGCATATACCGCTTGGTCATCGAGTAGGTATAAATTACTGGGTTATCATAAAATTTGTGGCATAATGATTGATACTAAACGGTCTTGTTTGCCAAAGACTCTTTCGGGATTTCTTGATGAGGATGATATGGCGGTAACTGACCTGCTAATCGTTCGGCTTGGCTGATAAGCACGTCTTTATTGTCAGCCTTATTGATCATCCTGCCCGTATATACATCTACCTCTATTGTGCCGATTGTGCCTACTTGACCCAAGTGTGGCACTCCAAATGAAATCGGTACCTGCCATACAATATGTTGATCTCCAATCATGAGTATGGGAGACAATGCTCGCATCAAATAACTGACCTCATGCTGAACCCAACGATTGACTTTACGTCGAGCCTGTTCTGCGGTCACTAAAACCTCAAAGGTGCGATCAATCTTGAGCGTTATGGTACCCTTTTCGGGCAGGGTATGGTTATCAATCATAATCGTCATAAAAAATTTCCTTGCTCGTAAAAGTTCAGTAAAGTAGCCCTAGAAACCCGATTTCTTAAAGAAATCGGGTTTCTGACACTCTTTCTGGCGAGTTCACTGAATATTTACCCTTGCTCAATTTAGAGCAGAATTTCAGGGATGATAGAATCAATTCGCCCATCCCAAAACTCTGCACTACCGAATATCTTCCACCTGCCAGATAGTTTGTTGACGCAAATAGTCGCCCAACTCAGCCTGTACGCCATGTTTGCTAAAAAAGCCGAGTCGTAGCTCCTTGTCCGTAAATTGATTCTGGTGCAAGCGGGTGGCTTTGTCCACGAACGTATCGACGGTTTCTATGGTCAGCTTATCAAGCTGGTCAGGCTGATAGTTTTTACACTCGGCCATAATCACCACTTGTTCACCAGCTAGCACAATGTCTAGCTCCTCACCCGTCTCCAGATGATAGTTCAGCCAATCCTGAAACGTAGTCACGGCAATGCCATCAACCAAGCCGCCATCGCCATCAATGATCCCCTTAATCAGCCACAGTAGGATTTCTCGTTCATAATAATGGCCTTTTAAGTGGTTATGCTGACCTTGTAAACGTTTCAATCTATCTCGAACTTCTCTAGCCTCAGCCAACCCAAGTTCTAACTCCTCAACCCGCTCGGTCAGATAATCGAGCATGCTGTCGTTCTTAAAATATGCTGAAAACTCTTTATCAGGCAAATTGAGCATATCGGGATAACCTTTCATCAGCACTTTTTTTAAGGTACGGTCAAACACCCCGCCATAACTGCCGCCTCGCATGTCGATGATGTCGTACTTGAACAACAGCCCCAACTCGGTGCGGAGCTTTTTGTCTTCGATGTCAAGTCCCATCGTCTCTTTCAACTGACTCGGATAGTACCAGTTCCCCTCGTTTTTACACAAAAAGTAGGTAATCCGGCGCATGTTCAAATCATTGACCTTGTCCATCGCCATGCCCAGATACTCATTCCAATCGTTTTTGATTGTCCCCCGGATGTCCACCTCAAACTCCAAGGCCGTATCCACATCATGAATCGAGTTAATCTCCGGTTTGCCCATTTTCGGAACCAGCAGTTCCCCAATCCGACCCGGCACCCCGTTGGTCACATAGACGATGTAGCGGGCAATTTCGGGAGTCATGCCATACCCATACATGCGCCCGTAGTTGAGCGTCATGGCGCTGGCCTCGTTCGGATCCATCTTTGGCACAATCGTTTCGGTAAAACGATGGGGCAACCAGCGCATCAACTCCTCGGCCACGATACCCATCCATGAGCCGGTGATAAGCAGGGGGGCAACCTTGCTCTCGGCGACTGACATGTAGGCTTTGCATGGTTTATCCTCATTTCCCGCATCAATATATTCGTTCAGATATTGAAACTCATCAATCATCTGCACCACTTTATCTTCCACCCGAACTTTAGTGGCAAAACCAGCCGGAGCGGCTACCGCGGCACTCACATACACATAAGGCGATTTGTCAGTCTGTAACATCTGTTGGCAATCGTCAAGTTCATACAAAATATAATCTTTGTGGGTAAAGGATAGTTTTTCGACTCGTTGGATGATACGTTCCATCGATAAGCTCTGTTTGCGGTCAATCGCCTGTCGAATCCATTCGATATCGCGGGTGTAATACCCGATCACCTGCATGTAAAATCGAAGCGTAAAATCTTGATAAAACTCCTTGCCTGTCCATTCTCCCTCACCATACTCATAATAAAAGGGAATTAACCCTTTTTGCTCACTGTACAAAATATTGTACAGTCGCTCCAGAATCAAGCTCTTGCCAATCTTGCGCCGCCCTAGAAAGGCCATACTTTTACTCAGTTTGTGCTGAATTCGGTTGGCCCAACTATACAGATACTCTAACTCATAGGCTCGCCCAATGAAGTTCTCTGGCTCGCCCACTCGTTCTTCAATCGCAAACTCAATGCCGTCTAGCTTCCATCGATAATCATCACTTGGTTGTAGTAGCTTTTTCATAGATTACGCCTCTTTACTCAGTACCCGACATGCTGATTAAATAAAAATTTTTCGACAGGATTAAAGGCAAAAAATCCTGTTAATCCTGTCAGATATTCTCTTGCGTTTAGTTGAGACTAAAAACCCTGTCGGGTAACAAGCCTCTTTAATGTCTGATATCTTCCACCTGCCAGATAGCTTGTTGACGCAAATAGTCGCCTAACTCAGCCTGTACGCCATGTTTGCTAAAAAAGCCGAGTCGTAGCTCCTTGTCCGTAAATTGATTTTGATGTAGGCGGGTGGCTTTGTCTACAAATTTGGTGACGGTTTCTATGGTCAGCTTATCAAGCTGGTCAGGCTGATAGTTTTTACACTCGGCCATAATTACCACTTGTTCACCAGCTAGCACAATGTCTAGCTCCTCACCCGTCTCCAGATGATAGTTCAGCCAATTTTGAAACGCAGTCACAGCAATCCCATCGACCAAGCCACCATCCTGATCGATGATGCCCTTAATCAGCCACAGTAGGATTTCTCGTTCATAATAATGGCCTTTTAAGTGGTTATGCTGACCTTGTAAACGTTTCAATCTATCTCGAACTTCTCTAGCCTCAGCCAACCCAAGCTCTAACTCCTCAACCCGTTCGGTCAGATAATCGAGCATGTTGTCGTTCTTAAAATAGGCTGAAAACTCATCATCAGGCAAGTTGAGCATATCGGGATAACCTTTCATCAGCACCTTTTTTAAGGTACGGTCAAACACCCCGCCATAACTGCCGCCTCGCATGTCGATGATGTCGTATTTGAACAGTAGCCCCAACTCGGTGCGGAGTTTTTTGTCTTCGATGTCAAGTCCCATCGCCTCTTTCAACTGACTCGGATAGTACCAGTTCCCCTCGTTTTTACACAAAAAGTAGGTAATCCGGCGCATGTTCAAATCATTGACCTTGTCCATTGCCATGCCCAGATACTCATTCCAATCGTTTTTGATTGTCCCCCGGATGTCCACCTCAAACTCCAAGGCCGTGTCCACATCATGGATTGAATTAATCTCTGGCTTACCCATTTTAGGAACCAGCAGTTCCCCAATCCGACCCGGCACCCCGTTGGTCACATAGACGATGTAGCGGGCAATTTCGGGAGTCATGCTATACCCATACATGCGCCCGTAGTTGAGCGTCATGGCGCTGGCCTCGTTCGGATCCATCTTTGGCACAACCGTTTCGGTAAAACGATGGGGCAACCAACGCATCAACTCCTCGGCCACGATACCCATCC
>JAUCGA010000035.1:0-34882 GCA_030377865.1 Anaerolineales bacterium HSG25 | reverse complement strand
AACCACCTGCATATAAAACCGAATCGTAAAATCCTGATAAAACTCTTTACCAGTCTGTTGTCCCTCACCAAACTCATAATAAAAGGGAATTAACCCTTTTTGCTCACTGTACAAAATATTGTACAGTCTCTCTAAAATCAGGCTCTTTCCGATCTTGCGCCGCCCTAGAAAGGCCATACTTTTACTCAATTGAGCTTCGATTCGGTTGGCCCAACCATACAGATACTCTAACTCATAAGCTCGCCCAATGAAATTTTCTGGCTCGCCCACTCGTTCTTTGATAGCAAACTCAATGCCGTCTAGCTTCCAACTGTGGTTGTTACTTGGCTGTAGTAGCTTTTTCATGGATTATCCTTAATTAAACAAACGATTCTGCCCATCGTAAAGCCAAACCCCAAAATTGTCAACCCTGTTAAATTGACAATTTTGGCTAGTTTGGTAGTATGACTACTGAGACAATCAATTATGGAGGAAATGTATGGCGACAGGTCGAGCTACTGCCCCCTTAAATGTCAGAACCGGACCGGGATTAACCTACGACATCATTAAGGGATTGTTTACAGATACCGTTTTGGATATTTTAGCTCAAGACGGAGATTGGCTTCAAATTCGGGCCGGAGAGCTAACGGGTTATGTTTTTGCTGAGTATGTAGAGCCAGATAAATCAGAGCCGATGGCCGAACCAACTCAACCACCGACCCAAGTGGGGCGAGCAAAAACCAGCCTTAACCTACGAGCTGGGCCGAGTACTAATCACGAGGTTATCACTATCCTTGAGACCAACGCCCCGCTGGCTCTAATCAGTCAGCAAGGTGATTGGTTGCAGGTGCTAGCCAGCGGTCAGCAAAAAGGGTTTACCCATCGTGACTTTGTGATTCGTGGCTCCGAGGGTGTACCGCTTGGTTTTTTGTCTAGCGTTGGTCAGTCTGATTTAACCAGCCTGCCCCTTGAGCCATCCGCCGACCAGCAAGCTATCACTGGACCAGAGTCGACCAGTCAACAACGGATGGCGGCCAAAACATGGAACCGATATGGCGGTCTATTGATCCCTCTAGCCGAGCGGCTCAATATCGACCCCAAAGTGGCCGCGGCGGTGTTGACGATTGAATCGAGCGGCAACAGCTTTGGCTCTGATGGTCGCATGATTATTCGGTTTGAGAACCATATTTTTTATGAGAAGTGGGGCAAAGAGAACGAAAACTGGTTTGACCAGCATTTCCGATTCGATTGGAGTCGCTCATGGCAAGGACACAAATGGCGCAAACCTTCGGCGGGTGATGATGATTGGCAATCGTTTCATGACAAACAGACCAGCGAGTGGGAACTGTTTGAGTTTGCCTGCTCGCTGGACGATACCGCGGCCAAACTCTCCATCAGCATGGGCGCACCGCAGATTATGGGCTTTAACCATACTCTGCTCGGTTTTGAGGCTGTTCAGCACATGTTTACAGCCTTTTCGGCTAGTGCCCATCACCAAATTATCGGCTTTTTTGATTTTGTGCAGGGGCCGGGGACACATTCTCGGCGGATGTTAGCCCTGCAAAACCTCGATTTTAATAGTTTTGCCGCGATGTACAACGGGCCGGGGCAAGCGGCTTTTTACGGCGGACGAATTCGCAATATTTATGAGGCCTTACAAAAAATATAAATATTCAGTGAACTCGCTAGAAAGAGCGTCAGAAACCTGATTTCTCAAAGAAATCGGGTTTCTAGGGCGGTTTTACTGAACTTTTACCAAAAAAATAACAGGACACCGATAAACACGGATGAACATGTAATTCCACCTGTGTTCGTCTGGGTTTATCGGTGTCCAATCATCATCATGTCAGCTTGGGAAGATTATTTATCAGAATATCTGGAAGAGATATTAATTGAAGCAGAACCGTTGCAACAGCGGGTCAAAGAACTTGGTCAACAACTTTCAGCCGATTATGCCGGTAAAAATTTACTGTTGATCTGTATCTTAAAGGGTGGCGTGCCCTTTTTGACCGATTTGATGCGCCAGATTACCATTCCGCATGAGATCGACTTTTTAGCCGTCTCCAGCTATGACCGTGGCGCACGAGCCTCGGGTGGCGTAGTACGGATTTTGAAAGATTTGGACGAACCAATTGAGGGGCGACATGTCCTGATTGTAGAGGATATTATCGATTCGGGGAACACCTTAAACTATATCACTCGATTGCTCAACGAACGGCATCCAGCCAGTATCAAAATCTGTACCTTGTTAGATAAGGTTGAACGCCGCGAAGTTGAAATTCCGGTTGATTATGTCGGTTTTCCAATTGAGGATAGATATGTGTTTGGATATGGCCTCGATTTGGATGAAAAATTCCGCAATCTGCCATTTGTCGGCATTGCAAAAACATAAGACTTTCTGGAGGAGTGATGAGTAACCACATGGATAATCCCACATCTCGACCTAACCAAGAACCCCCAACAAACGAACAGCCTGCCCTAACCGTCGAACAGCAGTTAGAGCAGGAGATAGCCAGACGTAAAGCGGCTGAGGCAAAAAACGGACAACTACTGCAACACGTTTCAGATCAACAAACGTATCTTAAAGAGTTGTCGGTTCAAATAAAGCAGTTCACCGAGCCAGCTAAGAATAATCAGAATGAGTCTGCTCTTTTGGTGCCTTTGGCTAAGACGGTAGCTCAATTGATGTCGTTTATGAATCACGACTTTAAAACGCCTTTGAGTAGTATTTTGGGCTATTCTCAGTTTTTATTGAAAATAGATAAGGATTTAACGAATCGTCAGAGTGACGACATCAGTACTATCTATCGTTGCGGTCAAGATTTGTTTCGGATGATTGATAATATTTTGGAGTGGTGCCGTTTTCAGGTTGATGAGACAGAGGTATATCAGGCCGAGTTTGACCTGTCTAAACTGTTGCAGAAACTGATTAAACGGTCTGAGGCGCAAGCGAAGGATACACACTCTAACTTTCAACATCGCTTTTCGACTGACCTGCCTCAAACGGGCAGGGGGGATGAGTTGAAGCTCAACTTAGTGTTGATAAACCTGCTTGATAACGCCCTCAAAAATACCTATCAAGGGGACGTGACCTTTACGATTGAACCCGTTGAGGCTGACATCGAGCCTTCTGATTTGTCGCATAATATTGTTCGATTGCGATTTTTGGTTGAGGATACCGGACGAGGGATTCCTGCTGACCGGCTGGAGGGCTTATTTGAGCCGTCGCCGGGGTTGGGATTGGCGGTTAGCTCGCGGTTGTTACAAACGGTTGGTGAAACCATTCAGTTTGAAAGCAAAGAAGGTGAAGGCAGTCGATTTTGGTTTGAAATGGACCTATAGATGTTTGGAATGAAACCTAAATAAGTTTTGCGCTCCAGAGTGGTTCAATCTCTAAGATTGAACCACTCTCAGGATAAACTGCACAAGTTAATTAATCCCGATTCCTTAGATAAATATTTTCAGCCATCACCTTCCCGCAAGTTCTAAACTTGGCTAACTGCGAATCTTCAGCTTCTACAATCTTTATTATTTCTGTCATCATTTTGAGTACCCCTTTTTGATTTTTTGATTTATCTCAACAAGCATACTCATTTTCGATAATTTGTCATTTCTTCCCGCTCTTTACTTCCGCTCCCCCATCCTTTCTATGCGCCGGTAGAGACTCTGCTCAATTTGGGAGATTTATTTTCTTGGAATTGCCTAATTTAGGACACAGTTTCGAGTTGCACGGAATCTACCAGAGAACCAACTCGCCAGAAGGAACGTCAGAAACCCGATTTCTCAAAGAAATCGGGTTTCTAGGGCGGTTTTACTGAACTTTTACTTTAAAACTGGTTCAATCTAATTGCCTTGTCATGTTTACCCAATCATCTCTATACCTTCCCAATCATCAGGCACGCCATGTACCATGTAATGGGCCGCTCGTTGCAAATAGAGCCGAGCCGCCTCATCAGCCTGATTATGCTCTAACACTTTGTTAAAGTAGACGCTTGACTCTGGGAACTTCTTTTGATAATAACTCAGCAACCCCTGTTCAAAATCCTCTTTGGTCTGTTGCTTTAAGTCTGCTTGACTTTCAGCCTCACCGTCAAACACCTCATACACTGATAACGAGGTATGTTTACCCTTGACCATCACTCGGTCGATAAACCGGAAACTGTACAACGTTGGGTCAGCCAAGGACATAAGGGTCTGTTGACTAATGACCAAACTGGCTCCGTACTGTTTGGTCAGCCCCTCCACTCGTGAAGCTACGTTGACCGCATCAGAAATAACCGTCCCCTCCATGCGGCTCTCCTCGCCAATCGTGCCTAACATCAGCATGCCAGTATGCAAACCAATTCCTAATTCGACTATCGGTTTGCCATTGGTTTGCCGCAGATTATTATAGTCATTCAACCGTCGTAACATGGCGATAGCCGCTTGCACCGCGTCATCTGCTTGGTCAGAAAAAAGAGCCATAATGCCGTCACCTAGATATTTGTCGATAAAGCCGTTATACTCCCGTACTGGCGGACAAATCCAGCGTAGCAGTTCGTTCAAAAAAGAAAAATTCTCCTCTGGTGACATATTCTCTGAAATACTGGTAAAGGCTCGTACATCAGCAAACATGATGGTCATCTTCTGCTGAATCTGATCGCCGAGTTTGACCTCTACAATGCTGTTTTTATCGAGAACACTCAAAAATTCCTGTGGCACAAATCGAGCCGAAGCCGCGGCAATTTTTTCTATTTCGCGACGATGGGTTTCAATGGATTGCAGATGCTGAAACGCCCGCAGAGCCGCCACCACCGCCGTATAGAGCCGCTGACTAGTTAGCTCCCCTTTGGGGCGATAGTCGTTAATATCATAATCAATCATCACTGTGCCTTCGGGTGCTTGACCGGGTTGCCCAGTCCGTAACACAATTCGCACTAACTGATTATCTAATTCCTGCCGAATAAACCTGACCACCTCTAAACCGGCATGATCAGCTTCCATGACTACATCAAGCAGAATCAGAGCCGTATCAGGATGTTCCTGAATCAGTTGCTTGGCCTCCTTGCCAGAATAGGCATCAACAAACACAACCCGTTTATCTTGGAATATAAAGTTACTTAAGGCAAGTTTGGTAACATTATGAATCTCTGGTTCATCGTCAACGAGCATCACCTTCCAGCACGCTTCGCTCTCTGAAGGTAATCGATTCCGAATTGAGTTCGACCAGTCGCCATCATCGTCATCGTCATCATCAGCAAAAATAAGCTCATCATCCTCATCAGCAAAAATAAGCTCATCATGGTCGTCAGGCGGAGTTATCTTGTTAGGGTCAGCCATAGGTTGTTAGGTCCTTTATACAATGAAACGTGAAAACGTGATATGTGATATGTGATATGTGAAGCGTGAAGCGTGAAGCGTGAAGCGTGAATTTTTGCTCTCGTTTAGGCAGACGGAAGAAATAAAACATCCCAATTACGAATTACGAATTACGAATTACGAATTACGTTCCGCACCCATCGGGATTTCTATCACAAATTTAGTGCCGGAACCGAGTTCGCTTTGGCACCGAATCGCACCGCCAAGCCGTTGTGTAACTAGATTATAGATAATGTGCAGTCCCAAACCACTGCCGCCTTGTCCCCATTTAGTGCTAAAAAACGGTTCAAAGATACGGTGTAGATTCTCGTCGGGGATGCCAATGCCATCATCTCGGTATTCAAAATGAAGATGTTCTTCTGCGGCATAAAATTCAAAGGTCATGTGGCCTTGGTCATCTGGTTCGTAAGCATGCACCAGTGAGTTCATAATGAGGTTGGTCACAATCTGAGCAAAATCACCGGGGTAGCTGTCGAGCATCAAATTGTCAGGCCCATGCACGGTAACGGTATGTTTGGTATGCTTGATTTTCGGCTTCAGACTAAGTAGAATCTCATCTAAATAGGATTTTACATCAAAAAAGCGCCGCTCTTCGCTCGACTGGTCAACCGCTACCTGCTTAAAGCTCTTGATTAGCTCAACCGCCCGATTAAGGTTAGTTAAAATCATGGTACTACTTTGGTCGGCAATGTTCAAGTATTCCTCAAAACTAGAGCGCTTCATCTTGCCTGTTTTGTATCGCCCCAAAATATCGCTGGTCTGCTCCTCTAAATATGAGGCCGCGGTGACCCCAACACTAATCGGCGTGTTAATTTCATGGGCAATACCGGCCACTAGCCCTCCCAAAGCGGCCATCTTCTCGGCTTCAACCAACTGCGTCTGAGTCGCCCGCAGGCTGTCTAGGGCTTCGGTTAGCTCGCTTGTCCGAGCCGAGACAGCTTGCTCCAAAATGCGATTATACTC
Organism: Anaerolineales bacterium HSG25; assembly: GCA_030377865.1. Lineage (GTDB taxonomy): Bacteria > Chloroflexota > Anaerolineae > 4572-78 > J111 > JAUCGB01. Next base: position 28,582 of record JAUCGA010000035.1, on the reverse strand, counting down.
ACTCATCAGCATTTCGGTCTTTTTCCGCTCGGTGATGTCCCGCACCACCCCTTGATAAGCTATCATTTGGCCCTCATCATCATATTGAGCGGTTGCCGTTAGCAGACATTCCATCTCTAGCCCATCTTTGGCATAAAATGTGACTTCAAAATCTCGCACTGAACCACGTTGAGTGATGACAGTTTTGAACTTTTGCTGGTCGTCTGGGTTAACGTAAATTGATGAGATGTTAATCTGTTTTAACTCTTCGGCGCTATAGTCAAACAGGTCTAGCATGGCCTGATTGGCCTCGATGATATACCCTTGCAGGTCACTGACAAAAATGGCATCACGCGAATCTTCAAATAAAGTACGATATTTGAGGGCATTATGAGCCAAGTCGTTATATAATCGAGCGTTGCCCAATGAGATAGCCGCTTGAGCCGATAGCAACTGTAATACCTGTAGTCGGTCTGGAGTAAAGGCTCCACTGGTTAGGTTGTTCTCCAAATATAACACTCCCATAAACCGACCTTGCGAGATTAACGGGGTACATAAAATGGAGAGTGGTTGGTGAGTGACAATGTATGGGTCACGGGTGAACCGGCCTTCATGACTAGCATCGTCGAGCACCACACTTTTTTGGGTACGAACCACATAATGAATGATGGCGGTCGGTAAATCATCAGAATCGGTCAGCGGCTGTGATTGTAACACCATAATATCACGTCGGTCAAGCGTTTGAGCCGCCTCAATGACCAACTGTCCATCTTCCTCTAAGAGTAGATATCCTATCTGTGCGCCGGCATTTTGCACCGCAATCCGCATCAGTTTTGAGAGTAGTTTGTCGGTGACAATTTCGCCGGAGATGGTTTGTGAGGCTTGGATAACGGTGGCTAAATCTAAGACCGCGCCTTGGTCGGCAATACTACTGTCACCGTTGCTAGTTATGGCAGGTTGTTTTTTGAGCCGCAAATAAGGGTACAACTCGCTCATGAGGCTTAACTTTCGGGTTGCTCCCCATAATTCATACCCATAATAAGCCTTGGTTAGATACAAACGGGCAAAATCGGCCTTGTTTCGGCTGACCCAAAACTTGCCGGCCAATTCATTGGCTAAGGCTTCGTTTTGGATAAAACCATGCTCACGCGCCGATTCGATAGCTTCGTCATACAGGTTGATGGCTTTGAGGGAATGGCCTCGAAGCCGAGCCATTTCAGCAGAGACGAGCAAATATTTGTGCTGGAAATTGTCGGGCGAATTGGTCGCCCATAACCGCATTTGAGTTTGATTCCGCTCCAAGGTATCCCAATAAAGCGCCTGCACCTTGGGCGATACCTCTGTATATCGAGCCGCCAAGGCTAAGGAGTGATAAAAATTATATTCGGCAACGGTGATTATGCCAAGAATAAAGGTCAGCAACTCCTCCGCTTCGGAAATGGCCTTGAGCGCGGCGGCAGGTTGGTCATACATGTATAAAAGTTGGGCTTTAAGGATTTGATAATGGCATATTGCCTGAAAACTATGTTGATGCTGGCAATGTTCTAAGAATTCAGACTCGCTTAATGTCGGACAGTCGAACGATTCTGGATGAGGTGTTTGCTCGGTCAAATTTTTAATGGGAAGCTGACAAGCCTGAATGACATCAATACTTAGCTGATTTTTTGTTTTGGTCACAAACGAGATGTAGTGCGGAATGTTTGTCTCGATAGTGTCTAAAATTTTACCCTGAATGAAAGCGTTTAGGACTTTATACATCAAAATATAGCCTGAGTATTGCAACTCACCGACCTCGATACCGGCCTGATAGCCGCGGTCGTTAATCTTTTCGGCCTGTTTGATGTGCTGAGTCCAGTGATTAACATGGTTGGCTAAACTGTTGGCCGCGTTACATTGGTAGGCCAAATGGTTGAACTTTTCGCTTAGACGCAGAGCTAACAGACCAAACTCATAACCAGTTTGATAGTCACCAAATACGGAACCGATTAACATGCCATAAATTGCATAGTTACTGGTTGTTTGCGGAATATGTCCATGTTGTAACGACAGGTTGACCGATTTTGCCACAATTACGGTCAGCAAATCTTGGTTGAGGTTGTAGGCCGCGGCCGCGGTGTTGGTCAGCAGTTTTAGGGTTGCGATTTGGGTCGGGTCGGTCATCTCTGGCTCATCGACCAAACTCATAACCTCTCGTCCGGCCAAACTGTCTGATACTTGAGCCAACTCGGCCTCAATCGTGTCCGGCAGATTATATTGAGGCAGAACCACCTCAAACAGAGCCAAACCTTGCCGACCAATCTGAATCGCTTCGGCGTATTGACCCAATAAGGTGTACTGTACAATCAGCAAATTGTAGGCTTCAACTTGGTCGAGCGGCTGTTCGGCATGCTCCAAAACCAGTTGGATAAACTGTTCTGAGGCTTCAAAGTCGCCTCGTAAATGTTCAATTTTGGCTCGTTCTTCGTATAGAACTAGAGTAAGGGCATAATCAACTGTCCAGGCATCATGGGGGAGTAAACTCAACGCGGCCACCAGATATTGCTGGGCGGTGTTGTAGGCAGTGGCATGTTTCGCCTTTTTGGCCGCTGATAGATTCAGCCGAGCCAACTCAACCTTTTCTTGGGTGCTGTTGATTAAAGCCGAGCCTTGATTGAGTTGGTCAACCAGTTCGAAAATATAGTCAGGCCGTTTTTCTGAAATGTGGTTGTGGAGCCATAACTGTCCAATTTGTAGATGCCACACCTGCCGAGTCATGCTGTCGAGCATTTGATAGGCCGCTTGATGGACGCGGTCGTGTAAAAATTTGTAGCGGGCATTATTAGGCGTGTGTGTCACCTGAAAAATCAGATTCTCATCTAAGGCAATTTGTAGGTCGTCGTTTGTCTCGGTGCTGGATTGACCAAGTAGGTAGGCCAAAGTTTGGGTGTCAAACTCGTTACCAATACAGGCCGCTAGTTGCAGGGCATGTTGGGTCTGACGAGGCAGGGTTTGCAGATTCTCCAACACAAAACCAACCACATTATCGGTAATATTGAGAGTCTCGATTTGGGTCAAATCCCAATGCCAACCGGCCTGTTGTGGCGCAACAGACACCTCATGCTGAGGAGCAAACGGATGGGTAAAGGTTAACAACTGTTTTTGACGCAGGAGTTTCAAAAACTCGTTCACAAACAGAGGATTCCCTTCGGTTTTGGCAACGACTAGCTCCGCTAGGGGGATCACTTCCTCGCGATTACGATGCACTGTTTCGGCGATAAGGTCGGTAATCTGCTCAACTTTTAAGAGATTTAGTTCAATTTGCTCAACGTTAACTTCTGCTTCATGCAAACTATCGAGCATCAAATTAAGTGACCCGTTCGGAGGTAAATCCACATCACGATAGGCTACCACCAGCAAAAGATGCTCCAACTCACCACCGGCATGCCAATCAGTATCGGCCATAATCAAATTCAGCAAGCGCAGAGTAGCGTTATCGACCCAGTGTAAATCGTCTAAAAATATGACCAAAGGTTGATCGGGGCGGCAGAAAACCCTGATGAATTTTTGAAAGATGCGGTTGAAACGATTTTGAGTCTCAGCAGGTTCTAATTTCGGTAGAGCGGGCTGAGGGCCGATAATTTGGGTTAATTCTGGAATAACCTCGATAATTACCTGCCCCTTGTTCTCTAAGGCTGGTAACAATAGTTGTTTCCATTGTTGCAGTTGGGGGATGCTTTCGGTGAGAAGTTGTTGCACCAAATCGGTAAATGCGGCCACCAAAGGGCTGTAGGGTACGTTGCGTTGAAACTGCTCACAGCGTCCGGTAATAAAATAACCTTGCCCACGGATAATCGGTTGATTATTGATGGTTTGGTGGTAGGCTTCTTGTACAAAACTTGACTTGCCTACACCATCGTATCCCGTTACAACCAGAGTTTCTCGACCACCGAGCTTTACTCGTTCAAAAATAGTGGCAAATAGAGCCACTTCTTCGGTGCGTCCATACAACTTGTCTGGTACGTTAAACTCGTCAGAAATACTGTGACGACCCAACGGAAACGGATCAATATCCCCCTTGTTTCGCCATTCGTGCAAACAATGTACCAAATCCATTTTTAAGCCATAAGCCGATTGATACCGATCTGCCGGATTTTTGGCAAGCAGTTTCATGATAATCTCAGAGACGGCAAGGGGTGTTTCGGGGATGAGTTCATGGGGTGGTAGGGGTTGTTTGGCGATGTGGCTATGCACCAATTCTAGGCGGTCTGTAGTTGGAAAAGGGAGCTGGTCGGTTAATAACTCGTAAAAAGTGATACCTAACGAATAAAAATCGGTACGATAATCAACCTGCCGATTCAGGCGACCGGTTTGCTCTGGTGAGATGTAGGCCAACGATTGTTCAATAAGATGAATGGGGGGCGGGTTGTCATCCTCTCCACTAATTGTGGCCGAGCCAAAATCAATTAGCTTAACCAGCCATTTGGTTGCATGCTCTTTTTGATTAGGAACCATGTCGGTTGGAGTGGTGACAACGATGTTGGTGGGGCTAATATCTTGATGGATGATATGATGGGCATGAATCTCACCCAAAACATGGGTTAGTTGGATGGCAATCGTTAGAATGGCATCAAGGCTCAAACTGGCTTTGTCCATCAGTTGGCGTAGGGATTGCCCGCCGGTATCTTCGGAGACGAGGATGAGGATATTGTGGTATTTTTCTAGCTCGTAGCTTTTTATGATGTTGTCGAGTGCTAAAATCTGGTTGATTTGATACTCGCGCTGATAACGCGCCAGATTCTCTAAGGAGGGATAATCGGCACGCAACATTTTTAGAATAACCGCGTGGTTGTCTTGTTTTCGACGAGCGCGATATACGAGGGTTATCGGACTCTCATATATCGTTTCTTCAATTTGATACGTTAAAATTTCTAACACTGCATTATTGGCTCCCGTTTGTTTATTAAGATTGTAGCATAAAAACAAGGCAGTGAGCAGAGTACTTATCGTCTAAGATTAATGTGAGATACTTTTTATGGGATGATGCTTTTTGTCCATTCCTATTCAACAGGGTTTTTCCGAAACTGTTTCCGTAACTGTGGCGTTAACTCAACTTCCGGCTCTACTGCTTCGTGGGTTTGCTGTAGAATTTGGCGAGCTTCATCTGGTGTGGTGACAGGGCCGAGTTGTTGACGTAAGGCATGAAATGCTTTCTCTTGCTCCATGACTTTTGTTAATGGAATGATCTGCATTTGGTAGGCGACAAGCTGAGTTAAGGCTTTTAAGATGTATTGGTCAACCGATTGTTTGTTTTGATTGGCTAAAACAGCCAATTGTTCGTGTAAATTGGGTGGCATGTTTAACATTACTTGGTTCATTTAACTATCCTCGCTAGCTAGAGCGGATAGGATATCCATTTGTTAAGGCAATTCCAAGAAAATAAATCTCCCAAATTGAGCAGAGTCTCTACCCCCCTCAGTCCCCCCTGCTAGGGGGGAAGTGGCTCCTCCCCCTAGCAGGGGGAGGCTGGGAGGGGGTAGAGTGTCACAATGGTTTTGGGAGGTTTTAAATTCTGGAACTTCCTAAGTTGACATTTATGATTGCATATACAGTTGTTCAAACACTACATCTATCACCGAACCACCGGAAAAAGAGAGTCGTTGATGATACAAAGAAATATCTTGAGCCATGCCCTGTTGCCGGAGATCATCAATCAACGGAGAGGGATCGATAACCTGCCAATCAAGCAGAACCTCTTTGGGCCAACTATAATGTTTTTCATGGTGTCGTTTGTTCGATTCAGTGATTCTAGTGATTCATGTCGTTGAATCGCCTGAATCGTTGAATCGCCTGAATCGTTGAATCGCTAGAATCATTGAATCACCTGAATCGTTGAATCGCTAGAATCGCTAGAATCGCTGAATCACTTGAATCGTTGCATCCTGCTCATACTCGGCTGATACGGAGATGGAAAGCCCACCCCGTACCTTAAATTCTCCAACTACTCGACAGTGTCGCGGGTGTAAGGCCTCTACCAAATCATCTAAAATCATGTTGGTCACATGTTCATGAAAATGCCCCTCATCGCGGAATGACCATAGATACAGTTTGAGCGATTTGCTCTCTACGATTCGTTTGTCGGGGATGTACTCAATCGTTATGTGAGCAAAATCGGGCTGTTTGGTCATAGGGCAGAGGCAAGTGAACTCATCGGTTTCTAGGCGTACAGTATAGGCTCGGTTGGGGTGTTGATTGGGGAAAGTCTCTAGGGTGCGTTCTGGTTCTGTCTTTCCTTGCCCCAAGAGGGTTAAATCTTGTAAATCGGCTTGGTTTGTCATGCAAACACTCCTGATATTAAAAATATTTATCTGACCTTTATTATATTGATATTGCTCCAAACAAAAAACGCCTCTACCAGTTTGTGGACTTTGTAAACTGGTTGGGCGTTTAATGGTGGTGTTGTACAGTTTGTCTACCACAATTTACAGATTGCTCGTCTTGGTCAACTCCCGTTGTAACAGAGCCATCTTTTTGCTCTGCTTCATCACATCCTGAATATATTTCCAGGCCGCGGGCAGAGCCATCAACTGGCCGCCCGGTAGATTAAATCTGACAGCCAAAACTGTTGCTCCGGCAGTGATTTGAGCTACCAACTGTAACATGGCTGTTCGAGATGCCATCGAGAGAGACAGCGTTTTGTTGTGTAGTTTGGTATGCGAAACCGTCGTTCCGCGATACCAAGTGGTGTTGATGTCGCCGGTTAAACTTACAACGGATTGAGCCATTAATACCTGCCCAATCTTGGTTTCGGTTTGGAGCGATGGTTTCATCAGCCGGAACAGTTGGGTCATAAATTTTTGGAAATTGTCTACCGTTCCAGACCAATCATCCTCCTCATCATTTACTCCAAATGAAACCACATCATGCCCCTGCAAACGAGCCATGTTCCGTTGCAAGGCCATCTCTGGTGATTCGGCCTCGTCCCCAACTGAAAAGGAGACTGAATCTTCAACCGGACGCGGAGTCAGAATTTGCATGGTCTCTTTTGCCTGCGCCATTGCACTACGGTTGCTTTGCATAAGATGCAGTTGCTGATTCAGGCTTGCTTGAGCCAAAATCGGATCATCGGGCAAGGAGACCGACCAAACCACCTCATCCTCATCGGGCGCGTCATCATCACCCACCGAGAAAGAGACCGCGTCCATGTCTGATGGTGCTTGCCAAATGCCAAACAGGTCAGGGCTATCATCATCTAACCCATAAACAGTATATTCTATAGGCATAATTTAGTAGGGTAGTGTTGTTATCTTGACTGATGACGCATCGGAATCAATCCCGATGCTAAAAGCTAAAGCAGGCTGAAGCCAGCTATTTAGGCCGCTTTAGCGGTCTTGAAGCTCTTAGCCTTGTGGCTTTAGCCCAAGGCTATCAGTCAACAGGTCAACACTACCTTTAGTAGTGAGAGAGTAGAGGGAGTAGGGACGTAAAATGTTACTCCCTACTCCCTTACTTCCTATTCTTTTAGCAACGACCCGGCCACTTGACCTAGCGCCTTAATAAACTCGACGCGTTTATCTTGGGCCATCTCGACCATCTCTTTATGAATCGTCCACACCTTGTCATCAATCTGGGTTTGACCATCAGCCCCTTCTGCTTCGGGGATGGTAACGGACACGTCACCATCCAGATGAATCTCGGTGGTAGCCCGTAGTTTGACCAGACTTGACCGCTCTAAATCTTTGCTGGTGTAAGTCTTAATCTCTAATTTTGACATGTCGTTGACCACGTCACGTAACATGGTGGCTAATTTTTGCGACATCTCTTGAATGGTACCTGCCATATCACTACTGGCCGGAGTTACTGCTCCGGGCGGAATAACTTCCATTTCACCACTGTTTGTTGTTGTAATTTCGTCCATTGTTAAGCTCCTTGTAATTTATTAGGCTCTTTGGGTCTTTCCGTGCAAACGTCATGATTGTGTCATCATCTTCCCGCAAGTTTTAAACTTGCGGGAAGATTGCCCTATCAAGGTATCTAATTCAGGATGCAGTTTTGAGTTGCACGGAATCTACCAGAGAACCATTTATTAATTGATTGATTGAGAATGGTTCAATTTTTAAGTTTTAACATTGAACCATTCTTTGTTTATAGAATTATCCTCGAAGTGCTTTGACCAACGTCCCGCTGATTTCGCCCAACGCTCTTACAAACTCCATGCGGTTAGTTTGGGCTAACCGTACCATTTCGACGTGGGTATGCCACAATTCTTGGTCAATCTTAGTGCCTTCTTCAGTCTCCTTTTTTGGCACCAGATTGATAATGTCCCCATCAAGGGCAATACGGGTCATGGCTCGAAGGTCTGCTTTTTGAATTTTTTTCTTACCAAAAACAGACAATTGGTTAGTTTTTTCTAAATCTTCGCTGACATAAGTCATAACCTCCAAACTGGTCAAATCATCCACCGCATCGGCTAATTTAGCACTTAGTTTTTCGACCGTTTCTTTCATGGCCGCGACCAAACCACCTTCTCCCTCGTCCTGAGCTTGGTTATCGACAGTTGCCACTTCAGAGCGGTCATCGCTACCGCTAAAGAAACCAAACGACTCATCGGCTTTGGGTTGCTCGGATGTATCACTATCATCGCTACTAAATGAACTATCCGCGGATGGTGCCTCTTCGGTTGAGGCAGGGGCTGACCCTGTTCCTACCTCAATCACTGTGCGTTCTGTCGTGGCTTCGTTAGCCTCTGCTACCGGCAAACGAACCGCCGGATCACCAATGACGATGTAGTCACGAGCATCGTTGTTTGAGGTCCACAGGTCAGCCAACAAATATGGATCAGCCTCTTGGCCATACTCAATCTGCTCTAACTCATCACTTAAAACGCTTGACATCTCGGCATACCGTTCATTAAAATACTCAATTGCTGATCCAATCGGATGGCCCTCTAAAAGGCGAGTTAAGGTGCTGTTAAACACCTCGATTTGCGCCCCCGCGCCGGGCCAGACAAACGAGAAGCCCCAAGCTCGTTCCACATGACCCACGACTGCCAAGGCTCCTCCTTTAGGCCGATTTAACATCTGGGTCGGCAGACCTGCCAAAAATGGGCGGGGAGCAATCTCTTTTCGTTTTTTAAATGCCTTTTTTGAGAACTCGTCGTGCATGGGAGTCCCACCGCCATAACAGGCAAAGAAGAAACTAATCATGCCAGATAGATTGGCATCTTTACTTAAATCGGTACCGGCAAAGTAAAAATCTTCGGGGATTGGCCCTTTACCGCGCCATGCTTTTGGCCCCGGCCAATCTTGACACAGCAACGCCCCCTGATGAGGGAGTTGTCGATTGTCGTTCATGTCAAACTCCATGCCATGACTGCCGGTAAAAAGGAAGGCTGGCGGAGTATCACCATTAAGAATCTCACCAAGTTTGTTTTTTGTGGCCTCAGATTCTTTAATCAAATTCACATTCCAACTATCATCTCGAGTTTTGATTTGTTCGGCCAGTGGCGCTAATAGATGACGGTTGCTCAACGCGGTGGCTTTATCACCTTTATTGGCGACACTGAAAAACTCAACGTTACGAGCCAATTTTAGGTTTTTAGTCTCCGCATCGACGACGCTTTGAGCATAGTTTGCATACTCCTGCATCGTCTCGAAGTGGATTCGCCCCACCGCGTACTGAACATCTACCAGATATTGGAATCGGTAATCAATATCTTCTGGACTAGCCACAATCAATAAATAGTATGGCACATTATCGGGGTCCGCTGGGCCAGGGCCTGCCCCATGCCGAGCCAAGAACTTCCCCTTCGATTCCCCATCTCGAAGACCATCCGCCTTTTCATACAGCCGGAAATATTTCCCTGCCTGACTTTTTCGCAGATCAAGCAGGGGTTGTAATGCTTCTTTAATTTCGTCTGTACGCGGGTCTTTGGCATAAAAGATAACCCCCCAACCTGTTTGGGATATATCTTTAGGGTCAACGCCTTCTTTAACTCCAAACGTTTCTTGGTCGGCACTTTCATGTCGAAACTTTAACTCTTTGAGATTATCAGGCGCGCCCTCTCCCTGAATAAATTTCGACAACTCCTCGCTCGTCATAGGAGGAATCCCATACTCCCCATTAGAGCCGTTAACTCCGTTAAACATCATCAATTCATCATTTTCTAATTCATCAGCCATGTTGTATCTCCTGTGATAGTTAATTTGCCCAAAGTGGGCACTGATTTTGGTGGTTTTATAATCTAAAATATCCCCCACTGTGAGGGGACGGTTAAGCGATTCATGTCGATTCGGCGATTCAGGCGATTCAAGTCGATTCTGCGATTCTTCGATTCTTCGATTCTTCGATTCAACGGCTGGTGTATCGAGTAATTCAGACGATTCTACGATTCTACGATTCGGCGATTCAACGACTTCTGCCGATTCCTGTTCCTCCGTGGTATCGGATAGTCCGAAGGAAAGGTCAGCCGATTCAAAGCGATTCGGCGATTCTGGCGATTCGAGCGATTCTGGCGATTCGGCGATTCGGCGATTCGGCGATTCTACGACTTCTGCTGATTCCTGTTCGTCCGTGGTATCGGATAGTCCGAAGGAAAGGTTAGCCGATTCAAGGCGATTCTGCGATTCTGGCGATTCAGACGATTCTGCGATTCTGCGATTCTGCGATTCAACGACTGATGTATCGAGTAATTCAGACGGTTCAGGCGGTTCAACGACTTCTGCCGATTCCTGTTCCTCCGTGGTATTGGATAATCCAAAGGAAAGGTCAGCTATGTCGAGTAGTTCAGGCGATTCAAGTCGATTCTGCGATTCTGCGACTGATGTATCGAGTAATTCTGGCGATTCAGACGATTCTGCGATTCGGCGATTCGGCGATTCAACGTCTGGTGTATCGAGTGGTTCTGGCGATTTAGGCGCATCAATGGCTTTCTCTGGTTTAACAACGGTATCACGTATCTCATCTTGAGGCGTTTGAATCGTTTGAATCGCCGAATCGCTGAATCGCTGAATCAACCGAATCGCCGAATCAACCGGCACCCGCACCGCCGGATCACCAATAATGGCATAGTTCTTGAGATCGTTGTAATCGACCCACAAATCGACCAAAGCCGTGCCGTATTTTTCTATATAATCGTCAAATTTAGCCGGATGTTGGCGCTGGAGTCGTTGAGTATAGCGGATACCCAGCTCAAGCTTGTGAGCCAGTTTGATAAATTTTTCATCGAAACGGTCAAACGCCAAGCCGATGGGTTGACCAGCCATCACTCCGGCTAACACAGCCTCAGACAGTTTCGCGGCCAAATCATGCCGAGCCGAGGAGCCACCCCACAAGCGATCAACATAGCTAAACACCGCCAACATGCCACCTTGAGGATGACTTAACAATTGTTGCGGCAACTTTGCTACAAAAGGAGGCTGGTCAGTCTGACCGTCGATTTGCCTATGCGGTGATGTCCCTGCACCGTAGCTACTATAATGGAAAAGCAATGAACCCGCTAAACTGGCCTGCTCAGATATATCATCAGCGGAGAAGTAGAACTCCGGCGGGATTGCCCCGTCATGCTGACTGCCCAACCAATCTTGACACAGCAACGCCCCCTGTTCAGCCTGCTGACGCGGATTGGTCGCTGGAACTATTAGCCCATGCCCCGACAAGACAAGGACGGCGGGAGTCTTCTTGCCGCCTAATAATGGGGAGAGATTGGTTTTGGGGGTTTGGCGAGCCAAAAAATCGACCTGCCAATTAGAATCAAGTTGTTTAAGATGACGATAGAGTCGATAACTGTCATGCTTGGTACTGTAACCAGAGGCGCGGTCATGCGGATTAGCCACGCTAAAAAAGGAGAGGTGACGAGGCAAGCGGATTTGACCCGTTTCGGCGGCAACGACCGTTTGGGCGTAGCGATGATAGGCTGTCTCATCATCAAAATAGATACGCCCCACCGCGTGTTGAATGTTCAGATGTTGTTGGAATTTATAGGGAATTTCAGACGGGCTACCGACAATCAACAAATAGTGGGGGAGAGGTTTTTTGGCGGTGATGTAATGCCGATACACAAACTCGCTACATGTTTCATCGGGGTTATAGCCGTCGCCATCGGCAAAAATACGAAACTGTTTTGGAGATTGCGTTTGGCGTAGCTCAAGCAGGGGGGTTAATGCTTCTTGTAGGGCTGGCGATGCGTTATAACTAAAGATGACTCCCCATCCGGCTTGAGCCAAATCAGCATGGTTATCTATATTTGTCGAGGTCAAATTATCCCGAAGTTCGGCTAAATAGGCCGTATCTTCCTCATCAAGCCGGAGGATGGGGGCTAATTGATTTGAAGATAGGGATGGAAAACAGACATTACCTGTAACTGCATGCACACCGTTAAAGTAAAACTGTTTTTTGGTTGGTTTCGACATAGAATTTTTACTGGTTTTGTTGGAAAAACAATAGTAGGAGGATACGCCCCTATTGTCTCTAATTTTATGAAAAAATGCAAACTAGCCGACTGATAATAATAAATTAGTCATAATTAATTTTTTGCCTTATGGTCATATAGAACAATTGACAAGAGTTTGTCGTTTCATTCATAACCTGACATGTTGATAAAACCAAAAGTATTTTTTGACAGGATTAACAAGATTAACAGGATTTTTTTGCTTGTAATCCTGTCAATTCTGTTAATCCTGTCAGATATTGTTTTAGTCATGTTGAAATGATAAACTTCTGCCCACCTTTAACTTTGCTCGGCCAGATAATCAGTATAACCGCCCAGATACTCAACCAAATCACCTTGATTGGGGTCTAGTTCTACTACCTTATCGACCACTTTGTCCAGAAAATAACGATCATGGGAAATCACCAGAACTGTGCCATTAAACTCGTTCAGAGCCATTTCTAACACCTCTGCCGATTGAATGTCAATGTTATTAGTCGGCTCGTCAAGAAGCAAAAAGTTTGGCTCTTGGAGCATGAGCAGAGCCATTTGTAGGCGACTACGTTCTCCACCACTCAAACTACCCACGGTTTGGTACAATGCTTTTTGATAAGGAAACTGGAATTTACCCAAAAAAGCAATGGCCTCATGTTCATACATCGACTTGATATCTCGTACCGTTTCGACCAGATTTTTGCCATAATCGAGACTCTCATGCTCTTGGGTATATATCCCCATTTTTACACTTGGGCCGATTTTTATAATCCCATCTGTGGGAATTTCTTGGCCGGTAACACAACGGAAGAAGACGCTTTTTCCGGTTCCATTGGCTCCAATCAAGCCGACTCGTTCTTTATGCCATAGAGTCAAATTCAATCCAGCTAAGACGATATTTTCCTCGAACGCTTTTAACAAATCCGTTACTTCTAGTACTTTATCGGAGCCGCGCCAACCATTTAGACGTAACCGCATACTTTGTTGCTCGGTGGGTTTATCGACCTTGTCCATGCGGTCAATTTGCCGACGTTTATTGCGAGCCTGTTTGATATGGCGTTCGTCGACCACCAATCTCGCCCATAGTTCAAACCGCGCAATGGCCGCCTCAAGCTGGGCAATCTCCTTTTGTTGAGCCGCGTACATCTGTGCTTGACGCAATTGACGCAACTCCTTTTCGGTCACATAGGCCGAATAACTGCCGGTGTAAAACTCAAACTTACCTCCAGCCAACTCCACAATGCCGGTTGCTACCTCATCTAGCATGTATCGGTCGTGCGAGACGATGACTACTGCTCCCTCATACTGATGAATAAACTGTTCTAGCCGATTTTTTCCGGCTAAATCAAGGTGATTATCCGGCTCATCAAGCAATAGCACTGAGGGCCGGTTGATAACCAGTTTTACCAGCATGAGCATTTTCTTCTGACCTCCGCTCAACGTCGAGGTCGAAAGTCCAAACTCTTCCTTCGAGAAACCCAACTGACGCAGGGTTGCTTTGACTGTATTTTCATATTTTAGCCCCCCAGCCTCCTCATACTGATTCAACAAATCGGCCTGCTGATTCAGCACCTCGGTCAAACGGGTTTCGCTGTTATAGACCGTGGGGTCGGCTAACGAGGCTTCGACCCGTTGTAGGGCTTGGTCAATTTCGGCAATACGGCTAGAAGCGGTCATGGCCTCTGTTAGAATAGTTTGCCCTTTTGCAAAGTTGATTTCCTGTGGCAAATAGCCCACAGTCGCACCTTTAGCACCGATGACAAATCCATCATCTGGGGTTAAGTCACCCGTTAATAGCTGTAAAACGGTACTCTTTCCGGATCCGTTAGGACCAACTAAGCCCAACTTTTGTCCCGCTTGAAGTGCCCAACTTAAATTCTCTAATTTTAAGCCACCTGGATGGCTGAACGTAACATGGTCAAGACGTAATGCAATCATAAAAAACTCCTTATCACTTTAAAATAAAAAACCGTGGACAAAAACTCGTCCACAGTCGATTTATAGGCAATAAGTGGCTCGGTTCATTGATATCCGTTCATTGGTATCCATTGAGATCATTGAGCACTTTAAAATAAAAAACCGTGGACGCGAGTGTGTCCACGGTTTTAAGTTTACATAATATGTAGCCTATGGACGCACCGTTATACAACGTCCACAAAATCGGAACCTTGGCTACTTTGGTTAAGACAAATTTTTAGGGCTGGATTTTGAAAAATCATAATATCACCTAACAACTGACTATTATAAACAAACAGGTATACATGTCAAATGATGGTTTGTATAACCAGCCGAAACAACGCTGGCGCACTCATCATAAAAGTGTGATTCGCTGACACAAGATGTACCTTTCTGGCGAGTTCACTGAATATTTACGCTTCTGGCAATAGCGTTATTGCGTATAGCCATTTTGTAGCAGTTTGGGCACTTTACCAAGTATCCGCGAGTTTCGTCGTGCTAATCGCACTGCTTCGGGAAAAAGGTCATGCCGACTTGCAGATAGTACAAATTTAATACTGGTCTCCAAATCGACCCGATGCCCTATCGACACGTAAAGGGGAGGGAGATCGGTTTGAGTTCGGACAGACGCGCCGATTATTTCGTCATTGCCATTTCGGATGAAACTGTGACAGCCTCGTGTAGCACCGAGTTCCTCGTCAGGTTCACCCAATGAGGCTCTACTACAGCCGATTGTGGGGATATTGGTCAGCACGCCGATATGGCTGGCAAAACCAAGTTGGCGTGGATGTGCGATACCATGCCCATCAGCAATGAACAGGTCCGGTTTAATCTCTAACCGAGCCAAGGCTTCGAGTAAAACGGGAGCATCTCGAAAGGCAATTAAATTTGGCTTAAAGGGGAATGTTACCGGATAGATGGCTGTTGCCATGTCAACCGGCTTTAAGGTGTTATAATCAAGGACAACCGCCGCGGCTCGTCCGATTTGATCTCGGACATGGACTCCAACTCCGGCGACATAACGTACTCGCCCAAGCTGAGGAGTACGAGAAATTTGGCTGGCAAGTTGTTTTTGTAAGGCTCTGGCCTTATCAGAGGACATTTTCCACTTATGGGGTAAAGTTAACTTCATAGAGTCTAGTTTAAATCAATTTAGGCTCTCGGTCAATTTATAGGGGCGATAGGTTTCTGCAAATGATTAAATAATATTTTCGATATATCGCAGGTGGCAGGTGGTATATCTGCTCTTACTACCCGACACAAGATTTGGCTTGGACTAACTATGGAAAAATATTTGACAGAATTAACAAGACTTGTTACCCGACAAGGATTTTTAGCCTCAACTAAATACAAAAGAATATCCTGTCAAAAAAATCTTTTCTCTAATCAAGATGTCGAGTACTAAGTATCTGCTCAAATTTGCTCCAATGTTTTAGGCATGTTACCATGCTTTATGGGGGTAGATTAAACCATAATGTTTCCTTTAATTAGATTTATCATCCGAATAGTAGGCTTTGTTTTACTTCTTCCTTTCCGTATCGTAACAACTAGCATGCGTATCACGTCGCGGTTGTTTATGATGATGGCTGGTTTGTTTATGATCGTGGCTGGAATTCTTCTCAGCCTGACTTTGGTGGGGCTGTTGGTTGGAATCCCCATGATTTTTTCGGGACTGACCATGTTTTTTAAGGGTTTACTGTAATGTATGTGGTGGCTATGCTCCAGATGTGGCTGATATAGTTGATATACATTTTAAGACAATACAAATTGCAAATAATATGCTGTGATGGGTGATGATTGGCGAGTATACTTGTAAATATTCAGTGAACTCGCTAGAAAGAGCATCAGAAACCCGATTTCTCAAAAAAATCGGATTTCTAGGGCTGTTTTACTGAATTTTTACGTTTTCTCTGTACTTACCATTCATCACACATCACAAGTTAATGAATGATGACAAAAAAACCTAAACCAGTGATTGGTGTTTTAACCAGTGGTGGTGATTCACCCGGTATGAACGCCGCAGTTCGAGGGGTGGTTCGTACCGCCTTAGAGCGTGACATAGACGTTTACATTATATATGAAGGCTACCAAGGTATGATAGATGGTGGTGACCGAATCCTTAAGGCCGATTGGGACAGTGTAGGCGGTATCTTACAGAAGGGCGGAACCAGTATCGGTACTGCTCGGTGCGCTGATTTTAAAACTCACGAAGGTCGCCGAATCGCGGCTCGTAATCTTATAGAACACCGTATTAACCATTTGGTGGTAATCGGTGGCGACGGTAGTTTGACTGGTGCGAATGTTTTCCAAAAAGAATGGCTTTCCCTACTCGTTGAGTTGGTCGATTTAGGCGAGATAACCAACGATGTAGCCCAAATGTATGCCGAGTTTAAGTTCGTTGGCTTGGTTGGCTCTATCGACAACGACATGTTTGGTACCGATATGACCATCGGAGCCGATACCGCACTACACCGCATCGTGGAGGCTATTGATGCCATCACGAGTACCGCGGCCAGCCATCAGCGAGCTTTTGTGATTGAGGTAATGGGTCGTCATTGTGGTTATTTGGCCTTGATGAGTGCCCTTGCCACTGGTGCGGCTTGGGTCTTAATTCCCGAAAGTCCACCCAATGTTGACGACTGGGAAGCAAAAATGTGCGAAGTCCTAAAAATGGGGCGAGATGCCGGACGACGTACGGGTATTGTGATTGTAGCCGAAGGGGCGCAAGATCGAGAAGGTAGGAGTATTCATGCCAACTATGTTAAAGAAGTGTTGGAGAAACAGCTAAAAATCGACACACGAGTGACGATTTTGGGGCATGTGCAACGTGGTGGTGCGCCTTCTGCTTTTGACCGTAACTTAGGGACGGTATTGGGTTACGCCGCGGTCGAACATCTGCTTACCAGTGAAGCTGATACGGAGGCGGTAATTGTCGGTATTCAGGGCAATCAAGTAACCTACATGCCTCTGACCGACAGTGTTCAAGAAACCAAACGAGTTGCTAAAGTTATAAAAGCCAGAGATTATGAAAAAGCATTGGAGTTACGGGGTGGAGGCTTTCAAGCCGCGTTTCGGACTTTCCGAACCATTATTCGCTCTTTCCCGCATCCACCTCAGCCGGATCATAAGCCCAAGCGTTTCGCGGTGATGAATGCCGGAGGCCCTGCTCCCGGCATGAATACAGCGGTTCGAGCCGCAGTACGGTTGGGTATTGATAAAGGTCATACCATGCTGGGTGTCCAAAACGGATTTACGGGTCTTATCGAAGGAGAGATAGAGGAATTAAACTGGATGAGTGTTCATGGCATGGTAGCTCAAGGTGGGGCTGAACTGGGCACAAACCGAAAAGTTCCACAAGGTGGAGAGCTTTACGCCATTGCTCGTAACATTGAAAGGTTCAATATTGATGGTTTGATGATTATTGGCGGTTGGGCCGGATACGAAACTGCCCATCTCCTTCATTCAGAGCAAGAAAACTATCCCGCATTTAATATTCCGATTCTCTGTATTCCGGCCAGTATCAATAATAACCTACCCGGTTCAGAGCTTAGTATCGGTTCAGATACCGCGGTCAATAATATTATCGAAGCGGTTGACAAAATTAAGCAGTCGGCGGTAGCTTCGCGGCGCTGTTTTGTGGTTGAGGTAATGGGCCGACATTGTGGCTATTTGGCCTTAACTAGCGGTATCGCCACGGGCGCAGAGCGGATTTACACCCATGAGGAGGGCGTTACGCTTCGTGACTTGCAAACCGATTTAGGAGATTTACTTGAAGGGTTCAATCATGGCAAACGATTGGCATTGATTGTTCGGAACGAGCGAGCTAACTCTTTTTATACCACTCCCTTTATGACCGCATTATTTGATGAGGAGAGTCACGATCTGTTTGATGTTCGACAGGCAATTTTGGGGCACTTACAACAGGGGGGAAATCCCTCTCCGTTTGACCGAATTCAGGCCACCAAATTTGCAACACGGGGTATTGAGTATCTGATTGAACAGGTCAATCAAATATCACCTCACAGTGCCTTTATTGGCCTACATCATGGAAAACTTACCGTCTTTGAACTAGAGCGTTTCCCTTATATGATTGACCGTAAACACCAACGCCCCAAAGAGCAATGGTGGCTTGAGCGAGAAAAAATTGCGAGTGTCATGTCCCAATCTGGGCCACATTCTCGGAGGGGTAAGAAGAGGCAATCGTAGAATTCTGATGAGCGGCGCGGAGTGCAAAAGCTCCTTGCTTTTGCATGTTTACCTTTGGCAAAAGCAAGGAGCTTTTGCACTCCTGTCCTGATCGTTGCGATTATATAATCGCAACGGGTATTTGGCGGGTATATCCTCCTTCAAGGAGGCTTCGCGCTACCCGCCTAGTATGGGTAACGCTCAGGTTTAAGGATAGTGCTATGGATATGGACAATTTAATTTGGCTTAGTGGTGTTATCTTTGTTATTATGATGGTTGTATTTCTCGTCATTCGTGTTTTTACAACTCGTATCAATCGAGTGTGGGAAAAACATCGAGCTGAAACGGTTGGAAAATGGGAGGCTGAGGATATTGAGTACATCCTAGAGCCGATGGGAGGACAATTTGGTGGACTAGAATCTATGGGGAAGAAAAAGGTTATTCGGGGTGTTGGTTTTGTCGCTTTAACCAATAAAGATTTGCGTGTTACCCGCTCAACTCCATCTGAGCAGTGGATTGTTAATTTTCGACAGATGAAAAAGATCACCATCCGGCATTACTTTCTAGGTAAACGTTCTGATAAGGTTCCCTTTGTAGTTATTCGCTTTGCTAAAAACGGCAAAAAAGATAGGCTCGGGTTTTTGGTAAAAAACTACGAAGCGTGGATCGAAGCATTAGAGGAAGAAACTGGTCTAACTGCCAAGGATGAGCGGGTGACATTGGGAAAATAAATCAGAATTTTTATGCCTTTGTAAAGGAGTGCAAAAGCTTCTTGCTTTTGCATGTTTGTCTCCGGCAAAAGCAAGAAGCTTTTGCACTCCGCAGACCTCGAATTTGAATTTTTATGCGATGATAAGTTGTTGCCGAACAGTAAATATTCAGTGAACTCGCCAGAAAGAGCGTCAGAAACCCGATTTCTCAAAGAAATCGGGTTCTAGGGCAGTTTTACTGAACTTTTACGCCGAACAAGTCTAATATGGCAATAGCGCAAAAATCGTCTGAATGTGGGACGCAGAATGTCATGCCCGAATGTAGTTATCGGGCATCCACAGATATAACAATAGATTCCCGCTAAAACCATGCGGGAATGACATGACTATATTTCGATTTCATGATGAGTTTTGCTCTACTGCCTAATATGATTATATTCTTGTAACCACTGTATCGTGGGAGTTAAAACTGCACGAGCGGGACGAAACTCGACCTTAAGCTCTGTACGGGCTTTGTGATTATCTGCAAACCAATATTTAACCGCGTAAGGGATAACCGATGGTTCAAAAGGTAGCGGTAAGTTAAATTTTTTGCCGGTTTTTGCCATGCGAGTGAGGACTCGATTTGGTACATTGATAATCTTTTTTTCTAGTCCCAATATATCGAGGGTTAGGGTTGCTAATTCCCAAAAATGAAGGTTATCCCCTCCTAGAATATACCGCTCGCCGGGACGACCTTTTTCTAGGGCGGCAATAATCCCCAGCGCAACATCATCCACATGAGCCACACTGGTTCCACCTCTTGGAACCATAACCACAGGGCTGTTAGCAAAATCTATCAGATTTCCAGCGGTAATCAAATCATCATCATTCGGGCCATACACTTCTACTGGATTAACAATCGTAACGGGTAAACCAAGTTTGGCCGCGTTGTGACAGCGTTGTTCAACCTCCTGTTTGGCATAGGCATAGCTAAACTCATTTTGACGAGGTAAGGTTAGCTCATCCTTTTCGGTAAGAAGCACGGGTTCGTCGGTGCCGTTGATGCCAATAATCGAACTAACAAAAACCATTGGCAGGTTCTCATGCTCACGAGCCGCCTCGATAACATGACTTGATCCCTGAATAATTACCTCGTTCATTAATGGGGAATGAATGTCGGCCCAGTTGGATAAACCAGCTAAATGAATTATTCCTGTACAGCCCCGCATAGCTACTTTTACCGAACCAGCATCCCGTACATCACCAATTACTCGCTCAATATCCAATCCATCAATTCGGCGAGTATTACTAGTTGGTCGGAGCAGACAGCGTACCTTGTACCCCTGCTCAATCAGATTATGGACGACCCGTGAGCCAATAAATCCGTTTCCTCCGGTGATAAATATTTTTTTGTTTGTTACCATAATTTTCCTAATTATTAGTAATAAATAAGAATGGTTCAATCCTGAAGATTGAACCATTTTGGAATATAGGCAGTTCCAACTTTTAAAATCTCCCAGAATCGGCCTTGCCCTGTGAATGAATTCACAGGCTAATATGGGAAACCTGCTTAAGCAGGTTTTTCGTTTAAGACGCTGATTTCAATCAGTGGGTTTTTGGGAGACTTATTTTTCTGGAATTGCCATAACCACGGCAGATTACCCTCTAGGAGTGCAAATTCAAACTAATTTGAGTACTTATATCCGATATGTTGATTAGAGAAAAGATTTTTTCGACAGGACTTCGGCAGAATTGATAGGATTTTTTGCTTTTAATCTTGTTAATTCTGTCAAATATTATTCTATGATTAGCCTAAGCTAAACTTCTTGTCGGGTAGCAAGTTTGAGTATAAAAACTATCGACTAAGGCCATATTCACTTTTTCCAAATCGCTTCAAATACTCCAACACCACATCCATCTCAAAACCGAATTGGAGTTTGTTTTTGGCATGATATTCGTACACGTCAGCAGGCATAAGCCAAGCAAACTCGCTGACTTCATTTTTGTTGAGCGGCCCAATTTCGCCTTTTTTACGAGCTACAAAGATTTTATACTCTAACCCTGAACGACTGTAAAAGCATCCTAATTCGTCAATTACCTCAATTTCTAATGATAACTCTTCTTGCATCTCCCGATGTAGTGCCTCTAGGGCATGGTTTTCATGCGGATTAAGTCGCCCACCCGGCAGAGTCCATTTTCCATTTAGGGCTGGATTCTTGAGCATGTGGTGAATGAACAAAATATGTCCATCTTGTACAATAAAGGCTCGAGCCGCGTAAGGACGACGTTGAGATATTTTGCCATTATTTTTGTTGGAGCCTGCTTGGTTAGTTTGCCTCATGATTATCCCCTTGGGTAGTCCTGCATAGGTAGTGGTCAGCTACCCGCAAGTTCTAAACTTGCGGGTAGCTAACGGATCCGTGATCCGTATCACTACTTCTGCACCACTACCTCCCCTTGTTTACTGTTACTCGTTATCGAAGTTTTAACCATGTTCAAAAAATAATCATGAAATCGGTTATCGTCGGTTAGTTCGGGATGAAAAGCAGTAGCCAGCAAATTATCTTGCCGCGCCGCTACTGGCGTACCATCGGTCAACCGAGCCAGAATTTCAACGGCTTGACTATTGGTCTCGATGCGGGGCGCTCGGATGAAGACCGCTCGAAACAGTTGGTCAGTCGCAAACGATAGTTCCAAATCAACCTCAAAACTATCAACTTGCCGACCAAAGGCGTTCCGATTAACTGTAATTTCCATGTTCCCTAAACGCGGTGGAATGACATGCCCGCCACTGCCGGTAGCTCCCACATTTTGAGCCAGAAAAATCATGCCAGCACAGGTTCCCCATACTGGTTTATTGGCTTTTATAAACTGTTGTATCGGCTCAACCAGACCAAATTGATTGGCTAACTTGCCGATGGTTGTACTCTCACCACCGGGAATAATTAGCCCGTCTACCCCTATTAAATCATCAGGTAGACGAACTTCAACTGGCACTGCACCAAGTCGCCGGAGCATGTTGGCATGCTCTAAAAATGCACCCTGTAGGGCTAAAATCCCTATAGTTAAGCCACCCACTCCATTTGAGGCAACCCCATTTGGAGCTATACTTGGTGGTTTGAATATTAAATTGTTTGGTGATTGGTTCATTGATTAATCCTACTCTTGTTGTGATATATTCGGTCATTGTAGCATAGAGTAGGTCAATTTAAAAGTATTGTTTGGTGGCTACAGTCTTTCAGATAATGGTTTTCAATTCAAGGCCAACCTTCCCGCAAGTTCTAAACTTGCGGGAAGGTGATGGCTGAAAATAATTATCTGAAGTTCGGCTATAAATATAAGGCGAAACAGATAACGTGGGAATAAATCCCCACGCTAAAAGCGGCCTATTTAGCTGGCTTTAGCCTGCTTTGGCTATCAGCATCGGGATTTATTCCGATGTGTTTTGTCGCACCTTAAGTTGGTAGCCCGCGGAATGACACTGATTAAATCATGCCAAAATCAGTGTCATTCCACGCATCCTGTTCTAAGATTGGCCGAAACAAAGACTATAGCCCTGATTTCAATAGAGTTGTTCGGCAACAACTTATCATCGCATAAAAACTCAAATTCGAGGTCTGCGGAGCGCAAAAACTTCTTGCTTTTGCCGGAGACAAACATGCAAAAGCAATCAGCTTTTGCACTCCTTTATTGCCGAACAACTCTAATCAGCGGCACAGGCACAAGTTAAATTCATACCCATTCCTAAAGCAACGCCACTTTGTTCAGACTGGTTTTAATTCGTTCAAGAGTTGCCTGAATATCGTTGTCTAAGCCAACCGATAGCCGAATCAGTCCATTACTAAGCCCCATTTGAGCGCGTTCTTCGACTGGAATTTCAGAGGAGGTACTGTTGCCGGGTGAGCTAAACAGAGTCTTGAAATAGCCCAAACTAACGGCCAAATAGCCCACATTTTCTTGTTGCATGGCAGTCATCAGTTCATTGGCCTTGGCCTCATCCCCTACATCCCAAGCAAGAATCCCACCGAAACCAAAATCTTCGTTCATTAACTGAGCCATTAGCTCATGTTGGGGATGAGATGACAACCCCGGATAAAATATTTTAAAACCCAAATCTTCCAAATTTTTGGCTAGATACATTCCATTATGACTGTGTTGTTTCATGCGAATATGGAGGCTATGCAGGTTTTTTAAGATACTGGCGGCACGGGCACTATCTAACACTGGGCCAAGCAACATCGTCGCCCCAGAGTTTACGTCGGTCAACTGCTGAATAAACTCGGCACTACTACAGATACTACCCGCCACACAATCGCTGGTGCCATTTATAAACTTGGTCATGCTATGCACTACAATATGCGCTCCCAACCGCAACGGCGAGATAATCATGGGACTAAAGGTGTTGTCAATCACCAGTTTTATCTCATGTTGATTGGCAATCTCGGCCAAGGTGGGGATGTCGGCTACCTCTAAAAGCGGGTTGCTGATGCTCTCGCTGTAGATGACTTTGGTGCGCTCGGTGATGGATTGTTTGACCACCTCTGGATCATAAACATTAATGAACCGGACGGTGATGCCCATGCGGCTCAAAAAGTTCTTAAATAGCGCATAAGTGCCGCCGTAAATTGTGCGACTACAAAGCACCTCATCACCACTGCCGCACAGTTGCAAAATAGTACAACTAATCGCGGCCATGCCCGACGCGGTGACTTGTGCCGCCTCGCTATCTTCCAATCCGGCCAATGCTTGGGCTAGATTTTTGTTAATCGGATTCCAGTGCCGCGAATAGAGAAAACAGCCCTCGATTTCATGATCAAATAGCTCCTTCATCCGCTCTGGAGTCATAAAGGTGTAGGTTGATGAATCGGTGATGGAGGGATTTACCCCACCAAACTCCCCAAACTCTTGCATATCTTGAATAGCTTTACTTGGATCAAACATTTTTTATCTCCTTTGATATGGTGTTTATAGAAAAAATTATACCATTTTTCCTGACTGTGACAAGTGATAATTATGTGCCGGACAAAACGGTTCTCCGTGTGGCAGTTTTGCCTCTTGTAGATTCGCATGAATCGGCACTTTGTAAAACAACATCTGTCGTCCATAGGCTTCAAACTCATGGGCGATTCGCAAATCATTCAAGCGCCCAATCATCCACCGAATCGGACGATTTCGTTTTTCAATCATGAGATTAGCCGAAACTAAACCGATTGAGTCGGCCCAACCAAACATGTAGTTGACCAGTTCTGGCCCTAAACCGGATCGTAGATGGCTCTTTTTTACCCCCAAAAATATCACATCTCCTTCTCGCTCTGGGCTAGAGGTCTGGTCGGCATAGCTCCAGCCTTTAATGATATGGGAGATGATTTGCGGACGGCAGACTATTGCCCAAGCAACCGGAATGGCAATTCGCCACAGATATTTGCGCTTAAATTCGGTAAAAAATTTTTTACTCGAAACGGCCATCGCAGTCTGAGCCACTAATGTCCCATCTTCAAACACGCCGATGCCTGCACCCCACTCTGAGCCAGCAACGGCGCGGTATAACTCTACTAAAAAACGATGCCCCAATAAGGTCAACACTGTACCGGGTTGACCTTCAATATGAATATCAGCCGCGGCCTCAGCATCATACGGCTGTAAATAACGAAACTCAAACATAGTTATTGCGTGTTGTGTGTTGCGTGTTGCATATACGTACTCCATACGCAACACGCAACACAAATAGTTTATGGCCCTAAATGGGTCACACTTACATTATCAATATAGGTTTTACCGCCTTGGTCGCCTTGTGGATGGAAGCCCCGAACAAAAATTGTCATGGAGTCACCGGTCGCGATGACCTCTTTTTCGGTGAAGGTAAATACATCTTCGGACTGGTCATCCCACGGAGTCCACTCGACCGATTCACTGTTCCACACCGTACCACCCGCCATGTCAACTCCCAACGACATCTCAACCGGCGCTAAACTGCGGACATGTTTGGCGTAGGCTGAGATGTTATAGCGATGGCCTGTTTTGGTCTCGATAGTCCGGTATATACCAGAGTTGGCGGCGATAAAGTCAAAGGTCACTTCCTGAGACTTTGCTCCTGATTGCACGTCTTGAGGATATAGGTTTTCACCCATGCAGGATGATCCTAACGGCCCTTCCTCTACAAACGCAGACCAACTGATCCCAACCAATGCCCCAGAACAGTCACCATAAGGATTTTCCCATAGCACAAACTCCTCTTCAAAATCCCAATTACCACCGCTTAAGGGTGGATCAAGTTCACCATCAAACGGAGCGACCTGTATTGCATCTGTGGTCTCTTCTGTCTCAGACACTTCCTCAGTTTTTTCTGTGTCGGTCAGAGTGGCTGTGACTGTAATTTCTGATGTTGCGGTTGCTAATACTGTAGGGGTACTCGTAGCAATCAGTATATCAACTGTAGCCGTAGGTTGATTGGCCGGGTCGGGCGTATGGGTGGGTACGTCTTGCAACGACAAAATGACCCCATCTTGGGGTGGGCGGGTGTTAGTGGGTGTTATCTCGGCCAACTTTGCGGTGGGCGAGGCGGTTTGAATTTCAAACTCAACAGGTCGCCCCGCGGGGATGGCTGTACTCTGTTGGTTGCCCATCGAGCAAGCAAGCAAAATCAGTCCGACGTTAAAAAACATCAACCAAAATTTAATAGGCCGAGATAGATATAGTTTTTTCTGAATCATGATACTCCTGTTTGTATCAACAGATATTTTACATGGCAAAATCGCTTCATTATAATGTGCGCCTATATAGGTGTCAAAACAACCCTCTGAAAAATTACTATTGCGATTTGCACTATCTAGATTTTAGAAAATACGAGTTGAGGTTTGACATTGATTTTAAAGTGTGTTACACATTATAGCATGGTTTAAAATGGAAGAAATCAGCTTTACAAATGGACATGACGGTAGGTTGCGTGTAAATATTGGCTCTTTGGGGCTTTCCGTGCAAATATCATGATTGTGTCATCATCTTCCCGCAAGTTTTAAACTTGCGGGAAGATTGCTCCATCAAAGTATCTAATTCAGGATGCAGTTTTGACCCTCATGCCCCATCAACTGACCCTATTCTTCATTGCCCTGATGTTTTACACCCGCCTACCTATCCCCAGTTGGGTCGAGTATGATTCGGCCTACCTGCCCCGTTCGTCGCGATACTTGCCGCTGGTCGGCTTCCTCGTCGGTGGAATCGGGGCACTGGTCTTTTGGTTGAGTCACTGGCTGTGGCCTGTTTCGATTGCGGTTCTGTTGAGCATAATCGCCACCGTCCTCGTCACCGGCGCGTTCCATGAGGATGGTCTAGCTGATTCATGCGACGGTTTCGGCGGCGGCTGGTCAACCGAGCAAATTCTGACCATCATGAAGGATTCACGCGTCGGCACTTTCGGCATGGTCGGCTTGAGCCTCATGTTAGGCTTAAAGTTTATCACTCTGCACGAGATTTCTCCCCCCCTCCTACCCAGCATCATCATCGCCGGACACACCATCAGCCGGTTGATGGCGGTCAGCTTCCTTTATAGTCATGACTATGTTCGTCCCCAAGCCCAAAGCAAGGCTCAAGCTCATGCCCAACGTATGGCTGGCTCAGAACTGCTGATTGCCGTGCTACTAGGACTGTTTCCCCTCCTCTTTTTGAGCCTCTCATTTATACTCCTGCTTATCCCCTTAATTGTTGTCCGCCAACTCCTCGGACGTTACTTCGTCAAACGACTCGGTGGTTTCACCGGCGACTGTCTCGGCGCGACCCAACAACTTACCGAAGTGGTGTTCTATTTGGGTTGTGTAGTGGTTAGTTAAACAACAAAAGTTTGTCGTTTCATTCATGACCTGACATACTGATGAAATTAAAAGCATTTTTCGACAGGATTAACAGAATTAACAGGATTTTTTGCTTGTAATCCTATCAATCCTGTTAATCCTGTCAGATATTCAAAAATTTGTCGTTTCATTCATGACCTGACATACTGATGAAATTAAAAGCATTTTTCGACAGGATTAACAGAATTAACAGGATTTTTTGCTTGTAATCCTATCAATCCTGTTAATCCTGTCAGATATTGTTTTAGCCATGTTGAAATGATAAACCTCTGAAACAAATAGCTGAAATAGACCAATTTAGGTCACTGTGGTAAGATACGCCCTTATTTGTCATATCTCAGCCTCAAACGAGGTAACCGTTCACCCCCCTCGTTCCCACGCAAAGCGTGGGAACGCATACCAGACGCTCTGCGTCGATATGCCGGAATTGTAAAATTTCAGGCACATATCAACACAATCGAGGCGTGGCGGATGAATATCCGCCACGATCTAAGAAAATAGATAAGATAAAAAATCTGCGTTTATCCGTGTTCCAATCGTTTTTGTTGAGAATCGATAAACTTCTGGCTGAGTTGGTTTAACACTAAATGGAGTCCTTTTGTGGATATTCGGGTAATTGTTCCTACATACAACGAAAAAGAAAATATAAGCGATTTAATTCAGCAAATTATGGGCTTACCGATTCAGGCACAGGTGATTGTCGTCGATGACAACTCACCCGATGGAACCGGTCAAATTGTTGATGATATTGTCGCCAAAAATAAACGGGTCAGTGTGATTCATCGTGCCGGTAAACTAGGGCTAGGTACAGCCTACATTGCCGGATTTAAGAAAGGTCTCGCCGAAGGAGCTGACCTGCTCATCACTATGGATGCCGATTTTTCCCATGACCCAGCCTACATCCCAAGTTTGGTAAAGTTAGCCAACGATTATCACATCACCATCGGCTCACGGTACGTGCCCGAAGGCGGAGTGGTCAATTGGGAACTACGTCGTCGCTTTTTAAGCTGGGGAGCCAACGCCTTCGCCCGCACCAGTTTGGGGCTAGAGGCCAAAGATTGCACCGCCGGATTTCGCTGTTACCACCGCGAGGTTCTGCAAAATATAAACTTAGACCAAATTTTTTCAAACGGTTACTCCTTTCTGGTTGAGATGATCTTCAAATGTCAGCAAAAAGGATATACAGTGGGTGAAATCCCGATTATCTTCGCCAACCGAACGCGAGGTAGCTCCAAAATATCTCAAAATGAGATATTCAAAGCCATGTACACCGTTTTTCGGTTGACATGGGTACGGCTAACCAGTCGCCCATCAGCCAAAATTGCCCCACCCAAACCGTTAGGCAGTGCGACAAAGTATTAGTGTAAAAGTTCGGTAAAACCGCCCTAGAAACCCGATTTCTCAAAGAAATCGGGTTTCTGACGTTCTTTCTGGCGAGTTCACTGAATATTTACGTATTAGTTATATCTAAGAATCGGAATTAAATACTATTATTGATTGAAAAATATAAAAAGGTGCTACAGAATTTA
>JAUCGA010000141.1 GCA_030377865.1 Anaerolineales bacterium HSG25 | reverse complement strand
AATTAAAGGTACGTAATTAGAATTCATTTGATTTGGTGCCTTTTAAGAATTACATCCTGTATAATCAAACCATAAGAATTTTGTACGTTATATTTTACCGAAAAGGGGGTATGTGCCGTCTTTTTAAAGGCATTAATGCACTGCTGTTTTTAACTGTAGTGTGATATATCAATTATGAATGGTGAAAAAATACTCATTGTAGATGATGAAGTTGATGTGCTGGAGTTATGTCGGCGTATTTTAGAGACAAAAGGGTACGAAGTAAAAACTGCCCCAAACGGATATGAGGCAATCGAGATGTCTCAGTCCGAACATTTTGATTTATTGTTAACCGATATAAAAATGCCGGGTATAACAGGGCTTGAAATTGCTAAAAACTTAAAACAAGCCAATCAAAATATTATCTGTATTACTATGACCGGTTTCGGAACGATAGATATGGTCCTAGACGCGCTCAAACTAGATGTTGATGAGTTTGTAATGAAACCGTTTACACCTAATGAACTTGTTTTAGCAATCTCTAAAGCGCTAGAAAAACAACGTCTCCGCCGAGAAAATTTCCGTTTAAACTCGCTAATCCCTTTATTTGAGCTTAACAAAAGTTTGCTTGGCACCAGAGATGTTAATAAACTACTCCCTCGCCTTATCGAGATAGCAAAACAGGAGACCAAGGCGGATGTTATATGGTTGTATACTTTTGAGGGAGAAAATATCACTCACCATGCCCATCCTGATTCTGAGAATACAGTCAATGGTATTCAGAGTGAGGTAAGCTATCAGTTGGCACAACGACTGCTAACCAACTCTGAGCAGTTGACGATTGAACGCTCCAACTGTACTAGTGAAGAAACCGTTTTGTTAGATAAACTCCAAGCAGAGATGGTTGTCGCTAGTCCTTTACGTTCTCAAAAGAGCAATCTTGGTGCGCTTGTTTTAAGTCGTCAAAACGATAGCTTTGCTCCCAGCGACCGTGAATTTTTATCGGTAATGTGTGGTCAAGCCGGAATTGCATTAGAAAATGCCCGTTTGTTCACCGAAAAAGAAGAAGCTTATGAAGCGTTGAAAAAGCTTGACTTTATGAAAAGCGAGTTTATTAATATTGCCGCGCATGAGCTTCGTACGCCACTTACTATTTTAATGGGGTATACAACAATTTTAGAAGATGTGGCTGATGAACCTCAACGGGAATTTATCTCACCGATTATGCGAAACGCTATGCGGTTGCGCTCCCTTATTGATGACATGTTGAATCTGCAATATCTGGAAAGCGGAATTCCAAATATTGGTCGAGTTGAGTTGCGATTACAAGAGGCTGTGCAAAATGTTATTTCCGACATCGGTTTGTTGGTTGAAAAAGAAAACTTAACCGTCAATATTAACATCCCAGATGATTTTCCGGTTATGATTGCAGATATGCAAAAATTTGATTTGATTATGGTTAACTTGCTCAATAACGCGGTCAAGTTTAACAAACATGGTGGGAGTATCATCGTCAGTGCTACCCATGATGGTAACTATGCCTCTATTTCAGTTGCCGATACAGGTATTGGGGTTCCGGCAAAGGAGCATGAGAAAATTTTTGACAAGTTTTATCAGGTCGAAAACTCTCTCACCCGTGAATACGGAGGGATTGGACTAGGATTAGCAATTGTACGAGGCATGGCCGAGGTTTGTGGGGGTAAGGTTTGGGCAGAAAGTAGAGAAGGTGAGGGGGCGACGTTTACCTTCACCATGCCACTTGATAACACAAACCTAAAAGAAAGTAAACTTAAGATATAGACCTGTTTGCGTCAGTCTCCCCATGACAACTAACCTCTCTGAACTTAGTAAACCGCAAATTTGGATTTTAGCGACACGACCAAAAACTTTACCTGCCGCGGCCGCTCCAGTTGTAGTCGGTGTTGCGGTCGCTATTGGTGCCGGAGTATTTAGCTTTTTGCCAGCTTTAGCCGCTCTGTTGGGGGCGTTACTTATTCAAGTTGGAACCAATTTGGCTAATGACGTATTTGACTACAAAAAAGGAGCCGACACTAGCGAACGCTTAGGCCCAACCCGCGTTACTCAAGCTGGATTGTTGCAACCGAACGAGGTGATGTTTGGTATGATAGTTGCATTTGGGCTGTCGGCACTAGTGGGGCTATATTTGGTGGTGGTGGGCGGATGGCCGATTATTCTTATTGGCGTATTGTCGATAGCTTCAGGTATCGCTTATACTGGTGGCCCGTTTCCTTTAGGATACAATGGTTTAGGTGATTTGTTTGTTTTTGTTTTTTTCGGTCCAGTAGCAGTGGGTGGAACATACTATGTTCAGGCTAGTCAACTGAGTTCAACGGTGCTGTGGGCCAGCGTTCCGATTGGGCTATTAGCCACCGCTATCCTCGTCGTCAATAATCTGCGTGATGTGGATACTGACCGTAAAGCGGGTAAACGTACCTTAGCAGTGCGCTTGGGGGCTAAAGGAGCGCAGGTCGAGTATATTGTGCTGTTGATAGGGGCTTATCTAATTCCTATATTGATGTGGGGATTTGGCTTGACCACGATTTGGGCCATGCTTGGCTGGTTATCTATTCCTTTAGCCGTTAAGCTTATTTATATGGTTCTCAATGAAAAGGGCCATCCCCTTAATCTTGCTTTAACGGGAACGGCCCAATTAGAGTTACTCTATGCAATTTTATTTTCTATTGGGTTGGCAATTGGTTAAGCCACCGCAGAATCTTTCTCTTGCATTTTAGCAAAATCCTCATCACTGACGAGACTAATTACTCGGAATACCTCGGCGTAATCCATCTCTTTACCTTTTCCGGCTTCTGCCGCCCACTCTCGAATCATGGCTTCGATATTCTCAAACTCAGCCATCTGACTGACATGTTTCTTCAATGCCGCAACTTTTAAGTCCATAGTTTCGGTAATGTTAACTGAAGTATTTCCGGCTCTAAAACCAGAGACATATACCTTACGAGGTTTGTGGGCTGTAAGCCCCTCTTCGGCCAACTCCTCAAATAGATTCGGTTGACCTGCCGCCGGAAAAACCGCATCAAGAGCCGCACCTGCCGCCGCACGATGGTCTGGGTGGTTGATGTAGCTATCGTTGACCCACACAACAGTCGGGTCTCCAGTGATCACCACCTCCGGTCTAAAACGCCGGATTTCGCGCACAAGCCGTTTACGCAGGTCGAGAGTGTTGACCAGCATGCCATCTGGCTCTCGTAAATAGATGACTTCGTGTACCCCCACAACTTTAGCCGCCTCTCGTTGCTCTGCCTCACGAATTTCAGTCGCTTTGGCTTTGGTCATACTCGGTTCGGCAATCCCTACATCGCCACTGGTGCATAATACATACGCTATTTCTGCGCCACCTTTTATCCAGCGAGCCACGGTTCCAGCACAACTAAACTCAATATCATCCGGGTGAGCCATAATCACCATGGCTTTTTGGGGCACATAGGTTTCTTTACTCATTAAAAATGTCTCCTATAAAGCTATAATTTAATTTGTCGGTAGAAACCCGATTTCTCAAAGAAATCGGGTTTCTGACGCTCCTTCTGGCGAGTTCACTGAATATTTATCTCTACACGCCCCGCGCCGCTTTTGCTTGACGGGCAATCTCTTTAATCTGCTCAACATGCGAATCATCATG
Organism: Anaerolineales bacterium HSG25; assembly: GCA_030377865.1. Classification (GTDB taxonomy): domain Bacteria; phylum Chloroflexota; class Anaerolineae; order 4572-78; family J111; genus JAUCGB01. The sequence goes on along the minus strand of JAUCGA010000141.1, from coordinate 652 downwards.
CAACAGACCAAAGGCAAAACGAGCATAAGCATTTAGTGCCCCTTTTAAGAATGAATAGGTCGCTGTCGCCTCTAAATGAGGGTTATCCGGCCACATATCCAAACTTGCTAACCGCATGCGCCGGCTTTCTTCTAGTCGCTGACGACATTGGGCAATAGTCGTGACTGTTTCCCAAGGCACTTCGTAGCGTGACCGACCTCCAATTAGCAACCCTCTAGCCAATTCAGCGGCTTTAAAAGCTGACTCCTCTGAACTGGCTGTGGTATGAACAATTACATGTCCAAGTGTCCAAGCATCATTGGACACGTCTTCGTTGTCGGCATAAGTATCATTAGCTTCTGGATCACTGGGTTCAAAGATCACATCTGCGTCAATACAGCCATCAATTGCTGAGAGCATTACATCAATCATCTCGTTTGTTAGATCTCGCAAATCCTGTCTTGTTAAATCAGAACAGATATCAGCCATTGTCGTTCTTTTCTCAAATACACCATCAAAATTAAGCATGTTTTCTCCTGTAACTAGGGCAGTTCCAACTTTTAAAATCTCCCAAACTGATTAAATTCTCTATGTCATTCCCGCATGCTTTTAGCGGGAATCCACATTCTGCATACAAATAGATGCCCGATAACAACATTCGGGCATGACATTT
>JAUCGA010000004.1 GCA_030377865.1 Anaerolineales bacterium HSG25 | reverse complement strand
CCGTCGTTTTAGCCGGTAAACGTCAGACTACTCGCCCAGCAGAGCCAGTTCTCAATCAACAACAACAGATTGATAAATTGGTTGAGGCTTATGCCGCTCGGATACGGGGAGCCTTGTCTCGCACCGGACGCAAGCCCTTTCGCTTGTCCGGATTGCGCCTGTACAACGACCTCTCACTTATCCTTGCCTCGTTGAATAACAGCCTGTTGAACCTGCCCGATGAACCTCAATTGATCTGCTTTGCCGAGGCCATTGCTGATATCTTGACTGACTTTAAAGAGGAGCATGATACCCTTTCTGAGGCATACAGTTGGGTGCTCAAGATTAGCAATATTCTGGACAAACCATTGCCTCAACCAGATTCTGATGATCCTGATAAACCACTTTCGACCGCTGTTGAGGCTGAACTCGATCAGTTTCTGGCTGAACTGGATAAACGGGGCGATCTGAATGAGTACTTGGTCTCTTTTCGTAAGAAGCTACGTAATCTGACCAATCGCTACAAACCCGGTCTCTTTCACTGCTACGACACTCCCGGACTGCCCCGCACTAACAACGATACCGAAGCACTTTTTGGTCGAGTCCGCAGACAAACAAAGCGAACTTCAGGGGCCTATCATGCCAAACAGAGACTACGAGAACAAGCCGCTTGGTTGCTCTTTGCTCTGGAAGATGATGAGGAGCAACAGCTGCAACAGCTCAAGCGGGTCCCTTTGCATGAGTGGCGGAATGAAAGACAGCGCATGCAAGAACATTTGGCTTCTTTCCGAGACGACCGAGTTTTTCGCAAGAAACCTGACCGCTATTTGGCTCAGCTTGAGGCTCAAGCTCAACTAATCGCTAACCCTGCCCATACCGGATTTGACTGAATTTGCTAGGTTACTTTTGCCGTTGGGCGATTAAATAAGTTGCGCGTCTTCACATAAGAATGAATTCTTATGCTGACACGAGAAACCTGCTTAAGCAGGTTTTCCGTTTAAGACGCTGATTTCGTAAATATTCAGTGAACTCGCCAGAAAAAATATCAGAAACCCGATTTCTTAAAGAAATCGGGTTTCTAGGGCTACTTTACTGAACTTTTACCTGATTTCAATCAGCAGTCACAGGCACAGGTTAATTAATTCCCATTCCTAACATATCAACCATACACCAACAACGACAATCAATTTAATAGTACGGCTTTACGTGACTTGTTGTCAGCCATACGGAGCCTTACAATATAGGAATTATCATGGACAGTATAAAAATGTTGCACAATATGTGCCACTATACTTTAAGTAACGTAGACACCAAAGCGATTTGCAAAGTGCGAGGGTTTTCGACCCGCGAAGCCGGAACCCCAGCTCTGTTTGAGAACTTCTTTCTCAGCGATATGGGACTAAAAGAGACATTTGCCTTGCTCTCACAGGATGAGATCATTCTCCTACATCTGCTGAACCAGTATGAAAATGCAGTGGACATCAGTTTTTTTAAGCCGTTATATGACCCTAAAAAAACAACTAATAGCTGGGAATATCATCGCACCTTTACCCAACGTCACCAAAAAACGTTCAAAGCAGTCAAGACAAAACTGGTGCGGTGCGGGGTGCTAATTATCGCCGAAGAGCCTGCGTTTGCTTACAGTGATAAAACCAAAATGGAGCGTTGGTTGTTTCGTTTTCCCAAAGAGTTTGCTCCCTATTTACCGCCCCTTTTTGCCGAGCCATACAAATCTACTAGACTCGGAAAACAGACCGACGAGGCTCTACGACAGATAATCACCAATATTCCGAATCCAATTAAGACCACTTCCACCTCCACCGCCCCGCTTATTGTCAACGATAATTACCGTCTGCATATCATCCAAGGCACCCTACAAAATGGAAACAAGGAATTCCGAGCCAGCCATTTACAGGAATGGCAACAACTCAGTTGGAAAACGGAAATAGATCGGATTGCCAACCTAGCCAAACACGAATATTTGCAGTTTGGCGATATTCTCACCTACGCTTTCAGCCAACTATCTGCCCACCAGTGGCTGTCAGTAAAGCATTTTGCTAGAGTTATAAGAATATCACTCGATCTGGTTAAAAAAGATGACATACAACAGATATGTGAAACTGGCTACAAACTGGGGTTACTAAAACGACTAATGGTCGATAAACCATACTACCGTCTACCCGATTCTTCGGCCAAAACAAAACGCATGGAGCCAACGGGATACCTGTCTAAAACAAACACGGGTCAGGTGCGGGTCGATTTACGGTTTATCCCGTATGATGACTTGGAACAGATAGCCCGTATCTCCAAATTACGGGTGGCGAACGACGAATTACTCGCCACTCCGAGTTTGATCAAGTTTGGTCGCGCTCCGGTAACGGTGCAGGAACATCCAACCATTCAGTGGCTTAATCAAAACATGCCCGCCTATACTAAAATAACGACCGCCCTCAAAAAAGAGTGGGGCAAACATATCATCCACAAAAATTTGTTGGTTGCACAGGTCAACGATTTGAGTTTGAAGGTACAGTTGGAACGAAAATTCAGCAAGTTGGATGATTTTCTGTTTTTACCGAATGATTTTATCGCTTTTCCGAAGGGGTATCGGACACAGGTGGAGAAGGTTGTCGCCAAGTCAGGCCATGTGGTCAATCAGATTAAGGCAGGTAAGTAAGAATTATGAGTTTCCCAATAGAGAAAATTGATGTCAGTCAGCTTGATGTAGTCTCGCAAACATTAGACATACGGCGCGATATGCACGCTTTTGTCGATTATGTCGCCAACCGTTCTGTCAAACGTACCCATCGCGACAATAGCCTCAGCAAACCCGATTCAAAACGGTTAGCCAAATTGATGGGCGATCCACGCGGTTTAGAGCAGATTCAGCAGAATGGATATGCTCGTTGGGTCGATCTTGTCGACAGTACAGCCTTAAAACTGGGGCTGGTGAAGTATGACACCGAAGGGAGTTATGCCGGATATTCAAGCTCCGAGCCGACTTTTTCCAATAATTTTGTCGAAATTGATGAGGTGGCCTGTGAAGATTTTTATAACAGTTCATTAATGGAGCAAGAACGTAAAATTCTCAAATCATTGATTAAAGATTGCGATCATTGCGAAAATGAGTTTTTTTATTGGCGTTGGCTCGATGAACGAACAACGCCATTTACCCGCTCTGGTTGTGCGACGGGCGTGTTACCCATGCTCGATTTTGCTGAGATTAGACGGTTTATCTTTAAGTTGTTAGCCCAAGGTGAGGCCGGAGTGTGGTATAGCACGGCCTCATTGGTGGCTTACCTAAAAAAGAAGCATCCTTACTTTTTAATCCCCAAATCTCCGAAAATGAAGCATGCTCGTAGAGACCCAAATCGGTATCAAAATTTTTATAGAAACAGTAACACCTGGGATAAAAAGAACTGGATATACGATACAGATAAGGATGCGTTTGAACAGGTTGAAGGGCGTTATATTGAACGTTTTTTGGAGCGACTTCCATTTATTTTGAAATATGTTGATATAGCCTACGAACCTAAAACTGAAGTGATGGGATCATCTTTTACCATAACACATCGGGGACGGGAAGATGAACCCACCATCAACCTTGTGCAAGGCTTCCGAGTCAACCAACTTTATCTCGACTACATGCATGACAAATTTGCGGGGCCAAAAGTTATCGTGCAACCCAATTTCGAGATTCATATCGACTCACCCATCTATCCGGCCAACACGTTGAGCAAACTCTATCCGTTAACTGACATAGTAGCTGAGGATAAAATCACCATTTTACGTTTAAACCGGCAAAAAGTAGCCGCCCAACTGGCCGACGACGCGTATCCATACAGTGAAAGTGCGGAACTACTGGCTTACCTCACCGAGTTGAGTGACCGTCCTCTGCCCCAAAACATCGTCATGGAGATTGAAGAATGGGGCAGTGAGGTTGATAATTTTATCTTGTATGATGGATTTGCCATTTTAGAGACTCCTCGTAAGCGCCTTAAACAGGTTGACCCGTATTTAGAGGCTAAAATATCACCCACGCTTTCAATTATCAAGGAACCGACTCAACTATACAACGTCCTCGAAAAAGCCGAGCTACTGCCCTTGCGAATTAGTCATACCGAAACAACCTTGACCCCCATACCTGACAAGGCCAAAACGGTTTTCCCCAAACGGAAAAAGGAACGTCCCAAACCGAAGCAGAAAGAGACGCTAACCTTAATGCGGCATACCACCATCACCCTTCATTTTCCTAATCAAACTGCGCTCAAGGTATTTCGTAAAGCTCTGCTCGATGCCCGTTGCCCCATCGAGACCGACATGTCACAGTTGATCTTGACCTACAATAAGCAGTATGAAAAACAGGTGAACGAAGTGTTCAAAGAGTTACGAAAGAGCTACAAACTAACCATCACCGATGTCACAGGAGGAGTAAAATGAGCGGTTCAAAAAGTGGCCCGTTAATTATTCAAAGTGATCACACCCTCATGCTAGAGGTTGACCATGTCCAATATAATGCCTGTCGCGATTTTTTGGCCGCTTTTGCCGAGTTGGTTAAATCGCCAGAGTTCATCCACACCTACCGCATCACCCCCTTATCAATCTGGAACGCGGCCGCGTTGGAGATTCCTGTCACTGAGATTACGGTCGGGCTGGCCGATTTTTGCAAGTACGATGTCCCCTCAAACCTCATCACCGAGTTGACCGAGTGGCATGCCACGTATGGCAAGTTGATTTTGGAGAAGGAATCGGCGGATAAGCTACGTTTGCAGGTGACAGACAGCTTTATTTTGGAGCAGGTTTATCATGATAAACCTCTGCAAAAATTCTGGCTTGACCGAGTCGATGATACCCTGCTGGTCAGCGCCGGAGAACGAGGCAACGTCAAGCAGGCGCTGATTAAGGCGGGATATCCGGTCAAGGATTTGTGCGGTTATTTGACCGGAGCCGACCTACAAATCGCCTTGCGAGATGTCGATTTGGATGGCAACGAGTTCGGTCTGCGAGATTATCAAATCGATGCCGTGGAAGCCTTTTATAAAAGCGGGCGTAAAAGTGGCGGTAGCGGCGTGATTGTGTTACCGTGTGGTTCAGGCAAAACGATTATCGGCTTGGGGACTATGGCTCGTATCTCGAATGAGACCCTAATTGTAACCACTAATAACATTTCCGTGCATCAATGGCGAGACGAACTGCTCAACAAAACCCATGTCACGCCGGAGCAAATCGGTGAGTACACAGGTTTGACCAAAAATATCAAACCGATTACCATTACTACCTACCAAATGTTAACCTACCGCAAAAACAAAGAGGCTCCCTTTGCGAATCTGGGTATCTTTAATGAACAGAACTGGGGACTGATTGTTTATGATGAGGTGCATCTCCTGCCCGCACCGGTCTTTCGAGCCACGACCGAGATTCAGGCTCGGCGGCGTTTGGGGCTAACCGCCACGTTGGTCAGAGAGGACAAAAAAGAGGATGATGTGTTCGCCCTAATTGGCCCTAAACGGTACGATGTGCCGTGGCGAGTGCTAGAAAGTCGCGGTTATATCGCCGAAGCCTACTGTACCGAATATCGTTTGCCCATGCCTCGTGACGAGGAGTTGAACTATGCCCATGCCGATAAACGGGGTAAGTTCCGCATAGCGGCGGAAAACTCGCGCAAAATTGAACTGGTTAAAGAGTTGATAACCAACCATGCTGATGATAATATTTTGGTGATTGGGATGTATATCGCCCAACTGAATGCTATCGCCAAAGCCCTGAATCTGCCGCTGATTACCGGCAAAACCAAACATGACGAGCGCCAGAAGCTGTATAACGCCTTCAAATCGGGAGAGATAAAGGTTCTGGCAGTTTCCAAAGTCGCCAACTTTGCCGTTGATTTACCGGATGCCAATGTCATGATCCAAATATCGGGCATGTACGGCTCTCGTCAAGAAGAAGCCCAACGGTTAGGCCGAATTTTACGCCCCAACAAACGACGCTCCCATTTTTATACCCTCGTCTCTAAAGGCACAACCGAACAACAGTTTGGCCTTAATCGGCAACTGTTTCTGGTTGAGCAGGGGTATAAGTATCATATTCAGTATTTTCAATAGGAACAGGTATTCCTTGGTAATATATTATGCCTACTATAATCGGACAATTTTACATGGAACTGATCTTGTTTGTGATACTGACAACTATCAGTATGACAATTTATTATATATTTCGGAAATATATCTGGACGCGCCGACACGGTACTTATACATGGTGGTTTGCTCGTACAAATCATCGGCTGTTGGGTGAACCTTGCAAATCTGATATTGTGTTTGACCGACAGGGCTACAGCCTGGGATTTAGCAAAAAATGGAAAAGCGCGCTGTGGGTCTCATACATCATCACGAAATGGTCTATCAGTGTAGATGTAAATCGAGGCGGGAGCTTTTATGCTGATACGAATGTACCAAAAGATTGCAGAATAAAATCTGACGATTATGCTGGTATCGGTTATGATAGAGGACATCTTGCCCCAAGCGCGACTGTTGATTTTAGCCACGCGAGTAACAATGAAACCTTTATCATGTCGAATATTGTACCACAACATCCGGCCTTAAATCGTCAAGCATGGGGAAGTTTAGAGGATACTGTTCGTAAGTGGACATTCAGCAAGGGAAAATTAGCGGTTGTTACTGGCCCGATATATGGCAAGCGTCCTCGTCGAGTCAACGGAATACCTATACCGAAAGCGTTCTACAAAGTTATTTATGCTTTTAATCATGATAAATCTATTGGATTTATTCTTCCCAACCGAGCGATTAATAGTGCTAAACTATGGAGATACGCCATGTCGGTTAAAAATGTCGAAAAGGCTACAACGTATAAATTTTTCAATAAATTAGGCAGAAAAGGACAATCTGTTAAAGCAAATCTAAATACCAGTTGGTGGAAAAGTTAGCTATAATTTACAGATGACTATACCGAACGAAATTGTTGAACTAATTGAACGATTTACGACCCATCGTGACAGTTATACCCAAGCCGATTACAAAGAGGCGCGGGTACGAACTGAATTTATTGATCCATTTTTTAAGGCGCTCGGTTGGGATGTGACCAACGAACAAGGATACGCCGAAGCCTATAAAGATGTGGTGCATGAAGATTCCATCAGCGTAGGACGAGCGACCAAAGCCCCCGATTATAGCTTTCGGGTTGGTGGGGTGCGTAAATTTTTTGTAGTTTACCAACTTTATACCCTTACGGATAAAGAGGTTCAGATTGTCGAGGAGGCGGTTCAACGTTAAATCATGATAAAATTTCCTTACGGCAATGCCGATTTTTACAAAATAATCACCCAAAACTACTTCTATGTAGATCGCACCAATAAAATAGAATTGCTTGAGGATGCTGGAGATGTCTTACTCTTTCTAAGACCGCGTCGTTTTGGCAAAAGCCTACTCCTGTCGATGTTGGAAAACTATTACGATGTTAACAAGGCTGACGAGTTCGAGCGGTTATTTGGGCATTTAGCGATTGGGCAGGATCCGACCCCGTTACACAATCAGTATCTCATCTTAAAATGGAACTTTTCGGAGATTGACGCTCAGGGAGATGTTGAGGAGATTAAACAAGCCTTACATGATCATATTAACGGCAGTATCAAAGATTTTGTAAGCCGATACCAGACCTTATTATCGTATCAGGTCGAAATTAACCCCACGAATGCGGTCGCCTCACTCGCTTCAATCTTAACTGCGGTTAATATGACCCCCTACAAGATATACCTCCTGATTGACGAGTATGACAACTTTGCCAATGAAGTACTGATGGCTGGTCAGTCGAGTAGCCAAACTCGATATGAGACATTGATTCAAGGCGAGGGCATGTTAAAAATCCTTTTTAAGGTGGTCAAATCGGGTACAGAGGGACGAGGTATTGACCGTGTGTTTATCACTGGTGTTTCTCCGGTGGTGATGAGTGACATGACCAGTGGCTTTAACATCGCCACCAATATCTACCTTGAACCAGATTTTAATGATATGTGTGGCTTTTGGGAGCATGAGGTGGCTGAGGCACTGCAACAGATTGCCACCAAATGTCAGTTCTCAACCGAGCAGGTCGATGAAGCGTTGCACATGATGCGAACATTTTACAACGGTTATAGCTTTACCTACGAAACAGAGCCGTTAATTTATAACCCAACGCTGTCCATTTACTTTATGAGATCATTTCAGCGTCACTGCAAATACCCCCGCCAAATGTTAGATCATAATATGGCGATGGATCGGAATAAAATCGCGTATGTGTCGCAGTTACCGTATGGAGAGACAGTCATTAGTCAAGCCTTGAATGACACTGATTCGCTGGTGATTTCCGCCTTAGCGGATCGATTTGGCGTAAAAGAGATGTTGAGACAGTCACATGATCGAACCTTCATGGTCTCTTTGCTCTACTATTTTGGGGTATTAACCTTGTCCGAATCGCTAACCGCACAAGGAAAACTTATTCTACATATCCCGAATCTGGTCATCCGTAAGCTGTATGTGGAGCGGATTCAAGAGATGTTGTTGCCCGGATTTACGATCCGTGATGAGGCCGAACGGGTGGTGGAGCATTTTTATCAATCAGGTGACATTCAACCCCTGTGCGACTTCATGACCCAAAAATATTTCAAGGTATTCGACAACCGTGATTATCGGTGGGCCAATGAGTTAACGATTAAGACCGCTTTTTTGACCATGTTGTTCAACGACACTTTCTACATCATGGATTCGGAAACATCTTTGCAACGAGACTACGCCGACCTGACCATGATTATTCGACCTGATATGCGTCGCTTCCAATTATTGGACTTTTTGCTAGAGTTCAAATATATTGAACTTGGCAAACATAATTTAACCGGCGAGCAAGTGCGGGCCATGAGTGTCGAAGAACTAAATGCCTTAAAATTAGTCAAACAAGCCCTAAAGGATTCTAAAACCAAACTAACTAGATATCGCACAACTTTACAATCGACCTACGGCTCTAAATTACGATTACGCACCTATAGCGTAGTCGCCGTCGGTTTTGATCGACTGGTGTGGATCGAAATCTAAAATCGGCAATCTAAAATCCAAAATGGAGATTATATAAATGGATATTAACATTAAAACAATTCGCAACGCCTCAGTCGTGGAAATGATTGGCGATTTAGACGGCAGTACCGCCGCCGCCGCCCAAGAGAAAATTTTGCCATTAGTCGAGCCGGGGTGTAAAGTAGTTTTAGATATGACTCGAGTTCCTTACATGTCAAGTGCTGGATTACGCGTCTTATTGCTAATTTATCGCAAAATATCGGGTAGTGATGGTACCGTAGTTCTCGTCGGGTTGTCAGAAGAGTTGCAAGATACCATGTCTGTAACCGGTTTTCTGGATTTTTTTACCTTATATGACGATTTGGGTAAAGGTTTGGATGCGGTCAATAGTTAGATTCGGCGCATGGAGCAACGGCTCTAAGGTAACTCCAAGAAAATAAACCTCCCAAATGTCATGCCCGAATGTTGTTATCGGGCATCCATTTGTATGCAGAATGTGGATTCCCGCTAAAAGCATGCGGGAATGACATAGAGAATTTAATCAGTTTGGGAGATTTTAAAAGTTGGAACTGCCTTAGGCATCCAATGGAAGAATGATGAAATGTCCCTTAGAAGAAAAAATCGGCATCCCAGAGCTACTGGTAGGCCGCGAACAAGAGTTCAAAAAATTCAATAAATGGACAGCCAACATGCCCAAAAAGCTCTCCAAATCATGGGCGATTTTGGGGCGGCGCAAAAGCGGCAAAACCTCCTTTGTGCAACGGCTGTTTAATCAGCTTTGGTCAGCCAATGGGCAGGTGATTCCTTTTTACATCAGTATTTCCGATAGGTCGGTTTGGTATCCCAACTTTGCCATTAAATATTACCGCACCTTGGCCTCTCACTACATCTCTTTTGTGGAGCGAGAGCCGTCATTTGTGACCGAACTTCTCACGATGGAACAGATTAGAGATTATGGGCAAACCAAGGGCATTTCGGTTTTGGTTAATGATGTGACATCGATGCTCAATGATAAACAAGCTGGAGATTATGATCTATTGTGGGATACTGCTCATACAGCCCCCCATCGGATGGCCTCACGTTCTGAGCAACGGATTTTGGTGATGATTGATGAGTTCCAATATTTGTCCGTCCACATTTATCGTGACCCGGTTCTCAAAGAGAAACCAATGGAATCGATGCCGGGTAGTTTCCATGAGGTCTCCGAATCAAAGGTGGCTCCGATGTTAGCGACCGGCTCTTATGTCGGCTGGATGCTGGAGATTATGGGCAAATATCTGGAAGCGGGCCGGCTGAGTGCCATTGAATTTTCACCCTATCTGACCGAGGCGGAAGGGTTGCAAGCGGTTTATAAATATGCCGAGGTGTATGAGGAGCCGATTACTAACGAAACGGCAGTACAAATTAACGAACTCTGTCTAGCCGACCCGTTTTTCATCTCCTGTGTGATTCAAAGTAACTATCCGGGCCGAGATTTGACCCATTCGGAGGGAGTCATCGAAGCGGTCAACTATGAGATTGCCCATCGAGGTTCCGAGCTATCCGGCACATGGAGCGAATATATCAACAAAACTGTAGACCGGATTAATGACCAGAATGGTAAACGATTGTTACTGCACCTGAACAAACATAATGAGCGTTACTGGACTCCACGGCAACTCAAGGCCACCCTGCAACTTGAGGAAAGTGAAAAGACGATTCACCGCAAACTAATCGCTATGGTCAAAGGTGATTTGATAGAGTGGGGCAGTGCCGACATTCAGTTTCGGGGGTTGCAGGATGGGACGCTGAACTTGATTTTACGCCATCGTTTTGAGATGGAACTGGCCGAAGATCAAACTATCCCTGATTTGAGAATCGGTTTCCGAGAGCAAGTTGTCGAGTTGCAACGGACAAATAACCGCCTACGCGGGAAATTAGCAGATGTTGAAGGCAAAGCGGCGGAGTATCTGTTTGCGAACACCCTGCGTAGTCGGAAACGATTTAAGATGGCTGATTTTTTTGCCGGTGCGACCGATGAGACGAAACTGAACATGGTGCATGTTCAAACCCGACTCATTATTCAGCGGGCAGATGGCAAAAAGATGGAGCTGGATATTGTGGCCGAGTCGAGTGATGAGCGCGTCCTGTTGGTTGAGGTTCGGAAACGACAAGTTAAAGCTAACCTGACCGATATTGAGGATTTTCAGGAGAAAGTAGCGGTTTATCAACAACAAAACCCAGAACAGGCTGTGTTGGCGGGCTTTTTATCGTTAGGTGGCTTTACCGAATCGGCAAGGCAGAGATGTGAGCAAGCGGGTATCGGCTGGGCGAAGACGCTTCATTATTTTTAGGCAGTTGAGCAAAATTCATCAAGTAACCTGTTCGAGGATACTGGGAGCGCAGACATCCTTATCGTAAATATTCAGCGAACTCGCCAAAAAGAGCGTCAGAAACCCGACTTCTTTGAGAAATCGGGTTTCTAAGTAGTTTTCAGAACTAACTTGTAAAAAACAGAAGTGTACCCATAATAGGCGGGTAGCGCGAAGCCTCCTTGAAGGAGGATATACCCGCCAAATACCCGTTGCGATTACATAATCGCAACGATCAGGAAAACAGGAGTGTCAAAATTGTATTTTGACAGCAAGAATGGAATTCTTGCACTCCGGGAAAAGTGACAACTTAGAAATGAAAGTTACTTAGGGCGGTATTACTGAACTTTTACTCCTTGTCTGTCATAGCCTCGCAGACAGGGATGTCTGCGCTCCCAACTAAGTTGCTTTTTCTTACATTGATAATACAAACTGAACTAAACAGACAGGAACTATTGACATGGAACGTATTGATGCTTACCCAACCCATTACCACAAAAAGTTTGGCCTCCGAGCCGGACAGCCCTACCCCTTTGGAGCGACTCTCGTCCCCGGTGGAGGGATCAATTTTTCTATATTTTCTAGCCAAGCTAGTCGTTGTACCTTGGTAATTTTTGAGAAAGAGGGGCAAGAGCCGTTGGTCGAAATTCCGTTTCCAGAGGAGTTTCGGGTCGGGCATGTATTCGCTATGGTTGTTTTTGGTTTAGACCCCGAAGATATTGAGTATGGCTATCGTATGGATGGCCTCTACAGTCCTCATGCCGGGCATCGGTTTGACTACTCTAAAATCCTGCTTGATCCTTATGCCAGAGCGATTGGTGGGCAGGAGACATGGGGGCTATTGCCTCGCGACAACGAAGTCTACCGCCATCGTGCCCAAATTGTTCCGAGTGATTTTGATTGGGAGGCTGACCGTTTGTTAGAGATTCCAATTGAGGAACTCATCATCTACGAGATGCATGTGCGCGGCTTTACTCAACACCCCTCATCAGGTGTTAAGCACCCGGGCACCTTTGCCGCAATTCGAGAAAAAATCCCTTATTTTAAGCAGTTAGGGATAAACTGTATCGAACTCATGCCGATTTTTGAGTTTGATGAGTTGGAGAACCATTTCGTCAACCCTCAAACCGGCCAGGGGCTAATCAACTATTGGGGCTATAGCACCGTCGGATTTTTCGCCCCCAAAGCCGGATACGCGGCCAGTGGTCGACTCGGCATGCAGGTCGATGAGTTGAAGGCACTAGTCAAAGAACTACACAAAAATGGCATCGAAATTATGCTAGATGTGGTCTTTAATCATACTGGTGAAGGAGATGAACAAGGCGAAACCATCTCATTTCGGGGGATTGATAACAAAACTTATTACATGCTCACTCCCGACGGTCATTATTTTAACTTTAGCGGAACCGGCAATACCATGAATTGTAACAATCCGGTGGTACGGAATCTGGTGCTGGACTGTTTGCGTTATTGGGTGGCTGAATATCATATCGACGGTTTCCGGTTCGATTTAGCCTCGATTTTAGGACGTGACCCCTTGGGCCATCCACTCGCCAATCCGCCCCTGATTGAAGCGTTGGCTTACGACCCGATTCTGGCTAAATGTAAACTGATTGCCGAAGCATGGGATGCGGGTGGGCTGTATCAGGTCGGCTCCTTCCCTGCGTATGACCGTTGGGGTGAGTGGAATGGCAAATATCGAGATGCTATTCGCCGGTTTTTACGAGGTGATGAAGATCATGTTGGCGAGATGGTACAACGGATTCAAGGCTCGCCCGACCTGTATCCCGAACGTGGCCCTCAAGCCTCGGTCAACTTTGTCACCGCCCATGATGGATTTACCCTGCTGGATTTGTACTCATATAATGAGAAACATAATCAGGCCAACGGTGAAGATGGACGGGATGGAGCCAATGATAACTACAGTTGGAATTGTGGTCATGAAGGTGAGAGCAACGATAAGGGTATTAATCAGCTTCGTCGTCAGCAAGTCCGTAACGCTGTCGCCCTACTGATGGTCAGCCAAGGGGTACCGATGATTCTGATGGGGGATGAGATGGGACGGACTCAACATGGTAACAACAACACCTACTGTCAGGATGTCGATTGGAACTGGCTCGACTGGTCATTATTAGAGAAAAATCAAGATATATTCCGATTTTTCAAGAATTGTATTGCTTTCCGTAAGGCTCATCCCGTTTTACGAAATAATGACCATTTTCAAAATAAGGATTATGTGGGCAGTGGCTACAACGATGTGACGTGGCATGGTATCAAGGCTTGGGTTCCGAATTGGGATGCCGGCAGTCGAACCTTTGGCTTTATGTTGTGCGGCGAGCATGCCCATCATGGCTCTAAACCAGATGATTATATCTACGTGTTTGCTAATGCCCATTGGGAAGACCATCAGGTCGAACTGCCTCATCCTCCCGAAGGACAACTGTGGCATTTATTTGCCAACACTGGCACAAAATCTCCGCACGACTGCTATGAACCGGGGCATGAGCCAAAACTAAATAACCAACGTAACTTTTTAGTTGGAGCGAGGTCAACGATTATTTTAGTCGGACGTTAAGGAATTATAAATGGTAAATGGTGAATTATAAATGGTAAATGAGCCGCGTAAGCCAATTATATGCGCCAGGCTATCCGTTGCAGTGTTGTCTGTGCAAAAGCTCTGTTAGCGTCAAGTAATTTACCATTCACCATTTACCATTTATAATTTCATTCCACTCTGCATAATTTTTAGGTAGACGGAAGAAATAAAACATCCCAATTGAGGAGTCAGCACCCGCGGTGCGGCACGACGCGTGCCTACTCCACGGGACAATTATTTTTTTCCACGTGCCTTATGACGCACTTTGGTGGCAAAAAATCATTTATAGTTCAAGCTTAAAGATTGAACCACTCTGAAACGCGAACTTAGGTAACTCCAAGAAAATAAACCTCCCAAATGTCATGCCCGAATGTTGTTATCGGGCATCCATTTGTATGCAGAATGTGGATTCCCGCTAAAAGCATGCGGGAATGACATAGACTGTTTTAATTGGTTTGGGAGGTTTTAAAAGTTGGAACTGCCTTATTTGATTCCGATTCCTAAACAGGTTGTGATTCTTATGAAAGCATTAACCAAACCCGCTATTCTTGATTCTCTCCGAGAAATCAATCAGTATGTCATTACCGCGGCTCAAGAGGCACACTTAAACAAAAAGGTGGCCTACAAATTACGGTTGGCGGTTGATGAAATCGCCACCAATATTGTACAACATGGGCAAATTGCTGATAGGCATGCCACCATCAAGCTAATGATGGAGATAGACGACGAACAGTTAACGATTATCCTTGAGGATACCGGACGGGCATACATTCCACATCACACCGACACCAGACCCAACATTCATCAACCTCTCGAAGAACGGGATATTGGCGGGTTGGGCTTATTTATTGCTCATAGCAGTGTTGACGAGTTACACTACGAACGTATAGAAAATTATAACCGTCACACATTTGTTGTGAACAGGTCTGAGGTGATGGTTAGCCAATGATGGAACGAAACGAAACTGTGTTTCCGAAACAAGTTCTGTTGGTCGGCGGAAACAACCATCAACATCAGTTATTAGCGGTTCAGATTTCTCAGTTGGGGTACAAAATTATCCCAGCTCGAAATGGCGGGCACGCCATGACCATGTTGACCAAACAGATGTTTGATATGGTGTTGCTGAACAATATTTTAGACGACATGACCAGCCTCAAACTGTTACGTCATATTCGACATGATCCGGTCTTAAAATTATTGCCCATTCTTATTATTTCAGAACAAGAAGAGACGGTTCCGATAGATAAATTATTAGAATTTGGAGCTAACGATTTTTTACAGTTACCTTGCGAACCGACTCTGCTTCGGAATCGTATCAACGCTTATTTACATCAGAAACAGTTAAGCGATTTGATGCCGTTGTATCACAAAGAGTTGAATCATCTGGATAAATTGGCCCGCGATTTGATTTTGGTAATTTTACCGTTGGGGATTGCTTTATCTGCCGAAAGTAACTTTAACAAACTATTGGAGAGAATTTTACGCGAGGCCAAACTACTTTGTAATGCCGATGGTGGCACCTTGTACCTGCGAAACGAGGATGATGCACTCGAATTTGTCATTATGTTAAATGATAGCTTGAATATTTCTATGGGCGGAATTACTGGTAAACGGATGACTTATCCGCCTCTGCGACTGTATGACAAAGTGACCAAACACCCCAATTTATACACTGTTTCTACCCATGCCGCAATTGAAGGTCATTCGATTAACATTCCCAACATCTATAACAATGAAGAGTTTGATTTTTCGGGAACAAGAGCGCTTGACTTAAAACGGGGCTACCGGACGATATCCAACCTGACAATACCTCTAAAAAGTCACAACAACCATGTTATAGGGGTATTACAGTTGATTAACGCTCGTAATACAGAAACAAACAGGGTAATTCCATTCGATAATTATCAACAGCAAGTTGTCGAAGCTTTAGCCTCACAGGCCGCGATTGTGCTGAATAGCCAGATTTTGATTCGGCGGCATGATGAGTTGGCTCAGTTTGAACGTGAGATAAAGATTGCTCGCGAAATTCAGGGAGGTTTTTTGCCAGAGGCTCTACCCGACCCGACTGGCTGGGACATCGCGACTTGTTTTCAACCGGCTCGTGAGGTTGCCGGAGATTTTTACGATGCCTTTTATCTGGCGCATAAACGATGGTTTGGCGTGGTCGTGGCTGATGTATGTGACAAAGGCTCTAAGGCGGCCATGTTCATGGCTCTTATTCGTAGCCTGATTCGGGCTTATTCGGGTCAAAATTCGTCATTGCATGGGCTTCGTCCATTCACCGCCAAAGCCTTAGCTGAGAACGAAGATATTGACTGGATGTTGATTTTGACCAGTAGCATGATTTTGCAAATGACGACCGAAATGACCAATAACTATATTTTGCAAAATCATATTCAGCAGAACATGTTCGCCACCGTTTTTTTTGGTTTATTTGACCCAGAAACAGGGTTAGTCAGCTATATTAACGGCGGACATAACCCCCCTGTCATTATTAATGATGATGGAATTTCGCGCTGTTTGGAGCCAACCGGCCCAGCGATTGGGATTCGGCCTAATGTGACCTTTAATGTCAGCCAAACCACATTAGAACCGGGCGAGACCTTGTTTGCCTATACTGATGGTATCACCGATGCTCGTAATCTGAGCGGGGAGTTTTTTAGTAAACAGCGCTTATTCAATCTGATTGAGCGCTCGGCCTCTGATCCTGCCGCAACGTTGCTCAATAAGATTGAAATCGCGGTGCAACGTCATACTGGCGAAGCAGATCAGTTTGATGATATTACGATGATGGCGATAAAACGCCAGAATTCCGTATAATATCCTTAGAATTGTTGACTCAACTAAACAACTCAATAGAGGGGAATAAAGGAGTGCAAAAGCATCTTGCTTTTGCCAGAGGCACACGGATAAAAACAGGCAAAAAAACATGGTTTAAAAGGAGAACCAATAAAAGATGAAAATAGGAATTGCAGGAACCGGCTCTATGGGCCGAACCCATGCTGAGAGTTGGGTCGAAACCGAGGCCACTATTGCCGGGTTTTTAGGCTCAACACCAGAACGAGCCAAACCTTTGGCCGATTTGTATCAGGCCCAAGTTTACCCCGATTTTACAGCCATGCTGGCCGATGTCGATGTGGTGGATGTATGTACACCGACCCACTTGCATCATGACATGGTTCTGCAAGCGGCAGAGGCGGGTAAAGATATTGTATGCGAAAAACCGCTCGCCCGCACTGTCGAGCAAGCTCAGGCCATGATTACAGATTGTCGTCAAGCGGGAGTCAAACTCATGGTGGCCCATGTGGTGCGATTCTTTCCCGAATATGCCCAAGCCAAGGCCGTTGTAGCCCAAGGTGAGATTGGTCAACCGGCGGTGGTACGGCTGACTCGTGGCTCGTCGCGACCCAACAAGGGTAACGTCAACTGGTTCACCGATTTAGAAAAATCGGGTGGCATGATGTTGGATCTGATGATCCATGACTTTGATTATGCCCGTTGGATTAGCGGCGAGGTCAAAACGGTTTTCGCCAAAAACATCAGCAGTAACCAACCTGACGCGCTGGTCGATTATGGACTGGTGATTCTGACCCATCACAGCGGAGCCATCTCCCATGTGGAAGGCTCATGGGCCTATCCGCCGCCCATGTTCCGTACTCGATTTGAGATTGCCACCGCCAACGGCTGGCTAGAGCATGATTCGGACAAGAGCGCAGCTATCGGCCTGCATCTCCATCAACAAAAAACCGCGACCACCGACGTACCATTACCGAGTAGTCCCTTGAGTGAAAGTCCGTATACTACTCAATTAAAGGCATTTTACAACCATATTGTCCATGATACACCGCTCCCCATTTCTGCTGAGGATGGTTTGGCCGCACTACAGATTGCTTTGGCCGCACTCGAATCGACCCAAACAGGTCGGCCCGTCAGCCTAACCCCACTACCGGAGGTGCAAACATGAAAATCGGAATTATGAGTTTTGCCCATCTACACGCTGAAGCCTACATTCAGAATCTACGAGCCATTCCGGGTGTAGAGATGATTGGTCTGGCTGATGACCAATTGGAACGAGGCCAGCGTTTTGCTCAACAGTTTGAGGCTAATCTGTATCCCTCTTACGAGGCCATGTTGTCTGACCAACCGGACGGGGTGATTGTTTGTTGCGAAAATTCAAAACACCGCGAACTGGTCGAGTTGGCCGCCTCCGCTGGGGTGCATGTCTTGTCAGAAAAGCCGTTAGCCACCAATCTGCCCGATGCCCAAGCCATGCTCGACAGTTGTCAGCAGGCTGGAATCACCCTGATGACGGCCTTTCCCATGCGCTTTAGTGTCCCGCTCTTAGAGCTAAAACAGACCCTCGACCGTGGTGATTTAGGGCATGTTTATGCCTATAACACCACCAATCAAGGCCAAATGCCCATCAACCATCGGCGCTGGTTTGTGGATAAAGAGTTGGCGGGTGGTGGGGCTGTCACCGACCATACTGTCCATCTGGCTGATATTTTGCGTTGGTTATTGAACAGCGAGGTGACAGAAGTATACGCCCAAGCTAACCGGATTATGCATGCTGACACGGTTGATGTGGAAACCGGCGGGCTGGTCATGCTGACCTTTGCTGACGGCACGTTTGCCAGTATCGACTGTAGCTGGAGCAAGCCGCTTAACTACCCGACTTGGGGCGGCCTAAAAATGGAACTGATTAGTGAACGAGGTTTAGCCACTGTCGATACATTCAGTCAAAATTTAACCGTTTATAATCAGGCTAGTGGCGGTCATCATTGGGCTTATTGGGGATCAGATGCTAATCAAGCTATGATTGAAGAGTTTGTTGAGGCGGTGCGCGAAGGTCGCCCGCCACGAGTCACTGGTCAGGATGGTTATCAAGCCCTGAAAATTGTGCGAGCCGCCTATCAGTCGATAGAGACGGGTCAGCCGGTGATGTTGTGAAAACGTGAGGTGTGAACAAGTGATCGTTCAGTCTAATATATTTAAGGAGATAAAAAAGTATGACTACCGTAGAAGTATGTATTGCAGATGTAGAATCCGCAGTGGCCTCTCAAGAAGGAGGGGCAAATAGTGTGGAGTTATGTGATAACTTAAAGGAAGGTGGCACAACCCCAAGTTGGGCCATGATTCAACTCGCTCGCGAAAAAATTGACATTGGACTACATGTCATTATTCGACCGCGCGGCGGTGATTTCTGTTATTCTGAGTTTGAGTTTGAACTGATGAAGCGTAACGTTAAAATATCACGCGAATTAGGAGCAGATGGGGTAGTATTCGGAATTTTAAGGCCAGATGGTGAACTGGACAAAGAGCGCATGGCCGAACTTGTCGAATTAGCTGGCCCGATGTATTTAACCTGCCACCGAGCATTCGACATGTCACCCGACCCGTATGTATCGCTCGAAACACTGATTGAGTTGGGTTTCCACCGGATATTAACCTCAAGCCGTCAAGCCTCTGCCGCCGATGATACGGCCTTGTTGGGGCAACTGCATCAACAAGCCGCAGGGCGAATTGTGATTATGGCCGGTGGACGAGTTCGGCTCGATAATGTAGAACGAATTGTCAACGAAGCAGGCGTGGGAGCCGTTCATCTTGGCACTGGAGTCTCTGACCTGTATGATAGCCAAATGGTTTATCGCAACGAATCGGTCTCTATGGGTGCTGACTCAGATGAATATCAAATTCGTCACACCTCAGCCGATAAAGTTCGTCAAACGGTGACGTTACTGAAGGCGCTGGAATCCGCATAGGAATTGGGATTAAATAAGTTGTGCATTTTCACATAAGAATGAATTCTTATGCTGACACGAGAAACCTGCTTAAGCAGGTTTTCCGTTTAAGACGCTGATTTCAATCAGCGGTCGAATGCACAAGTTAAAAAAACCTCATTCCATAGGAATTGGGATTAAATAACAGAGTAACCGTTCACCCCCCTCGTTCCCGCGCAAAGCGTGGGAACGCATACCAGACACTTTGCGTCGATATATGCCGGATTTGTAAAATTTCAGGTATATATCAACAAGCGAAGCGTGGCGGATAAATATCCGCCACGATCTAGGGTGAGGGGGGGAACAAATACCCTCGTTCTAAATGAGTTGTGAGAAAAGGTTCGCCATTCCACAATCACTACCCACAGATTATACCGCCCCGCAATCACCTCGATTGAGGTCAGACCATGAAAATCAGCCACCGCGTCTGGAGCGCGGGCAACACGAGGAGGAATCTCGCTAGTTTTTGGGAAAATCCACTTTCTATTATCAAGCTGGTCTACCTTATGGTATACTCTATTTAGTTGACCGATGCCAAGCAATTAAATGTTATCAAGATGGGGGTAATAATAATGACTATCAATCGAGCAGTACAAAATGGTACCAATAACAAACTATCATTACAGATCAAAAACAGTGTCGATAAGCTGTCCCTTGATGAGTTACTATCTCTTATCGAGTACCTCATGCAACAGGTACGTAGGCTAATTTTTACCAAAACCGATGATACTGGTAACGTCGCACCAAAACAGTCAACATCAGTTGAAACCCTGTACCAAAACCCCGTCTCTGGAATAGATGAAATAAGGCTTGATTATGACAAGCTAGGAATCGGGATTAAATAAGTTGCGCGTTTGACTGGAGCGCTGGCTTCCAGCCAGCATGCCGGCTGGAAGCCAGCGCTCCGACTCCCCAAATATGCACAGGTTAATTAATGCTCATTCCTAACGGCTTTAGTCTTACAACTACCTGTATTAGAACGGATAGATCTGTTAAACAGGATTGGCGAATCGCTAGAAACGGAACAATCATCGCCTCGTATTACCAATATTGAAGATTTAGCCGTTGAAACTTGGTCTACTGAGGAAACCAACGCGTTTGACGAATATCTTGCCGAATCTGAACTGTCCTCTCAACACAGCCGCTAATATTACTCCTCGACACCAATATTCTTTCTTATTTGTACAAAGCCGATAGCCGTATAAGCCCTTATGCACCTGACCTAAACGGACATCGTTTGGCAATATCCCTCATGACCGTCGCAGAGATGTTACAATGGTCAGTCATTTACAAATGGGGGCCAACTCGAGTACGTCGTTTAGAAGGCTGGTTGGAGACAAACTTTATCGTTTTTCCGATTGATCGCGACCTGTGTGATTATTGGGCCAACACGAAAGCCACATGTCGAGCCAAAGGCCGCCCGATTGATGGGCAAAATGCGTGGATTGCGGCGACCGCTCTGCAACACCAGTTGCCATTAGTGACCCATAACCCCAAAGATTTTTCCGCGGTTGATGAGTTACAGCTTATCAGCCATGTTTCCTCGTAGTTTTTTCTTCCACAGCCACAGATTATACCGCCCCGCAATCGCCTCGATTGAGGTCAAACTGTGAAAATCGGTCGCTGTTTGTGCTAACATCCGTTCACTGGTATGATGCCCTAATCGGTGTTTTTGCAAGAACCATGTTAAAAACTATCTCCAAACCATTTCCTAAAACAACTGTTCCGGTTCTGCTTGTGGTAATCTTAGCCTTCGCGATTGGCATGGCCGCGCTCATCAGACAGGTTATCCAGCAGACCAGTCAACAGGTAAAGACCCAACAAGAAAAAGTCACTGCTGTACCACCACTTCAACCCTACCCAGACAGTCCCGATGATGACGGTGAGCCTTACATCACTTTTCTCCATTTGACCACCGAGCAGGCGGCACAGGAGATTTTAGCAACCGGAATTCAACCGCTCAGAGGCGAACGAAGTGGCAATGACCTGCGCTTTTTTGCCGTTACCCAAGAGAGTGGGCCGTTGCCTCGGCCTACCAATGAACAGATTAACGATATGCTGGGTTCTATTGAGATTCAATTGCGAAGGACTTACGATTACGACAAACTTGTAAAATTATACATCCGTCTACCTCGACAAACAGTTGATCATTTAGAATTATCTCATCAACTTTATTACGGCCCATTCTTTCCACATTCAGCTCCTAGATACACTGAGAGCATCTTTGAGTTGGCCTCTTTTTCAACGATCAACCAGTATCGATATTTTTGGTACTATGAGTAGGTGAAAATCATGAAAAAAAAATATGGTTTGACCCTTCTTGACACGTTCAAGATATGGCAAAATGCCGATAACCTTAAAGAATCTTTTGTCGAGTTCAACTTTTGCTTCACTCGCTCCCTAACCACTCAGGAACGAAACCAAGCAATATATCACTTTTTATCAGGTTTGGGGGAATTAGAAGGGTTACATTTGTATGCGATTTATAGCGTCGATTTTACCGCCGATGATAAATTACAACTAACTTTTAAGAGTATCTCTTTGGATAGAAATCATGTCTTATTACAAGTTATGGTCAAGTTTAAAGAGAAATTTCCGGTACAACCAGCCAAGGTATTACAAAAGCCATGAAAAAGGTGTACACTGCAACATTCCTCGACACCTTCAAAATATGGCAAAATGCCGACAACCTTGAAGAACGTTTTGTTGAGTTTAACTTTCAGTTTACCCGTCCTCTAACTCCTCAAGAGCGAAATCAGGCAATCTACCACTTTTTAGCTGGTTTGACAGAACTAAATGGATTACATCTATATGTAATCTATAGTGTCGATTTTACCGCAAACAATAGGCTACAACTTACCTTTAGAAATATTTCTTTAGATAGAAATCGAATTTTATTACAGATAATGGTAAAATTTAAGGAGATATACCCAGTACAACCAGCCAAAATATTGCAAGAACCATGAAAAGGAAACATCCCGAATGTTTCTCGATAGCTATTCGCATATTCACACATTCGCCCATTCATTTACTGCCACCACCCACAGATTATACCGCCCCGTAATCGCCTCAATTGAGGTCAGACTGTGAAAATCAGCCACCGCGTCTGGATAGCGGGCAACACGAGGGTCGGGAGCCTCACTTGTTTCCTCAAAGTGACAATTCTTAATCACAAATCACAACCAGATTCATAAATGATTTTTTGTCCCCAAAATGCGTCATAAGGATTATGCAAGATGGAATGAAATAGTAAATGGTAAACGGTGAATGGTAAATTGTAAATTACGTTTGTCGCCAAGAACTCGCCAGAAAGAGCGTCAAAAACCCGATTTCTTTGAGAAATCGGGTTTCTAGGGCGGTATTACTGAACTTTTACTACCCCACCTGCCCACCTCAGAAGGTTAAGCATACCCTTGCCTCTGCTGTCTATCGCATGTATAATCCTCTGTTATGACTGAGTTTCAAATACAAATAAGGAGTTACCTATTTCGGGTTGGTGTATTGCTCGCGTTTGCCATTTTGGCGGCTCAACTGTACAACCTACAGATTGTCCAAGGCGAAACCTATACCGAGTTAGCCGATGCCAACCGCTTTAGACTTTCCCAGATTCCGGCCTCGCGGGGCATTATTTATGATAAAAATGGAGATTTACTAGTCAGGAACCGGGCTTCATATAGTGTACTGATTATCCCTTCGTATCTACCAGATGATGCGACCGCCGAAGCAAAGATATTTGCCCGTCTCTCTGAACTGCTCAATTTACCTGTCACCACAAAACTCGAACCGTCCGCCGGATACAATAACGGGCATTTTCATGCCATCACCCATCATCAATATAACCGCCAACTCAATCAGCAGATTATCAACCCACGTAGTCGGCGATACATCAATGCCCCACAGGGGCTTCGAGATGAGGTGGATGAGAATCGGGTATATGCCCCGTTTCGCCCCATCACCGTGGCTGAGGATGTTGACCCGATTACCATCTCCAAACTCGAAGAGGAACGGCTCGATTTACCGGGCGTGATTATCGAGATTGAACCGATTCGAGAATATATCTATGGTGATCTACTTGGCCCAATTTTGGGTTATACCGGCCCAATCCCCGAAGAGCAGTTCGACCTGTACGAAGCGGATGGATACGAGTTGGTTGACACGATCGGTTTGTCTGGACTAGAGTTTCAGTATGAAGAATCGTTGCGCGGCAGAAAAGGGTTAGAAAATATTGAGATTGATGCGACGGGTCAAAAAATACGAACCATCAGTCAGTTAGAGGAGGCGATTCCCGGTCATAACTTACGCATGTCGCTGGACATAGAGCTACAACGAGTCGCCACTGAAGCATTGCAAGAAATAATGGATCAAGAAGAAGTTAATCAGGGCGCGGCGATTGCCATGAATCCCAACAATGGTGAAATTCTAGCCTTGGTCTCCCTACCTAGTTACGATAATAATATTTTCTCTCGTGGTATTACTCCCCGCGAACTGTCGTTATTAAGTGACGATCCGTGGACTCCGCTGATTAACCATGCCACGGCTGGTTTTTACCCCCCCGGTTCAACCTTTAAAATTGTTCCGGCCACCGGTGCGCTACAAGAACGAACCGTATACTCAGACACCTTCTTTTTTGATGAAGGGACGCTCTACTTGCCGAACCAATTCGCCCCAGAAAACCGAAATTTGGATCAACCCTTTTTCTGTTGGCTCCGTGAAGGGCATGGCGAGGTAAATGTTACGCTGGCTCTTTCATATTCATGCAACGTCTACTTTTATCAAATCGGGGGCGGATATTACCCCGAAGAGTACGAAGGACTAGGTCGAGATCGCTTGGCTCAATGGGCCGAACTGTTTGGCTATGGGGAGGTAAGCGGCATCGACTTGCCGGGTGAGGGTGCGGGTCTCGTCCCCGATGCCCGCTGGAAACGACTTAACCATGCTGAACAATGGCTCACGGGTGATACCTACAACATGTCAGTAGGGCAAGGGTTCATTCTGAGTACACCTCTACAAGTGGTCAACTCCTTTGCCGTCATCGCCAATGGTGGTACACTATATCGGCCTTATCTGGTCAAAGAAATTTTGGACGACCAAGGAAATGTGGTCGGCACACATCAACCAGAAGTAATTCGACAACTCGACATTGATCCGAAATTTTTGGGACTCATCCAACAGGGATTACGGGGTGTCATTGAAGACCCTGCCGGAACCGCGTATGACGAGTTTGATGTGCCGGGTATTATCGCCTCGGGCAAAACAGGAACCGCCGAGTTCTGCGATGAATACCCCGAATGTATCGACCGTAATGGCCGAGTGCAAACCAAACATGCATGGTTCGCCTCGTATGCCCCCAGTTACGCCCCCGAAATCGCTACCGTGGTTTTCGTTTATGGTGGTGGCGAAGGGTCAGTGGTGGCGGTTCCGGTGACCAACAAAATTTTGCGCCACTACTTTGGCATCGACCAAGAACCAGTTATAGCGGATGATGAGGAAGATGATGAACCGACCGAGACAGAGGTTGTCACGAGTACCTATACCGCTCGGCTCATGGCTTCCGACACTTGGGTGACAGAAGGTTCTGGAGTGTCAGGTTTTATTGTTGACGAACATGGTCAGGGTGTGTCAGAAATTATCATTGAAATCTCAGCCGCCGGAGATGTTGTCGCCGAGATTGTGTCGAATGAAACCGGTCAGTTTGATTATTTAGAGATGAATGACGAACAGGCCCGATTTTGGCAACTTCGCCTGCCCGACTATCCAACCTCTGCCCCATTACAACTAGAAATAACCAATGGATTGCGATATTGGGTTGAGTTTGAAGAGCAACCACCGCAAATAGCTGGAAACAGTCAAACAAATCAGTAAAAATAAGC
This sequence comes from Anaerolineales bacterium HSG25, assembly GCA_030377865.1. Taxonomy (GTDB): domain Bacteria; phylum Chloroflexota; class Anaerolineae; order 4572-78; family J111; genus JAUCGB01. Next base: position 88,694 of record JAUCGA010000004.1, on the reverse strand, counting down.
ATTAAGTAACTTTCATTTCTAAGTTGTCACTTTTATCAGCATGTCATTCCCGCATGCTTTGAGCGGGAATCTATGTGTTGTCAGTGGATTCCCGCTCAAAACGTGCGGGAATGACAATTTACAAGTTAGTTCTGAAAACTACTTAATTAAATTGTGCATGTCGTCGGAGTCGGAGCGCCGACTTCTAGTCGGCATGCTGACTGTCTGCCAGCGTTCCCAGTCAAACGCGCAAGTTAAATAATCCCGATTCCTTAGTCCCATAATAAAGAATTTTCATATCCCCCAAAATAGTGATTGACGAATGACATCAGAACGTGTTAATATCAAAGGAACCAGCGATGGTTTGATTATTACCTTGGGCGCAGGTGCATGGTCACAGATTATGCAGGAATTAAGCGTCCATTTGGGTCAAAAAGCCTCCTTTTTTAAGGGGGGGCGGGTTGGGCTAAAAGTTGGCCCAAGACGTTTAACAACCCACCAACTTGAATCAGTAGGCGAACTACTGGGTCAGCATAGTGTGTCGTTGTGGGCAGTTGAGAGTGACGAACCAGCCACACAGCAGGCGACCAACGAGCTAGGGTTAGAGGTCAGTTTATCGGCTCGACAATCGGTTGACGCTCACTCTACTCGATTGCCAAAAGGGAATTCGATTGTTATTCGACGCACCTTGCGTTCGGGACAAATCATCACCCACCCCGGCGACGTAGTGATTATTGGCGATGTGAATCCGGGAGCCGAGGTAAAAGCCGGTGGCAGTATCATTATATGGGGGCGACTACGAGGTCTCGCCCATGCCGGATTAGGCGAGGTGGGTGATAAAGCAATTGTGTGTGCCTTACAGTTAGCGCCCACCCAACTCCGTATCAGTAGCCACATCAGCCGTGCCCCAGCATATACCGAGAACGGCGGAGAGGTTTTTCCCGAAATGGCACTGGTAGAAAACAATCAGATTGTGGCAGAAGCATGGATCGATCAGTAAATCATCAACACCTAAATTTGATTCAAATGAACTTATACTGTAAATTTAAAAATGAGAGTTTAAAATATTATGGGCGCAACTGTTATAACTGTAACATCTGGTAAAGGCGGGGTCGGCAAAACCACCGCAACCGCAAATTTGAGTATTGCTTTAGCCCTGCGAGGTCAAAAAGTAGTTGCTATTGACGCTGATATTGGGTTACGCAATCTTGACGTGGTCATGGGATTAGAAAACCGTATCGTATATGACCTTGTTGATGTGGTTGAGGGGGCATGCCGAATCCGCCAAGCAATGATCCGTGATAAACGGGTCAGCGAACTGTACCTTATCCCTGCGGCTCAATCTCGAGACAAAAATGCGGTGAGTCCAGAGGACATGATTGATTTGGTCAACCAGTTACGCCCTGATTTCGACTTTATATTTGTTGACTCGCCAGCCGGAATCGAACGTGGATTCCAAAATGCCATCGCTCCGGCTGACAGAGTGTTAGTCATCACCACCCCAGAAGTATCGGCTGTCCGAGATGCTGACCGTATCATCGGCCTGATAGAAGCGGAGGAAAAAGGGCCGAGTGACCTGATTGTCAATCGTCTCCGGCTCGACATGGTCAAACGGGGCGACATGCTCCATACTGATGATGTGATTGATGTATTAGCAATTAACATGATCGGCGTAGTTCCCGACGATGAGGCGATTATCACCTCAACCAACCGCGGCCGTCCGGCCACTATGGGAAACGGCTCCATGGCCGCAACAGCCTTTAACAATATCGCCCGCAGACTTATGGGTGAAAATGTTCCATTTATGGACTTGCATGAGGACGAATCGTTTCTAAAACGGCTCTCAAAACTATTTGGTATGTCATAAAAGTGTTGGAGTGCAATGGGTTCAGCCATTGCTTAATCATCGCATAAAAACTCAAATTCGAGGTCTGCGAAGTGCAAAAGCTTCTTGCTTTTGCCGGAGACAAACATGCAAAAGCAAGAAGCTTTTGCACTCCTTTATTGCCAAACAACTCTATCAAGCTGACCACCGCAGTATGTCATAAAAACCATAAAATGTGATGCGTGAGATGTAGTTATAAAAGGATATTTATTTGTGAATGTATTTAAACGTCTATTAGGTCGCTCTGAACCCTCTAGTGGTGATGTTGCCAAACGAAGACTGCGGTTTGTACTGGTGCAAGACCGTCTGAACTTGCCGCCAGAAACAATGACCAAACTAAAAACTGAGTTGATTGGCGTAATTAGCAAATATGTCGAAATCGACTTGGACGGCATCGACATCTCTATTACTGGCAACGGTCGTCAAAACCATTTAACTGCCGACATACCTGTTATCCGCACCCGACACAGTTAGTATCTCCAGAGTCAAGGCGCGGACGAATACTCTGACTTATCACCACGACTTTTTTGATGGCTTATGGATCGTAGAGTTTGGCGAAAATTTGATATTATATTACTCGGATTGGTAATATTGCTGATTTTATACGGTGTAATTATGATTTACAGCGCCAATCAAAATCAGGATGATCTCCGAGATTTATGGTGGACTCAGCTAACCCGAGCTGGTATTGGGTTGGCTCTTTTGTTTTTTGTCGCCGCAATTGATTACCGTTATTATCTATCATTTTACAAGATATTTTATGTCGTCATGCTGATATTTCTTGGCACCCTATTTATCGCCGCCGAACTAACCGCCGGAACCTTGCGCTGGCTCGACTTCACCCTCTTCCCCGTTCAGCCGAGTGAGTTAGCCAAAATCATCGTCATTATCGTATCAGCCAAAATTATGGCCGACCGCGATGGACACATGAATCGTATCCACAGTTTGATTGTAACCTTCTTGTTAGTTCTACCCCCACTCATTCTCATCTACATGCAACCCGATTTAGGAACAACAATTATCATGGGAGTCACCTGGTTTATCATGGCCTTAATGGCCGGTATATCCATGTTCCATGTGGCCTTACTTGGCGCGGGTGGCCTGCTGTTCCTACCAATTGTCTGGCTGACTATGGCTGACTATCAACGAGAACGAGTTTACCTATTTATAGACCCCACCAGTGACCCTGATGCCTATTTCAATATTGAACAGGCTTTAATTAGTATCGGCTCTGGTGAAATGGTCGGCAAAGGATTCAGTATCGGAACCCAAAACCAGCTTCATTTTTTGCGAGTGCGCCATACCGACTTTATCTTCTCGGTCATAGGTGAGGAGTTAGGTTTCATCGGCTCAATCCTCCTGTTTGGCCTCATCATCTTGTTGATTTGGCGCATTATGCGAGCGGCTGATTTAGCCAGTGATCCATTTGGTCGATTAATCTGCATCGGAGTCGCCGCAGTAATATTTTTTCAATCATTTGTCAATTTAGGCGTTAATTTGGGCATTATGCCTGTTACCGGAACCCCGTTGCCCTTTGTTAGTTACGGGGGTAGCTCTCTATTCGCCTTCCTCATCTCTATTGGATTGGTGCAAAGTGTCCTCATGCGTCACCGCGCCTTAGATTTTGAGGGCGCGTAAACGGATTTCGACATGGAGTTTTTGAATCATCCACCTGACTTTATTCGTCGCCATTGGGGTAGTTGGGGTGTTTTTGTCTTAGCCTTATGGTCAGCAATCCTCTCGCTATTAGCGGCCTCCCATCTGCTCCTCTTTTCCAGCAGTACCGCTTATCTTACCCAGCAAAACGTAAATTTAATGTGGACTATTTTAGGTGCTAATATAGTCTTATGCCTTGGCTTTGCTCTAGGCAGTTATGGTTTGTCAACACGAAAAAACTGGGGACGACTTCTATTTTTAGGGTTGATAACAATTTGGTCAGCCATCAACCTAATTATTTTGTTAGACTCACTCCTCAACGAACCAGCGATAGATCATGTATTAAACAGTTTACGATTTATCGTCGCTATAATTGTACCGTTATGGTACTTAAATTTACCGCATATTAAATTATTGTTTAAAACAAAGGAACCCTTATGACCCTTAATCCAAACGTGCGCGTCCGATACGCGCCTAGCCCCACCGGAGATTTCCATGTCGGTGGAGCCAGAACAGCCCTATTTAACTACCTCTTTGCCCGTCATCATGGCGGGAGTTTTATTTTACGCATTGAAGATACCGACCAAAAACGATTCAATCCAGAAGCACTTGATTGGCTCCTAAACGGTTTACGCTACCTCGGTTTAGAGTGGGACGAAGGCCCCGATGTGGGTGGCGAGTTTGGCCCCTACACCCAAACTGAGCGACTCGATATTTATCAGCGCCATTGTCAACAACTACTCGACGAGGGCAAAGCCTATCGCTGTTTCTGCACTGCTGAACGGTTGGATGCGGTGCGAAAAGAACAACAGAAAAACAAACAGCGGAGTGGTTATGATCGCCATTGCCGCAATCTTGATCCCACCGAATCGGCTGAACGAGCTAATAATGGAGAGCAACACACCGTCCGCATCAAACTCCCTCTGGCCGAAACCATCACCTTTCAAGATAAGGTCAAAGGAAAGATAACATTTGACTACACGAATTTACAAGATGCCGTCATTATGAAATCTGACGGCATCCCAACCTATCATCTCGCCAACGTTATTGACGACCATCTCATGCAGATCAGCCACATTATGCGCGGTGACGAATGGGTCAATAGCATCCCCTTACACCTGCTTTTGTATCAATCATTTGGCTGGCAACCGCCGGTCATGGTGCATCTGCCCTTAATTCTCAACCCAACCGGCAAGGGTAAAATGAGCAAACGAGAAGGTCGCGCCCCCGATGGTCGGGTATTACCTGTGTTTGTTCGCAGTTTTGAAGAGATGGGCTACTTACCAGAGGCCATGATCAACTACCTAGCTTTGTTAGGCTGGAGCTTGGACGATAAAACAGAAATCTTCTCTAAAATTGAACTGATTGAGCATTTCAGTTTGGAGCGAATCAAACCCTCCCCCGCGGCTTGGGACTATGACAGATTAGACCATTTTAATGGGGACTATATTCGTCAGTTATCAGTTGAGGCCTTGACAGAGCAACTATTACCGTTCCTTGAACAAGCAGGAATCTCAGCCACCAGCGAAACCTTGTCACCGATTACGCCCATCATCCAAGAACGTATCAAGACCTTAAGTGATGCGGCCTCTCAAGTTGATTTCTTCTTTGTCGAAAACCTACCTGACTATGATTCGGCTGAGTTGATTCCCAAAAAGATGGACGCGGCTCAAACGATTACCGCGTTACAAGAGGCTAAATCCGTCCTTACCACTGCCGAATTTGAGCATGACGCACTCGACAGTGCCCTCCGCACCCATGCTAAATCGGTCGGCCTAAAAGTGGGTCAAATGTTCCAACCGATTCGAGTGGCAGTGTGTGGCAGAAAAGCGGCTCCACCCCTGCTTGATACGTTGGCTGTTTTAGGCCGCGAAACTTGCCTCAAACGGATTGATCAGGCGATTGAATCGCTGAATCGCTAAAGGCAAGTAAATATTCAGTGAACTCGCTAGAAAGAGCATCAGAAACCCGATTTCTCAAAGAAATCGGGTTTCTAGGGCCGTTTTACTGAACTTTTACAAAGGCAATTCCAAGAAAATAAACCTCCCAAGAAGTGTTGGCTGAGCCTGTCGAAGCCAGTTCCCTTCGACAAGCTCAGGGAACGTTGGAAGAATTTTAAAATTAGAACTGCCAAAGTGTTGAATTACAAAAACACAGAATCAAAAAGCCTACCGGATCATGATAATCCGGTAGGCTTTTTGATAATCTATCAATTTCAACGACCAATAACTGATTTCAATTGTTAGACAAATTGAGTATACTTTCTAAAATCGTTGAATTAGAACAAGGAGCGAGCAATTATGAAATTTGTTAATCCAAGAAATGATGTTGCCTTTCGGAAAATATTCGGAAGCCAAGAAAAAAGTGACATCTTGATTAGTTTTCTAAACGCAGTGCTAGGTCTACAAAAAGATAAAACAATTCAGTCGGTTCAAATTCTCAACCCTTATCAAACCCCCAAACTCGAGAAGCTGAAAACCACCATTCTCGATGTACGTGCCACCGATAAGCGGGGCATTACGTTTATCGTGGAGATGCAGATCGCTTACACCACCGGTATCCGCAAACGCTTTACCTATTATCTAGCCAAAGCCTACGCCTCACAGATTGAACGAGGTGAGGATTATCCAAAATTAAACCAAGTTTTCTTTATTGGTGTTTTAGATTTTATTTTATTCGCCAATAAAGGCAAAGAAAAGGGCAAAAACGAATATACGCCTTTCCATTATCTGAGCCGTCATCAGATTTTGAATACAGAAACCCATCAGCAAGAGTTCAAGGATTTAGAGTTGAACTTTATTGAGTTGCCACACTTTAATAAGACAGAAAAAGAGGTGACAACACTGTTGGAAAAATGGGTCTATTTTATCAAACATGCTAATGATTTAGATGTCATACCTGAGCATGTTGATGAGCCAGCCTTACAAGATGCCTACAAAACAGCTGATAGGTTTGGTTGGGGTAAAGATGATTTGGAGGCTTATGAATATCGGGGCATACGAATTCAGGACGAGCGAGGAGCTATTGAACATGCTTTCCAGAAAGGCCATCAGGGAGGCCGTGTTGAAACCGCTCATAAAATGAAGATCAAAGGATATGACGTGACTGAAATTGCTGAATTGACAGGTCTGACCATTGAGGAAATCAATGCGTTGACAACAAAGGAGTCATGAAAGCCGATAAGTTTGATTGGAACAAAGATGGCCGAATCTGAAGTCCTTTAGTATTTTTATTTCAAAACTGTCGTTATTCCCATTTGACTCAGACCCTGATGTTAGGCAGACGGAAGAAATAAAACATTCCAATTGAGGAGTCAGCACCCGCGGTGCGGCACGACGCGTGCCTACTCCACGTGCCTTACAGAAACATTTAGTTAAAATTAGATGAACAGAATTTAGACAGAAGTTTATCGTTTCTCAACAAAGACAATTAGGATGCGGATAAACACGGATTTTTTTTGCTGTCATCTGATAAATATGTGTCCAGAAAATCTGTAATCCGATGAATCGACAAACTTTTGGGTAGTCCTGCATAGGTAGTGGTCAGCTACCCGCAAGTTCTAAACTTGCGGGTAGCTAACGGATCCGTACCACTACTTCTGCGCCACTACCAACTTTTGTTTAGAATTTGAATTCTAGAATTTTTCTTAGCTAAAAAAGGAGATAATAATGCCATCACCATTTCCGGGAATGGATCCCTATTTTGAAGATAGCGAAATCTGGTCAGGATTTCATCATGATTTGGCAACAGAAATTAAAGCCCAGCTAAATCCACCGATTGGCCCTAAATATTATGCCGATGTCGAAACATATACCTCTACCGGGCCGGTGCAGATTATGCTCCCGCGAGAAGAGATTTATCCCGACGTGGGAGTCTTCAAACGACCCGATACGTATGGAGCAGTGGCAGAATCAGCCGTTTTAGCTCCATCAGCCCCAATTGAACGAGCCATCTTATCCACCAGAGTGAAATTACGAACGGTGAAAATCTATGTCACCAAAACAAGCCAACTGGTCACCGCGATAGAGATTTTATCGCCCTATAATAAACAAGGGCAGGGATTGAGTAAATATCGTGAAAAACGGGGCAAACTCCTGCGATCACCCGTACATCTGGTAGAATTAGATTTGTTACGCCGAGGAACTCGACCCGGCCCAGAACTGAATGAACCGCCTTTAGAGTGTGACTATCTGTTACTGGTTAATCGGGGTGGTGAGGATAGAGTCAGCGAGTTCAGTTTTAACCGAATATCGCAAATTTGGCCTGTTTCTCTTAATGAACCATTCCCCATGTTACCCATTCCCCTGCTAGAGCCTGATCCAGATGTGACGATTGATTTACGAGCGGCGATTGATTCGATCTATCAACGCTCCGGCTATGAATGGCGGATTGATTATCGGAAACCGGTTCCAGCGCCCCAACTGCGTCCACCAATGGCCGATTGGTTGGCAGAAAATCTGCCGGAGGTGGCTTCTTCTAAACTGGCCTAAACTCAAGAGAGCTTTACCGGATAATCGGTGGTGTCAAGTCCTGAAATAAATTTACAGATGTTCACGTGACGCTACAAGCGTCACCTACGGTAATTGGAGGTCACGCTTGTAGGGTGACAATAAACTGAAAAAGATTATCTGAAAGACTATAACAAGAGAGAGGTGAGGTCTCTTGAAGTTGTAAAGATAAACAAGGCATCAAGGAGATACTCAATTTTCAAGATGCCATTGACCCTTTTAGCCAAAGCATTATCATAACAATTACCCACTTGTCCCCTGATGAGTATCAGGGTAATAAAACGGAGGTTATCATGACGACACAAACAGCCCAATTACTAGCCGATTCAGAACAAATTTTAGAACAGATTGATGATGAGTTCTACTACGGCTATCGTACCCTTATTAGCTATGATGATGAGGGTAAAAAACTTTATAGCTACCAACCCCTCTCACTTGATGATTTTCTCGACCCCCAAGAAGGAGATTTATTCATGCAAGGCACGCTCCATAATGATGATGTCGAAGCCCTTAAAGGGATGTTTCGATACTTACACCGCGACAATGAACTGACCGTTTACAGCGACCTGAAAATATTATGGGCGTTGAAATGGCTAAAACAACCAGCCCCCGACGTGATGGTGATTCCTGATGTTGTCGAGCCGGATAAACCCCGTAGCTCCTTTGATGTGGCTCTGGAAAAAACTCGACCCATCTTTGTGTTAGAGGTTGTATCGCCCCGCTATCGGCAACCGGATCGAACCTCAAAAGTGGCAATTTATGAACAAGCGCAGGTAGCCGAATATATCATCATTGATTCATGGTTAAAGGAAAATGGCGCGGTACAGTATGAGATTTTAGGCTATCGGTTACAGGGTGCAATTTACACCGAAGTCAAACCGGATAAACAGGGCCGGATATTTAGCCAGATTAACCAAGTTTGGCTCAGTGTTAATGAGGCCAAAACCCAATTTATCGTTACCGACCAAAATGGTGAATTGCTTTTATCTGACCAAGAGGCTCGTCAACTAGTCGAGGCAGAATTACAGGCCGAAGTTGAGGCTCATCAACAGACCGAGGCAGAATTACGGGCTACTCAAGCTCGGTTAGCAGACGTTGAGGCGCTGTTAAGGCAAGCGCAAAACACCTCGTGAGGGAGCATGTCCGATGCATGGCTTGTCGTACCCTCCCCACATCAAGCGGCTATCTTCTCTAAACCAAAAAAAGAGCTTTACCGGATAATCCGGTAAGGCTCTTTTTTTTATCTGTCAATCTCTATTCAAGATTGGCTCTAGTTACATTTCTTGGTTCGCCTAGTAGGTAAGCGGGCCAGTCATATTGTAATTTCCAGCTACGACAGAAATATCGAAGATATCGACAGTACCGTCATCATTAAAGTCAGCCCGACCATCAGCCTTGCCATACTTATCACCGATATAGGCGAGGTCAAAGATACTGATTGTACCATCATTATTGAAGTCACCCGCTTGCAGTTCAGTGTACCCTAAATCACCAGAGGGGCTACTTCGTTGGGTGGATAAGTAATCTTCACGCACCACTTGCAGACATTGGTAGGTTCCGGCTGGTATGCTGAAAGAAGCATCATTGCCGCTACTATTTGGGGTAATCGTGGCATCGACCTTGTTGCTATCAGTTGCTGAGAAGCTACTGCACGGTACACTGTCGGCGTGAATTGAGAAATCGGTGTGAGCGTCACTTCCTTCTAAGCGGATACGACCGGTGATGTTATTCGTTGGGTCGGTGGTTGGAACAGCAGTCGGTTCGCCTGTTGGAACAGCAGTCGGTTCGCCTGTTGGAACAGCAGTCGGTTCGCCTGTCGGAACAGCAGTTGGTTCGCCTGTTGGAACGGCAGTCGGTTCGCCTGTTGGAACGGCAGTCGGTTCGCCTGTTGGAACGGCAGTCGGTACAGGAGCACTACCGCTCACTGTAATAGAACCGGGAGCAGAGTCGGCTCGAATCTCGTGTTGAATGTTGTCATTGTCACAATCGAAAACTGAGTGTTGGACAAAGGAGAGATTGGTAGAGCCGGTTAAGCCTTGCCACGTAATTTGAGCAACTTGTCCGGGTGTAGTTAGAGCACTGAGCGCCGATTGTGAACGAACTCGGAAGTCAATCGTACCGGCAACATTATTAACCACATTTTCTGAAACATTGACATTGCTACTGAACAAGCTACCAACTTCAATTTGTATACCCTCTAAACTGGGGTCGGCATCAACAACTTGAACTGCACTGGGATCAAACGTGACCCGATATAAAACTTCACAGATATTGCTTACCCCAGAAATCTTCACATCTTGATTAGTGCTTGAGCCAGCCCCAACATTCAGAGCCGCACTTTCAAAGTAAAGTTCAGCCGGAGCAGGTTCGACGATGATTGCCCCACCAGCTACTCGTGTTTCTGGTTGTAAAGCTGAAGGCTGAAGTTTTTTAACTTGTTGTCCGTTCTGGTCAAGAAATTTAGTGTTTACACCATCAAAGGTTTGTTGCGATACACCTGCTTCTAAAGTTTTCCAAGTGATATTTGCAATTGGACCACTACCATCAAGGGCATCACTTGCTCGACCATAGAAGAGTAACAAGTCCCCTCGCACTTCCCAAGTAGGATTGGTATTGGCTAATAAACCAGTAGCTTGCACGTCTTTTACCTCTACCACGTTATTGTTAAACTTGACACCAAAGTCAATTCCATACACATCCATCACATCGGTTACTATAACGGTACTTTCTACCTCCTCACCAATTCCAAAAGTACGAGATTCTTCGGGTTCAATACCAATAGCTGATGCAGGGCGGTCGCAGATAACACTGCCATCAGTTGCCGTGTCAGGCGATTGAAGACCATCAGTCATATCTAAATCGACATCAACCAAATCAATCACCGACGTACCAACATCTAAACATTGCCATTCAATATCGACCAAACTTTCTACGGTCGTGGTGGTCAAGGTCATCGGTGTTGCGGCATCAAAGGTCAAGTTAAAAAATACCGTACCATCATTGTCATCATTGATATCTTGTACCACGCCACCAAATGTTTGAGCCGCAGTACTCGCATCAAGAGAAACCCGTCTGACCAAATCAACATCATACTTAAGTTCAAAACGAGCTTTATAAAGGGTGATGGCGGTTGTTGGTGAAACTAGAGAAACTGAGGTCGGATCAATCCGAATTTCAGTATCACCGAGGTCATTAACATCCAAAATCAAGCCTGCGGTGGGGGTAATATCAACGGTTATTCCACTAATACGTGCCGCTCCCACATCTTGAGCATACGCTTCTCTTGCACCCTGCCAAGCTACAATCGGTAACATAAACAGTACTAACATGCCCAAAGCAAGGGCAATTGAGGTTGTAATTCGTTGAACTTTCATTATATAATCCTCCATAAATTTTAGTTATTGGTTAATTTATTATTTGTCTTCGTTTCAATCAACACCTACAAGAAGCTTCGCACCTTGTAGGAGGAACAGTTTATTACACCCGCTTAACTCGTTTCATGCCATAAAGCCTCCTTCGTCGTGTGGGGTTGTAACTAATTTTTTTATCTGGCTCTATAGTAACAAATTGGAAGCGCACTCTCAACGATAGTAACTACGAAAACGGGTCATAGGTTGCTAGGGCATGGGGCTAGGTGGTAGCACGGAGAAGATAGTGGATAGTGAAAAGTGGATAGTGAAAAGTGGATTCGCCCATTCACCCACTCGCATATTCGCCATTCACCCATTCGCATATTCGCCATTCGTCCATTCGCCCATTCGCACAGGGATGCGTTATTTGTCCACAGGCTTTAACCGGATTACAATTTCTGGTGTGATACGTGATGTGTAGCAAATAATTGGTAGGTGGGTGATTTGTTCAACTTAAGACCAGACAGGTTTCTAAAACCTGTCTGGTCTTAAGTCTTTCAGATAATGGTTTTCAATTCAAGGCCAACCTTCCCGCAAGTTTAGAACTTGCGGGAAGGTGATGGCTGAAAATATTTATCTAAACATCTATAGACTCTTATGATCTGCCTACCAACTTATTCTGATGGAGATTTTTATAATGTACCTTGCCCCACTGAATTATGATAGATATTTCAAAAAGGTCTTCTCTGAGGAGAGGATTGCCCAACGATTTCTGGAAGATTTTCTGGGTGTCACCATTACTTCGTTTGAACGATTACCAGAAAAACACCAAGTGACCGATGATGCGGCGATTGTCGAGTTTGATTTTCGTTGTAAGATGGATGGACGTTATACCATTGTGGATATGCAGCAATGGTATAAACCAGACATCATACAACGGTTTTATTTGTATCATGCCCTAAACTCCGGTCTACAATTAGAGAGTTTACCTAAGAAGCGGCTTGTCACGAGCCAGCTAACGAAAAGAGCTAGGAAGGTACGTGATTACAAAGCGTTAGCTCCAGTGCTGACCTTGATTTGGTTGGCAAATGATGCGTTGCGTTTCAAGGAGAACTGTGTCGCCTACAGCATGACTCCAGAGTTGGTGATGGAGTTTTTGCGGAATAGGCGTTTATGGCACAATCCAGAGGTGAAAGAGTTGTTGAGCGAGCGAGAACGAGTGTTAAAAGTAGCCTCGAATCCGGCAAAGAGTTTGGATTTTTTGGCTCAGAATCGGTTGGTGTTTATGCTACAACGGAACATCGTAAAAAAATTATACGGAGAAAAGTATGAACGCTGGTTCCGTTTTGCAGAAAAAAGCCGCAATCGAGAGAATGTAGCGGAAGATTTTGATGAGTTCAGGGAAGATGAGATATTTTCGGAGATAATGCGTCGTTTGAACAAAAGTAGTTTAACCGAGGAGGATTATGAGTACATAGAGAGCGAGGATGAAATGTGGGAGGAGGTAAATCGGTGGGAGCGGGGATATTATGAGGATGGTATACGTGAAGGTCGAATAGAGGGTATTGAAGAAGGCCGAGAGGAAGGTCGAGAGGAAGGCCGAGAAGAGGGCCGAGAAGAGGGCCGAGAAGAGGGCCGAGAAGCACTTGTCGAGACAATATCCCGGATTTTAGCAGTTCGCTTTAAGGTGGAGATAGATCATTTTGAGAAAAAGCTGAAACGGTTGTCCTTGGATAGCTTGAAAGCTCTGAGTGAAGTTGCTTTGACAGTGGATACATTGTCTGAGTTTGAGGTAGTGTTATCATCTAAAATCTAAAATCGCCAATCTAAAATTGAAAGGAGCGAGCACATGTTAGTCATTCCCGAACAGTTATACACCAAGCCATTGCTAGAAAATGGTGACCATCTCAACCGCCTAGAGTTTGAGGCACGGTATGAGAAGTTACCCGACTTAAAAAAAGCAGAACTGATTGAAGGAGTTGTACATATCGGGTCTCCCGTCAAGATAACTCAGCATGGGATAACATGGTGTTTGGGCGCGATTGTCTCAGCCTCAAAAATCAGGTCATAATTTAGGAGATACCCATGCCCCGCATTTTCGACAATATCAATCAAAGCCTGCTACCCGCCCTCAAACAGACCGTTGAGTTAGCGCATCGGGCTGATTTTTGCGTGGGTTATTTTAACCTGCGCGGTTGGCAACAGCCTGATGATAGTAAAAATTCAGTAAAGCCACCCTAGAAACCCGATTTTTCAAAAAAATGTAGTGGTCAAGATGATGTTGGAGTGCAAAAGCATCTTGCTTTTGCTGGCAGTCCCACAAAAACTCACATTTTGATGTCAGCCAGCTACTGTAAAACAAACGCCTGCCATTCTGCTCGATAAATTGCTTTTTCTTCATCTGAAAGAAAGCTGGCTTCAACCGTATTGAGATTGAGTTGCCATAGTTCATCCCACGAAAACCCTTGGCGAGCAAGTAACAGATATTCGCTCGTGAGGTCGGTAGAAAACATAGGAGGATCGTCGGTATTCACGGTCACATAGACACCTTGATCCATAAGTACTCGAATGGGATGCGGCTCGTTAAAGGGTACAACCTTGAGCCGATAGTTACTGCATGGTGACACCTCTAGGGGAATTTGGGTTTTACGGAGGTATTCAACCAATTGCTGATCTTCAATGGCACGCACACCATGTCCAATCCGTTCCACCTGTAAACTGCGTATTGCGCCCCAAATACTTTGCGGGCCTTCGGTTTCACCTGCATGAGCTACCACATGTAAACCTTGGCGACGCGCCTCCGCAAACACATCTGAGAATAATTCGGGAGGAAATCCAACTTCTTTGCCGCCAAGACCTAATCCTATAAAGATACCTTGTTCTTTTCCTTTCAACACAAAGTCTAGGACACGATGACCTGTTTCAGGCTCATGACGTGCAATATCAGGAATGAAATAGAGGCGCGTGCCATGCTTTGCTTCGCCACGCTTGACCCCTTCAATCAGGGCGGCGATTATCTCATCTTGTGGAAATTTATCCAACATAAACGATGCGCTTAAAAATGCCTCGCAATATTTAATATTATGTTGCGCCTGCTGTTCCAGAAAACGTTCAATCATAAAAATGAAATCATCGGGGGTTTGCATACACTCGGTAGCCAGAAAATAGATGTCGATAAAATGATTGAAATCACGGAACGTATACATCGCCTGCCACTCTTCCATAGTGGAGGCGGGAAGGGTTACATTGTTGCGTCTAGCCAACTCCCAAACGGTAGTGGCATCTGTCGCTCCTTCCAAATGAACGTGCAACTCGGCTTTTGGCATAGACCGAAGGCGGTCAACAAACTTAGGTGAAACGGGAGTATTACTATAAATTGCATTCATAAAATTCCTCTTTTAAGTGATTTTTAGAACTAACGTGTTAAAAAAAGAAGCAAATGTAGATCACGTTTTTAACGTGACCATAATCGTCAACTTAAGAAGTTCGTAGTTCGTAGTAGGCACTTTAGTGCCTCAGAAGGCGATAAATCGCCTACTACAAACGTTAAGTTGACACTTATGTTAACGTGACTATCCCAAGGAATGGGATTAAATAAGTTGCGCGCTCCAGAGTGGTTCAATCTTAGAGATTGAACCACTCTCACCATGAACTGCACAAGTTAATTAATCCCGATTCATTAGGAAAAAACTATACCATGAAAACCTTCATTTTAACGATTGTATGGCTAATAATAACCGTTTTGGCCTTTAGTGTGCCCCTATTTATCGATCCGACGGGTACTGGTTTTACCCGCGGCACAAACCGACTGCCCCTCATTATGGCTTTGCATGGCCTCGCATTTTTGGTTGCCCTGTTCAGCGCCGGGTCCAGTTATCGCGCTCGCTCAGAAACCAAGGGCTGGCTGGTGGCACTTGGTTTTGTACCGCTTGGCTTAGAGCTACTGTTTGTGATTCTGATAGTTCTTGTTTTGCTCGGGGCGGTGGCGAGCGGGGTGTGACAACTCAAATAGTCCACAGTATTTACGCTGTTTAGAGCAGAATTTACAGGATAAGAGAATTTTTATTCTCCTATCCTGTAAATTCTGCTCTATAATAGTCATTGGATGAGTTCTGCGTAGTTACCCATAACAGGTGGGTATATACCCGCCAAATACCCGTTGCGATTACATAATCGCAACGATCAGGAATTTTTATTCTCCTATCCTGTAAATTCTGCTCTATAATAGTCATTGGATGAGTTCTGCGTAGTTATCCATAACAGGCGGGTATATACCTGCCAAATACCCGTTGCGATTACATAATCGCAACGATCAGGACATGGTATTTGGGCAAAAATCACAACTTAGAAATGAAAGTTACTTAATCCGACATGAAAACAACCAAAGTGACCGTTGTTATCCCAATATGGAACTCCCAAACATGGCTAGTGGGATGTTTAGAGGGACTACGACAACAGAGTTACCAAAATTTTAGAATGTTATTAATTGACAACGGTTCAACGGATAACTCCGCAGAATTTATCGAGCGCTATTATCCTCAGGTTACGTTGATTCGCCTGCCGACAAATTTGGGGTTTGCCGCGGCGGTTAATATTGGGATTCAGCACAGTCAAACCGACTATATTGCCCTGCTAAATATCGACACCCTACCCCACCACGGTTGGCTGGCCGCGCTGGTCAACCGCATAGAAAATAGTCCATCTAATGTGGGAGCCATTAGCTCGAAAATGTTGCTCATGACCGACCCCACTCGTATTGACGATGCGGGTGATAGGTTGAGTTGGTACGGTTCAGCGACCAAACGAGGGCATGGACATGTAGCCATTGACTATACGAATACAGCTGAGATATTTTCACCCTGTGCCGGAGCGGCCTTGTATCGACAAGCATTTTTTGAGCATGTTGGATTGTTTGATGAACGGTTTGGTAGTTATCTGGAAGATGTCGATTTAGGATTGCGAGGACGGCTCTACGGCTACCGGTATCTATACGAACCGTCGGCTCAGATTTTACACCACGGGCACAGCGCCGGAGTGGTCGGGGGACGTTATATTCGACTGATGACGCGTAATCGCCTGCTGACCATGCTAAAAAACATCCCGACACAGTTACTATTTCGACATGGCTGGCACCTGCTTTATGGGCAACTCTACTTTTTTCTGGTTTACAAACGTCCACTCGACTCGCTGTATGGCTATGGGCTGTTTTTGGCTCAACTGCCCCACCTGTGGCAAACTCGACGTACCATTTTGACCGAGCGCTCTATTCCGCTTGAACAACTTGACAGGCTTCTTAGCACTAAACTGGGCGAACCATCGTTACGAGAGATTGTGCGTCAGAAAATAGCACCGCGTTAAATAAGTTTTGCGGGGTTTCAAGGTATGACCTCCAAGGAGAAAACCACACCTTGGAGGACGCGGAGTCGTTCTCCTCCGAGGTATAATTAGCCACCCCATATCACATCATGGTTTCATGCCCCCACGATTACGAGTATAATAGAAGAGTAGCCAATCCATGAGCCGAGGTGCGACTGCGCTAACGGTCACAAACAGCCAATCAATTGAGGTAATAAACACATCCCGTTTTTTGGTCTGAATAGTACGTAAAATCGCTTGCGCCACCCGCTCTGGTGGCACCCCTGCCATTCTATTAGAGGGTAACTCAGCCGTATTTCCAAGTGACCGAGGTACAAAATCGGTTGCTGTCACCCCCGGATAAATGGTGCTGACATGGATGTGACTACCGTTATTTGTCCACAACTCAAGCCGCAAACTTTCGGACATGCGCTCTAACGCCGCTTTACTGGCACAATATCCGGCCGCGTTCGGCATAGCTCTCTGTCCAATAATCGACGAAATATTGATAATCTGCCCGCCCTGCTGATTGGCCGTCAAAAATGGTAAAGTTGCCTGAATCAAAGCCACTGGCCCAAAATAGTTGACTGCCATAACTCGCTCTGCATCTGTCTGACCGAGTGTTGCCAGTGGGCTATAAACTCCGATTCCGGCATTGTTGATGATGATGTCGATACGACCAAAGATAGCGATCGTTTTGTCTACCAAACCGGCCACTTGAGCCACATCCCCCATGTCGGTAGGAATGGCAACGGCTCGATGACCAGCTTGAGTTAAGGTTTGAGCCAGTTTCTGTAAAGGTATCTGGTTACGAGCCACCAGTACCAAGCTATAACCAGCCTCAGCTAAAACGACCGCGGTAGCTCGTCCGATTCCGTGGCTGGCTCCTGTCAAAATAACAATTTGATTTTTTAGTTCCATGAGACTATATATAGTAACTGTAGTTAAAAATTTTCGAGCTGTGCGGTTACAATAAATGGTTCTCTGGTAGATTCCGTGCAACTCAAAACTGCATCCTGAATTAGATACCTTGATAGGGCAATCTTCCCGCAAGTTTAAAACTTGCGGGAAGATGATGACACAATCATGACGTTTGCACGGAAAGCCCCAAAGAGCCCAATAAATTAAGCAAAAAATGTGGTGGTCAAGATGATGTTGAAAACCATGTCATACTGAGCCGAAGGTGTATCCGAGATTGCCGTTGCAGTAGGTGTATCAACCGGAGTTACGGTGGCAGTTAGCATGCTGGTTGCCGTTGGAAAAGGTGTTGGTGTGGGGAGTTCACCCTGTTTGACTTGATGTAGAATCGAGCCTAGAGTTGACAGGTTTTAAAAACCTGTCAGGTCAACTCTTGCATCCTACAACTCCTCTGCAAAATGCCAGCTATACTTATTAAAAACTATCCAGCCAATCACAAAGGTGATTAAGGCCGTGACCATCGTGCGGGCTAAAAAGTCGAGTGCGGGTGGTGAGCCGTGATAAAGGATGATCCGATAGTTGGCAATCAACGAAGCCATCGGGTTAAGCACATACATCAACCACCAGACATCGAGGGTAATCCCAAACAGATTGTAACTTTTGGGTAAAATATCAATCGGATAAAAAATTGGGGTAAAAAAGAACCAAGCTAACATAAGGACATCCATAATCTGTTGGGTGTCTCGATAAAAGACATTGGCCGCGGCCAAAAATAGGCTAACCCCCAAGGTAAATATTAGATGAATCAAGATCACCAAGGGTAGGTAAAGAAGCCACACCGTTAGCCCAATTCGGAAGACAAAAATCATACCAAATAGAACGAACAAGGCGATGAAAAAATGGACGAGATTGGCTAAAATGATTGAAATCGGTAATACTTCTCGCGGGAAATAGACCTTTTTTATCAGCCCCGCGTTGCCGACCACACTAAAGGTTGACCCCATTAACGAAGCCGCAAAAAAGTTCCACGGTAAGAGGCCGCACAGTAAAAATACAGGGAAATTATCTACACTGGCTACCGGAGCCATGACCGTAAATACGATGGTGAAAACAATCATCATCAAAAACGGGTTCATGAGTGACCACAAAATACCCAAAACCGAATCTTTGTAACGTACTTTCAGTTCTCGCACGACCAAGTTATAGATTAAGTCTCGATATTGAGCCAAATGAAGCAATAGGTGAAACTGCTCTTTGGCATACCGAATAATGTTGCTTTGCTCGGTGGCTTCTTCACTGCCCCGAATAATAATATGGGTTCTATCTTTGGTTTGAATACTCATTATCGTCTCATTTTCCAGTTAATATAGTTTTGGGTTTCGCTGACGGTCTGTTGCCAGCCATACTGCGTGGCACTGTGCCATAGTTTTTGGGGCAATTGATGCCATGTCGATTGCCCTGTTTCAATCAAAGGGAGTTGGTCTAAAAACGGTTTATCTGCGGCATGGTCAGCCTGCTCACAAAATTGGATTAACGGTTGCATAATCTGCTTCCATTGGTACTGCTGACGAGCTTGCTCGAAATAAGGTTGGTATAACTGTCGATGGTTTGGCGTATCCGTCATCGTCAAAATGGCCTGAGCGACCTGCTCAACATCGCCACTCCGTACCACCTGCCCCAACTGCCAACGAGCCACTTCTGCACTCATCACATCTCCTACGGTAGCGATAATCGGCAAACCAGCCCATATATAATCGAGCATGCGAGTCCGAAACGAAAACCGTGTCTCCAGATGCGCCCGATGGAGGGAGATACCGACATCAGCCTCTAGCAGATAGTTGTGCCGCTCCGAATAGGGAACCCAGTCATTAAAGATAACCTGTTGGTCAAACAAGCCTAACTGTTTACTTAAGTGAATGGCCGACGAAACAGCATCATGACTTGGCGTACCCGTTTGCTCGGCAACCTCATCCACCACCGGATTTTTTGTCCCCATAAAAAACAGTTTGACATGGGGCGTTTGGTCAGCCACAAGACGCATAGCTCTGATGGCCGTCTCCCAATCGAGCCAATTCCATAATCCACCCCCCCACAACACCACCCTATCATCAGGGCCAATAGCCGAGTGAATCCCCTTCATGGCCGGTTTATCTGGTTGAGGAGGTTTGGTGGGCAGACCAAAGGGCACAATCGCCAACAGCTTGTGCAACGTCGGGTCATGCTGATAAGTGTATGGGTTGACTCGTCCGAGCGCGGTCAGCCAACCAAGCCAATAATCTTTGAGTGTTTCACTCGCACACAGCAAAAAATCAGCGGTTCGGAGTTGCTGGGTATGGATGCCACGATAACCAGCGTGACGAGCTAGTCGGTTGACCGTCGGCTCATGAGCATATTTCTGCAACCCCTCAACCATAAACGGCACATACAGGTCTACCACCAACGGGACAGTCGTTTCGGCCAAAAAGGGATAGACCGATAATAGCTCACCAACCACAATAAGCACCTCAGCCCCCTGAATGGCCGTTTTGAGTTGCTGACTGTTTTCGCAAACTCGCAACTCAACGGTTGAGGCTAGGTCATCGTCAGGCCGAGTCGGCTTTTCGATTTGCTCTGCCCTGCCAGCCGCCATCGGCGGTATAATCAGTCGTACCTCAAACTGTTCAGCCAGAACTCGAGCAAACTCCCAATATCGAATCGCCACTGGGCCAGCCATATTATGGCCGATAGCTTGGCTACTAATAAGATAAATTCGTCGTTTATTATCTGACGTTGACGTAGGTACTGAGGCAGTTTCAACCTTTAAAACCTCCCAAAAATCGTTGACTGAGACTTCGGCGTGAGCGCTCAGTCGAACGCTTGTATCAGCCAGTTCCCCTTCGACAAGCTCAGGGGACGGTGGGAGATTTATTTTTCTGGAACTGCCTGAGTGCGTAGGCAGATTATTTGTTGTAGGCTGAAATCCTACATTCTTAGATTTCCAGCGCAGATATTGTCTCGCCTCAGCCGCCAAGGGACGCGGCCCTCGTTGTTTTACAGTCTGCAAAACTTTACTCGGTAGCTGATACCATGTAGAGTGTCCCGTTTCTACGACCGGAATATCGGCTAAATAGGCTCGATCTGGGGCATGATATGGGTCTTGGCAAAACTGGATTAACGGTCGCAAGACCGTCTGCCAGCGATATCCCTGCTGAATCTGCTGGAAGGCCGGACGATACTGTTCCCGCAGATTGGGCGTTCTGAGCAGGGTCAGCAACGTCGCTAACAGTTGATCGACTCGCCCCGTTTGCACCACTTTGCCCAACTGCCCTCGCACCACCTCGTCGCTCATCACATCTCCGGCGCTAGTCACAATCGGTAGCCCCGTCCATATATAGTCGAGCATGCGCGTCCGAAACGAAAAACGGGTTTCGAGATGATTGGCATGCAAATTCAGACCGATGTCGGCCTCTAGTAGATAGTTGTGCCGTTCGTAGTAGGGTGTCCAATCCTTAAATATTACATTACGATTATACAGCCCTAACTGTTTGCTCAAGCGAATGGCTTGTTCGGCGGCGTTGTGGGCCGTAGAGGCTATCTGGCTCGTTTTAACACCCAAAAACACCAGCTTGATGTCAGGGGCGAGATCGACCAAGGCATACATGGCCTTGATAGCAGTGCGCCAGTCAAGCCAGTCCCATATTCCGCCGCCCCACAGAATTACCTTATCGTTAGAGCCAATAGCTGGATGAACACCCTTTAAGACCTGTTTGGTATGTTGAGCAGGTTGGTCGGAAATTCCGAAGGGAACGAGATCAATCAAGCGAGTTAAGGTCGGGTCAGCCCGATGGGTATAGGGGTTAACTCGTCCGATGGCACTGAGCCAACCGAGCCAAAAATCTTGCTGTTTTTTAGTGGCACACAAAATAAAATCAGCCGTTCGGAGTTGTTTGGTATGCAAACCACGAAATCCGGCATAATGCAGGTTTTTTTCAGCAGAGGGTTGCTCTAATCGACGCTGAATATCCTCCAAAATTGAGGGAATATACATGTCAACCACTAACGGTTTGCCTGTTTTAGCCAAAAATGGATAAACGGATAAGTTTGCTCCGACGGTGACAATCACCTCGGCATGACGAATTTGTTCTTTGAGTACAGCTAGGGTGTCACAAAACAATATCTGGAATGGGACGGACGGCAGATTATTTTTGTTAGGCGCAGGATGACGATTCCACAACGGTGGAATCGCCAAAGTCACCTCTGCGTAGCGGCTCAATCCATGAGCAAACTCCCAAAACCGAATCGACGGGCCAGCCATGTCGAGGCCAATCGGTTCATTGGGGATAAGTAGGACGCGACGAGCCTGACTCATCGACTGATTCCGGGTGGGCGTGGGGTGTCGGTCGCTGACCGTTCAGTTAAGGGGATAAAAGGTAAGGTCGTACTGGTTGCTTCTGAGGAGGGGGTATGCGCCTCTGGTGGGGTCAAATAGGTGATTACCGCCACCTCATCACAAACATAAAACTTAGGACAAAACACACAATCTCGATTAACTTTTTGGGGTAATAGTTCTATTTTTGTCAATTGAAATCCAATTCGTAGGAAAAATTTTGGTTTACGAGTTAATGCGAACACTTTGGGAATCTGTAAACGATGCGCCTCTTCAATCAATTGGGTGACAATACCTTTGCCGATGCCTCGTCCTTGATGATTGGAATTGACCACTAAAGAACGAACTTCGGCCAAATCCTGCCACATTATCAGCAACGATCCCATGCCGATAATTTCGTCCTCTTCTTCACAAATTACCCATTCTCGAATAGTACGGTAGATGTCATCCTGAGTACGAGGCAAAATTTCGGCCTGACGGGTGTACTCATCTAGCAAGGGAATCATGCGATGAACATCGGTCAACTGTGCTTGGCGAACGGTCATCATAAGCGCTTACCCCACGGCCTCTAGGGTTTTGAGCAGGCGTTGTCCCAAGGTATCAATCTCTTCGCGGCTGATGGTCAATGGGGGCAATAGGCGAACGATGTTATCACCGGCAACCAAAATCAGCAAGCCATGTTGATAGGCTTCGGTCATAATTTCTACTGCGGGAATGGTCGAGATGAGACCCCACATCATGCCTTTACCGCGCATGTCGGTCAACAACGGTGTTTTACTAATCACTCGCTTCAGGGTTTCTTGTAGATACAAACTATTACTCTGTACTCGCGCCATAAACGCCGGTTGAGTAATCTGGTCAAGAACGGCATTAGCCACATGACAAACAAACGGCCCGCCAGCAAAGGTGCTGGCATGGTCACCCGGTTGCATGACCTGTGCCACACTCTCATTGACCAGAATCGCCCCAATCGGCAAGCCGCCACCGAGTGGTTTGGCAAGGGTCATGATGTCGGGGGTGATGCCATAGGCTTGATACCCCCACAACTGTCCGGTACGCCCCAAGCCGCACTGCACCTCATCAAAAATTAGCAAGGCGTTATGTTGGTCGCATAGTTGGCGTAATCCGGCCAGAAATTCCGGTTTAGCAGGTGTAACACCACCCTCGCCTTGTATCGGCTCAACGATGACGGCGCAGGTTTGGTCATTGATGGTTGCCTCGGCACTTGCTAAATCGTTAAAGGTGGCAAACTGAGTGCCGCCAATCAGGGGTTCAAACGGGGCACGGTACTTCTCACGCGAAGTGAGGGACAGCGCGCCCATCGTCCGACCATGAAACGAGCCACTAAAAGCTACGAGGCCAGTCTTCTGCTCATCATCATTCACTTTCGCCCATTTACGGGCAAATTTTATCGCGCCTTCGTTGGCCTCCGTGCCAGAATTGCAAAAGAAAGCTTTATCGGCAAAGCTCGATTCACACAAGGTTTGAGCCAACTTGGCATGCGGGGCGGTGTGATACAGGTTGGAAACATGCAACAACCCGTCAGCCGCTTCTTTTATAGCCCTAACAACTGCCTCATGCTGATGTCCGAGCGCGCTGACTGCGATTCCACTGCCCGCATCAAGATAGCGATTGCCGTCGGTGTCGTAAATCCAAGTGCCGTCACCCCGTTCTAAGATAAAGGGAGGACGGTTGTAGGTGTGTAATACATACTGTTTTTCTAGGTTGATAATCTCTTGAGTCATAGTTGGGTTCCTTCTTTTTTAATAGGCAGTATCAGAAATAATTTTTCGACAGGATTAACAGAATTATTTTCACCGTTTTCGCCCTGTTAACTCGGTCAGATTACTTTGTTTTTATTTCCAATAATCTCTAATAATAGACCTGTTCGGGAATAATTTATCATCGTATAAAAACTCAAATTCGAGGTTTTCGGAGTGCAAAAGCTGATTGCTTTTGCCAGCGTCAAACATGCAAAAGCAATCAGCTTTTGCACTCCTTTATTCCCGAACAACTCTATCATCGCTCGGCGATCTGTTCAAAATCGTCGCGCAATTGTTGATAGGCTTGATCAATTGTGTCGGCTTTTTTGGTTAATTTGCCCAAATGGGTCTGCCGAAATATCCGCCACTCATCATCAATCAGATCGAAGCGGCGACCAATCTGAGTTAACTCAGCCTTTATTTGACGGGCCTCCTCAGCCAGTTTTTGGTCGAATACACCCGCTTTGATGAGGGCGACTTTGTGGGACAAGGTTAGCGGTGAGACAACCTGCACACCCTGCTTTGTATAATCGCGCAACAGGTCGAGTGCTTCGGTGCATAAAAACCAGTATACCCCCTCAGCAGGGATGTAGGCAAAGGCAAAGGGGGCTGTTCCTTGGTCGGGGCGAATATAATCTTGACCAATTTTGTCGAGATGCCCACGCAAATTTTGCAAAAAGGCTCGTTTTAGCCGCGCCTGCTCCTTCTCATCATCACTAGTGACCATTTTCCGATAGTTGTCGAGGACAAATTTAGAATCAATACAGATAATGCCGACGGTCGAACGGATATGAGCGTCAGGAATAAGGCCATTGGGCAGACGCTTGCGGATGCCAACCATGCTCGGCTCAAGTTGGTCTTGCAGGAGTTCTTCCAAACTCATCTCGCCTAGTGCCCCTCTAGCGGTAGGGACGCGCAACATCTGGTCGAGGGCGCGGTAATCGGCCCGAATATCTGCCGCGTATTGAGTTAGATGGGCGATTTTTTCGGCTAAACCGAGTTTGAGCCAACTCTTCGACATGGCCGCTTCCATCTGATTGGTTGAGTCGGCGTTCTGAATTTGGAGTAGCAGGTAGATGATGACTCCACTGGCGGCTAATAAGAGCAATAAAAGTAAGATTATGAGGCCCAACAAAGCGGTTTCTACGGTCATTAGTTATATTTTTCTCGGTTTAAGGGTTTTTCTTCATGAGAGTTGTTCGGGAATAAAGGAGTGCAAAAGCTTCTTGCTTTTGCTAGAGGCAAACATGCAAAAGCAAGAAGCTTTTGCACTCCGAAAACCTCGAATTTAAGTTTTTATGCGATGATAAATTATGGTTCTCTGGTAGATTCCGTGCAACTCGAAATTGTGTCCTGAATTAGATACTTTGATGGGGCAATCTTCCCGCAAGTTTAAAACTTGCGGGAAGATGATGACACAATCATGACCTTTGCACGGAAAGCCCCAAAGAGCCTAAATTATTGCCGAACAAGTATAATAAAGAATCGAGTACTTTATTATACTCCTATCCCTCAAAACAAAAAACTAGTCCCTTTTTAAGGTTCAACGCACCTCAACCGGAAACTCCAACGCATCCGAACCATTATCAAGCAGAAGTCGCGCCCCGTCCGTGGGATTATACCAGCCGATTCGTAAAACATACATGCCAGAAGGCGTATCTGTCGGGAGCCACAGGGCATGGCGGTCAGTAATCGACTCGTCGATGAGCCAAGTTGAGGTGGGGCGACTCCAGTTGACCGGCTGACCATCGGTTTGGGCAATGGGCGCGCCGGTTGAGTCGATGAGATGGATAAACAGGTGATAATTCTCGGTGAGAGATAATTCGGCTTGCCATGTAAATTGGATCGGGAAGCCGCGTCCCACTTGGGTTGTGGGTGGATAAGCTAATCTGGTCAGACGAATTGTGTCGGCAAAATGAGGCGATTCGGGGAGAGCATGCTCCGGCAGATATTTGGGTTTGGCGAACAGCAAAAGACGTTGGTCGCCAAGCCAATCCTCCCGTACCAGAAACCCCTTGTTGAGCAGTTTCTGCTCTACCCCACTATCAGCGGCTGGGAGCCAGTTCGGTATCCACCAGATTTGCTCATGCTGATATATCAATTGGTCGAGACGAGAATCAAGCTCGTCAGGGATAATCAATCCGGCCTGCTGAATTCCCAGCATCTTTGCCCGACCCGTGTATAGTTCGGCTAGGGGCATGGTTAGCTCCGGCTGATTGCTGATGATGAGGTCGTCGGCCTGGCTGTCTTGATTGAGCGTCGCGGTCAGGTGGGTGATCATGTCGTCGGGAAGTTGATGAGCGTAGCCTAACAAACTATTCAGGCTGACGATCATCAAAATGGTTGCCATGAAGTTTAGTCGATAGGTGTGACGACTAGTCAAAAACAGGTTGACTCCGGTCACAAATAGATTGGACAGCAATATGAACAGCAAAATCAGATTCAACTCACCCTGCCACAGCCAAACAAGGTCAAGCGTATCGAGGCTGATGAATCGCCATGCTCCGACAAAGGGGGAATAAGTCCACTCAAAAAAGGTTTGCGGGGCGAACAGGGGCAAGCCTGAATCGAGTAGGCTATTTTGAAACGGAGCAAAGTCGATAGCCACACTGAGCAGTTGCGGAATTAGCCCCAACAAAAACAGGCCAAGATAGAGCGGACGTAGGAGCCAGCCATAAGGGCTTAAGCGATTAGCTGGAGAGGGTTGATTTTGATGCGCTAGGCTCTTCTCTGCATGATTACGGCTCGGCGAGAGATTTTGGTTATTGGCCTTGAACAACGCGGCTACAGGAGCCAAAAACATGGCCCAAAAAGGCAGAGTCGGGATCAGAAAACGTGGCCCCCACGCATAGCCACCATGCCACATAAACCATTTGCCATACAGCAGTAGATGCAGACCGATAATACCGATTGCTAACAGTGTCTCAGCCGGAAAGCGTCGCCAAAAAGGATACAAACCGACCATCGACATCATTAGAATTGGGCAGTAGAGGAACAGGCCACGCCCCGGACTGATAAGCTGACCAGCAATACCTTGCCACAAAATCCCACTAAAAGTCTCATTAGGTAGGTAGCCGGTATTAAGCGGGTGACCGTATCGACTATAGTTAAAGCTGAATAGGAGTAGAGCGGTTATGCCCAACGGCAATACAAAGGCCACGATGGTTGGAAGCCACGCGGTCAATTGCGATTTTGTCGGCATGGCGATTCGTGGTGCGGTCGGAGAATCTGTCGCCGGAGTGGAAGCGGCATCTTTATCCTCATCTCTAATGAAGAGACCCCAGAGCAGATACAACCCAAACAGGGGAATAAATACTGCTTCGGCGTAACGGGCCGTAACGTTCCAAGCCAGCCATAGACCAGCCAGAAAAGACCAGCCAAGTTGCCAACGAAGATGACGCGCCTGCCGGAATCGCAAGAGGCTGTAAGCCGCGCTTAACAACATCAACCCCGCAAAAGGGTCGCTAAATAATGATTTGGCGTAGGGCCAAGCCAATGTTGATAGGCCATAGCTCAAGGCGACCAACAAACCCGTTGAGTGGGCGTAACCGAGACGGCAAAGATAGCTCATCAACAAAACAGCGCTGATGGCGGTGACGAGAGCGTTAAACAAAAGGCTTACGCTGACCATGCCCGTATGGGAGAACAAAAATCCAAACCAAGCGAGAGGAAGCAGACCCAACGGCACACCAATTCCTTTGCGGGAGTAGAGCAGGCCGTCTAAGCCAAAAGTGCCTTGTTGCAAACCCATCCAGCGAATCTGCTCAACGGGGAGCGAGCCATGCCGCACGAGGCTTTCAGCGGTGGCGAACATGGCTAGGCCATCACTGGAGTTGATGCGGGGGGTGTAGGTGAGCAGGTAGACGGCTAGTAAAAACAGAAACAAGGCGTATTGAAGTGGATAGAGCGCGGGCTGAGATTTCAATAATCTATAGATGTTCAGATAAACATTTTCAGTTGTTACCTTCCCGCAAGTTTTGAACTTGCGGGAAGATTGGTCTTGAATTGAAAATCATTATCTGAAAGACTGTATCACTCTTTCATAAGATTAGAAAAGGCGTATCCGATGATTCCACCGCCGATTGTGCCATATAATAAACCAGAAACAACTCCCGCCAAGAGCAACGAGGTTGTGTCGTCTCCAACTAACAATCCCAAAACAATACCGGATACAACTCCACAAAAGCCAAGAATGACGATACCCATACGAGCTTGGGCAAGCCAAGCAGTTAGCGCACCGCCAATCATCCAAATGAACACAATAGGAATTATCAGATTAGCAAGGGTAATTAGATTGTATGATTCGCTGGCTGTAAGCCATATAGTGGCATAAGGAAAGACGGTCATGGTCATGCTCATTCCGGCCATTGCGCCAAATAGAGTACCAAATAAAATTCGCCATAAAGGTGTTTTGAACATAGTGTCGGATGGGTTAATATTTGTCGATTGGTTCTTTGGTTATAATCCCTATTCTTAACCAACCTACAAATCCTAACCCCATTAAGAATATGAGCCTATTATAAATCTGGTCGAGGGTAAAGCAAGTTGGGTCGAGCAGACAAGATGATATGGGGCGTTTTCTCGCTATGGTTGAATCATCTATAATACTGCAACGGGTATTAAAATTTTGGGGTCATCATCAAGGAGAGTAATGATTACGAAACAGGATATCGAAACAGCCTACCAAACTATTCGAGACCAGATACCAGCCACACCACTAACACGGTCACCTCGATTAGGTCAAAAGTATGGCTGTAAACTGTTACTAAAATTGGAGAATCGGCAACTGACTGGCTCATTTAAGGAACGGGGAGCCTTAAACAAACTGCTCAACTTGTCTACTGCGGAGCAAGGGCATGGTGTAATCGCCGCGTCGGCAGGGAATCATGCCCAAGGATTGGCATACAATGCCACTCGATTGGGGATTAACTCTAAAGTGGTGATGCCCATCGGCACCCCGTTGACGAAGGTGATGGCGACTCAGAACTATGGGGCCGAGACGATTTTGCATGGCGACACTTACGACGATGCGTTTGAGTTAGCGACTAAGATTGCGGCGGATGAGAATCTGACCTTTATTCCGGCTTTTGATGACCCGTTTGTGGCCGCGGGGCAAGGTACCATCGCCCTAGAGGTTATGAACCATGCTTGGGGATCCGACATCGACACGGTGCTGTGTCCGGTCGGCGGTGGAGGTTTAATCGGCGGAATTGCGGCCTATCTCAAAGCAGTCAAACCGACCATCAACATTATTGGAATTGAACCGATGCAGTGCGCCTCGATGAGAGAGGCATTGGAGTATCGTCAGCCGGTAAAACTGCCACGAGGTTATTCGCTGGCCGATGGAATCGCGGTCAAAAAGGTAGGCCAGCTAACTTACGAGTTGGTTGATCGGTATGTGGATGATTTGATTACCGTTGGCGAAGACCAGATTGCTCAAGCGGTGTTGGAGTTGTTGGAGACAGAAAAATTGGTGGTTGAGGGAGCCGGAGCCGTACCACTGGCCGCGCTGGCTGTTGACCCAACTCGTTTTGCCGACCAAACGGTACTGCTAATCATTTCGGGGGGCAATATTGACGTAAATGTCCTCGATAAGATCATCAGTCGAGGATTGGCAGTAACGGGGCGCGTGGTCGAGTTGACCGTCCGCGTCCCCGACCAGCCGGGGGTGCTGGTCGAGGTGTTGCGCGTGTTCCGTCAAACACAAGCCAACGTGTTAGAGGTTAGCCACCATCGATTTTACCCGACCACTCCGTTTGGCTATGTTGATGTGGCGATTACCTCTGAAACCAAGGGGCATGCCCATATTGCGTTACTTAAACGGGCGTTAGAAAAGGAAGGTTATTTGTTACAAGTCGGACTTATTACCCGATAAAAAGTTTAGTTTAGGCTAATTGTAGAATAATATCTGACAGGATTAATAGAATCTTACTACCCGACAAAAATTTTTAGCCTAAACTAATTAACACGGAGATTCACAGAAGGACACAGAGATTCACAGAGTTTTTTAAAAAGTGTGGTGGTCAAGATGATGTTGGAGTGCAATGGGTTCAGCCATTGCTTTTGGCAACAGCTAAACCCGTTGCACTCCATTTTCAACATCAGGCTGATCACTACAAAGTTTTTTTAAAAAGAGATTTATTTTTTCCTCTGTGAAGCTCTGTGAGTCTCCGTGAATCTCTGTGTTATCGTTTTTAGCCTTTCCTAAACCAGTCTGTCGGGTAACAAGAACAGAATTAACAAGATTAAAAGCAAAAAATCCTGTCAACGAGCAAATAAAATTGGAACTCCGGCTAGAAGCCAGAGTTCCGTTAATCAAATGGAGAAAAATAATGACAGAAGAAGAAAAGATATTACCTGTTGAAGAAATGATAGCTTATGAAGAGTTTACTGGCCGAGTAGAAAATCTGCGGGAGTGGGATAAATGGGTCAAAAATATCCAACGCATGGCCTCACGAAGTACAGCC
Organism: Anaerolineales bacterium HSG25; assembly: GCA_030377865.1. Taxonomy (GTDB): domain Bacteria; phylum Chloroflexota; class Anaerolineae; order 4572-78; family J111; genus JAUCGB01. The sequence goes on along the minus strand of JAUCGA010000004.1, from coordinate 58,447 downwards.
ATCATGGCCCCGCGCCGCATGGGTAAGAGTGTCTTGTTAGACCGACTGGTCAATACAGTCTTTTTTAAGCCAGAATATCGGGTGGCTCCGTTCTATATCCGCATTAAACGAGAAGATGTTACTTTGCGTGATTTTCTACTACGGTATGCCACCACCTTTTTTCGGCAATATATCGCCTATTGCCATCAAGATCCGATATTCTATCATGATGGTACTGTAGAGATAGAACAGCTACTTGACTACCCATCGACCCATAAAGCGGTCGATTTAGCCAAGAAGTTTATTGACGGGTTTCTGAATCGCTATCAAAAACCACAAGGTAGTATTCGAAATCAGTGGGATGATTTTATTGAAGTGCCGGAACGATTAGGTTCATACTCTGGAACGAGAGTAGCAGTCATTATAGACGAGTTTCAGGATATGAAGTTCTATATGCATAATGTACCTGAGGAACGGTTGGAGCATGTCTATGCAGAACGAAAAAATGACCCCGACTATGGGGGCATCAACCTAACCGCCACCTACAGTCATCAATCCCAAAGTCGCAAAGCCCCCATGCTGGTTTCCGGTTCAGCCGTCACCCTGATTTTCAAAACTGTGATGGGTGGGGCATTAGGGGGACGGTTCAACTTCAGATACCTCAAACCGTTATCGATTCCAGATGGGGCAACGCTGTTACAGACCTTGCTGAAACTGTATACTGATAATGCCACTATTTCTACCGAAAACGCCTTGTATGCCAGTTCTCAAGTAGGGGGGCATCCTTATTACCTCTATTGTCTCAGCACCTCTGATGCAGGGGTTAAAGCGTTCAATAGTCGGGCAGATATTAACCGAATTATCCAGTATGAGAGTGAAAAAGGGAGTATCTACGGTTTCTGGCAAACCCATTTTGATAATAATCGGAGATATATCAATGCCGATGATGACTCGGAACTGGGTAAAAAGATCATCTATTACTTCACCAAATACAATAATCAGCCGGTTGATACCAAAGCGATTGCGGCCAAGCTCCAAGTGACCAAAAAAGCCGTTGACCAAAAAATCAGAAAGCTCCATCAGGCGGATTTGGTCTATCAGAGCGAAGCCAGATTTTATACTTTCAACGATATTTGCCTCATGCGGTTCATCAAATATCTCTATAAACGGGATTTAGAAGAGCTGGAAGATATTGACTTGAGCGAACAAAATCGGTTTAATAACCTGAAAGGCCGTTTTTTGGAAGTTGTGGTGCAGGTGACGATGATGAAGTTCAATCATGAGCCGTTGAAGGGGAGTTGGTTTGGTCGTCCTGACCAGACGGTAGAGGTGCCGCTGTTTCAGATTGTGGATACCAAACAGGTCAAGGGTTCGACTACCTCCTCTTATCAGCTTGATTTGGTGGGGTGGACACCTGGGCATCATCTGTCCTGGGTTTGTGAATGTAAGTACACCAAACAAGCGATGAACCTCTCCCAAGTGCAGAAGTTTGAGCAGGCGGTGAAAGTCCTCAAGCAGGAGTATTCAGAGGCCAACATGCCTGTGCCTCCGACCCAACTATGGCTGGTATCGACGGGTGGCTTCACAAGTGAGGTATTGACCTACATTGAGGGGCGAGAGGATATCTACTTCTCCGATCATGCCGGAATCAACGGTATATTCCGAGCTTATGGTGGGAATTATAATATCCCATTGTTTAAGAGTGAATAGCTCATCCCTCTACAGGGAGGCTTCGCGCTGGGCGAATAGCGAATTTTGTGTTCTCGTTCCCAATCTCCAGATTGGGAACGCCATTGTCTTAGAAACTCTGTTTCTGTTTACTCGTACCGGAGATGTCTCCGGCACGGTGTTTGTCTTTGGCGGAGTGGGCACACAGGTGCGGACTTATCTCCTCCGAGGTATGTAGTTTTCCTCGGAGATGTTTCACAGAGCAAATCATGGGGTTGTAATCTAACATAACCAGCATGCCGTTAATCAAAATAATCAAATGGAGAAAAATAATGACAGAAGAAGAAAAGATATTACCTGTTGAAGAAATGATAGCTTATGAAGAGTTTACTGGCAGAGTAGAAAATCTGCGGGAGTGGGATAAATGGGTCAAAAATATCCAACGCATGGCCTCACGAAGTACAGCCATCATGGCCCCGCGCCGCATGGGCAAGAGTGTTTTGTTAGACCGACTGGTCAACACCGTCTTTTTTAAGCCGGAGTATCGGGTGGCTCCGTTCTATATCCGCATTAAACGAGAAGATGTCACTTTGCGTAGTTTTCTACTACGGTATGCTACCACCTTTTTTCGACAATATATCGCCTATTGTTTGCAAGACCCCTTGTTGTATCGGCGGCAGCAATTCAAATTGGAAAAGCTATTAGATTATCCGGCTGATCATAAGGCAGTTAAGATGGCCCAAGAGTTTATCCAAGAATTTCTGGACCGCTACGAAAAAGAAGGGCCAGAGGATGCCCATCTTCATTGGGATGACTTTATTTCAATGCCAGAGGATTTAGGTTCTTTTTCAGGAACTAGAGTAGCGGTGATTATAGACGAGTTTCAGGATATGAAGTTCTATATGCATAATGCAACGGAGGAGCGGTTGAAGCATGTCCATACCGAACGAAAAAAGGACCCTGATTATGGTGGCAGTGTCAATCTGACCGCCACCTACAGCCACCTATCCCAAAGTCGCAAAGCCCCCATGCTGGTTTCCGGTTCAGCCGTCACCTTGATTTTCAAAACTGTGATGGGTGGGGCATTGGGTGGACGGTTCAACTTCAGATACCTCAAACCGTTATCGATTCCAGATGGGGCAACACTGTTACAGACCTTGCTAAAACTGTATACTGATAATGCCACCATCTCTACCGAAAACGCCTTGTATGCCAGTTCTCAAGTAGGGGGGCATCCTTATTACCTCTATTGTCTCAGCACCTCTGATGCAGGGGTTAAAGCGTTCAATAGTCGGGCAGATATTAACCGAATTATCCAGTATGAGAGTGAAAAAGGGAGTATCTACGGTTTCTGGCAAACCCATTTCGATAATAATCGGAGATATATCAATGCCGATGATGACTCGGAATTGGGTAAAAAGATCATCTATTACTTCACAAAATACAACAATCAGCCAGTTGATACCAAAGCGATTGCGGCCAAACTCCAAGTGACCAAAAAAGCCGTTGATCAAAAAATCAGAAAGCTCCATCAGGCGGATTTGGTCTATCAGAGCGAAGCCAGATTTTATACTTTCAACGATATTTGCCTCATGCGGTTCATCAAATATCTCTATAAACGGGATTTAGAAGAGCTGGAAGATATTGACCTGAGCGAACAAAATCGGTTTAATAACCTAAAAGGCCGTTTTTTGGAAGTTGTGGTACAGGTGACGATGATGAAGTTCAACCATGAGCCGTTGAAGGGGGCCTGGTTTGGTCGTCCTGACCAGACTGTAGAGGTGCCGCTGTTTCAGATTGTGGATACCAAACAGGTCAAGGGTTCGACTACCTCCTCTTATCAGCTTGATTTGGTGGGGTGGACACCTGGACATCATCTGTCTTGGGCTTGTGAATGTAAGTACACCAAACAAGCGATGAACCTCTCCCAAGTGCAGAAGTTTGAGCAGGCGGTGAAAGTCCTCAAGCAGGAGTATTCAGAGGCCGACATGCCTGTGCCTCCGACCCAACTATGGCTGGTATCGACGGGGGGCTTCACAGGTGAGGTGTTGACCTACATCGAGGGGCGAGAGGATATCTACTTCTCCGATCATGCCGGAATCAACGGTATATTCCGAGCTTATGGTGGGAATTATAATATCCCATTGTTTAAGAGCGAATAGCTCATCCCTCTACAGGGAGGCTTCGCGCTGGGCGAATAGCGAATTTTGTGTTCTCGTTCCCAATCTCCAGATTGGGAACGCCATTGTCTTAGAAACTCTGTTTCTGTTTACTCGTACCGGAGATGTCTCCGGCACGGTGTTTGTCTTTGGCGGAGTGGGCACACAGGTGCGGACTTATCTCCTCCGAGGTATGTAGTTTTCCTCGGAGATGTTTCACAGAGCAAATCATGGGGTTGTAATCTAACATAACCAGCATGCCGTTAATCAAAATAATCAAATGGAGAAAAATAATGACAGAAGAAGAAAAGATATTACCTGTTGAAGAAATGATAGCTTATGAAGAGTTTACTGGCAGAGTAGAAAATCTGCGGGAGTGGGATAAATGGGTCAAAAATATCCAACGCATGGCCTCACGGAGTACGGCCATCATGGCCCCGCGCCGCATGGGCAAGAGTGTCTTGTTAGACCGACTGGTCAATACAGTCTTTTTTAAGCCGGAGTATCGGGTGGCTCCGTTCTATATCCGCATTAAACGAGAAGATGTTACTTTGCGCGATTTTCTATTACGGTATGCTACTACTTTTTTCCGGCAATACATTGCCTATTGCCATCAAGAGCCGATGCTTTATCGTGATAATCGAATAGAGATAGAAGAGCTACTCGATTATCCATCAACCCATAAAGCGGTCAATTTAGCCAAGATGTTTATTGAGGGGTTTCTGAAGCGCTATCAGAACCCTCAAGGGAGTATCCAAAATCACTGGGAGGATTTTGTTTCGGTACCAGAAGATTTAGGTTCTTTTTCAGGAACCAGAGTGGCAGTGATTATAGATGAGTTTCAGGATATGAAATTCTATATGCATAATGTACCTGATGAACGATTAGATTCTATCCGCTCTGAACGGGAAAAGAACCCTGATCGTCTCGGCATCAACCTAACCGCCTCCTATAGTCATCAATCCCAAAGTCGCAAAGCCCCCATGCTGGTTTCCGGTTCAGCCGTCACCCTGATTTTCAAAACTGTGATGGGTGGGGCATTAGGGGGACGGTTCAACTTCAGATACCTCAAACCGTTATCGATTCCAGATGGGGCAACGCTGTTACAGACCTTGCTGAAACTGTATACTGATAATGCCACTATTTCTACCGAAAACGCCTTGTATGCCAGTTCTCAAGTAGGGGGGCATCCTTATTACCTCTATTGTCTCAGCACCTCTGATACAGGGGTTAAAGCGTTCAATAGTCGGGCAGATATTAACCGAATTATCCAGTATGAGAGTGAAAAAGGGAGTATCTACGGTTTCTGGCAAACCCATTTCGATAATAATCGGAGATATATCAATGCCGATGATGACTCGGAACTGGGCAAAAAGATTATCTATTACTTCACCAAATACAATAATCAGCCAGTTGATACCAAAGCGATTGCGGCCAAGCTCCAAGTGACCAAAAAAGCCGTTGATCAAAAAATCAGAAAGCTCCATCAGGCTGATTTGGTCTATCAGAGCGAAGCCAGATTTTATACTTTCAACGATATTTGCCTCATGCGGTTCATCAAATATCTCTATAAGCGGGATTTAGAAGAGCTGGAAGATATTGACCTGAGCGAACAAAATCGGTTTAATAACCTGAAAGGTCGTTTTTTGGAAGTTGTGGTGCAGGTGACGATGATGAAGTTCAACCATGAGCAGTTGAAGGGGGCCTGGTTTGGTCGTCCTGACCAGACGGTAGAGGTGCCGCTGTTTCAGATTGTGGATACCAAACAGGTCAAGGGTTCGACTACCTCCTCTTATCAGCTTGATTTGGTGGGGTGGACACCTGGGCATCATCTGTCTTGGGCTTGTGAATGTAAGTACACCAAACAAGCGATGAATCTCTCCCAAGTGCAGAAGTTTGAGCAGGCAGTGAAAGTCCTCAAGCAGGAATATTCAGAGGCCGACATGCCTGTGCCTCCGACCCAACTATGGCTGGTATCCACGGGTGGCTTCACAGGTGAGGTGCTGACCTACATCGAGGGGCGGGAGGATATCTACTTCTCCGACCATGCCGGAATCAACGGCATATTCCGAGCCTATGGTGGGAACTATAATATCCCGTTGTTTAAGAGTGAATGAGCGAATGGGGCATCACCAGTTGGGCCTACCCCTCGTCATTAAGCGGGGTAGGTGTTTTATCAATCACCACTGGCGGACTGACCGCTTCCTCTTCGATATGGATACGATAGTTAAAATTGTTTGGGTCAGTCTGATGCTCCAAGCGCACCTCAAATGAGGCCACCGCGCCCGGTTCAATCATGGCCTTTTCGATATAGTCCCACCGCGAATTGATGACCTCACCATTGCCGTCGTACAGCGTTACGACCGCCTTGGCTAAATGCCAGTCAGAGCTACTATTTTCGACCTGACCACTAACATACAAAAACCCCTCTTCCAAACGGCTGTCTTGGTTGATAACGACCACGGCCTGTTTGATATTCACCTCGGTGGGGTAGCCTTTGACAATCAACTCATAATCATGATTATTGGCCCAATGCTCTCGCCGCAAAATCACAATATCGAACGGTACGGTTTGCCCGGGGGCGATAAAGTCAGGATCGGTAAAGGTTAGGTTGGCTCCCTTTAGCTCATCCCCGTCATAATATTGAGCAATTACCTCGACGAAGTCGCTCGGTACATCGCTATTGTTACGAATTTCGCCGACTATATGATGCCGTCCCCGCTCATCCACGTAGGTACTGTGGCTCAAAATTTCCAACTCTGCGTCACTGTCGGCCTCTGCATCACCGGCTTCATCGGCTTGAGGCTCTGTGTCTTCTAAGTCAAGCGGGTCGATGGTCGGTTGGGGTAAAGGCATGCCGGTTGCCTCTAACAGCGGTGATTCAGGCCGCTCCGATTCGAGCATGGCGTAGGTGGCGGTCGGCAATAATTGAGCCGCCGTCTGTTGATTAGGCATAGTCGCTCGATTGGTTAGCAACAAAAAGCCGAACACTGTGGCGTAAGCACACCAAAAAGCAAAAAAAGCTGTAACGAGCACCCCGCCCACAAAAATTATTGTTCGTTGATTCAATATCTCCTCCATGAATAATCGTTCACTTGCAAATCATCCCCTCGTTCCCCTCGTTCCCAATCTCCAGATTGGGAACGTATTTGCCACAGAAACTCTGTTTCTGGCATGTTGCAAGTCGTAAACAGAGTTTACTTGAGCAATTGTATTCCCAAACTCAGTTTAGGAACAAGGGGGGCATGATTACCCTCCAGACTAACAGTAACCTATTTTAGCTAAAAATCTCTTGTTCTTCATCATCAAACCATTCTTTATAGGCCAAATAATCTAAACCAAGGACTAACACCTCTATGTCGTTTGGAGCAAGTTCGCGTGAAAAATCGTTAATTTGCACCTCGACGGGAGCCTCAAAAAACTCGCCATTTTCAGGTTTTACCTTTAGTTCTACCTGTTTTAAGGCTTGCTCTAAGATTACAGCTTCTTTTTTGTCCAATTTATCAATCTCTATTCGTCTTTGGATCAAAGATTGGATATCTTTGTAGCTATCCACAGGGCAAAATTGGCCGTAAACAACGCCTGTCGATGCATCTTTTTTTCTAAGGTTACTCCAACCGATGTATATATTTTTATTGTAAATATCGAATTTTTTCATGGTTTCTCCTAAAACAGAACTAATACTAGTACGGCTTGGCAGAAGTTCTCCGGTAGTAAAAAACTAAAAACCGTCCGCACTACGTGCGCTCCAACTACCCGAGGATTTACGCCTCAAGCTGGGCCTCCCCCACCCGTCATAGAAAACTCGTTATCTTCGCTGGCAATTGCCTCAGCCGGTTTGGCGAGAAGCAGGTCATCAAATAGTGGTAATTTATGAGTTTGCACTGCGTAATCAGCATATAAAAACATGGCCGCCGACCAAGCCTGTTGAACATACCCCATCGGATGCCCGGTGCGGCCATGAATCCATTCGTTAAACTCCCACTCCCGCTCAGAGCCTTGGTAGTTGGCCTCAGCTAAGGAAAGTAGGAGACGGTAGGCTTCATTAAACCATTTATGGCGTACCAATGCGGCCACATGCAACCCTCCAATCATCGGCCAGATACCGCCATTATGGTATTGGTGCGGCATATTCAGGTTTCGGCTACGATAATATTCTCGCCAATTGCTCTCACCTGGATAAATTGGGGGATAGATGGCTTTGGTCGGATACGGCTCGGCCATGCCGACCTGTTGCATGTAGCGTAAAATATGTTCGGTTCGATGTCCGTCAGCTACGCCGGTCAAAATTGCCAAGATATTACCCAAGCTATCACACCAATCACCATATTCTCGGAATGCCACCCAAGGCAAATAAAAGGGACGGCTTGAGATTGAGCCTAAATTGTGATAGACCATGAACCATTCTAGCCGAATAGATTTCAATTTTTCCAGATGATCGGCAAAATGGTCAGCCACCCAACAACGGTCAATCCACATCAGCAGATTGATCCGCTCATGGATGTCAGCCGGACTGATAAATGGGTCATGGATCTGAGTTTCGGTCGGTAGATGTGCTGACAAGGACTCGTAGGCTAACACTGCGGCATAATAGAGGATATTATCATACAAAACATTATATCGCACCGCCAACAGATCCATCCAATCTCCGGCTTCTGGCACTTCGAGCAGGCCACATTCATTCATGTCCTGATACTCAAGCCAAAGCAAAGCCTGACCGATGCTCGCCCAATGCTCGGCTAAAAATGCAACATCTTCGGTCAGTTGAAAATAGAGATAGTGGCCTAAAATATACCACAAATTTGCGTCAGTAGCTCCGGCATTTTCGGTACTAATATAACCAGTATCGGGGTTGACATTCAATTGGATCAAACCTCGGCGCGACTGATGAGCGCTCATGGTTTCTAGCGAGGCTCGTCCGGTAGCAATTAACGTTGGGTCGTTGGTGGCCGCCGCACCCAAAAAAGTGACAATACTATCTCTCGCCCAAATCTGAGGATAGCCTGCCGCCAAGGCCGAAGCCCGAAAGCCATGCGGGGTAACACAATTTTGTAAAATATCCAGCGCTCTACGACGAGCTTCGCCCAAATGGGTGGTTGGATTCATGAGGTTTGCCTCTTTTTCTCTAACAAAGCCTTTAAGCGGACAATTTCCAGTTCTGCCGTATCAGCTCGTTTCTCAGCCGCGGTCGCTCGTTTTTTTAGTTTTTCGGCTAATAGCTGTGCCTGTTTTGTCTGTTCGCGAGCCTCTTCGGCGCGTAAGCGTTCGATAATTGCTTGTTGGGATTCTGTATCTGTTGGTGAGGGGATTAAATTGCCGCTTTTGTCAAAAACACGTAACACAGGCAAGGGGGGAGTATTGGGGATGATGGTGTAATCGGCTAGGCCGAGCCATAAATCAAGTTCAGTCAGCCAGAGCCAACCTTTTTCGTTTGGTTGAATCGACTGATATTGTCCGGCAATCAATCGCCAACCTTTTAACTGTCGCTTATTTGGGTTGTAGACTACATATTCAGGGGCATGTAATATCTGTTCATAAACATTCTTTTTGCCAATCAAATCAAGATTATCCATACTTGGCGAGAGCAGTTCAACCACTACATTAGGTGTTAAAAATCCCTCTTCCCAAACTACCCACGAGTTTCGAGGTCGAAGGTCTGATACGCCCTTAACCAAAAACAGGTCTGGATTATAAAAATTCTTGTTTTTTTGCTGGTCGGGGTCAAAATAGACAAACATATTTCCCCCCACAAACACATCTCCCTGCTGAAGATAGTAATATCGTATGATGCGAGTGAGCAAGTGCATCGCATCCAAATGCCATTGCGTTTCTAATGGGTCGCCATCTTCGTAGGGTAACTTACTGTCCAAAATTTGTTTGGTATAGGTGTGTGGATTGCTTTTTTCTTTGATGTTTTGACTAGTTATCATGGTATCCTCCGCTAAACATGGCTCTGCCTGTATTATACCATCACTCCTGCGCCACCCGTCGCTTGGGAAACATATTATAGAAGCTTCCAAACCCAATTCTACGGGATAACGGATTTCGACAGCCCTTCGATCTATAGACTTGTTCGGGAATAAGATTCGTGCGGAATGGAGTGTCAAAATTCCATTTTGACTGGCAAGAATAAAATTCTTGCACTCCGATAGCTCAATAAATACCCGCCTTGTTTATTGCCGAACAGTTCTAATGTGGGCATCTCTTTTAATTCCATTTTGTTCTACGAAAAAAGGTTTTCTAACGGGAAACAAATCTTTAAGGTCTCATCGACGAACTCGCCATGAGAAAAGGTGGTTCGGTTATGAAATGAGGAACAAACAAGAATTGATTGAAGGGCGGGCTGAACCAACCAACAAGATTGGATTCCCGCCTCAAAGTAGAGCTTGAACTTATCAGTTATCTCCATTGTCCCTTGGGTCGGGGATAGGATTTCAATGGCTAATAAGGGCAAATCACTCATCTTTATCACATCATCCAGTAGATCGATTTTTTGCAACGGGTATAAGACGATGTCGGGGGTGTAATCTTTGCCATTGATATTGATGGTCAATTCGGAATGGACGTTGTATAAACTTAGTTGAATCAAGATGGCAATTAATTTTGCTTGGATAAATGAATGGACTAATGAGGGCATTGTCTTCTCCAGTATGACGTGGAGTGGTTCAATCTTAAAGATTGAACCACTCCACGTTTATAAATTACAAATCTAAATCGGTTACTGCACCCAAGCTACTGCTCGAGACCAGTTTGGCATATTTTGCCAACACACCAGAGGTATAGCGCGGTGCTTTGGGTTGCCAGGCCGCTTGTCGAGCGGCCAGCTCATCATCAGAAATATTGAGTTGCAACAGGTGTTGGGTGGCATCAATCGTAATCGAATCCCCTTCCTGCACTAAACCAATTGTCCCACCAACCGCGGCTTCAGGGGCGACATGCCCAACCACCATGCCATACGTCCCGCCAGAAAAACGGCCATCGGTAATCAAACCGACCGAATCGCCCAAACCAGCGCCGATAATGGCCGAGGTGGGGGCTAACATTTCGCGCATGCCGGGGCCACCTTTTGGCCCTTCGTACCGAATGACCAGAATATCACCGGGGTTAATCCTCTTCGCCAAAATTGCTTTCAGGCACTCCTCTTCCGCTTCAAACACTCGAGCCGGGCCAGTAATCATAGATTTTTTGACTCCGGTTACTTTAGCGACCGCGCCTTCCGTAGCAAGGTTGCCTTTTAAGACTACCAAATGCCCTTCTTTATAAAGAGGCTCGCTAAGGGGTCGAATCACTTCTTGGTCAGAAGCCGGTTGGTCGGGCACGTTGGCTAACTGTTCAGCGATGGTTTTCCCAGTAATGGTCATGGCATCGCCGTGGATTAACCCTTCTTTTAGCAACATTTTCATAACTTGTGGCACGCCACCAGCTTGATGTAGATTGGTTGCCACGTATTTCCCCGAAGGTTTCAGGTCACAAAAAACTGGTACTTTGAGGCGAATCGCCTCGAAATCTTCAATGGCAAGCGGTACTCCAGCGGCATGAGCAATCGCCAATAGGTGGAGCACCGAATTGGTCGAGCCACCCACAGCCATAATTACGGCGATGGCATTCTCGAAGGCTTTGCGGGTCATAATTTGACTGGGAAGTAGTTGATTTTTGACCGCTTCGACCAGTACCGTGGCCGATTGGGCGGTGCTGTCGGTCTTTTCACCATCCTCAGCGGCCATCGTCGAGGATGAGAACAAGCTCATGCCCATCGCTTCGATAGCTGATGACATGGTGTTGGCGGTGTACATGCCCCCGCATGACCCCGCGCCCGGACAGGCTTCACGTTCAACGGCCATTAACTCTTCCTCATCGATTTTTCCGGCGCTATATTCGCCCACTGCTTCAAAAGAGCTAACTATGGTTAGGTCTCGACCATCATGATGGCCCGGTTTAATGGTTCCACCATACACAAAAACGGCCGGAATATTCAAACGGGCAATGGCGATTAACGCGCCGGGCATATTTTTGTCACAGCCGCCAATGGCGAGTAAACCGTCCATGCTTTGCCCATTACAGACCGTTTCAATCGAATCGGCGATTACTTCACGAGAAACAAGCGAGTATTTCATGCCCTCTGTCCCCATCGAAATGCCGTCGCTAATGGTAATTGTGCCAAAAGTTTGGGGCATGGCTCCAATCTCTTTGAGTTCTGCTTCGGCTCGTTTGGTTAAGATGTCTAATCCGGCGTTACATGGGGTGATGGTGCTGTATCCGTTGGCAACTCCAATAATCGGTTTGACAAAATCGTCGTCGCCAAACCCCACCGCTCGGAGCATGGCTCGGTTGGGGCTTCTGGATGGTCCTTCGGTAATAATTCTACTGCGTCTATTCTCTGGCATTGGTTTTTTCCTTTTTTATGTAGATTCAGCGATTCAATGATTCAACGATTCAGGCGTAAGCTAGTGTGCCTTGTTGAATCGCTGAATCATTGAATCATTGAATCGTTGAATCATTGAATCGTTGAATCATTGAATCTCTGAATCGTCAAATCACGCTAACGAATAGCCAAGTTGTTTCAACTCTTCTTCTTTACTTCGCCATTTAGGACGAACTTTTACCCATAATTCTAAGTAAACTTTGGTTCCAATCAACGCTTCTAGTTCTTTACGAGCATGCTGACCGATTCGTTTGAGGGTACGCCCATTTTTACCAATGACGATTTTTTTGTGACTGTCTCGCTCTAAAATAATGGTGGCGTTGATGTAGGTCATGGTGTCACTACGCTCCTTAAATTCCTCAATTCCAACGGCAATTGTATGAGGAATCTCTTTTTGTAGCAGATTAAGCGCGGCTTCGCGGACGATGTCGGCGGCAATAAAACGCATGTTTTGGTCGGTCACTTGGTCTTCGGGAAAAAACCGTGGGCCAAGCGGGAGTTGGTCAACCAAATAATATAGCAAATAGGATTGATTGGTACCGAGTGTGGCAGACATAGGAATCCAGCTATCGGCGTTAAACAAATCCATAAAGGGTTTGCTTAGGCTTTCAATATAGGTCAAATTGCTGAGGGTGTGATGATAGTTGATGATGTCGGCCTGTTTGGCTGAGGGCAAGGTCGATTGCCCAAACGCCTCTTTAGGGATTTTACCTACAAGGTCGATTTTGTTCAAAACGAGCAGAACTTTACCAGTTAGTCTACCCTGTTGTCTGGCTTGAGCCAAAGCCTGAGCCACCATTTTATCGGATCGATTGGGAGCATGGCTGGCATCGACGATCCACAACACCGCATCAGAATTGGGAATGGCTTCCATGGCCGTATCGACTAAAAATTTACCCAACCTGTGTTGGGGTTTGTGGATACCGGGAGTATCTATAAAGACGACTTGGGCGGGTGGTATAAACGTTGATATTTCGGCATGGATATCAGATGGGAAGTTGAGAATACCGAGTAATCGGTTGCGTGTGGTTTGAGGTTTAGGGCTAACGATGGCAACCTTTTGCCCCAAAAAATGATTCAGTAGGGTCGATTTGCCGACGTTGGGTCGCCCCACTACGGCTACAAACCCAGAACAATGATTGTCGGGAATATCTTGATCAAACAAAAGTCTCTCCTTTTGGATACGCAATAATTTAGAGCGTGACTACTCCAAATTTTGAGCCGTATTATAACTCATCATGTCTATTCTTGATAGTGAACCGAGACGTTTCGAGAGGTGAGCGATGATAAGTTGTTCGGCAACAATTTATCATCGCATAAAAACTCAAATTTGAGGTCTACGGAGTGCAAAAGTTTCTTGCTTTTGCATGTTTGTCTCCGGCAAAAGCAAGAAGCTTTGGTTCTCTGGTAGATTCCGTGCAACTCGAAACTGTGCCCTGAATTAGATACTTTGATGAGGCAATCTTCCCGCAAGTTTTAAACTTGCGGGAAGATGATGATACAAACATGACGTTTGCACGGAAAGCCCCAAAGAGCCGAAGCTTTTGCACTCCTCTATTGCCGAACAACTCTAGAGTTCAGGCCGTTCCAAGAAAATAAATCTCCCAACTGTCAGTTGACCGAAACTTTGTTCAGCTCTTCGGGCGTAAAAGTTCAGTAAAGTAGCTCTAGAAACCCGATTTCTTAAAGAAATCGGGTTTCTGATACTCTTTCTGGCGAGTTCACTGAATATTTACCTTCGGGCTGGCAATAGCTAAAGCTATCGCACTCCGACGGCTAATACCTGAAGGGTTTTAAAAGTTGAAAATTTCTCAGCGCCCACCCGATTCCTTAACGAGTAATCACCAACGGATACCCCGCCGCTTCCCAAGCCAAGGTACCACCTTCTAGGTTATAAACCCTTTTGTAGCCCATATCTTTCAATATATTGGCTCCTAATCGACTCCGGCGACCAATCCGGCAAACTATTATAATGGGTCTGTCGGTGGGGAGTTCTAAGCCTCTCTGTCGTACCAGGCGTAACGGTATCGACTGAGCATCTGGAATATGTCCTTTACGGAACTCGGCAGGTTCGCGCACGTCAACCAAAATTAAAAACCCATTTTCTATATGAGCCTTTAACTCATTGGGATACAAACTTTCGAGGTCGTGTTCTGGTACATTTTGGATACCTGTTTGTGGTTCATTATACAACTGTTTAGGCAAAGCCTGACACTCGGCAAAAACCCGTGCCTCACATTCATAAATACAAACCGATGGTTCAAGGACTCGATGAAACAGATGGGAAATCGATTCGGGACGGGTCTGAAAATGGTTACGCCCCAAATACTGCTCAAATCCAAAGGTTCTCATCTGTTCTCTGAGCAATCCCCGCGCCCCAGAGATAAACACGTCGCCATTTCGTTGTCGATAAATCCGCACCACCGATTCTAACATGTGGATGCCACTGACATCGCAATGGTCAACCAGATGCATGCGGAGCATCAGAAATTGTTGTTCGGGATGTTTGGTCAGATTCCTTCGAATAGTTTTTTCGACATGTTGCGCCGCACCAAAATAGAGGGAGCCGCTAATTTCGACAATACCCAGTTGAGGACAAACCGGATGTTGTCGAACTCGTTGGAAGCTAAGAAAATCTTTGGTCGGCACGACTGAATTAACACGCGGCGTGGATGTTTTGACCAGAAAGCGAACAATCGAGACGATGATTCCGGCCAAAACCGCAAATTGTAACGGTAAAAACAACGTAGCAAGGAGCGTTGCAACCATGATGCTACTATCGCCGGAGGAGGCGTTCCAAATCCGTCTCATCTCTTTACGGTCAACCATGCGATAAGCCGTGACCATGAGTACGCCAGCCAGTGCTGTACGAGGCAGATAGGCGGCGTAAGGTGCAAATAATAACAGCGCCAGCATAGCAAATATGCTCGAAAATACCGCCGCTAAAGGGGTACGCGCCCCTGCATTGTGGTTGACGGATGACCGAGCAAAGGAGCCGGAACATGGGTAGCCGGAGAAAAAACCAACCGCAATATTGGCTAATCCTTGCCCCACAAACTCCTGATTACTGTCAAGCTGTTGACCGGTACGAGCGGCAATTGAGCGAGTAATCGAGGTTGCTTCGGCCAAACCAATCATCGAGACGGCAAACGAGCCGATAGCAACCTGTTCGAGTAGCGCCAGATTAAACAAGGGGGGCACAGCAAAAGGAGGCAAATTACGGGGTAATTCACCTAAAACAATTACATCATATTGATCAAGATGAAACAGCCCCACCAGCAACGAGGTGGTAACCATGCCGATAAAAGTGGCCGGCCAACTCGGCTTCACTCGCCTAATCAACAAAATTGTAACGATGGTGATGATGCCCAATAAGAGAGTTGGGACATGGGTAGCCGATAGGTTGTTGGCAATGGCGATGACGGTTTCGACAAAACGAGGCGTACTCTCGATGGGCAAATGGAGTAGGTGCCGGAGTTGGTTAGCACTAATCAAAATTCCGGCTCCGGCAGTGAAACCAATAATGACTGAATCGGAGACGAAATTAACCAATACTCCCAAATGAGCCAACCCCATAAGCAAGCGAGTAACGCCGACAATGACCGCCATTAAGGCCGCGGCGGCAATATATTCGGAAGTTCCGGCTGATACAACGGGTAATAATGTAGACAACACAAGCAATGAGGCGGCATTGGTTGGCCCAGTATGTAAATGAAATGATGATCCCCACAAGGCTCCCACAATAGCGGCTACAATGGCTGAGTATAAGCCCACCTCGGCAGGAAGTTCGGCAATGAGGGCGTAGGCAATGGCTTGAGGTAACATCACCACGGCCACGGTTAAACCGGCAATAAAGTCGGCTCGTAGATTAGTCGGCTGGTATTGACGAATAATCTCAGCAGGTCGCAAGAAAAAGACTATATTTTCCTGAAACCACAGTTTTGCATTAATGGCATTACTAAGTTCTCTGGTCGATAACATATCTGTTATACCTCCATGTCTTGGGACCCGACATCTTGATTAAAGAAAAGATTTTTTCGACAGGATTAACAGAATTGACAGGATTTTTTGCTTTTAATCTTGTTAATTCTGTCAAATATTATTCCATAATTAGCCTGAGCTAAGCTTCTTGTCGGGTAGCAAGTCTCCATGTTAAGACCCAAGTATATAACAGTTTGCTAATCCTAACGAAAAACAGCCAGCCTCTTGAAGAGACTGGCTGTTTCATAAAAATTTTGTTGTTTCACACCTCACGTCCTACACAACACCTACGATACAGGTGAGGCTGGTATGTGAGAGCAAATTACGCGCCTTATGGATGGATAGACATAATCACACAATATACCCCACGCCTCACGCTTTTCGACTACCAATCACCACAAAAACGGGTTTGACGGTAACACCTGTCGTGGCATCCTGATAGACCACCTCATACTTTTTACGATTCGCCTCGTTGATAGCCTCCACAAAAAAACCAAGAGTTATCTCGTTCACTCCCAAACTCTTGCCGTACCGAGCCGCTTGACTCAACGCTTTTTTATACGCATGGTTCGTCGAGAAACTTTTTATCTCAAGGCCATACATCTTACCAGCATGCTTGATAATCAAATCAATCTGACCGTTACCAGTCGGAAACTCAGGGTAAACACGACCATCATATCCTTGTAGAAATTTTATCAGATACATGTACAGATTGAAGTGATAGATCGCCTCAAATATTCGTAGATCAGCCCGACGCGGCACATCTTTCAACAACCAATCACGATTTTCGGCCAGATAAACCCCATATCGCTGGAGCAGATTGCCGATATGT
The DNA here is from genome assembly GCA_030377865.1 of Anaerolineales bacterium HSG25. Classification (GTDB taxonomy): domain Bacteria; phylum Chloroflexota; class Anaerolineae; order 4572-78; family J111; genus JAUCGB01. Next base: position 41,406 of record JAUCGA010000004.1, on the reverse strand, counting down.
AAACTGGTTTCGGTGATGGTATCGCTAAAATCTTCAAACGGATCGTGTATTTGACCAACATAATGGAACAGTTCATCAGAGAAGTAGTTGAACAATCGTTTCTGTACAAACGGACAAGGAAATTTTAGATAATATTCCCCTTTATCTTCTTCTTGGTTAACCACTCCATTCAGATACAAGAAATTGGTTAATGGATTGTCATACTTAAACGGCATTTTTTCAGTCGTCCTGAACATATCCAAAACCAGTCCTTTGTATGGCTCTTGTTTAGCCTTGCTGATGATGTTCTGAATGTTGTTGTTGGGCAACAAATTCATTGCCGCTCCATACACATGATCAAACTGAGCCATTATTATTGGCTTATTTGGGTTTTTGTTATACTCTTTTCTCTCAGTCAACAACTCCCCAAACCAACAGGTCAAACCGGGTTGGCCTCGAGTCTCATAAAAGAGCCGTTTCACCACATCCAGCTCAATCGGTTGACCTGTTTCCTTTTGATACCAATCGAACATGCCGGTCACTTCATCCTTGGTCAAGTTGGGGATGTGCATACTCCGTTGCACATTGAAAGGTGAGCCTCTTGGATTCTCCACACCCAACACGGCCCGCACTCCGATTAGGGCTATGCCATGCAACAGATAATCCCGCTCCGCAGTAAGTCGATTAGCTTGACGTTGGCGAACTATATAGATATTACGGAATGCTTGCACCAACTTGCCTATCACTTCCTCAGATAGATTATCAAACTCATCCAACATCAATATCAATGGTTTGTCCAAGTAATTAGGAGTGAATAATCTCTCAAACTGCTTAATATCATCTGGTAATGGTAGTGATTTTTTCAATTCATGCCCAATTTTTTCAGCAATATATTGTATCGTTTCAACAAAATCATGCCCCATTATTTGTAGCTCAATCTTAACCACATCAAACCGTTCATCCTCTTCCAATTGCCACAATACTTGGTGCATCACCCAAGTTTTGCCAGTCTGACGCGGTCCCCAAACAGTGATGTAATGTCCACTTTTCTTTGGGTTTTCGCCTATTAGTTGGGTTAAGCCTCGTTCAATCAATCCCTCTCGCGGGACATGATAATGTAATTCCGGGTCAATCGGCCCGTAAGATGAAAATCGTCTCATTGTTGCCACCTCCATGCATCTGGCATTATATCTGTGAATGGACGAATGGGCGAATGGGCGAATGGGCGAATGAAAGTAAATGTTCAGTAAAACCGCCCTAGAAACCCGATTTCTTTGAGAAATCGGGTTTCTGACGTTCCTTCTGGCGAGTTCACTGAATATTTACGAATGAAAAGTGAAGAGTGAAAAGTGAAAAGTGGTGAAGAGTAAATATTCAGTGAGGTTGTAAAATCCAAGCATCGTCGGACAAGCGTTGACCCGCGTCATCGTAGGCAGGCAGGCGTTCGCCGGTGGTGGGGTCATAAAGGCCAATGGCGACATGGTCATACTCTAACAAAGGAATCAGGTGAATATCCTGTATGATTTCGTTTGGTTGCCACTGAGTGGTCGAGTAATATCCGCTCACCGGAGGGCTATCTGCTTGAGCTAACACAAACCCATCTTTGGCTCGAAAATGTACAAATACCGTGTAGTCATGGATCAAAGGAGCGTTGGTTTGCCAGTGCAAAATGACCGTTGGGCTGTTCTGCATGGCAGGTTGAGGAGTGTTGATAAACGCGTGATTTAACTGAATGTACCTATCAAATCTTACCAGCGGAGATCGCAACGGCGTGGCTGAGAGTGGTCTATGCTGATAAAGGTAATCTCCCTCAAACTGTCCTATCGGCAACAAGGTGGGATTCCGTTCAATGATCCAACGGTCAGCCTCCTCCCATTGGCTACGCTCAAAGGGAGACTCGCCGGGATGCACCAGCAGATAGATGGGCAAGGTAATCTGTTGAGCAAGGGTTTGTATGGTTTGATGGGCCGTTGAATCGGGAAAACCGGCCATCCCTTGCGCTAACTCAGCCTGACGAGCGGGGGTAAAACCAGAATAACCGTTAATCAAGCACCACCAACCCAGGGTGCTGGCATACATCCGTTTGACCTCAGGGTATTCGGGGCTATTGTAGCCGTACATGGGCAGTTCGAGCAGAACCACCTCCGATCTGGATTCCTGTTCAGCTAACCAACGGTAAGCCGGATTCAAGACGGCTTGATTATCAACCGGAGCCAATCGCAAGGGTGTTGACCATGCCTCTAACAAAACAACAATGCTGACGAGCGCGAATAAGCCATGTCCTGTACGACCAAATTGTGGAAGCTCCTTAACCCCGTAACCGGCTAAACCAGCTACCGCAAACAGTGCTGGAATTATCCACCGAGGCGGAACACGAATCACGGTTGAGGGAGGAAATAGGGTTGCCAAGAGGCTATAGGGCAAGGCAAAGGTCAAGGCTACCGTGCTGAATAAAATGATCAACAACGCGAAAATACGACAGGTATGGTCACTTATTATTCTTGATGATTGAAAGGTCTTAGGCAATTCCAAGAAAATAAATCTCCCAAATTGAGCAGAGTCTCTACCCCCCTCAGTCCCCCCTGCTAGGGGGGAAGCGGCTCCTCCCCCTAGCAGGGGGAGGCTGGGAGAGGGTAGAGTGTCACAATGGTTTTGGGAGGTTTTAAATTCTGGAACTTCCTTAGTCGTCGTTTGGGTCATGTCACTCTGAAACCGAAGGTTGAAGAGTCTCCATTCTGCTATTTTAGGGTGGATTCTTCGCAAACTACGCTCAAAGTGACATGTGTAAATGGCCGAAACTATGGCCATCGTCGGTTTTACCAAACGGGTTAGAGCCAGTAAAACCAATAACGGAGTAATAATCCCCAAAAACAGGGTGTTTTCTTCGGTGAAATCAGGTCGTTGACGAAACGGTTCGGTCAAGGAGCCAAATAGTCGATTGAACGGAGCCGCGGCCAGATAGTCAGTCGGCTGGGCGGCTAGTGTAAGCGCCACATCTAAAGGACGAGCGGCGCGCAAATCACTCAAAACCGTCAAGTAGGGTAAAATAAAGGGCAAAAGGAATAATAGGGAGATTATAAGCGCGAAAAAAGATGGGTAATGAGAATTAAACGAGGCAAAAATCGTTGAGCTTGACTGTTTCGACTGAAAAAAACGAACCGTTTGGATGCCAATAAAAATGCCGTAATACACCGCGATAATCAACAGTGTGTAGACGGCTAAATACCATGAGGCCAACAGTTGCAGAACCGTAAAACAGATGAGGAGTAGGCCATATCTGTAAATCCAATAGACGTTTGAGCGTGACAGATAACCGACATGCTTATTTTTTTCTACCATGTTGGTTGAGGTGTTTTTCCCTTTAGTTGGTCGATTGAGAAGGTCTAAGGCTAGAATAATAAAGGGCAACCATTGAAAGGTAAGCAGTTGTAAATGGGCAATCGCGGCAAACCGATACGGAGCAAAGCCGAATATCAATCCGGCGATAAAGGCGGCTCGGCGTTGATGAGTCCATGACAAGACGAGTAGATACATGCCATACGCAGATAGCACAAAACTAAGTAATAAACTGAGGTTGTAGCTAACAATCGGCTCACCCCAATAATGGTGTAGGGGAAATATCAACATGGCGGTGCTGAACATGATCTCAGAGTAGGCGAGGGTGTGCGGTAGAGGATGAAAAATATTGGCCTGAAATAGGTTCAGCGGATCGGTCAGCAGGATCTGATTATCCCAAGCCAAAATCCAGGTGTTGAGCAAGGGATCGCCGATGTCGTTGGGAACAGTGGTGCTGAGGTTAAGACTAAGAGGGTAGGTCAACAGGATAGTCAGCAATAGGTAGAGGAGCAATATACCGACTGAGGGGTTAATATAAGGAGGTGTTTTCATCTTGGGACCCGACATCTTGATTAGAAAAAAGATTTTTTCGACAGGATTAACAGGATTAACAGGATTGACAGGATTGACAGGATTTTTCACCTTTATCCTTGTTAATTTTATCAGATATTACCCTGCAATTAGATGACACATCGGAATAAATCCCGATGCTGATAGCTAAAGCAGGCTAAAGCCAGCTATTTAGGCCGCTTTTAGCGGTCTTGAGTTTTTAGCCTTATGGCTTTAGCCCAAGGCTATCAGTCAACACGTCAACAACCGTAAATGTTTCTATTAGGGAACGGGAATCACCAACCGACCATCTGGCACGGAGTTTCCGTCTACGTCAAGCACAGGTAAACGTTCACTGGTCAGGGGGTCATAAATTCCGATGGCTAGGCTATGAACCCTATCAATTTGTTCTAGCGGACGGGTGTCAATAAGTGGCTGATGGGGCAACCAATGCGGTAAGGGATATAGCCCTTGATAAGGTACGCCGTCAACCTGACTGAGCATGGCTCCATTTTCGTCGAGCGCGTGCAGAAAAATCGACAGGTTATCGGTGAGTGGTGCTTCGGTTTGCCAGTAAAGATGCACTGCTTCATCAACGGTCACTTGCCACAAAACAACATGCGCCCCAAATCGAGCAAGTGGTTTGGCGGGCAGGTCTGGTAAGGATTCAGTTAGCCATAGCTCATCAATTTTAAAGGCAGTTTGACCGTCCGCCAAAGGCAGGCGATCGCCGGTTTCGGGGTTATATACCCCTACGGTAACATCGTACCGAATCGGAGGTAGGTCGGCTGGCACATGCAGATGAATCGGGTTTCGCAGATAAAGACCGGTCGGCCAATTTCGGGAGGGGATAAACTCAGGATTTGGCTCATCGGCGGTGGCGTAGGTCTGACCATTCGGCCCATCAAGATGGATAAATACGGCGTAGTTCGTATCAAGGTCTAACAAAGCACGCCAGTAGAGGGTAACGATCATGGTCGTGTCGGCATTGGTGTTAAGCTGAAACATGGGCAACTCATCCATGCCAACCAATCGAATCTGGTCGGCAAAGTCGGCCTGTAAAACTTGGTCGGCTAGTTGGGGATGGTTGGGGTCAGATTGCAGGCTGAAAAATGGAAACAGAGGGCGGGTCAGCAAATACATGGAGAAAAGTAGCAGAGTAGTTACGGCAAAATATGGGGATGAGATTCTACGGCTCTCCAATGTTAACAAGATACCATCTTTCTCATTAGTGGGTATTTCTGGTTTCGAGCGAACGTTCAGAGAAGACAGGTAAAACATGCGACCAAAGTAATAAATCAAGATAACAAGGGCAACAATCGACAACCACTTCCCCCACTGCCGAATCAGAGTGTTTTCCAGTTGGGTTGAGAGAGTATGTTCTCCGGCAGGAATTGTCAGTTCAACGAGTCCCGTCGGTTCGGTAATGCGAAAATCGGTGGGTTGACCATCCAGATATATCTGCCAACCGGGCCAATAGAGCATCCGTAGCGTGGTCATAAATGGCTCTGGTGTATCTATGCGAAACATCTCTGACTCAGAACGGTGGTAGACCGTTTCGACAGTCGCTTGAGCCGGAATTGTCGCCGGATCGAGTCGCTGGGGGAGTTGACCGGCTTGATAGTCGGGCCATAAGGTGTCTGATTGGGGATGTTGTTGGGCATATCGAGGGAGAAATTCGCCGGTGCTGGTGGTTCCGATTGCGCCGGTGTTAATCTCGTACTGGAACACGTCTTTTGGAGTGGGCGTGTTCCACTCAATAAACTGAACCGGATAGAGATAATGCAAATTAAGGGCAATTGTGCTGAACAAACCGATAATCAACAGAATTTGAGGTGAATGGGGTATGGTTTGGGGAAATTGACGACGGGCCATACGGCTGAAAAAATTGTTTAGCATGGTAAAAGCAGGAGCGGCCAAAAAACTAGCACAAAACAGAGCGGGGCCGAGCATCCGCCACGGGAATTCGGTGAGTTCTAATAAGGGAACATTTTCCCAAATCAGTTGGGATGGCGGAATGGTCAGAAAGCTATAGATGAGAGTCCAAAGGGCAAAAAATAGGGTGTGAGCAAATGGGGCAAAACCAAACAGTCGAGTCAGTCTAAAAGCCAGTGGAGATGATGGCTCAGGGAGCAAAGCCGTTAAGTCAAGGGAATCAGCCCTCCCCCTCAGTCCCCCCCAAAGGGGGGGAAGCCAGTTCCCTCTCCCTTTGGGGGGGACTGAGGGGGGGCGAGACTCTGCTAACTTAATGGTCTTGGGCTCAGGGAGGTGAGTGTATTGCCGCCAGAACAACCAGCCCACAGCCAGCATGCCTAATCCAGTCCCAATCAGTTGAGGGAAACCGATACTAAAAGGAAAGGTCGGATTGATGGCCGTTAAATCAAGTGCCATCGGGGGTGATAACAGATCGCTCAAGCTGATGAAGTTTTCGCGGAAGTCGAAAAAATCCTGAGTAATGCCTTCCAGTTTAATATCGTGCCGTTCAACAAAGGCAGGAATCCAAAATATGGCGGCTAGTCCCATGCCCAGTAGTCCGGCGATAACAGTTCGGGCAAAGGCATACAATGAGACATGTCTCCACAGTTGCGAGGAGGTGTCGGTCTGATTAACGGTGAGTCTGTTTTGCCACAGTTGTAATAAAAGAAGAAAAATCAGGTAGGCAGCCAGAAGCGGGGCAAAATTCATGGCGCTGATGTTATGACTGAGAAGTAATCCGGCCAGTGAAATCGCGGCAAAAATTGTATAACGGGGTCGCCCGTCGATAACCACTCCATAAAAACCCCAACAAATAAAGGCATAACAGGCTAATCCGGTAAACTGACCATAGTTACCTTGAATATAAGCCTCTCGTAAACGATATGGGGCATAAACATGAACTGTTGCGGCCATTAAGGCTGGATATGCACCAAAAACGGGGCGGACAAGAAGAAACATGCCCAAACTATAGAGAATAAAGTCGAAAATGACGACTGACTTCATGGCTTCGTCGAGTGTTAGTCCAAGGAGATGAAAAAATTGGGTCAAAAAATAGAGCGAGGGAGGGGCATAGCTAAAAATTGGCATGCCATGCCCTAAAGCCAAATCAGTACCCCAACGAGGATAATAGTTTCCTTCTTGCCAAGCTTGGTTAAATTCCACTTGGCGAATCAGATGAATTGGCCCGTCGGCACTGTTGGGCAGTCCGGCATAGCTCAACATGGGGATTATCGCGAATAGGGGGATGATACAGGCTAGCAAGACATCATAATCTATTTTTTTTAGAAGTGTCGTTAGAATTGTTGTCAAGGGTCAATTTTAAAAATGGGGGATTTTTACCAAATTCACGGAGTGCAAAAGCTTCTTGCTTTTGCCAGAAACAAACATGCAAAAGCAAGAAGCTTTTGCACTCCGTGAATCTCGATTTTAAGTTTTTATGAGACGATTAGTTATTCCCGAACATGTCTAATAGTTTTGGTTCTTTCCCACGCGAATAGACCCTAAAGAGTTTTAATTTCTTTAGGGTCTATTTCTATTTATTCCGTAAATAATTTATCAGGTACCTTTAAAGGTGAATACGACCACAACCGTACGAACCATAATTAGCAGATCGAGCCATATTGAGCGATTTTTGATATAGTATAGATCATATTGCAACTTCATCAGAGCGTCTTCGACAGTGCTACCGTACCGATATTTGACCTGTGCCCACCCAGTTAAGCCCGGACGCATAACCAATCTAGCTCGATAAAAGGGAATTTCCTGCTCTAACTGCTCTACAAATTCAGGGCGTTCGGGTCGGGGGCCGATAAAATGGAGATCACCTCGTAAAATATTGAGTATCTGGGGCAGTTCGTCGAGACGGCTAACCCGTAAAAAGCGACCGATGCGAGTAACTCGAGGATCATTGTCAACGGCCCATTGTGCGCCAGTTCCCTTTTCAGCATCGGTGGACATTGAACGAAACTTTATCAACTCAAACGGCTGACCGCCTTTACCTGAACGTATCTGACGATAAAAAATCGGCCCGGCAGAGTCAAGTTTTATCAACATGGCGATGATTGGCCCGATGAAGAGGAAAACCAAGCCACCGATTAAGCTGAAGCCAACATCAAACAGACGGACAAACAGATGGTAGGCTAATGAAACTTGACTATTGGTGGCTTCAATAGGTAACAGCCAGTCGTTTCGTACATGCTGAACTGGCACTCGACCAGTTAGCTCCTCATAGAAGGTCGCCATTTGGATAACGGGTAGGCCACTAGCTTGACCGTCTAAAAGAGCCTGAAAGGCGTTAGGGTGTAGGTTGTGAGGAATGGCGCACACAACGGCATCGGCTTCATGGAGACGAGCAATATCAAGCAAACTGGTGACAGTACCAAAAATAGGCAAACCGTCAATATCTGTTTTGGGGACGGTATCATCATCGTCAATAAAACCGAGGATATCGAAATGATGCGGATATTCTTGAATAGCCTTGGCGATTGTTTGTCCGGCCCAACCAGAGCCGATTATCAACAGGCGTTGACGGAAAACCGTTCGACCCCAAACTTCACTATAACCCCATCGCCAAACGGCAATTCCCACCGTTGTAAGTGCCAAAAAATACAAAAAGGGCAAACGTGGTAGTATACCCTGATGAGCAAGGGTAAAAAACACCAATAAATAACCAAATAAGACAACGCTGGCAATACCTACCAGCCGAAACACGGCTACAGTGGGTTTGTTGACGAGTTGTAGGTGATACAAATCGAACACCCAGGCTAAAAATATCCAGATGATTACTAATGAAACCAGCCATTGGGCGTGACTTTGAATATAGACTAAATTAAAGGCTTCTAAACGGGTAAAACTCCACAACCATAAGGCTCCAAAACAGGCCGCGAGGGCAATTAAAATATCAACCAAACATAAAATAGCTTTTCGCTCAATTAAAGTGGGCCGCGAATTGAAACCTCGTCGTAACAATCGGGCTGGAGACAAGGCAGTCAATTTGTTCTCTGAAAGGGCCATTCTCTACTCCTTAAGGCAATTCCAACTTTTAAAATTTCCCAAAATCGACCTTGCCCTGTAAATTCAATCAGTGGGTTGTTTGGAAGATTTATTTTTCTGGAACTGCCCAAATAAAAATGCTTACTAATATTATAAAGATTTAAATTTTTTGGCAAAACGACTCCGTTTATGTTGTCGGCTTAAATGATCTCGCCACTGGTGGAGAATTTTGTGGTTCTATGGGATATTCTGTGCAAAACAATTCTTGATTTTTTAAGTAGAAAAAAATACTCTCGCGGAGACGCAAAGGCGCAGAGAAAAGCATAAAAACTCTGCGTCTCCGCGCCTCTGCGAGAATTTTACTACGAATGGAATTTTGCACGAAAACTCCTAGAGAGCCACCTCAAATCCTTCCGCTACCATCACCGCGTCCAAGCCATCAACCAGATTGTTGATGTGCCCCAGAATCGCCTCATCGGTAATACCACTCAATCGCAGAATCGAGGTAATCTGCTCGACCATGTCGGTGGGCTGTTTGTGACATCGTTCGGTGGCAATTTTGAGAAGGCGCTTTTCACCCGGATGAGGCAAACGGTTGAGGGCGAATAGCACATCAAAATAACTGGCAAAAAATTCGGCTACTCGATGATTAACACTGACCGGATCATCACGCTGAATTGCTTTTTTGATTTGGTTGAAGTAGGCTGGAATCACCTGCCGTAATAGCGGATAATTGTGAGTGATAATCGCCTGTCGTAGTGGTTCTGGATAGTCTTGTTGCGCCTTTTCGACCAATGCGGTAAACCAGCCATCAGGGTCATGAATAATTTGCGAGTTACGGATAGTATGCCAAAACGCGGTGCTATACCCCACACTCGGTTGATGATGAAGCAACACTCGATCAATTTGCTCCTCAATCCAAGCTGTCTCCCAATAAATGACATCCACGCCAATGCCAGTCACTGCATCGACCCACTCGTCACCCGGCCCCCAAAAGGTCATGCCGACATCGGCCCGAATCGAGCCAGATTCGGCCACGATACGTTCTCGTTCTGACATGGCAATCGGCTCGGTGTGGTAGACGTACAGGTCGATGTCGGAACTGCTGTCGGCCACACGGTTCACTTGCGAGCCAGATAACGCAATGGCTTTAACTTGGGGTAGTTGCTGATAATAGCCCATGACTTTTTTAGCCAATACTTGATGAATGCTTGGTATTTTACTGGTCATAGTTACTCTCTTTGTAAATATTCAGTGAACTCGCCAGAAAGAGTGTCAGAAACCCGATTTCTTAAAGAAATCGGGTTTCTAGGGCTACTTTACTGAACTTTTACCTCTCTTTTATAAAATTAGTTGTTGCCAAACTGTTTGGCAACAGGTGCATGATACGAGCAAGCATACGATTGGTCAAAAATGGATGAAGAAATTTCCTGTTCTATTAAAAACAATTAAACTATCCATTCATAACTAAGTAGGTGAGCATAAATTCTACGGAACACCTCCGAGGAAAACTGCATACCTCGGAGGAGATAAGGCAATTCCAAGAAAATAAATCTCCCAAATTGAGCAAAGTCTCTACCCCCCTCAGTCCCCCCTGCTAGGGGGGAAGTGGCTCCTCCCCCTGGCAGGGGGAGGCTGGGAGGGGGTAGAGTGTCACAATGGTTTTGGGAGGTTTTAAATTCTGGAACTGCCTAAGTCCGTAAAACTTTTGAACAGTTACTTAGTGAGGGAATAAAACCGTATGACCACAATTCGAGTATTACCCATAGATGTAGCCAATAAAATCGCCGCCGGAGAGGTGGTCGAACGTCCGGCTTCCGTGATTAAGGAGTTGGTCGAAAACGCCATCGACGCGGGAGCCAAGACAATTAAGGTCGATAGCCGTAAAGGGGGTAAACAACTCATGCGGGTCATGGATGACGGGCGAGGCATTGTGGAGGCCGAGCTACCGCTTGCTTTCTCGCGCCATGCGACTAGCAAATTGACCTCAATTGAAGAGTTGACCCGTGTCAAAACTTTGGGCTTTCGGGGCGAGGCGTTAGCTTCGGTGGCCGCGGTGTCGCAGTTGACCTGCGTTTCTCGTCCGCTTAGTCAAACTGCGGCGACGCGGATTCGGATTGAGGGCAGTCATCAAACTGGGCTAGGTTCGGCTGGCGCGCCTGCCGGAACCAGTATCAGCGTCGAGAATCTGTTCTACAACGTTCCGGCTCGGCTCAAGTTTCTTAAGGCCGATGCCACCGAAGCAGGCCACATTTACCGTGTGGTCTCCCACTATGCTTTGGCTTATCCCCATGTCCGTTTTAGTTTGCAAACCGAGAGTCGCACCGTCTTCCAAACTAATGGCAGTGGCAAACTGCTCGATGCCCTGATTTCGGTCTTTGGCCTAGAGACGGCTCGCGAAATGTTACCTGTCGGTGAGGTTGAGCAGGAGATGGGGATCGAGCATGATGTTGACGAACAGGGTCGCGTTAACTTACAATCGCCGACTGTTTACGGCTATGTTGGCACTCCCTCTCTGCACCGAGGAACGCGCAACCAGATTGTCTTCTTTGTCAACAAGCGCTGGATTCAAGACCGTTCGCTTAATCAAGCGGTCATTCAAGCCTACCATACTTTTTTGCCCGTCGGACGATTTCCGGTGGCGGTGCTAAATATCGACCTTGATCCGGCCTTGGTTGATGTGAATGTGCATCCCACCAAAGCCGAGGTCAAGTTTCAGGAGCAACGGGCTGTTTTTTCGGCGGTGCAACGGGCGGTACGGGCGGTGGTGACGGAGCAAGCGCCCATCGCCTCGTTTCAGACTCCGGGGGCTGATGGACATGGGCACGGAGAGCATGTGGGCGGGCATGGCTCTGGAGGGAAGACTCCTTGGCAACCACCCCACTTTGGCGCGGAGAACCGCAATCGAGCCGAGATGAGTCAGTTCGGTTTGGAGATACAACGCACGCTCGATTTAGAGGGAGATAGCGGTAAACAGGAACTGATGTCTTTACCCGGTGATCCCGAATCGAGGATGCCCATGATGCGAGTAGTGGGACAGGTTCAGCAGATGTATATCATCGCCGAGGGGCCGGATGGGCTATATCTGATTGATCAACATGCGGCCCATGAACGGATTTTGTATGAGAAGATGACTGCCCAAAAGGCCAAGGCTGAGGTGATTCGGCAACAGTTGCTAGAGCCACTTATTCTCGACTTAAGCCCTGTCCATTCGGCGATTGTCGAAGCTGAGTTAAGCGCCTTAACTGAAGTTGGCTTTGAGATTGAACCGTTTGGTGGGAACACCTATCGCCTGCGAGCGGTGCCTGAAATCTTGGGGCAAGCCGAACCGGCCAAAGCACTGGTCGATATTTTAGACGAGATGGCCGATGGGGCTATTCCCCTCGCCAAAGAGATTCATGAGAAAATCGCTATTACCGTCTGCAAACGAGCCTCCATTAAGGGGGGACAAATCCTGTCCCCGGAAGAGATGCGAGAACTGGTGCGCCAACTCGAAGCGACCACTGCGCCCCGCACCTGCCCGCATGGTCGCCCGACCATGATTCATTTGAGTGTTAATGAGTTAGCGCGGCAATTTGGCCGGATTCATTAAGATTTTGTGGTGGTCAGCTTGATGTTGAAAATGGAGTGCAACGGGTTTAGCCGTTGCCAAAAGCAATGGCTGAACCCATTGCACTCCAACATCATCTTGACCACCACAGATTCATTAAAATTTGTAGAAATGAGCATTAATTAAGTTGTGCTTATGACCGCTGATTGAAATCAGCGTCTTAAACGGAAAACCTGCTTAAGCAGGTTTCTTGTATCAGCATAAGAATTCATTCTTATGTGCAAGCGCGCAGGGACGCGCAACTTAATTAATCCCGATTCCTAGTGATGTTGTTTCTTTTAGAAAAAGGAGTATACTCTGTTGGATTTTTAAATCCTACGTCACTGATAGGCAGTTCCACTCTTAAATTCTTCCAACGTTCCAACGCTTCTTGGAGGGTTATTTTTCTGGAACTGCCATAGTTGACAGACACATATCACACAGGAGTTTTTTATGAATCAAGATATGATTATTGCTTTTCTTATCTTGGGAATTACGATTTTTGCCTTTGTTCTTGACAAAATCCGGATGGATATTGTCGCCTTATTAGCCTTACTCTCTCTCCATTTAACGGGATTGTTGACGGTTAATCAAGTTTTGGCCGGGTTTTCAAACTCAACGGTGATTATGATTACTGGCCTGTTTGTTGTTGGGGCGGGACTGTTCCGCACCGGCGTGGCCGATTGGATTAGCCAAAAACTACTTGGTTTGGCTGGAACGGATCAGGTTAGTTTGATTATTGTGTTGATGGCCGGAACCGGTCTGTTATCTGGATTTTTGAGCAATACCGGAACCGTAGCAGTTTTACTTCCAGCGGTTGTGGCCGCGGCAATTCGGATTGATGTGGCTCCCTCAAAATTGCTCATTCCCTTGGCGGTGGCGGCTAATGTGGGCGGCATGCTGACCCTCATCGGAACACCGCCCAACATCGTCATTTCGGATGCTCTCGAAGCGGCGGGAGAAGCTCCCATGGGCTTTTTTGAATTCAGTTTAATCGGGATACCATTGCTCATCGTGGCTGTGGTCTACACCGTTTTTATTGGGCGTAGATTTTTACCCGAAAACAAGACCAAAGAACGCCATGCCAGAGCCTCGGTGTCAGCCGAGGAGTTGGTTCAATCGTATCAGCTTGAACAGAGTCTGTATCGGGTACGAGTTCGCCCCGAATCCAAGCTGGTTGGAAAAACATTGGCTCAAGCCGCCATCGGGCAAGACTTTGGAATCAGCGTGTTACACATCGACTATCCTCCTATAGAAGATGAGGAGGAAGAAGAGGACAGCCGATCACCCAAAATTATCGAAGAGATAGCCGACCGTATTCGTCATCGAGGACACACCAGTCAACATGAGGCTGTGGCGGTAACGGCTCCAACGGCCAAAACTACCATTCAGGCCAACCAACGCTTGCTCTTACGAGGAGAATTGGATGCTGTCAGTCGTTTGGCGCTAAAATATAATCTGGGCATGGATCCTTTGTCAGATGAGGAGCGATTACAGGCTGAACAAGACTTGTTATCGCTAGTTGAGGTGTTGATTACTCCTCGGTCTACCTTAATTGGGCGCACCTTAGAACACACAAACTTCGCTCGTAAGTATGGGGTTCAGGTATTAAGCGTCGTGCGGCGAGGTCAACCACTCGCTGACTATACTACCCAAAAACTAGCCTTTGGGGACGCGCTGTTAGTAACGGGAGTGCAAAAACAGGTTCAGCTATTACAAAACGAGGCTCGTAACTTTGTCGTCGTCGGAGAATCGATTGCGGGGGGTGACAAAGTACAGTTAAACTCAAAATCCTTTATCGCTATTGGAGCCATGTTTTTGATGATGGGTCTCATGCTGACCAAAACGGTTCCGGCAGTTATCGCGGTGATAATTGCGGCCTTAGTTATGGTGATTGCCAAATGTATCACCATGGAGCAAGCCTATCGATCCATCAGTTGGGAGAGTGTGGTAATGATTGCGGCTATGTTGCCCATGAGTACCGCGCTACAAGAGACCGGTGGAGCCGAGTTAATTGCCAACACCATGGTCAGTGTGGTCGGTGGAAATTTGGTGCTACTGTTAGGAGCCATGTTTATTCTCACCGTGACCTTTACACAGGTTATTAGTAACACCGCCACCAGTGTTTTGTTGGCTCCTATTGCCATTAAAGCGGCCAGCGACATGGGGGTACCGCCTCGAGCAGTGATGATGATGGTTGCGGTGGGAGCCTCGACCGCCTTTATCACCCCCATTGCCTCGCCGGTGAACATGCTGGTCTTAAACCCCGGCGGTTACAAATTTGCTGACTTCTCAAAAGGTGGTTTGCCCTTGGCGGTCATCTTTATGGTTATTTCGATTATTTTGGTGCCGCTAATTTGGGGATAAGCCGTTTTGTTATTTAATCCTGATGCCACAGAGAGGTTCAATCATTTTGATTAACCTCTCTTTTTGTTGGTTCTTTGGTAGATTCCGTGCAACTCAAAACTGCATCCTGAATTAGATATTTTGATGGGACAATCTTCCCGCAAGTTTTAAACTTGCGGGAAGATGATGACACAATCATGACGTTTGCACGGAAAGCCCCAAAGAGCCTTTTTGTTTACGCGCCCAACAACGCGGTGCGAATCTGTTCGACCAAAGCCCGTGCCCGATCTGGTGCGTCGCCGACATACTCATTTGCATCCAGCAAGATACGAACTTGCTCGGCAGGTATATGAGCCGTGATCCGTTCATCCTGCATAAGCGTCTCAACCAAGGGAATCGGCTCACCCGCGGCCAGTTTGGCCCATGCTTTGAGGCTATGCTCTCGGATAATCTCATGCAGATCCTGCCGATCTCCGCCCGCCTTCACTGCGGCCATCATGACCCGTTCGGTGGCGGCAAAGGTGCCATACTTCTCTAAGTTACGAGCCAGCGCGGCCTCATCAACCTGTAAATCTCGAATCAGACGGATACCACGACGCAGAATCTCGTCAGTAGCTAGAAAAGCGGCAGGAAAAGTCTCGCGTCGATTGGCTGAATCGTCCAGTGTTCGCTCTAGCAAAGAATGAGCGGCATTATCCCATGTAACACGAGGCAGGGTGGCTACAAAACGAGCCAAACTGTCGATATTTTCGGCGTTGATGGGGTTACGCTTAAAGGGCATGGCGCTCGATCCGACCTGCTTTTTGCCAAACGGCTCGGCCCACTCTCCCAAAGGGGGCGACTGGAGCAAACGCAGGTCAAAAGCAAACTTGTAGAGCGAGCCAGCTAATCCGGCCAATCCGTTTAGTACCAGCCAATCCTGTTTACGCGGATAGGTTTGAGTCGCCACCGGAAACGGCTCAAGGTTTATCGTCTGCATAACAGTTACCTCAAGCTGACGGGGCATGGTTCGGGTGGCAGATTTGTCGCCGAGGTCAGCCAATAAATCACCATACGAGGCTGAGGTACCGACCGCGCCCTTGAATCCTTTGCCCCGAATTCCGGCTCGGATGCGGGTTAGCTCTTGCCAGTCGGTCAACAAATCAAAGCCATACTGAGCGAGTCGATAACCCATTGTGCTTGGCTCGGCGGGTTGCAAATGGGTGAAAGCGATAATCGACGTATCGGCCCAACGTTCAATCTGGGTCACCAGTTCGGTCAGCAGGGTCTCCAGTCGGGTCAAAATCAAATCAACACTTTCGCGCAAACGGAGCGCGTCAACATTGTCTTCAATATCCATCGAGGTCGCGCCCAAATGGATAATCCCGCCGCCAATTTTGGCCTGCTCGGCATAAGTTTTAACCTCGGCCATGAGGTCATGATGAATCTCCGATTCAATCTCATGGGCACGATCTACGTCAATCTGGTCGATGTGAGCGCGTAAATCATCAACCTGCTCTTGAGTTACGAGGCCAAACCCTTGTTGAGCTTCGGCCAAGGCCACCCATAGCTGTCGCCATAACTGCCGTTTGTGAACCTCTCCCCAAATTTGGCGCATCTCGGTAGTGCCGTAACGCCAGCTAAAAGGGGACAAAAACATGTCGTGGGTAAAGTTTTGAGTCATGATAGTTTCCTTTGTGATAGATTTAATGGATTTGAAGACTCCGCACAACTCAAATAGTCCACAGTATTTACGCTGTTTAGAGCAGAATTTTCATTGAATGAGTTCTGCGTAGTTATCAGAATAGATGGAACTCATTCAGTATAATCAGCTTGAGAAGAGTGGCAAACCGCTTAGGCAATTCCAAGAAAATAAATCTCCCAAATTGAGCAGAGTCTCTACCCCCCTCAGTCCCCCCTGCTAGGGGGGTAGCGGCTCCTCCCCCTTGCAGGGGGAGGCTGGGAGGGGGTAGAGTGTCACAATGGTTTTGGGAGGTTTTAAATTCTGGAACTTCCTTATTAGAATTGTTCGGCAATAAAGGAGTGCAAAAGCTGATTGCTTTTGCATGTTTGTCTCCGGCAAAAGCAATCAGCTTTTGCACTCCGCAGACCTCGAATTTGAGTTTTTATGCGATGATAAGTTATTGCCGAATAGGTCTATTAGAATAGTCCCAAAAATGGGTCTATATTGGGACTATATTGGGTATCTATTTTTCAAGAAACCTGCTATCATGAAGTGATATATTGTTCATTAATCTCAAAGGTTTGAAGGTAGGACTATGACCATAAAATTATCAACTGTCAATGGAATTGCTGTAGGAATTGTCTTAGTTATGGCTTTGGTGTTAGGGGGTAGTATTGTCTTTCTAACTCAGGCCATTCAAGCTGAACAGGAGGCGGTAGCAAAGCAGGCCGAGTTTAAGCAGTTAGGGATTGACCTTGCTAATGCATCTGATTATTTAACGAATGAGGTGCGGAAATATGTGGTTAATACAGACCGCGCCCATCTACAAAACTATTGGGATGAGATTGAAAAGACCAAAACTCGGGACAAAGTTCTTCGTCGACTTGGGGAGTTAAATGCACCACAGGCTGAGTTTGACCAACTTGCACTGGCAAAACAGAACTCCGATGCGTTAGTTAATACCGAAACACGTGGGATGCGTTTGGTGTTGGAGGCAGAAGGAACCTCACCACAGGCCATGCATCCGGCGATTCGGGCTTACGAGTTGAGTCCAAGTGATGCCGTGTTACCTGCTGAGGACAAACTGATTAAGGCCCGTGAGATTATGTTTGACCGACAATACACCCAAGATAAAAAGATCATCATGGATCCGATTGCTAAGTTTCAACAGTTGATGAACAGTCGGGCCGAACTAGAGGTAGCGCAAACACAACAGATAACTCGCTATGCTGAAATTGTACTGATAGTGGTAGCGGTACTAATGCCCTTGAGCATGGGGGTTGTATTATGGATATTTAGCACCCATTTAAGCAAACCAATTGTCAGCTATATCCGTGCGTTTGAAGATAGAGATGAGCAGGATGTGGATTTTACTCTAACACCCATAGGAGCAGTTGAACTGCAACTGTTGGCCCAAACTTTTAACCTGATGACGGCTGAACTCCAAACCAGAATTGCCGAGGCGGTGGCAAAAGAGACGATTGAGCAGACGGTTAATGAGTATAACCAGTTTATTGAACGGGTTGCCGATGGTGATTTGACTCGGCGGTTGAGCATTAATGGGAACGGTAATAATGCTAGAGGACATGAGGATTTGGTAACCTTAGGACGCAACCTTAATGTGATGGTTGAGCGTTTGGGCGAGATGGCTTTCCAACTGCGTGAGGCGACAAATAATATCTCCTCAGCTTCGGCTGAAATTTTGGCCTCAGCCACGCAACAGTCCGCCGGAGCCAACGAGCAGTCGGCGGCAATTAGTCAAACCAGTAGCACCATCGACGAGGTGAATGCGATTGTATCTCAATTGTATAGCAAGGCCAAAGAGGTAGCTGA
Organism: Anaerolineales bacterium HSG25; assembly: GCA_030377865.1. Classification (GTDB taxonomy): domain Bacteria; phylum Chloroflexota; class Anaerolineae; order 4572-78; family J111; genus JAUCGB01. Next base: position 23,143 of record JAUCGA010000004.1, on the reverse strand, counting down.
TAAGACCCAACAGACCAATACCATCTCTGATAGTGGGCAAGAGGCGGTTCAAAAGACGGTTGACGGCATGGTACAGATTAAAGAGAAAGTTTCTGGTATTGCCGAGAATATTTTGGCTCTTAGTGAGCAAACCCAACAAATTGGTGAGATTACAGCCACCGTCAATGATATTGCCTCACAAAGTAATTTATTAGCGTTGAATGCCTCGGTGGAAGCGGCTCGGGCGGGTGAGCATGGTAAAGGCTTTGCCGTGGTCGCGGTTGAGGTGCGAAACTTAGCCGAGCAGTCTAAACAGGCTACCGCACAGGTTAAAGCGATTTTAAGTGAGATTCAACAGGCTACCAACGCGGCGGTTATGGCAACCGAAGAGGGCACAAAAGGGGTCGATTCGGGGGTTGTTTTGACCGAGCAAACAGGTAAAACTATTTTGCAATTAGCCGGAAGCATCAAAGAGAGTACGGGCTTGGCCGAACAAATTGTGGCCAGTACTCAACAACAAAACCTTGGTATTGAGCAGATTACCGTGGCCATGCAACATATTAACCAAGCCACGGTACAATCCTTATCTTCCACCCAACAGACCGAGCGGAGCGCGCAGGACTTATCATTATTAGCTAAACAGTTGGAGGATTTGGTGGCACGTTACAAACTGAATATGAATTAGCATTAGGCAATTCCAGAAAAATGAAACTTCCAAACAACCCGCTGATTGAAATCAGCGTCTTAAACGAAAAACCTGCTTAAGCAGGTTTCCCGTATTAGCCTGTGAATTCATTCACAGGGCAAGGCTGAATATTTACAAGTTGTCAACTATAGAGTTGTTCGGCAATATCAGGTGGGGTTATCTTTCTTCTTAGGATTGGCTTCTCTCCAACGACGATGATATTCCTTCACCTTTTCGGGATTGGCTTCTCTCCAGCGACGATGGTATTCGGGATTGGCCTCATACCAGCGGCGACCTTGTTCCTTCACTTTTTCAGGATTGGCCTTATTCCAGCGGCGACTTTCTTCCCTTTTACAAGGGATACAGCGACCATTTTTGTACTTTTCTATACCACCACATTTTTTACAAGGTTTTATCATAATTACTCCTATTGTACTATTTAATATAGGCCATCCAAGACATTGCAGACATGCAACCATCACCCAAGTCATACTTGCCCCTACAGTTCGCTAAATCGTTCTTTTGCCTACTACTAAATTACTATTAACTTAGGCTCTTTGGGGCTTTCCGTGCAAACGTCATGATTGTGTCATCATCTACCCGTAAGTTTTAAACTTGCGGGTAGATTGCCGCTAAATGTGGACATTGTTTCAAGTTGCACAGAATCTACCAGAGAACCACTAATTTGAGTATAGTATCCAAACCGATTTTGGTGACAAAACGTAATTTACAATTTACCATTCACCGTTTACCATTTATAATTTGTAAATATTCAGTGAACTCGCCAGAAAGAGCATCAGAAACCCGATTTCTCAAAGAAATCAGGTTTCTAGAGCTACTTTACTGAATTTTTACTGTAATTTTTTATGTTTTGTCACAGCTACAACCCCCGTTCACCCCGAATATAGGGCAGACCCAAGGCCGCAGGTGCGCCGAGACGCTGTTTACTAGCGGCTCGTGCGCCGACAAGCAATGCAAAAATTGTCAATAAGTACGGAGCCATTTTGAGGAAAAATATCAGATTAGGATTACTAAAAACGGGGTTGGCGATTAAGCCAAAAAAGAGGGTTTCGGGGGCTTGTAGATCTAAAATACCGCGTTCTAAGGCTCCAAATAGATACGAACCCACTGCGGCCCGCATGGGATTCCATTGGGCAAAAATCACCAGTCCGATGGCTATCCAGCCTTTGCCAGAGGTGGTTAAGGTGCTGTACCAGCCCGGCGACACCGACAGACTAATCGTCGCGCCCGCTAAACCAGCTAAACAGCCACCCATAAAGGTATAAAAGTAGCGCAGTCGATAGACGTTAATTCCTAACGCGTCCGCCGCGGCTGGTTTTTCGCCGATGGCTCGTAGATGCATGCCCGGTCGGGTACGGTAGATGTAGTACCACGTCGCTGGAATCAGCAAGTAGCCCAGATAGACCAAGGGGCTATGATTTTCAAAGAAGATTGGCCCAATCACCGGAATGTATGACAATGGCAGTAGGTCAATCGCCCCAATGGTGTTGACGTTGGCTCCGCTTAACCCCTCGCCAAAGACCAAGGCCAAGCCTGTCCCCAAAAAGGTGAGCGACAATCCGCTGACGACTTGGTCGGCCTGAAAATGAATGGTTACGAGACCGTGGAGCAGGCTCAATAAGCCTCCGGCGAGCATAGCCGCCACCAACCCCAACCACGGGTTTCCGGTTGATAGAGCCGTGCTAAAGCCGGTCATGGCTCCTATCAACATCATGCCCTCCACCCCCAAATTGAGAATTCCAGCGCGTTCGGTAATAATCTCGCCGATGGTGGCGAATAGTAAAATTGTGCCAGTGGCTATACCGGCATGAAAAATGATAATTGGATCCATGACTGTTTTCTGCTTCTAGACTGGGAGCGCAGGCAGGCAGACAGCCCGCAGACAAGATGTCTGCGCTCCCAAACCTGTTGCTAAGCTTCCTGAACTGTTGGTCGTACCAGTTTAATTTTATATCGCAATAATACATCACTACTAATGACCATGAACAGGATGAATCCCTGTAACATGTTAGCGAGACCAGACGGTTGAATCTCCCGTCCGGCCAGAATCAGTGCCCCGAACAGAATCGAAACGGGGATGACGGCAAACGGATTTAACTTGGCTAACCAAGCGATGATGATACCAGTAAAACCGTAGCCGGGAGAAATTCGCTCTTGCAGGCGATGCACCACCCCGCTGACCTCGGCCATGCCAGCCAAACCGGCTAACGCCCCCGAAAACATCATCACCAACACAATGTTTTGTTTGATGTTGAGGCCCGCATATCGAGCCGCTAAAGGGTTGTCGCCAATCAGGTTGATTTCATAGCCCCATCGACTGCGAGCCAAAATCCACCAAACCACCACGGTAGCAACTAGGGCGATGACCACCCCCAAATGCAGAGTCATGCCCGATAAAAAGCGATACTGTCGGGCATAGTCAGCTAGTCGGGGCAACCAAGCCGATTTGTCGAACGAGGGAGTCATCTGGAATCCGGCATCGCTAAAGCTGTTAAATATCCAGAAATTGTTCCACTGAATGGCGACATAGTTCAACATCAGAGTAGTGATAATCTCGTTGATGTTAAAATAGGCTTTGAGATAACCCGGAATCAGCCCCCACAGCGCCCCGCCGAGCATGCCCATAATCATCATGACAAGTAGGACAATCGGTTTGGGTGTACCAGCCGGAACGAGCGGGACAAGCACCACTAAACTCGCGGCAAACGCGCCCAAATAAAACTGTCCCTCGGCCCCGATGTTCCAGAGTTTCATCTTAAAAGCGACGGTACAGGCTAATCCGACCAGAATCAGTGGCGTGGCTTTAACCATCGTGTCAGAAAAAACGGCCCAACTGCCAAAACTGGCCTCGAAAAAATATTGTCCAACCACAAATGGTTGTCCACCCAAGAGCCACAAAATAAAGCCGCTAATCACAAATGCAATCACTACCGACCCCATTGAGGTCACAAAAGGTAACCATTTGGGTATATCATCAACCCGTTTTTCAAATATAACTGTTGGCATGGGGAATTAAGAATTAAGAATTAAGAATTAAGAATTAAAGTGCCATTCTTAATTCTTAATTGCTAATTCTTCATTAATTGAAGTTCCGGTCATCATCAGACCGATTTGCTGAATATTTATTGTATCATCATTGGGTAAGGTTCCCATTGATTGCCCGTCAAACATGACCGTAATTTGGTCACTGAGGGTTAGCAGTTCTTCTAACTCTTCTGAGATAAGCAGAATCGCCGCTCCGGCTGACCGTTGTTCGAGAAGGAGACGCTGAATCGCTTCGATAGCACCCACATCAAGACCGCGAGTCGGTTGCATGGCGACCATCAGGCTTGGTTGGGTGGTAATCTCACGAGCTAGAATCACCTTTTGCAGGTTGCCCCCCGATAGTTTACGAGCCGGAATTCGGACGTTAGGGGCTAAAATCTCGTACTGCTCTTTTAGTCCCCGCGCATGGGTACGCGCTTGGGGGAAGTTAATTGTCCAGCCATTGCCGATGGGTTCTTGCTTATAGTTTTTCATGATGGTGTTTTCGGTGATGCTCAAGTTGGGAGCCGAGCCAACATGGTGTCGGTCTTCGGGGATGTGGGCCACGCCGCTTTTAATGGCCATAATCGGAGGTTGGTTGCTCAGGTCTTGACCATTAATTTTAATGTTTCCCCGACATTTTCGTAAACCAGTGATTACCTCGGCCAACTCACTCTGTCCGTTGCCCGACACACCAGCTATCCCCATCACTTCACCGGCTCGTATCGTGAGGGAGAAGTTCTTCAAAGCTGGCACACCTTTATCGTTTTCAGCCGAAACATTGTCCATCTGCAAGACTGTATCACCCGGCTCAGAGGGTAACTTTGAGACACTGAAAATAACATCTCGCCCGACCATCAAGCGAGCCAACTCAGCCTTATCAATCCCCTTCATGGAGCGTCCCTCAGCCGTGCCAACTCCCTTCCGCAGAACAGTCAATCTGTCGGCAACCTGCTCCACTTCATGCAGTTTATGGCTGATAAAGATAATCGACTTGCCTGTCTCGGTCATGGCTCGCATGGTTTGCATGAGTTCATCAATCTCTTGTGGAGCCAGCACCGCAGTCGGCTCGTCCATGATCAGAATGTTGGCCCCGCGATAGAGCATCTTGAGGATTTCGACTCGTTGTTGTTCGCCTACCGATAGTTGCCAAATTTTGGATGTGGGTGGAACCCGTAAACCAAACTGCTCTTGTAGCTCTAGCACCTTTTGGTCATACTTTTTTAGGTTGAGGATAAAGCGGGGGCTGTCTAAACCAAGCAAAATATTTTCGGTGACAGTTTGGGTCGGCACGAGCATAAAATGTTGATGTACCATGCCGATTCCCGCGGCGATAGAGTCTTTAGGAGAGTTAAAGCTGGCAGGCTGTCCGTTGATTTTTATAAGGCCGGAGGTTTGTTTGTACAGTCCGGCCAAAACGTTCATCAAGGTACTTTTGCCCGCGCCGTTCTCGCCCAATAAGGCATGAATTTCGCCTTGTTTGAGGGTAAAGTTAACCCGATCGTTTGCCAACACACCGGGAAAACGAATCACGATGTCGGTCATTTCAACTGCGTAGGAAGTTGTCATAGTGGGGTAATGTTTTAGCATAGAGAGGTTCAATCTTAAAGATTGAACCTCTCTCCGTTATACAACGTATTTGAATTTTTAGTCTAACGCCGGTAGTTCAGCGGTGATATTTTCGTTCCACCAGTACATGCAGGTTTCACAAGGACTTCCAAACTGTTTAAAACCATCTAAGTCAATCTGTTCAATGCTGACACCATCAGCCAGTATTTCGTTGCCTTGGTTGTCGGTGATTGGCCCTTTGAAAACGTCAAACCGAGTAAATTCACCCTTGAGCATTTTGTCCAAGGTATCCTTAATCATGGTCATGTCCTCTTCAGGAATGGAGGCCGCGCCGGGCTGTAATGTTTCGCCCTCCATAAAGCCATATAACCCCATCGCGCCCACATCAGCGTCAAAATACTCATGTCCAGCGGCCCATGTTCCGGCTCTCGATTCTTCAACAACTCGAGCATAAACCGGCCCCCAGTGCCAATACATGGAGCTTAAACAGGTATCCAAGGTACAGTTTCCACTATAATCATAAGTGATTCCCCATTTACCTTCGGGAGCGGCTTCGGCAGGTGCAGGGGTATCAGCCCCAGTCATGACGACCTGTGACCCACTGTCAAACAGTGACGCGGCGGCCTCTTTTTCTTGAATCGGATCGTGCCATGTGTAAATCCAGCGGACATCAATGGTACATTCGGGACAGGTTCGTTGTGCCCCTATGCCAAAGGCATTGCCCAAACGAAGCTCTTCAGGAATAGGGAAGGTGGCGATATAGCCCAATTTCGGATTGCCGTCGGCTTTGGCTCGCGCTCCAGCTAACATACCAGCCAGATATTTTATATCTTCCATCGCTCCAAACAGGTTGCCAAAATTATCTTCGTTAGTCTTGAATCCGCTAATATGGACGATATCCACATCAGGAAACTCATCAGCTACGATTTCAGAGGCATCCATGTAACCAAACGAGGTAGTAAAAATCGTGTTGAACCCTTTTCGAGCCAAGGAACGAATCACCTGCTCTGCGTCAGCCCCTTCGGCGACGCTTTCAACATAAGCGGTATGAACGTCATCAACATTCTCTTCAATATATAAACGACCAACATCATGAGCCTGAGTCCAGCCGCCATCATCGTGGGGGCCAACATACACAAAGGCTACGTTGTGTTTCCCATCCTCAACGGTTGGGATTTGGTAGCCGCCACCACTGTCTGCCGCGGGGGCTTCTTCTGCTGATTCAGAGGAGGCTTCTTCTGGAGCCGCCTCTTCTTTTGGAGCCTGCGTGGGAGCCGCGCCACCACATTGAGCGGCTATCAGCGATAGAACAACACACATCATAAATACCTGCATAAAACGCTTCATAAAATACTATTCTCCTTTTATGGGTAGCTATTATCTACCCTATGTAGACTTGTTCGGCAATAACTTATCATCTCGTAAAAACTCAAATTCGAGATCTGCGAAGCGCAAAAGCAAGAAGTTTTTGCACTCCTTTATTTCCGAACAACTCTTGTGTACAGCATTTATATAAAATGGTAAGGTGAATGGTGCTAATCATGCACAAAACCCTTTATCATTCCCTCAATCACAGAATTGAGATTATGATAAAAGGCTTCGGGTCATCATTTAGGCAGTTCCAATTTTTAAATTCTTCCAACGTTCCCTGAGCTTGTCGAAGGAAACTGGCTTCGACAAGCTCAACCAACGCTTCTTGGGAATGACACATCGGAATAAATCCCGATGCTGATAGCTAAAGCCAGCTATTTAGGCACGTGGAAAAAAATAATTGTTCCGTGAAGTAGGCACACGTCGTGCCGCACCGCGGGTGCTGACTCCTCAATTGGGATGTTTTATTTCTTCCGTCTGCCTTAGGCATCTTTTAGCGGTCTTGAGTTTTTAGCCTTGTGGCTTTAGCCCAAGGCCATCAGTCAACACGTCAACACTACCAAAATTAATAACTAAAGTTTTGTTTTTTTAAAAGGGTGTATAATCCCACCAATTCATTGACCAATTTGCTGAACTGGTGTAAATAATCATGCCGACAAAGATCATTAAAATCAGTGTAAATATGATATCATATCCCATTTCCTCTTCTGAATTTGGAGGGGGAGCCTTGGCATCCTCTATCAAACCGGGAGTTATTTCATTAAAAACAATTTCTGGATCGTTTAAGGTCCATGTTTCGCCATTATGTCGAAACCAACGCCCCGAACGATGCCCCAGCATCCAATAATGACCATCTTCTGCCATATCGATTAAATCTAATAACCGTTTTTCAAGAAGTGGCTCATCAATTTTGCCTTCTGCAAAGTTGTTATTTAATATTTTTACCTGTTTTTCTACATCAGCAAAGTTAATCATTACTCATTTTGATCCACATAATGATCACCTTCGGGCAAGGTGTCTGGTTTGGGCATTAGGCGAGCGGCAGAGGGTGGATACGCACCATCCTCAATAGGTTGATACGGGCTATCGACCGGGCTGTCACAAACTTCGATAATAATCGCGGTGATATTGTCATTCCCACCAGCTTGATTAGCCAAAGTTATCAAATCTTCTGCTGATTCAAGTGGGGTTTTCGATTGAGCCAATACCTGTTCAATAATCCGGTCAGGCACTTCACCCCATAAGCCATCGCTACAAAGAATGATGATGTCATTAAGTTTTAGTTTGGTCTGATAATCAAAAATTTCAACGTCACTACCTTGTCCTAAAGCTTGATAAAGCACGTTACGGCGTGGGTGGGTGAGCGCTTGCTCTTCGGTTATTTTTCCCATTTCAACAAGGCGACTTACTAACGAATGGTCTTTGCTAATCAGACTCATGGTATCATCGCGCAATAAGTAGGCTCGCGAATCACCAACATTCATGCAGATTAAGGCCTCACCATGTAATAGCGCGGCCACAACCGTAGTACCGCCGCCTTCGGTTGCGTCCATTACTTCTTCATTGGCAGTCATAATCGACTGACCGAGCAAGTTAACGAGGCTATCAGCCACCTCGTCATCCGACAGTTGCTTAACGGCCGTATAGTACTCTTGACTGACCATTCTAATGGTGACTTCAGAGGCAACTTCTCCCTTTTGATGTCCACCCATGCCATCAGCCAAAACGTAAAGATGCCCTTTTAGTTGTAAGGTTTCTTCGTCAATATCTAAAGGAATTTTAAAAGCATCCTCATTATGGTCTCGAACCATCCCCGTATCGGTTAAGCCAACATAATGAAAATAGAGACCATGTTGATTTTGGGGAATAGATGGTTGTAACTTATCAGGCAATGTTCATGCCTCCTTAAGGGTTTTGTGAAATTCCATAATAGCAAACAAAATTTCATGCGTCCTTATTATAACTAATTTTTCAGTAAATTGCCAAAGTTTTTGGGGTAAACCGTAAGGTCAAAAACGATGTCCTATAAAGCCCATTTTAAGCAAACTTGGCTAATAAAATACCCAACGGTATACTAGACCTGTTCGACAACAACTTATCATCGCATAAAAATTCAAATTCTATATCTGCGGAGTGCAAAAGTTTCTTGCTTTTGCATGTTTGCCTCTAGCAAAAGCAAGAAGCTTTTGCACTCCTTTATTCCCGAACAACTCTACTAAGTTATCCAAAATTAAAATGGCTCTTTGGGACTTTCCGTGCAAATATCATGATTGTGTCATCATCTTCCCGCAAGTTTTAAACTTGCGGGAAGATTGCCCCATCAAAGTATCTAATTCAGGATGCAGTTTTGAGTTGCACGGAATCTACCAGAGAACCATTAAAATTTAGAGGATTAACCCATGCGACGACATCGTATAACGGCAACTCAACTTGATCTGCTAATCCAATACTGTAAAAATTCAGTAAAGTAGCTCTAGAAACCCGATTTCTCAAAGAAATCGGGTTTCTGATGCTCTTTCTGGCGAGTTCACTGAATATTTACCCAATACTTGCCAATCCAAGGCAATCATCAGCGATTATTGAAGTTATTGATGGGCAGGTAATTCACCCTGATTGTGTGTCTCCGTGAACCTCTGTGTTATCGTTTTTAATCTTTCCTAAACCAGTCTGTCACCCTTCAAAAGCCTCAGCCAGCGCGACTCGTTTGCTGATAGAGGGATGACTATGAAGCAAAAACTCGACCCAAGTTGGAGGGTCAGTATCAGCCAAATTTTGATTCGCCAGCCGAGTCATGGCGCTGATGAATGCTTGTGGATTACGGGTGGTTTCTAGGGCGTAGGTATCTGCGGCCACTTCTCGCCAGCGTGACCAGATATTGCCCAGAGGCATCGTCACCAAGCCAAAAACCATCATAGCGACCATCAACAACGGCAAGGTGGCCGGGTCGTTTAGTCCATGATAGCCAAAGGTGGCGATTCCCCAGCGCATGACGACATCAGCCAAATAGAATCCAATGAGGGTCAGGGTAGATTGTACGGCAATACCGGTCACCAAATCTTTATGCACATGATGCCCTAGCTCATGAGCCAGCACGGTCTCGATTTCGTCGATGGTGAAGTTTTCGACCAATGTATCGCCCAAGACAATACGTCGTGTGTTGCCCAACCCCATTAAGGCGGCATTAGCGGCAGAGGTTTTACTGCTCATGTCGAAGGTGTAAACGCCCTGCACCTTGGCTCCGGCTTGGTCGGCGAGTCGGGTCAAGCGCTCGACTAACGCCTCATTTTCGAGCGGATGATAGGTAAAAAAGAGCGGAAAAATCAGCACTGGAGCCAAATTGCTCAACAAGACCGAAAATATCAACATAACCGCGGCTGTCCATAACCACCATGTGTCAGGTGCAAAACTCAGTAAAAGATAGATAATCTCCAATACAATTATCCCCAACACGCCAGCCAAAACCAACCCTTTAGCTTGATCAATTAACCATGCTTGTAGAGTTTGATTCGATTGCCCGTATCGATGCGGTAATACAAAGCCACTGTAATAATCGAGTGGCGCGGTCAACACCATTTGGGGCAGGGCAAAACCGACGGCAAACAGCGGCACACTGAGCCATGTTGCTGTGGTAAATTGGTAAATTTGGTCTCGTAACCACGGCGAAATTCCGGCAACAATCCAAATTAGTACATAGGCCAAACCTATCACTAGCTCCACCACAAAGAGTTTACGTCCGATGGCGGCGTACTCCTTGGCCGTCTCCTGACGTTGTGGGTCTATGGTTTGGGAAGATTCAATTGGGGGTGATGTTGATTCACTGGTATCGTTCATAAGATAGTAGAGTTGTTCGGGAATAAAGGAGTGCAAAAGCATCTTGCTTTTGCATGTTTACCTCTGGCAAAAGCAAGATGCTTTTGCACTCCGTATGCCTCAATTTCCTGATCATTGCGATTATGTAATCGCAACGATCAGGAAAACAGGAGTGTCAAAATTGTATTTTGACAGCAAGAATGGAATTCTTGCACTCCGGGAAAAGTGACAACTTAGAAATGAAAGTTACTTAATTTGATAGCGCCTTAACATCAATCTCACCGACAACCAGCTTGCGTACCGTCTCGACCAATAGGGCATGTTCGGTTTGATGCATGCGCTCGGCGAGTGAGGCCACACTGTCGTCAGGCAGAATCGGCACAGTTTGAGTAGCTAAAACTGGCCCATCATCTACCCCTTCATCGGGCACAAGATGTACCATGATGCCAGTCTGCTCAATTTGACCTTGCTGATAAGCGGTGTAGGCTCGTTCAATTGCTTTTGTGCCGGGAAATTGACCGGGTAAGGCCGGATGAAGATTAACTACTTTGTTTGGAAATTTTTCTAAAAACTTCATGCTCAAAATGTGCATCCAACCAGCTAAAATAATCCAATCCGGTTTAAAGGTTGCAACGAGGTTCCCCAAATCCTCATCATAATCGGCTCGATTAGTCAAACGATGGAAAACAATGGTTGGAATATTGTATTTTTCGGCTCGTCGTAACCCATAAGCCTCAGAACGGTTGGATAACACGCCCAAGATGTTAGCCGAGATTTGGCCTGTGTCGCACGCAGAAAGCAGGGCTTGCAGGTTACTGCCGTTGCCTGATATTAAAACGATAAGTCTTACTTCTTTTGCCATAATTTTTTTCCTTCTTAGACCCACTCTATCTCTTTTCCTTGAATGACCTGACCGATAATCCGACCGTCATCAACCGTAGTAAGAGCCAGTTCTGCTTGATTTGCGGGGATAATTATGACCATGCCAATGCCACAGTTAAAAACACGTAACATCTCCATGTTGTCAACCTTACCTTTGTGCTGAATCAACTCAAACAAGGGCGGCGTAGGCCAACTCTTGCGGTCAATACGAACCGTGAGGTCATCAAAATCATACAAAGCCCGCGGTACATTCTCAACCAGTCCACCGCCGGTAATGTGGGCGATGGCTTGTACGACCACTCCCGCCGATTTAAGAGCCGTCAACTCTGGCAAATAGGCTCGATGTGGGGCAAGTAGCGCCTCTCCGAGCAAACCAATCTCTTCATACTCGGCGTGGAGCGGCGTATATCGAAAAATATGCCGAATTAAGGAGTAGCCATTGGTATGTGGCCCTGATGAGGGCAATCCCAACAACAGGTCACCAACCTGCATGGTCGGTCGTGGGTAGATAGCTTTTTGGTCAATCAGGCCGACAATCGTACCCACCACATCAAACTCGGTGGGCTGATACACGCCCGGCATCTCGGCGGTTTCGCCGCCTAACAACGCTAATCCACTGGCCTGACATGCTTCGGCCATGCCGGTTACGGTTTCGGCAATCATGCGAGGTCTTAACTTACTACTGGCAACATAATCTAAGAAAAATAACGGTTGAATATTCTCACCCGCGCATAACATATCGTTTAGACAATGATTGACGATATCGTGTCCAATGGTATTATATTGATTAAGCGCCGCGGCCAGTATAACCTTGGTACCAACACCATCAGTCGAAGCGATTAAGGTTGGTTGGGTAATATTCTTTAACTTGTCACCGAGGCTAAATAACCCACCAAATGCCCCAACGCCATTTAAGACGTTAGAGTCATGCGTTTTGTTGATGGCCTCTTTCATTAAGCTAACCGCTTTTAGTCCTGCATCAATCGAAACTCCGGCTTGTTCATATCGACTTGTCATAATGCTTTTGCTCCAATATCGGTTCGATAATGTGCCCCCTCAAACTGAATCTGCTCAATTCCGGCATAAGCCCGTTGCAGAGCCTCCCGAAAATCGCCAGCGACACCTGTCACATTGAGTACTCGCCCTCCGGCAGTTAGAATCTGGCCTTGAGATGTTCGTTTGGTTCCGGCATGAAAAACCGTTACCCCTTCACTTTGATTGGCTGTCTCGATACCTTGAATCGGTTTGCCAGTTTCGTACTTACCCGGATATCCGCCCGAAGCCATAACCACGGTCGCCGCCGCGCCAGATTTCCGAGTGACCTCAAGGTCGGCTAAGGTTCCGGCCGTGCTACAGAACTGGTCAAACCTCCGACAGCGGCAAAACCGTGCCCGAAGGCATCGAGGGTCATGTCCCTACAAAAGCAAACTGAGCGACCTGATCTATCAATTTGCCGGAGGAATCCGCTCCGGTATGGGCTATGTGGGCGCAGTTGATTTAGCCGACCTGCGCCAAAAGGCCAAATTCGTCTCTATCAGCCACGCCGCCAAACTATAGTCCGCAGTAGAGTGGATAGTGGATAATCGGAGTAGATAATCGGAGTGGATAATCGGAGTGCAAAAGCTGATTGCTTTTGCATGTTTGCTTCTGGCAAAAGCAATCAGCTTTTGCACTCCGAAAAACGCCCTTAATCACAATGATTCTAAGTTAATGATTTGATTTGGTGCAAGGTATCATTCAACAGTTGCCATGCCGACTCGACATGGCTGTTGGTGGTCCGAATGTTTCCTACGGCCAAACGTAGGCTGTACTGTCCCCGTAACTTGGTATGCGAGATAAATATTTGGCCGGTGGCGTTGACCGCGTCGAGCAGTTGAGCGTTCAGTTGGTCTAGTGCGGCCTCTCCCTGAGCCTGATAACTAGGCGGACAAGCTCTAAAGCAGACGTTGCTCATGGGGGTCGGAGCCAGCAGTTCAAAGTCGGCTGATTCGTCAACCCAACCTGCAAACTGTTGAGCCAAACGAATATGCTCCCGCACTCGTGCCGCTAACCCTTCCTGCCCAAAAGCACGGATAACCATCCATAATTTAAGAGCGCGGAACCGTCGCCCCAACTGTAGCCCGTAATCCATGTAGTTTTTGACCGTCTCGGCATCCCCCTCGGCGGTGCGAAGATATTCGGGCAAAATCGAAAAGGCTTGTTTAAGGGTGGCGGGGTGGCGGGTGTACAATACGCTCAAGTCAATCGGGGTGAACATCCATTTATGAGGATTAACCACCATCGAATCGGCTCGCTCGGCTCCCTCAAAATGGTGACGCATCTCTGGTAATAGAGCCGTGGTGCCGCCATAGGCCCCATCAACATGAAACCACAACTGATACTGTTCTGCTAAGTCAGCAATGGCCGCCAAAGGGTCGATGGCCGTGCTAGAGGTGGTGCCGATGGTGCCACAGACAAAAAAGGGTCGATACCCCGCGGCGAGGTCAGCCTCAATTGCCGTTTTGAGCGCCGTCGGGTCGAGAGCAAAATTCTCATCCGTGGCAATTTTGATGACGTTCTCTTGACCGATGCCCAAGGTTAGCGCGCCCTTCTCCACGGATGAGTGGGATTGCTCGGAGATGTAGAGCCGTAGGCGAGGCAGGTCAGTGCGTCCGGCCATGCCCTTAACCCGAATCTGCAAATTGAGCGCTTCGCGAGCGGTGGCAATAGCAATCATGTTCGACATGGACGCACCATCCATGATGACTCCCTCCCAATCTGAGGGCAGAGCCAACATTTGGCCTAACCAGTCGAGGGTGACGGTCTCTAGCTCGGTAGCCGCGGGTGAGGTGCGCCATAACATTCCGTTAATGTTGAGGGCGGCGCTCAACAACTCGCCTAACACGCCCGGCGCGGAGCCGGTGGAGCTAAAATAGGCAAAGAAGTTAGGATGATTCCAGTGGGTCATGCCGGGCATGATAATCTGTTCAAAATCGGCGATGATGTCGGGTAACGACTCTGCCTTGGTCGGTGGTGAAGTCGGCAGTTGGGCGCTAATATCGCCCGGCTCAACCTGTGCTAAAACCGGATACTGCTCTGGGTTAGCGAAATAGTCGGCTATCCAATCAATCAACTGATACCCCGATTGCCGAAACGCATCAAGGTCGATTTCTCCATGTGAAGGGGGTTGGTTAGACATTCCTTTTATCTCCTAAATATGTTATTATTACAACTGCTGTAATTACTGCTATTCTAACACAGCGCCAATTTTTATGATAGTTATTCTAGGGAGACATGACCGTTGTCCTTCATTAAATCACATGCTAAAAAACTGCTCACGCTCCAACTTAGTCGAGATTTGCGCCGAGATATAAAACGGGGGCATCCGTGGGTTTTTGCTAATAATTTGCGCCATTGTCCTCCATCAGTGCCGGGGCGAGTAGCCATGTTACTCGATAATCGTAAACGAGAACTGGCGCATGGCTTCTACAGCTCTGACTCCCCGTTGGCATTTCGAGTTTGCTCTGTTGAGACGAGCAAGCCACTCAATGATACTTGGGCCGAAACTCAGTTTGAGCGGGCTTATCAGCTTCGGCAGATGTTGTTTGACTCGCAGACAAAAACAACGGGTTTCCGGCTGTTTAATGGCGAGGGAGACGGTTTGCCCGGTTTGGTGGTTGACCTGTATGACGATACCGCGGTGTTAAAGCTGGATGGCCCGGCCGCGGTCGGATTTTGGGATAGCCGCGGCATTGGCCGATGGTTGGCCGAGCGTTTGTCGTTACGATGTGTGTATGAACGCCCCCGCGAACGAGGTCAAGCTGGACAACTGTTGGTTGGTAAATTGCCACCGCAACCGATTCAGTTTTTAGAAAATGGGGTTCGTTTTGGGGCTGATATTGTCAACGGGCAAAAAACCGGCTTCTTTCTGGATCAACGTGATAATAGACAGATGATTCGGCGATTGGCTGGGCAAAAACGGGTCTTGAATTTATTCGGTTACACTGGCGGCTTTTCAATATATTCAGCTTTGGGGGGAGCCAGCCATGTGACCACCGTTGACATCGCCGCGCCCGCGATTAAGAGTGCAACCGAAAATTGGCGGCTCAATAAATTGCCCGATGGTTCGCATGAGCCAGTTGTTAGGGATGTACCTAGATTTGTAGAGCAAGCACTCAAACAAAAACGGCTTTGGGATTTGATTGTAGTCGATCCTCCTTCCTATGCCCCCTCAAAGGGAGCGGTCAAAAAAGCCATAAATGCGTATCAGAATGTTATTGCTGGTGCGGCTCAATTGACCACCGCTGATGGCTTTTTGGCCGCTTCGTCATGCTCTAGTCATATCAGCATGGAGATGTTTTTGTCAATTTGCCAAGAGGCTATCTCCAAAGCTAAACGCCGTGCTACGGTTTTGAGCATCAGCGGACAACCGGCTGACCATCCTACGCCACTTATTTTTTCTGAATTTCGGTATCTAAAATTTGTCCTAATGCGAGTTGAGTGATGTTAACAAATTACAAAGTTTTAGTGGTTGATGATGAAGATGTGGTACGTAGTTTTTGCGTAGAACTGCTCAGGTTAGAGGGGGCACAAGTGACGGGTGCCCCCGATGGTTCTGAGGCTTTGAGCCTTTTGGGTCAACATGATTTTGAGTTAATTTTACTCGATCTGAGCATGCCCGGTATTAGTGGGTTGCAGGTTTTAGAACAGGTGTCGGCCTATTACCCACACATTAGCGTCATCATGATGACCGGATATGGCACGCTTGAAGCGGCTGTTACCGCCCAAGATTTAGGGGTTGAGGGATTCATTCTTAAGCCATTTGATGACAAACAACTGCTTACTATCATCGCCCGGATTATAGAGCGACGACAGTTGCGACAAAATTATGCCCGTTTACAGGCTCATATGCCTCTACTAGCTCTGAGCCATCGACTGATGGTTGAGCAGGATATCAAAAAATTGGCACAATCGGTCTTGCAGATTATTCAGCGAGAGATTAAGATGCAAGCGGCTAGTTTATGGCTTTTGTCCTCTCAGGTTGAGGTCTCGCCTGTTAACTCTGACCAGCCGTTTATTCTGTTAGCGATGTTGGGGCAACCCTTGCATCCTCCGCAAAACAATGACGCGATAGCGGCTTGGGTTGTTCTTGATTCGGGCGCGGGAGAAACAACCGAGCTACAAAAAGCTAAAACATTACATTTTCGCCTTCAATCTGAGGAGCGTCAAGTGGGTTGGCTCTGTTTAAGCCATCAAAAAGCAGGGTTTTTTACGCAACGAGACATAGAGTTTTTAAGGGTTATGAGTAGTCATTTGACGGTCGGTTTAGAGAACCGAAATTTGTATTACACCATCAATTTGGCTCGTCAGGAATGGGAGACAATATTTAACACGATTCATGACGGTATTTTAGTTCATAATGCCAGTAAAAACGGTCAGGTTACGCGTATCAATCAAACGTTGGCTACATGGCTAGATCAGCCTTCTGAGCAGTTGTTACACCAATCAGCCAAAACGATAACAGTTGATGCAGACGGACTTTCTTTATTGGATATTGCCGCCCCATTGTTAGCTGATTCCATGTTAGCTAATCATCCCTCAATCATCCCCCTATCAATGGAATTTAATTCACCGCCTTGGGCAGAAAATCAATCATTTCGGATTCGAACATATCCTTTGTGGCGGGGGCGAAAATTGGTCGAAATTGTTCATATTATAGAGGATGTAACTCAAGCGGTGCGAGTTCAAGCGCAGATGGTACAGACCGAAAAACTATCGGCTTTAGGACGTTTGTCGGCTTCGTTGGCTCATGAAATCAACAATCCGTTGCAGGCATTGCAGAGTGGTTTACGGTTATTAGGACGGCCTAATTTATCAGACAAAAAGCGAGTACAATATGTTGAGATGATGCGAAGCGAGGTTGAGCGACTCGTTAAGTTGACCGGCCAAACCCTTGATTTTGCTCGACCGAGTCGGGTGGGTAAAGAGCCGGTTAATCTCAATAAACTTTTGCACGAGACGTTAACTCTTGTCAATAAACAAGTACAAAGGTATAACATCACCTGTTCGTTTACATTGCATGAGACATTACCAATCATTTACGCGGTACCGGGTCAAATTAAACAGGTTTTTTTGAACCTTATTCTAAACGCGGTTGATGCCATGCCAGACGGTGGTATTTTAGAGTTCGCGACTTGTTATACTGTGGATGACAAATACGCGGTGGTGGGTATTACCGATAACGGCCCCGGAATCTCATCACGGTACCTAAACCGCATCTCTGAACCATTTTTTACGACCAAAGAACAGGGTACAGGCTTAGGGTTGTCAATTAGTTATAGTATTGTAGAGGCTCACGGTGGATACATTGAGGTTCGTACCAGTTCCAAAAAGGGCTGTCGTTTTTTGATTTATTTACCGGTTGATTTGGAGGAGGCGCATGAAATTGCTGGACACGAATAAGATTTTGGTGGTTGATGATGAAGAAAATGTCCGCTTTTTTCTAGCTGAGGAGCTTGAAGCAGAGGGATACAAGGTTTTTGCCGTTGCCAGTGGAGCTGAGGCGCTCGAATTTTTGGCTCATTCCTCTGTTGACCTAGCTATTGTTGATTTTCAGATGCCGGGCTTGACGGGGATTCAGTTGATGGAGGCCATGCAATCTCTGACTGATGTTCCAGAGTTGATTATGCTCACTGCCCACGCCACGTTAGACACCTCTATCGAAGCAATGCGTTTAGGAAGTTGTGACTTTTTATTAAAGCCATACGTCTTAGATGACCTCCTAAGAGGTATTCATAGTGCGATGAGTCGTCGTCAACAAAAAACACAGCAACGCCTTGCCGTAGAGCTGTTAACGACCAGTGTTTATCGTAATCCAGCGTCGTTACCTTCTAACAGACCTGACCTAACGGTTTTAGCTGTGGGTGATTTAACGATCAACTTAGACGAGATGAGCCTGATGAAAGCCGGAACTCCAATCACCTTAACTCCAACTGAATTCAAGCTTCTTGCGACGATGGTTAAACGTCCCAATCATCCTTTTACCTTTCAAGAGTTAGCCAAGACGGTTCACGGTCAATACCTCACGCCCCATCAGGCGCGTGACATGTTGAAAAGTCATTTGGGGCGCTTACGTAGAAAAATGGGAGCTTCGTATATCGTCAATTTACGTGGGGTGGGGTACAAATTTGTAGATGCTCATGACCAGACCTGAGTAAGTTTTAGAACTACAGTTTTTTTGTTCCATAGTTATCCACAGGCCCGATTTGTCAAATTAGTACCATCGGTAGGATTGACCCATATCTTTTAACCTGATATACTCGTAATCAATTCAATAACAATTTTGTCTATCTTATCACTAGGAATTAGGAGATTTCAAAAAAATGGGCTATCTAAAAGATTTAACTCAAAACATGGCACGGGCAGTTGTCAGCGAACCTGACGAGGTAAAAGTTGAAGAGGTTGAAGGTTCTTCAATGGTAGTTATTGAACTCAGTGTGGCATCAATTGACATGGGTCGAATTATCGGTAAAGAAGGCCGAGTTGCTAATGCAATGCGTACCTTGTTACGCACCAGTGCCGCGAAAGATGGGAAACGAGTTAGTTTAGAAATTATTTAACTCAAAACCTCAAAACTGAATACTAGAAATCCCTTTTTATACAAAGAAGGGATTTTTAGTCTTTTGCTAAAAAACACTCAGCATTTAATATGCTGGGTGTTTTTGTTTTATGTGGTGCCTACAATAAGTAAAAGTTCAGTAAAACCGCCCTATAGATGTTCAGATAAACATTTTCAGTTGTCACCTTCCCGCAAGTTTTGAACTTGCGGGAAGGTTGGTCTTGAATTGAAAATCATTATCTGAAAGACTGTAGAAACCCGATTTCTTTGAGAAATCGGGTTTCTGACGCTCTTTCTAGCGAGTTTACTGAATATTTACCCTACATAAGTAATTTTCAGAATTAACTTGTTAAAAAGTTGGGTGTCCACAGGATGGTAGCGGACGTGTATCCACTACCCATACTAGGCGGGTAGCGCGAAGCCTCCTTGAAGGAGGATATACCTGCCAAATACCCGTTACGATTACATAATCGCAACGATCAGGAAAAATTACTTAACACAGAGGAACACAGAGGAAAAATTTGTTCACTTTTTCTCTGTGCCCCTCTGTGTTCCTGTTTTAGTCTTCCCTAAACCACTTTGTCGGGTAACAAGATTGTCCCAATACCTCGTGGAGAATCTTCTCGAATTCATGATATTCCTCGTTCCATATTTTCTCAAACAGGTTGACATATTGTTCGCACCTCCGTATCATTGAAACTAAAGGTTGACATAAGTGTAGTGTACTAATAAACTGAACAAGATGTTTTCTAGGAGGTGTGTGTTGAAAATAGTAAATTCTACTATAGGGGTGTTAATAACCTTAATATTACTCGTTGGTTGTACGATTTCTCAGCAGGCAAGCGGCACAATTATTCAGGTGGATCGTTTAGCGCCACCGAACACAGAGGCTCAGGCTCCCGTAGCTCAAGGCGAACCTACCGTCAAAATTGAGCCAGCATCGGCTACAATTAATGCCGGAGAGACGGTTAGGGTCGAGATTCAGATTGAAAATATGACCGGTTTGGCCGGAGCAGAGATTGAGATTCAATTTAATGCCGCGGTATTACAGGCTCAAGATGCTGACCCCGGCAAAGATGGTATTCAGATGGAACCGGGAACCTTCCCCTCGCCTGATTTTGTAGCTCAAAATGAGGTTGATAATTCTGTTGGCTTAGGTACTTATGCCGCAGTACAGTTAGGCTCCGCCGCAGATGGGAGTGGTGTTTTAGCCGCGCTAACCTTTGAGGCTATTGCCGACGGGGTGAGTGATATATCCCTAAACAAAATTTTGCTCTCTAACGGCGACGGTCAGTCGATTAACGCCACCGCTATTAACGGGCAGATTACTGTTGGTGAGGGTGGCGGCCCGAATCCAACGGATACACCAGTACCGGTTGACCCAACGGATACACCAGTACCGGTTGATCCGACGGATACACCAGCACCGGTTGATCCAACCCCGACAGATACACCGTCTGCGGGTAACCCGACTCCAACCAATACGCCGGTCGTTCAACCGCCGACCAATACGCCAGTTCCACCACCGGCCATCACATCGACTCCGGTGCCGCCGCCAATTGAGCCGCCACCGCCAAACGCTAATATTCCACCCGGTGCAACGACAGGGTTCTGTTACCGAGTACAACCGGGTGAAAACCTGTTCCGTATCGGCTTAAAGTTTAACATCCATTATAATGAAATTGCTCTCGCCAATGCGTTATGGTCATCCGATCATATTATCGCTCATCAAGCCCTCTTTATTCCTGAGATGATGGGCAACGGGCCAAACTTCTACATCTCCCGAGGTGGTGATACACTTGGAGTTATTGCCGAGCAGTGCCGTTTACCCGTGGATTTCTTGGCAAAAATGAACGGCCTAACCGCGCAAGATAATCTACCGTTGATGGCTGGGCATGTCTTACGGATCCCGATTCCGCCATTCCCACTACCATCACATCAACCAGGCCCACCGGGCATGTATCGTCCTGCTGTTCAGCCATGTCAGGTTAATCCATGTAATAGTACCTACTAAAAGCAAAAAGCCCTAAAGGTTTTGTAAACCTTTAGGGTCGTTAATACACTTTGACTTTCATAGGAACGAGTCCTAAATAAGTTGCGCGATCCAGAATGGTTCAATCTTAAAGATTGAACCATTCTCCCGACAATATGCACAACTTAATTAATACCCATTACTAGTAATACTGTCACCTAACATCCGAACGCGCTATGGCTTCGGATGTTTTGTTTTTAGGTCGGCGATTCCCCATCCGTATTATCACGGAGAAGTTTTCCAAGTTGCCGCAGATGCGTAAATCGCCAATTGATGTTACTATGAAGTTACAACGGATAGCTCTATCGTTTCACAGGTAAGTACATTATTAATTAAGTAATTAAGTAATCCTTAAGTAATGCAGGGTTTCAAGATAAGACCTCCAAGGAGAAAACCACACCTTGGAGGACACAGAATCGTTCTCCTCTGAGGTATGTAGTTTTCCTCGTTCGCCCGTTGGTAGTTCGGGGAGGTGTTGGCGACAAAACCCCGCAAGCCTTATTTAACACTGTACTTATATCATGACTGTCAACTTAAGAAGTTCGTAGTAGGCACTTCAATGCCTTTGAGGGCGATGAATCGCCTACTACAAACGTTAAGTTGGCACTTATGGTACTTATATATAGACCAGTTCTTACACCTATCCGTGACATCATTTTAGGAGGTTATATTATGAAAAAAATAACATTTACGTGGATCATGGGGATGGTGATTTTGGTTGTAATTACTACTTTAGGATTGACCAGCTTGACAGCTACATCGGCTCAAGCCACCTCAATTCCAATGCGTTTTGTTCAACCCACCGACTGTGTGGCTGACGGGATTCCCTATGCCGTACCAGACCTGACCTTACATCAGATATACAACGCCACAAGCGTCGATGGATTGACCTTTAGCGCCAATAATATCGACCTATTAAGCCAAGCCAGCGAACCAGACGGGGTGTTGAGCGACGCGGGTCTGCAACTTTATTTTGTTAATGGGCAACAGAATCAATATGGGATTTGGCTAGCTCAACAAGTGAGCAACGGCAGTTTTGAACTGGTAAACTGTATCAAACTGGATGGCTCATTCAACAATCAACTCCAATCGCCTGATGTGGTTCGTTTGGCCGACGGGCAGTATCGGTTGTTTTATGTGACCGGAAACAGTATCAACAGTGCTATTTCGAGCGATGGTCAAAACTTTAGTTATGAACAAGAAAGCGTGGCCGGAGCAACCAGTCCTAGCGTTGTGCAGTTGGCTGATGGTAGTTGGCTGATGGCTTACTCTAATGGCTCGGAGATTGGCTTTGTCAGCAGTGCCGACGGGTTGAATTTTACACCCACCGATAGCACCGTTTCGGTTTCTGGATCACCAGAATTGATGGTTTTACCGACAGGACAACTCAGGTTGTTGATTGGTCAAGAGACCATGCAGAGCTATTTGTCTGAGGATAACGGGAGCAGTTGGACTCTAGAATCGCCGAGCGTGGTAATCCAAAACCAAACCGCTTCAGCCAGTGGTCAGAAGCACCCCTCGGTGGTTGCCATGCCAGACAGTAGTTGGACTCTGATCTATGTAGCTCTAACCGAAGCGACTACCGTCGAGCCAATTTCGGGACAGATTTTGCTACAAGGGCGGGAGAATTACGACGGTACAGAAATCTATCTCAGCATGGGCGATTGTACTACCAGCATGGATAATCCACCCACAACCCTGACCAATTCTGATGGTACATTTGAGGTTGACACAACTACCGGGCAGAGCTACCAATGTCTGCAAGCCAAGCGTCCGGGTTACTTACTAGGGCAGAAACTGACCCCTACGGGCGATGTTGGCAGTCTGACCCTATTGGGCGGCGACGTGAACGGGGACAATATCATCAACATTTTTGATCTGGCTCAGATTGCGGCTAACTACGAAAGTAACGACCCAACATACGACATTAACGGCGATGGGGTGGTCGATATTTTTGATCTGACCATGACCGCCATCAACTACAATAAACGTGGCCCGATTGAGGAGTAAGCCATGTCTCCTCCGAGGTATGCAGTTTTACCCCTTGTTCCAATACTGACCGATTAAAAACGGGCACGTAAAGCCATAAAAGCAGAGGTT
The DNA here is from genome assembly GCA_030377865.1 of Anaerolineales bacterium HSG25. Taxonomy (GTDB): domain Bacteria; phylum Chloroflexota; class Anaerolineae; order 4572-78; family J111; genus JAUCGB01. Next base: position 73 of record JAUCGA010000004.1, on the reverse strand, counting down.
GTTATTCAAAAAACAACAAGATGGTTAATTGCATATCGCTACCGTATAGAATGATGAAGCTAGTTAATACTTA
>JAUCGA010000140.1 GCA_030377865.1 Anaerolineales bacterium HSG25 | reverse complement strand
ACCATACTGTTTTTATCCAAAGGAATTTCCCATGTACGACTCGATTTTGCTTGAACTATTCAAACACCGTTTCGCCTCCATCGCCGAGGAGATGGGCATGGTGTTACGTCGCACCGCCTACTCCCCCAACATTAAAGAGCGGCTCGATTTTTCATGCGCCATCTTCAACGCTACCGGCCAGATGATTGCCCAAGCGGCGCATATCCCCGTCCATCTGGGAGCCATGCCGATTTCGGTCGCCACTGCCATCAAACAAATCGAATTTGCCCCCGGCGATGTGGTCATTTTGAACGACCCGTTCCAAGGCGGCAGTCATCTACCTGATTTGACCATGATTACGCCGATATATATCCCCCATGTTGAGACAAAATCAGGTTCGACTCTCTTTGGATTTGTGGCTAGTCGCGCTCACCATGCCGATGTAGGCGGCATGACTCCCGGCTCCATGCCCCTGTCAACCGAAATTTATCAAGAAGGACTGATTATCCCGCCCCTAAAACTGGTTGAACAGGGCCAGTTAAATCAAAGCATCCAGCAACTTATATTAGCCAATGTTCGCACCCCCGAAGAGCGAGCCGGAGATTTACGCGCCCAGATTGCGGCCAATAGCAAAGGCGTAACTCGTCTGCAAGGGCTGATAGCACAACATGGTCAGGCTGAGGTTAGCTACTATATGACTGGCCTGCTCGATTATGCTGAACGCATGACGCGCCGTCTGATTAACCAGTTGCCGGATGGTGAATATCAATTTGAGGATGTTTTGGATAATGATGGAGTCACAGACGAACCGATTCCGATAGCCGTTACGATTACGATTGCTGGCGAGACGGCCACTGTTGATTTTAGTCGAAGTGCTAAACAAGTACCGGGCAGTGTTAATGCCGTCTACGCGGTTACCCTGTCGGCGGTGCTATATGTGTTTCGGGCGCTGATTGGGCTAGATATTCCAGCCAATAGCGGCTGTTTGGTTCCGCTGACAGTGATTGCTCCGGCTGGTAGTATCGTTAACGCCAATCGCCCCGCGGCAGTCGCGGGTGGCAATGTGGAGACCTCGCAACGGATTGTGGATGTGCTATTAGGGGCGTTAGCTCAGGCCGCGCCCGACCTTGTGCCCGCGGCCTCGCAGGGGAGCATGAACAATCTGACTATTGGTGGCTGGAATCCAGAAATGGGCAAACCGTTTACCTATTATGAAACGATGGGCGGTGGACTAGGAGCAACAGCCTCCGCAGACGGAGCAAGCGCCACTCAATGTCACATGACCAACACCCTCAACACACCGGTCGAGGCGTTGGAGTATGCTTATCCGTTTCGAGTGACGCGGTACGAGGTACGACGCAATTCTGGCGGACAAGGGGCACATCGAGGAGGGGACGGTATTCGGCGTGAGATGGAACTGCTGACCGATGCCCAAGTCACCCTGCTGACCGAGCGTCGAACGCGAGCGCCTTATGGCCTTGAGGGCGGAGAAGCAGGGCAAATGGGGCGAAACATGTTGATTCGGGGGAAGGAACAAACGGAACTACCGAGTAAGGTATCACTCCATCTACAAGCGGGGGATATTTTGCAGATTGAAACTCCCGGCGGGGGTGGGCATGGTGAGGCACAGGAATCATAAATGATTTTTTGCCTCCAAAGTGTGTCATAAGGGTAAAAGTTCAGTAAAGCCGCCCTAAAAACCCGATTTCTCAAAGAAATCGGGTTTCTGACGCTCGTTCTGGCGAGTTCACTGAATATTTACGGAATGAAATGGTAAATGGTAAATGGTGAACTGTAAATTACGTTTGTCACCAAGAACGGTTTGGATACTGGCATTGAAAATACGACAAAATTGATCCGTAATGTCGCTCGTTTACCGTTTATAAATCACCATTTACCATTTATAATTTTCCTCTTTAGCCGTGGAGGTCACGCTTGTAGCGTGACAAGCATGGAGAACTGAACAACCCTGTCATGAGAGAGGTTCAATCTTAAAGATTGAACCTCTCTGGAGCGCGCAACTTATTTAGGCCTCATTCCTAAATCAAAAGATGATACGTCCAACTTTGTGGCTTACCGTCGGCGTAGGGCATGACTCCATGAAACTGACCGATAGTCTCATCAAACACCATCGGCAGAAAATAACGATCTCCCTCCCACAGTGGTAGAGTCAGAATCTGGTTAATCGGCACCCACGACAACGAACCTTCACGGTTTTCGGTGACGGGCACCCCCTCGAATCGGTTGATCCGAAAGATAAAACCGAACCAATCTTCCCCATGTTTACCAAAGCCGGGCCAACTGATTGTTCCTCGTAATTGAATATCCTCACAGGTGATACCGGCCTCTTCGAGAACTTCTCGTTTCATGCCGGCCACCACATCCTCATTTGGTTCCAACTTGCCACCAAGCCCGTTGTACTTGCCCAAATGGTAGTCATCGGGGCGACTATTACGGTAGATGAGCAGGGTTTTCTGTTTGTCGGGTGAGATAACATAGCCTAGAGTGGCTAAAATCGGGGTATAAATACTCATAATTGTAGACAAAACATTTTAAAAAGATATATTATGCGGTTTGTATTATTTGAATATTGTGTTCGAAATAGCTTCCAAATACAAGGAATAACATGCCACATTTTAATGGCCTTGTCAATAGACCTGTTCGGGAATAACTTATCGTCTCATAAAAACTCAAAATCGAGGTCTGTGGAGTGCAAAAGCTTCTTGCTTTTGCATGTTTGATGCTGGCAAAAGCAAGAAGCTTTTGCACTCCTTTATTCCCGAACAACTCTAATTGAGACCAGCCGTTGTGTTGTTTCGGGATAAATTCTTCCGTTTTGCATCTTGTGACTTTAAAAAATACTCAAATGGGGGGATAAGGCACATTATAGGGGCTTAATTGGGGATAATGCTTGTCAGTCAGCAACTCACTGATTCGTTCCCGAAACGCATCAACCTCATCATAATCGATGAACTGACACAATATCTGGCTTAACTCGTTTGAATCGGTCAGCACCTCATAAAGCCGAGTTAAATCTTGCAGGAGCGGGTCGGAAATTGTTTCGGCGCACACTTCGTGAATGACGGTACGGAGCTTAAAATCGGTGTGAAAGGTAAGACCATGATCGATAGCCCATATTCTGCCAGCCTTGTCTTGTAAACAGTGACCAGCCTTCCGGTCGGCATTGTTGGAGATAACATCAAACAAGGCCACCCGCCGAAAAGTATCATCCAGCGTCTCATCGTCTCGCATGGTAAAGTAGTGAACCTCATACTCCGCATCCACAAACAGTTGTACCGAACCTTCGCCATGTGGCCCATCGCGCAATACCGTTATCGGAATATCGGGCCAGCCTAAGGCTTGGCTAAGAAGATAGCTCATAAATTCTCGTTTATGGAGTGTATTGTTGGGAAAATCCCACAAACGGCGTTCTCCCTTACCCGGTTTATAAATACCTAACAACGGCTCGGCAAGGTCGGCATGAGCAACTTTAACCAAAAAGGTATAGTTAGAACTCCAAGGCATTAGCCCTTCAAGTTCCATATCGCCATCTAGTAAACGTGTTAAGAGAGATTCCTCGCCCACAGTATATGGTTTGATTTGTCCGAGTTGACGAACTGTTTTTAGGGTTTGTAAAATATTGTTTGACATAGATATATGGTATAAATTACACCTCAAACCTTAATGGTTTCTTGCTATCCGACAAGAATAATATTTGACAGGATTAACAGAATTAACAAGATTAAAAGCAAAAAATCCTGTCAATTCTGTTAATCCTGTCGAAAAAATCTTTTCTCTAATCAAGATGTCGGGTACCAAGAATGGTTTTCTATCCAGTGGGGCAGGGGATACTACCAAGGCTTTCGTGACCATTACTACGGGGACAAAATTGGCCGGTCGGATTTTTTGGTGTTTTGCATAACGGGCATAAAGGGCGACCCTGTTTTACGACGACCAGCGTATGTTCGCTAAGGGCGCTCATCTGTCCTCGGGTGGCCCAGAAACGGGCTGTGACGGGGTTGTCGTCATCCTCGTCAAGCTGAATCTCTTGTACCACCAGCACAACCATGTCATTCTCTTCGTCGTACCCTAAACCGATTTGACCCACCGCAAAATCTGGTTCCATCGGTTCACGTAACATTAAATCAGAACTAAGCGGTCGATTAAACTTATCAAATTTTTGCGGATATTTCTCTTCTAAATCATCAAGAAACTCTATCAAACTGGCGGCTAACACTCTGGCCTGTTCTTTCTCAATTTTTAGGGTGATTCCGTTAGTTAGCGACTTTTCAGCCTGCAATAGAAAAATTCGTTGACCCGGTGGCCCGATCGTTCCGATTGTAATTCGAGTGACGGGGTTAAAATCCAACACTTCTCCAGCCATAAATTATTTCCCCTTTTTTTGCTTAAGTAACTTTCATTTCTAAGTTGTCACTTTTCTCGGAGTGCAAGAATTCCATTCTTGCTGTCAAAATACAATTTTGACACTCCTGTTTTCCTGATCGTTGCGATTATGTAATCGCAACGGGTATT
>JAUCGA010000139.1 GCA_030377865.1 Anaerolineales bacterium HSG25 | reverse complement strand
TTATTCATACATGGTATTATAATAGGCTTGAAAACGATGTCAAACTTTGGAGGTCAGAATATTTTTGATACGTTACTGAAACAACACTGTAATCGCCAAGCTATTTACCGATAGGGTATATTTTCCGGTGGTTAAGCCCGTTACATTGAGGCGCATTTCATGGATAAACGGATTGAGTGTCGTGCTACATGGTTTGTCTGGGGGAATAGCTGGTAGATTAATGGTGATAGATCGATCTACCAGTCGTTGTGTCTCTCGTCCCAAGGTTGTGCAGTTATCGGGCAATTTACCTGTCACAATGACATAATATCCCTCTGGTCGAAGTTCGACCATTACCGCGTTAATCATCCAAACGGGCGAACCACTAAAACGTTCCCCATCAAGCGTGGCCGTAGGAAGCGGAGTTGGAGTCTCGTTTGGCGTGGCTGTTGCGTTCGGTGTAGGTGATAAAGTCGGCTCTTGGGTTGGTTGGTCGGTCGGTGCGATGGTTGCAGTAGCTGTTTCTGTAGGAATAGGGGTGTCAGATGCGGTACTAGGTGTTGTGTTACTATCGGAGGTATTTTCGGGCGTGGCAGTTGGCCGTTCGCTGGATGTTTCGACAAGGCGTTGTTCATCGACTTCAAACCGCTTCGTCACTGGTTCGGTTGGGCAACATAGCAGATCATCAGAGCCGCTTTGTACCATGTCAACCACCACCTCTTCCGATTTAATGGCAACCCGATTTAGCTCAATTCGTTCTCCAAGCAATGTCGTGCCGATATTGACGGCTTGCTCGTTTTGCGTTGCGACCAGAGCGAGTTCGTAAAATGTCCCCCGTCCCTCCACATTAATCATCAATACGACCACGGCCACCGATTGACCGTCGATGATGCCATACGCGACATGGTCAGTCGCTTTAATCAGCAACCTGTCTGCCGCACCGGGTGCGCCTGCTTCACGATAAAGACCATCAACCAGAACAGCCTCCCCTTCTCTGGCCCAGCTTAGATTGTAGGTTAAGTTTTCTAGTCGTTTTTCGTTTAGGACTAGTTGTTTGCCTGTGATTCGGGGTGTGGGTGTAACCGGCGGAGCAACTGTCGGGTTGACCACCCGCACATCGCCAGTGCCACTCCCTTCAGCAGGGATGCACAATATCCAGCCCGGCTCAATGATATTAGGGTTGTCGATATTGGTATATCTATCGTTTGAGTTGCTGTTCGCTGAACGAACTAATTGGTTGTATTCTAACGGGTCATCAAGGTACTTTTCTGCCACTCGAGACAACCAGTCACCGGCTTGTACCGTATAGTCTAGCTGACAAGCTGGTTCTTGAGCCACAAGTTGGGTTGGTAGAACGAGAATAATCAAGATAATGCTAATCAGTATCAGAATCTGTTTCATAAAGAAAAACCTCCTCAAGAGAGTGGCATAAAGTCTACAAGAGGGTCAACTAAACTTCTTAATCAACCGTTCAATACTCGCCAAACCGACTTCTAAACGCTCCATTTCTGGGCCAAAGCTAATACGGCAATAGTTTTGATAACGCCGTAACGAACGCCGTCGGTCGGGGTTTACGTCGAAAAATATACCGGGCACAGTAATCACTTTTTCCTTTAAACCCTCTTGGAAAAAATGTAGACCATCGTTTAAGGGCGCTGGTAGGTCTGACAGATTAGCCCAAAAATAGAATGTGCCGCCCGGCCTAGACTCCACGCTAATATCTAGCTCCGTCAACCGTTTTAAGACAAAACGCCGTTTTTTACCAAAATAGTTTTGAATGGCCTTCGCTTCTTGAAGAGCGAATTCAGGTTCAAGTAGAGAAATTGCTTGTTGTTGGAATGGGTTGTTGGCTCCTCCATCTAAAAATGATCCGGCACTAGCAATAATGTCGATTACTGGCTTTGGAGCCAAGGTCCAACTAATTCGCCAGCCCGGATAGCGCCAGTTTTTGGTCAAGCCATCGACTAAAATTACTGGATCCTCATCCACATCCTCGATATATTCTGCCGCAGAGACCATAGCACACTCAGAATCGGTTTCAGTGTTATAAATGTAGTGTGAGTAAAATTGATCTAAAATTAGTGTGCAACGGGTTTCACGGGCTAAAGCGACCCATTTTTTTAGTTTGTTTCCGGCAATTACCTGCCCTGTTGGATTACATGGATTGCTCACTAAGATTGCTCGCAAACCACGGCCTAAAATCTCTTTACGTAGATCAGCCACGGAGATATGATATCCGACATCATGATTCAGTAAAATAGGGATAGGAATGAATGCTCGAAAGACACTTAATAACTCTTCGTAAGCGGTATAATCAGGTAAAAAATGGCCGACATTGATGTTCCCCAAGGCCGCGGCTAGACGGGTGATTGCGACTCGTCCTCCGCCAGAAATACTGACATTTTCATACGTATATTTTGATTCTTTATCTTTACGATATATCTCATTGTAAAAATCGGCTACTTTTTGGCGAAGTTTAATTTCACCCTCGATAGCCGAATAACGATGGCTGGACGGGTCGATAGTCAGTTTAGTAATACGAGGGGGCGCGCCGGGAATTGGGCCAGTTTCCGGCGATCCCTGCCCCAAATTAGCCCATTGCGGATCGTCGTAGCTAAAGCCTAATTTTCGGGCTTCGTTCATTACATAAATAACACCGGTTTTAGGAACGTCTCTAAAACCGGGAACAGTTTTATTTCTCATTTAATTTTCCTTAAGGTTGGTATATTTAAGATGTTTTAGGCTATGTGTACCGATTTGCACCGTTCTCGCAGTTGGGTGATGTTTTCTGCCACGGAGGCATGCTGATTAAATATGGCAGAGCCAGCTACTAAGTTGTTCGCTCCGGCGAGAACTGCCTCGGCGATGGTATTGACGTTGATTCCTCCATCGACCTGTAAATCGGCTTGTGAGCCGTAGGCATCGAGTCTGGCTCGGAGGCGGGTAATTTTAGCACTGCTACTGGGAATATATTTTTGTCCACCAAAGCCGGGATTAACCGACATGACCAATACCAAATCGACCAAAGATAGCACCTCGTCTAGCATTACCGTCGAAGTGGCAGGGTTGAGGGTTACGCCTGCGGTAAGTCCCAATTCTTTGATGGCTTGAATAGTACGATGAAGGTGAGGGCAAGTCTCTACATGAACCGTGATATTATCGGCTCCGGCTTTGGCAAAATCGGCCAAATAACGGTCTGGGTTGGCAATCATCAGATGGACATCAAGAGGCAGTTTGGTGATTGGGCGCAGGGCGGCTACGACTAGCGGCCCAATGCTTATGTTTGGGACAAAATGACCATCCATTACGTCAATATGAATCAGATCGGCTCCTGCCGCTTCTGCGGCTTGAACCTGCTCGCCTAAGCGGGCGAAATCTGCCGCCAAAATCGAAGGGGCTATTTTTATGGTTGTCATGCTATTTCTCCTGTTCTTGTATTACTAAGGGACGTGGAAAAAAATAATTGTCCCGCGGAGTAGGCACGCGTCGTGCCGCACCACGGGTGCTGACTCCTCAATTGGGATGTTTTATTTCTTCCACCTGCCTAAACGCAGTTCACGGAACTGCTTTGAGTGAAGGCAAAAGCTTTAAGTTGGCGAATATGCCGTTCGCACCAATGCGTCAGTCATTCTAGCAACGCGGGTCATTTGTTCGACCTGATGCACTCGAATTATGTCAGCTCCGCGGGCAATGGCGATTGCTACAGCCGCGGCAGTGCCTTCTGTTCGATCATTAGAGGGTAGGTCGAGGGTGTAACCGATGAATGATTTATTAGACGGGCCAATCAACAGGGGATAGCCAAGGAGCTTAAAATAGTCGGTTCGATTTAGGAGATGTAGATTTTGAGCCACTGTTTTGCCAAAGCCAATCCCCGTGTCTAAGATGATATGTTCGTCGGGAATACCGGCTTGTTTCGCCAGTTGAATCGACTGTTGTAGTTCAGAGGCAATATCACCTAACAGATCGCTATACTCGTTGCCGATATATCGCCCGCCTAGTTGTGCCTCTTGCACCGCGTTACGAGGCGAACTGCGGTTGTGCATCAAAATAATTGGCACCTGATGCGCCGCACACACCTCAGCCATGTCTGAATCCATCTGTAAACTCCATACATCGTTAACCATGTCGGCTCCAGCCTTGATAGCCGCGTCGGCTACTTTGGCTTTGTATGTATCAATCGAAAGCGGTACATCAACGGCTTGACGCAACGCCTTGATGACTGGCACCACTCGTTCTAGCTCCTCGTCAACCTCCACTTGCGCCGCGCCCGGTCGAGTACTTTCTCCCCCAATATCCAAAATATCGGCTCCAGCGGCGACAAATTTTTGAGCCTGCGTCACTGCGCGGTTGACCCATGCCTCATCAGTCAACAGGCCATCACCTGAAAAACTATCTGGCGTGACATTAATAATTCCCATGATGTAAGTTTGCTGGCCCCAGTTAAATGGGTGGTTACGGATTTGTAGTGATTTCATAATGTAAGTAACTTTCATTTCTAAGTTGTCACTTTTCACGGAGTGCAAGAATTCCATTCTTGCTGTCAAAATACAATTTTGACACTCCTGTTTTCCTGATCGTTGCGATTATGTAATCGCAACGGGTATTT
>JAUCGA010000034.1 GCA_030377865.1 Anaerolineales bacterium HSG25 | reverse complement strand
TTTAAGTATTAACTAGCTTCATCATTCTATACGGTAGCGATATGCAATTAACCATCTTGTTGTTTTTTGAATAACAACCTCTGCTTTTATGGCTTTACGTGCCCGTTTTTAATCGGTCAGTATTGGGGAGAAACCTATGATTTCAACTACCTGTTCGAGGAACAAAGACAAATTTTCGCTACGAATTACACGAATTACACACGAATTAAAACAATAATTAGTGAAAATTCGTGTAATTCGTGGCTGAAAAACAAAATCCAGTTGACTAATGAAATCATAATGTCGGATAATGAGTGAATTCAATCAATCTCTAAGTGTTGAATCAATTGCTCAATTTTATCGAAGATAGCTCGGAAGGCTTCAAACTCAGCCTTGTCTAAGGTGGGCACAATCTGCTCGGCGAAGGCTTTTTTGTCGCCTTTTATTTGATGAGCTTCGGGATCATCAATGGCGCTGATTTTTTCACCCATCCAAACGTTGAGCAGGCTATTCAGCGGTGTCAGATTTTTCAATTGCGACGCGTAGCTAGAGCGTTTCAATTTTTACTCGTTCACAGTCGGTTTTTCTATCTTACTTGGCTCAGGGAGGGGAGTCAAAAAGTGTGGGGCGTATGAGGTATTCTCTTCGTATCTCGTCGGGCATGAAGAAGATGAGGTAAGGGCTGTTCAGTTCTCCATCTTGTCACGCTACAAGCGTGACCTACACGGTTTTATCTCCAGCAAAATTACTGTAGGTGACGCTTGTAGCGTCACGATTATGCCCACATGGATTAGAATTGAACAGCCCTTAAGATGAAATTCATGGCCTCGTGACTAATCGCCACTGATTGTCCGACCAAACAAGAAACCCTTTTTCAACACAAAAGCTCAAAAAACTGGTTAGAGATTCGACGGTCGTCGGGATATTTTGGGATAACCCCGGTGATAACCCCAACAAATAAGCCCCTTTTTGAGGTCTGTTTGGGCCATGCGCGATCAAGAAGTCACTCAAAGGTGTTTTGGGGGTGAACATCAATACCATGCCCGGTTGGTCAGACATAAACCATTGCACCATCTCTTCGCTCCCATGACTATTTGGGCCAATGGTAAAGAGCGATTCCACCTCAATGCGGGGTTTATAGGTCGGCCCACATTGCGATCGGGCAAAATTTTCCAAAGTGGCGATGACATCTTGACTGTTTTGCAATGGGGTTAGGGCTTCCATGTTAGCAATAACCTTGAGTACTGCTTGCCGAGTGTCGGTTTGGGAAGCTTTGTCAAGATAAAGATTAAGATTTTCTATGGCTGGTTGCGGCGCACCCATCAGGCTATAGGTAAAGCCTTTGCAATAGAAATGTTCGGCATCATTTGGGTTTAATTCAATCGCTTTGTCAAAATCTTTAAGAGCTTCAAAATACTGACGAGATTGGGCGTACGCGGTTCCACGATTATTATAAGCATTATCACTCGTGGGGTTTGCGGCTACTGCTTCCTCAAAATCTTCAAGCGCCGCCTCAAAGTTACCCATTAGGCGATATGCAAGCCCGCGATTGGTATAGGCGCTGACATAGTCAGGATTTAGCTCTATGGCCTGAGTAAATATTTTAATGGCTTGCTCTAAATTACCAGCTTGACCAGCGGTAACTCCTTGATTGATATATGCTTGATAAGCATCTTTTGTATTACTCATAATTAGGTCTCCTATTCATCTTTATTATGTGAATTTGTTCTCCTCCGAGGTACGAAGTTCCTCGGAGGTGTTGGCGATAAAACCCCGCAAAATCTTTTTTACCCCAGCAACGGAATCACCATCGGGTCAGACTGGCCGGTGCTGTCCGTAGCCTCAATCTGACCATGTAGCGCGGCCGGAGCCACATCAACCAGTTGGGTGGGGGTGACTTGATTTCGCAGGTTGGTCTGGTCGTCGGTTTGAGTGACGACACGCAGATAGTTGCCGGTCAGGCCACTCCATTGCAGGCCAAAGCCAAATGGCTCGTTCCCCTCCCACAACACCGGCAGAGTCCGCCCCACAAACTTTTGCCGGAACTGTTCCTCTAAGTTAGCGCCTAAAACATGCATCTGTTGACTGCGAGTCTGCACCGTTTTGCCATGCACCTGCCCTCGCATCTTGGCCGCGGCGGTTCCCTCTCGCCGTGAGTAACGGAAGATGTGCAGTTTGCTAAACCCCATCTGCTCGACAAAGTTGATTGAGTCGGTAAACTCGGCCTCGGTCTCCCCCGGAAAACCGACAATTACATCGGTGCTGATACCCACATCGGGAATCGCGGCGCGAGCCGTTTCGAGCAGGCTGGCAAACTCAGCCTGACTGGTACGACGAGCCATGCGGCGCAGAGTGGCATCACAGCCGCTTTGTAGAGGTAGATGCAGATGTGGCAAAAGTCGTTCGTTTTGCCACAAATCAAAAAAATGGGGTGACAGATCCCACGGCTCTAACGATGAAAGTCGCAGACGGGGTAGGTCTGTATCGGCCAGAATCGTTTTGACCAACTGGTACAACCCCTCAACCTGACCTTGATCATGCAAGTATGAGCCAAGATGGACTCCGCTCAAAACCGCTTCCTGATAGCCCAACATGGTCAGTCGATTCACCTCGGCCACCACATCAGCCAAAGTTCGACTACGCCCCGCTCCCCGCGCTACGGTGACGATACAGAAGGTGCAACGGTTATCACAGCCATCCTGTACCTTAATGAAGGCGCGAGTATGTCCGCCCTCCACCGAATTGATGATCGGATTGATAAATGAGGCCGCATCATCCGCCGGAATCGGGTCGGCATCATGCAGGAGATTCTGCTCGGCCAAAATTTCGGGTAGGCGATCCTTGTCCTGATTATCGACCACCAGATCAGCCCCGACCGCATCCATGTCTTGGGGCGACAGGTCGGCATAACAACCAGTCACCACGAGGGTTGCCTGTGGGTTGGCGCGGCGCATCTGTCGGATGATTTTGCGCGACTTTCGAGCCGCCATGTTGGTTACAACGCAGGTGTTAAAGACACACAAATCGGCCACCTCGCCCGGCCCCACCAGCCGATGTCCGCTCGCGGTAAAACTGCGGGCCATCTCTTCTATTTCGCTAATATTTAGGCGACAGCCTATGGAATCTACTCGAATACGCATGTTGTTAATTAAGAATTAAGAATTAAGAATTAAAAACGAAAAACACCTTCATTTTGGCATTGTTGGGCAATAGAGGAGTGCAAAAGCTTCTTGCTTTTGCCAGAAACAAACATGCAAAAGCAAGAAGCTTTTGCACTCCGCATATCACGCCCTAATGCACATCCATGCGGCTGTAGGCCCAGTCGGGGCCGACTCCGGCGTTGGCGATGATTTCGGTTTGACCAGTTCCGTCGGTGGTCATTTTCCAAATCGCCCAATAACCACTAGCCGTACTGCGGTAGATGATGTCTCCACTCGGCGTATAAATCGGTAGTGTATCTGCGCCGGGCGAATTGGTCAAACGGCGCAGATTGTCACCGTCTATATCGACGGCGTAGAGGTCAAGATTGCCTTCAATTTCACGACTAAAGACCACGGTTTTACCATCGGGTGACCAAGCCGGAAAAGAATCGGAACTGTTATTGGTCAGCAAACGATGCCCGGTATCGTTCATGTTCGAGACCCAGACTCCGGTCACACCGTCTCGTCCAGAACGATAGACAATCTGTTGGTTATCGGGCGACCAGTCGGCCTGTTCACCCTGAATCTCGTAGGGGAGGAATTGCTCCACATAGCCCAAATCAACAAAGAAGATGCGATAACTACCGCCAAATTTAGCATCAAAAGCGACCAATTTACCATTCGGCGAGACATTAGTAGTGCGAGCCGTACCTTGTTTCCATTTAATCTCCTGCGTCAGTACCACATCGGCCATATCGGGTCGGGCCGAGGCGTTGCTCATGACCACCAAACCGTTGCTGATGCCGTCAAAAATAAACTCTCGCCCGTCCTCTAAAAACTGGCGGTCGATTCCTTCCTCACCAAAGAAAAAAAGTTGTTGTCCATCCGCGCTCCATGATGGCCCTGCGGCACGGGTGATGAGAAGGCTCTCGTTTTGACCGTTTGTGTCGGCCAGATACAGGCTATGTTGCACCCCGTCCCATTTGGGATAGACAAGTTGATACACCTGATTGCTGAGCGAGGCTGAGGGGGCGGGTGTGGCCGTGACGATAGATTTAACGGATTTAACGATCTGGGTTGAGGCGGTGGGTGTGGGAGTAACGGTGCGGGTCACACGAGTGGGACGGGGACGAGTTGGCGTGGTGGTCGGCTCCGTCTTGATAACTTGCCCAATCGTAAAACTACCAGTAACCATCAACTTATTTTCTATATATAGCTCCAACAGCCATTGTCCGTTGGGAAGCGGCTCGCCCGAAGCATCCAGAAAATAATCAAACCGACCAGTCTCCTGTCCCGACCAGTTGGCCGTATTGCGGAGCATTTCGCCGCTATTCCGATACCAGACCCGTTCCCATGTTTTATCGGCAGACATGCCCTCATATTCAAAAATGGCATGAATTTCAGTGATACCTTCCTCAAACTGGGTGTCGGGATCTATGGGGGTAAAATCATCCTCGGATGCCTTCAGAGCGAAGACCAGTTCATCAAAAAATGGTTCTAAAATGATAATTTCATCTTTGATTTGCGCGGTAACAGTGGTAGTAGCACTTGTCGCCATGATCGTTGGGGTGATCATGGGGGTGTTGGTGGAGGAAGGCTGTGTCGTGCCTGTGGCGGTCGCGGTGCTTGACGGGGTAACCGGGGGGAGCGGAGTCGCTTGTGGTGTGGATGGTGTGTCAAAACTGATGGTTAGTTGTTGATTTTGGTCAATAAACCAATATGCTGTACCACCCACAACAGGGGTTAAACACAATAAGGTCAAACAACCTATACTTGCGACAATGAAGGCGATTTTTTTAACGTTGCTATTTGATTGCTTAGAGTTTTTTGCAGTTGTCATACCTATACCCAACCTTTACAAAATCTGTTCAAAAGTTTGTCGATTCATTCATGACCTGACATGCTGACAAAATCAAAAGCATTTTTTGACAGGATTAACAAGATTAACAGGATTTTTTCACTTGTAATCCTGTTAATCTTGTTAATCCTGTCAGATATTGTGTAAATATTCAGTGAACTCGCCAGAAAGAGCATCAGAAACCCGATTTCTCAAAGAAATCGGGTTTCTAGGGCGGCATTACTGAACTTTAACGATATTGTTTTAATTATGTTGAAACGATAAACTTCTGTCTGTTTATCAGAATTTATTATCAGCCATAGAATTTTACCGATTAGACCCCAGAAACCTTCAAACCAAAAAAGACAAGCAATATGCTTGTCTTGCAAAAGGAGAGACGCGTTGAGTTTAAAATCGTAAGTTTTTCAAGATTTACGCGAAAATCCTAATTATAGTTATATCATCAAGGTTAAGTTAATAGGTTTTTTTGCGACGATTTCGTCTATTCGTGGGAATAGGAATTGGTTGGGGGTTTAATTTTTGAGGGTTGAGCCACTGGTCTAAGCTTCGGCCTAGTCTTTCTAAAATTTCTTCAATTTTTTCGCGGAGAGGTTGGTGCTTCTTTTTGTTTGCCATGATAAATACCCTTGCTATTGGATAATAGATTAGACCTGCCTAAACAATATTATACCCAACCTGTTAGAATTTCATTAGCGAAATTAGCCGAATTAGGCTCCAAAACCCCTTACTTAAGGGGTATATGGCTCAAACAAGACTAATCTTGTGGTTTTTGGGGATACTAGTGGTTATCAGTCGATTTGAGCCATGTCGTTGCCCTAATTACAAAACTCGCAAACGTGTTAAATGAGTAAGGTCTGATAGTACGATTAATCCTGATTTTATACCAATTTTTCGAACTGTGTGGATAACTGGAAAATCGACCTTGTAGATTTTAAAAACCGGCATGGTTCAAACCGGAGGAAATCAGCTTTACAAATTAGGCATGGCGATAGATTGCGTAGGGGCGAGGTAAGGCGGCAACTATCATGGTTTGAAATCAGAATCTTCATCCGCCTTACCTCGCCCACAACCCACAGAGAGCGGTGTCTCCGAGCAAATGGGCGAGGCAGGGGCGGAGCGAACATGGTCGTATATTCCAAGATTCGACCGCCCTGCCTAGCCCCTACGAGACACCGCAAATTGTAAAGATCATTTAGTCTAAAATGAACCATGTCGGCAGTTCCAACTTTTAAATCGGCCTTGCCCTGTGAATGAATTCTAACACGGGAAACCTGCTTAAGCAGGTTTTTCGTTTAAGACGCTGATTTCAATCAGTGGGTTATTTGGGAGATTTGTTTTTGGAATTGCCTAAGAGGTTCCATTTTCATCGCGGGAAGTGACCATGCCGCGACACATAGCAATTTTACCCGTCCGCATAACTTCAACAATGCCGATGGGTTCTAACACTTCTAACATCGAATCGATTTTACTGCTTTCGCCGGTAACTTCGACAATGAGGGAGTGGTTAGCAACATCAACGATACGGCCACGATACATCTCTGCTAAATCCATCACCTCTCGACGTTTGGTTGCATCAATCCGCACTTTTATCAGAGCGGTTTCCCGAATTACAGAGGGAACATCCGTTACATCTTGAACATCGATCACATTGACCATTTTTAGCAGGTTGGTACGAACAATATTACGACGTAAATATTCTTCTTCATCGGTTACAATTGTCATCCGGCTCACACCGGGAGTTTCACTATGTCCGACGGCTAAACTTTCAATATTAAAATTTCGTCGTCGAAATAAGCTGGCTACCCGATTCAGCACACCGGGTTTATCTTCCACTAAGGCTACTAATGTCTGTTTCATGATTTTTATCGTTACTTATTAGTCATGTATCATTAGTGTTTCCTCTAATGATGTATGACTAATAAAAAAATTAGTCTATTAAATAGATATAAGTAGGTGAGCATAAGTTCTGCGACAGACCTGACAGGTTTCAAAAACCTGTCAGGTCTAAAAATTAGGCAAAACTTTTACTTGGATACTTAATACACTGTTAAAAAAGTAATGCGGGGTTTTATGGCAGTTCCAACTTTTAAAATCTCCCAAACTGATTAAATTCTCTATGTCATTCCCGCATGCTTTTAGCGGGAATCCACATTCTGCATACAAATGGATGCCCGATAACAACATTCGGGCATGACATTTGGGAGGTTTATTTTCTTGGAGTTACCTATCGTAGCGCAGGCTTTAGCCTGTGCTTTGAAACTCGGTCTAAAGACCGAGCTACGAAATTCTACAAAACTTATTTAACGCTGTACTTAATTACATTTCCATGTCTGCAAATTGAGGGTGAGGACGGCGAATCATAGCATCTAAATCTGCTCCGGCTGGCACCATAGGGTAAACCATGTCATGCTGTTCAACCACCATCTCGATGAGTACTGGCCCGTCATGATCTTGGGCTTTACGCATTACTGGAATAATATCCTCTAACTTGTCGACTCGATAACCTTGCATGCCATAAGCTTCGGCCAGTTTGACGTAGTCGGGGCTAGAAATAGGTGTTTCCGCGTAGCGGGCATCGTAAAATAGTTGTTGCCATTGACGTACCATGCCCAAGTAGCCGTTATTAATGATGCAGATGTTGATATTTGCATTCTCTTGGACTGCGGTGGCTAACTCCATGATTGTCATCTGGACACATCCATCGCCAACAATGACCCACACCTCGCGGTCTTTTACCGTGAAACTAGCTCCGATTGCGGCAGGGACGCTAAAGCCCATCGTGCCAAGACCACCAGAGGTTAATAAGGTATTTGGGTCTTCATGCGGATAGTACTGACATTCAAGCATTTGATGTTGTCCAACATCAGAGACGACAACCGCATTCCCTTCTGTACCTTCCCAAATTTTACGAACTGCCTGAGCGGCTAAAAGCGTTGGGGTTTCGATATTTAATATATCGCGTTGCTTAGATTCTTCTTCCCAACCTTGAATTTTGTTAATCCAGGCACTACGGTCATTATGCTTTAATCCGGGGTTGATTTGACGTAGAGCCATGCCTAAGTCGGTTACTAGGCCAAGGTCCACCCGAATGTTCTTGTTAATTTCGGAGGCATCAATATCAATATGAATCTTTTTAGAGTTTGGAGAATATGTTTTTAGGTTACCAGTGACACGGTCATCAAATCGCATGCCACAAGCAATCAATAAATCAGCCTCTTGAATAGCATGGTTGGCTGACGCTTCTCCGTGCATACCCATCATCCCCATGTTGAGAGGATTACTAGCGGGTAATCCCCCAACCCCGAGCAATGTCGTGGTGACAGGAATATTACCTTTTTGGCATAAATCCAACAGTTCCTGCATCGCTCCAGAGAGCAATACACCATGTCCGGCTAAAATTACGGGTTTTTCAGAAGTGTTAATCATCTCTAATGCTTCGTCAACCTGCATCTGTGACAACTCTTCTGGAGGTTGGTATCCCGGTAAGTTAATCGGCTCAGTAGGGTAGACAAAATCCTCTATTTCGGCAAACTGCACGTTTTTCGGCACATCAATCAAAACTGGGCCGGGTCGTCCGGTGCGAGCAATATAAAACGCCTCACGAATGGCCTGTGCCAAATCGTTAATATCCGTAACTAAATAGTTATGTTTAGTCACAGGCATGGTCACGCCCGTTACATCACATTCTTGAAACGCATCGCCACCAATTGCGGTACTTGGCACTTGCCCTGTAATACAGACGATTGGCGATGAATCCATCATCGCCGTGGCCAATCCTGTAACCATGTTGGTTGCTCCCGGTCCAGAGGTTGCAATCGCTACACCGACTTTACCACTAGCCCGAGCATAACCGTCGGCCATGTGAGTGGCTCCTTGTTCATGACGTACCAAAACATGATGAATCTGGTCATAATAGTTATTTAAAGCATCGTAAGCTCGTAAAATTGCGCCACCGGGGTAGCCAAAAACGACATCAACACCTTCTTGTACAAGGCACTCCCAAATAATATCTGCACCCGTTAGTTTTTTTCCCATCTTGTTCTCCTTATGATTTTGGATATAGTCCGTCAGAAAAGTTTTTGCCACTACACCTCGGATATATTCAACTTACCCGATGGCTAAATGGAATGGACTTTATCTGAAAGCTATAGATAAAAAAAAACCTCCCATTATGGGAGGTATCTGCAACGTGGATTGTTTCTTAACTACCTTCTTAAGCCGTATCCCCAAGCGCAAATACCCCCTTATGATTGACAATAAGGAGGACTACACTGACGACTACTACGTTTAGGGTGGCTAATTTAGCAAACATAAGAAACCTTTGATTAAATGTATCTTTGTCAAACGTCGGCTATAGTATCACAACTTAATTTATCTGTCAAATAAACTAGAATTAGGCTCAAATGCAATTTTTGATGATAAAATTGACGACAGTTTAATCTTTGTAAGGCTTTTGTAGCCTTTCTGACGAGCATTTTAGGCAACTAATACTCAATTCCTGCTTGCGCTCGAATTCCTTGTTCTTGAAACGGATGTTTAATCGCTCGCATCTCCGTTACCAAATCGGCAAACTCGATTAAGGCGGGGGGAGCATATCGTCCGGTGATAATGAGGTGCATCAGAGGCGGTTTGTTCTCTCTGAGCCAGTTCAGCACCGTATCGGTGTCTAGCCAACCATAATGGAGCGGGTAGGTAAACTCATCCATAATAAACAAATCATACTGACTACTGCTAATCCGTTCTTGAGCTATTTGCCAAGCCTGTTGCGCCTTGGCCGTAGTTTCAGCCATATCTTGACTCGTCCATGTCCAACCATCACCTGTCGAGAGCCAATCAATCGCTCCCATCCGATGGGCCGCTTTAATTTCACCGAAACGGGCATTTTCATTTTTAAGAAACTGTAACACCCCGATTCGCATCTTGCGTCCCCAAGCGCGGGTCATGATGCCCAAAGCGGCGGTGGTTTTTCCCTTGCCTTGACCAGTGTTAACAATGACTAGCCCCTTCTTTTTGCGAGTTTTACGTATCTGTTTTCGGATAGCCGCGCCATCAACAAGAGCCGTATCGATCTCGTCGGCTTGCTTCTCTGCCAACTTAGTGGCAGGGATAGAAGATGGTGCCACGTCAGGCTGATATTCTCCCTCATCACCTCGAACTTGGGGAGCATAACTTGGTTCTTGACCGGCGGGGTAGAGCCGATGGGCGACATGCGCCTCAACCGGCTCATCGTTTATAATGTGAGATTCGTAAATTTGGGCCAGAACTTCGCTATCAACATGTTCGTACCAAATGCCTTCGGGGTAGACGGCTACGATTGGCCCGTTTTGACACACGCCCAAACAGTCGGCCAAAGTGCATTTCACTCGTTCGGGGTTGCGTAATTTATTTCGGCCATGCTCTCGATTGAGTTGGTGAATCTGTCGTTGCAGTGCCTCTCCCTCCTCTGAGGGGGCACAGTTGCCATGCATACAGATAAATAAATGTCGTCCGTAAGGTTTCATAAACTATTTTTTGGTGATGATGGAAGCTCAAAAGTAAATATTCAGTGAACTCGCCAGAAGGAACGTCAGAAACCCGATTTCTTTGAGAAATCGGGTTTCTAGGGCGATTTTACTGAACTTTTACGCTCAAAATTGTGGCTTACAGGATTACCCACGTAAGGTGTTTGCCAAGCGGGCAATCGCTGAAGATGTTTTAGAGCGGGGGCTACTAAACAGAAGTGGGGTGCGATTGTTTAGGGTTTTGGTCATATCTGGCTCAAAGGGAATAGTCGCGGTGATAGGCATTCGGAGTGCCTTTTGAATATCTTCTAGCGGTAACGCACCATAAGGCATCACTTGGTTTACCACTAATAGGATATTTTTGCGAGTGACTCCATGTTGTACCAAACCCTGTACCGCCAATACCGTAGATTGTAGAGAGGGCATGTCTGGGGATAAAACCAGTAAAATTTTGGTGAATTTTTTTAATAGTTCATCCGATCCATGATCTAAAATGGTGGGTGGTAGGTCAAAAATAGAGAAAGGGAATTCGTCTTGTAAAAGTTGAGCAAGAACGGCTGTTTGTGGTGTTGATGGAGGGAGCATGTTTTTGTTGTATCGATTCGCGGAAGCCAAAAGCTGTATCCCCGAATTGTGCGGCACGAAATAGTCTTTGACCTGTTCGATGGATAGCTTTTCTTCGGCAAACAGTTTACTCACATTATTGGTCGGACGTAAGCCTAATATCAATGCCAAATGTCCACCCACCGGCTTCAGGTCAACCAGAACTGGTTGAATCTTCAACGCCCCGGCCAAAGCAATCGACACGTTTGCGGCTAAGGTCGAAACACCTGTGCCGCCTCGTAGGCTCATAAAACCAAGTAGCCCGTTAACTTCTTCACCAGAATCTTGGGGAAGTAGTTCATCAATTCGCTTCAATAGCTCATCATTTGAGATGACTTTGGGCAAATAATCAGACGCTCCGGCATCTAGTGCTGTTTGGCGGTCGATTGACTGAAACCGAGCCGAGAACATAATCACTGGTGTGTTTTTGCTTTCGGGCAAAGAGCGAAATTTTTTACAGAATTGATACCCATGCATCTTTGGCATCATCACATCGGCAATCACCAAATCTGGTTTTTGAGCCTGTGCTTCAACCAGACCTTTTTCGCCATCAATACATAAAATTGGCGTATGTCCGGCTCGGGATAGGGAAAATTTCAAGAGTTTTAATATATTTTGATCATCGTCAACTACAAGTATTTTTGCCATAATTATGCCCCATCTCCTAACGACCAGAACTGGATTCGTGTTTTATTAACCAACAAAACCGGACTTTGGTACTTTATATCTGGTAAAAATGCATTGCGAGCCATCGCATCTAAAATTGGCAGGAATTTTCGGGTATCGCCAGTCAGTAATGTTTTGGCATTGGTCGAGCCATGCATCTGTAATTTGCCGCCAACTTCGTAACTAGGCAAAGTGATGTAAACAGGTAACGCTACCTGATTGTCTTGCTGGGTTTTTTCTTTCAGGTCTTGCGAGGTTTCAGGAGGTAACAAAATAAAGTCGATTTTATCCTTAATCAGCAGGCCCCGTTTTTGGGTGCTGACAATCTCACCCGGTTTGTTAAACGGAGAGATATAAATATCAACGAGGGTTAAATGGTCAGTAGCTTTATCGTTTAAAACTTTAATCATCGAGTAGCGATGAGCCACAACACTACCAGAAAAACGGTAACTTCCAACAAAAAAGTCGGCAGTAATTCGATCTTTAGTTTGTGAGATGGGACGAATTAAGCTCATAATAGCCTTCTTTACTATAATAGATTTTGAAAAAGTGGGATTTTCTAATCGCATTTTACCATATTAATAAAAAACTGTCATGTTGATTTTTAGCTCATGGTGCGGTTGTTTGACTCGTCTGTTAGAGAAAGTAAAATATAAACTGGAGGTACATCTATTATGAAAACACCCTTTCAGGGCATGGATCCTTATTTAGAGCAACCTGGCGTATGGAATCAAATTCATACCCATTTAATTAGTCATATTCAACATTTCTTGGCCCAAAAATTAGAACCCAACTACTACGCCATCATTGAACAACTGACCTATTTGTCGGTCACTCAATCAAATGGTAGTTCGATTGACGATCGGCCCGGCAAGCCTGATGTGCTGGTGTTATCGCGGTCACCTAAACGGTTTCAGGGTAGCGCGGTGGCAGTCATGCAAAAACCACACCTTGAACCGATTACGGGAGTCTTGCCGATACAAGAGGAGGTAAAACATCGTTATCTAAAGATAAAGCGGGTTGGAGATAATGAGGTGATTACCGTGATCGAAATCCTATCACCTGCCAATAAAACCGGACGAGGCAGGCAGGAATACGAAAAAAAACGGCAGGAAATTTTTAGATCAGAGACAAATCTGGTCGAAATTGATCTCCTGCGACAAGGCAAACCGTTACCGATGGGCGTTACCCAAACCAATGATTACCGGCTCATGGTCAGTCGAGGAGATAAGCGCCCTTGGGCGGATGTGTATTTATTTAGTATGCGTGATACAATTCCTGACCTGCCGATTCCGTTACGTCCTGACGAAAAAGAGCCTGAGTTGCCCTTGAATCAGATTCTACATGATGTGTATGAACAAGGTCGATATTATCTATTTGTCGATTATAATTACACTCTAACCCCAATCGTTTCTGATGACGATAGTGAGTGGCTTGATGAACTGTTAGCTACTCGGAAAAATTAAACGGAAAAATTTAGCAAAGCCGTCCTACAGTCTTTCAGATAATGATTTTCAATTCAAGACCAACCTTCCCGCAAGTTCAAAACTTGCGGGAAGGTGACAACTGAAAATGTTTATCTGAACATCTATAGAAACTCGATTTCTCAAAGAAATCGGGTTTCTGACACTCCTTCTGGCGAGTTTACTGAATATTTACAATTAACCCCCTGCGAGGAAAACAAGCATTGTGTCATCACCAGACCTGTTCGGCAATAACTTATCCTCGCATAAAAACTCAAATCCTGGGTCTGCGGAGTGCAAAAGCTGATTGCTTTTGCCAGAGATAAACATGCAAAAGCAATCAGCTTTTGCACTCCTTTATTCCCGAACAACTCTACTGGTGCGGCAGGATTGACAGGATTTTTTGCCTTTAATCCTGTCAGATGCCTTTAGTTTAGGCTAAAAAAATTTTGTTAGGTAACAAGATCACAATATAAAAATTTAGGAGAAATACATCGATGAATAACAGTCCTATCCAATCAATTATACCAGCTAATTATCAACCCAAGAACATGGCCGCGGCCTTTGAACAATTTACTCAAGCATATCCAACCTATGCTGAAACCGAAGCCATAGATCAGCTTCGCGCCACTGACTATAGTCGCTTAGATGAGCAGAAGCATATCTATCTGGATTATACCGGTGGCGGATTATATGCCGAGTCTCAGATTCAGCAACACATGACCATGTTGAGCCAAAATGTATTTGGCAATCCCCACTCTAACAACCCCACCTCGGTTGCCATGACCAATTTAGTAGAGGGAGCGCGGAAGTATGTCTTAGAGTACTTCAATGCCTCCCCCGATGAATATATTGCCATTTTTACCCCTAACGCCAGCGGAGCTTTGAAACTAGTTGGTGAATCCTACCCGTTTCAGGCCGATGGGCGTTTTTTGTTAGCCTTCGATAATCATAACTCCGTTAATGGGATTCGGGAGTTTGCCAGAACAAAAGGAGCCACGGTTGACTATGTTCCGTTGACCATGCCTAACTTACGGATTGACCAGCCAGAACTAGATAAGTTGCTGACTCAAGCCGACCCCGCGCATGGCAATCTATTCGCCTATCCAGCCCAGTCGAATTTTTCTGGGGTGCAACATCCGCTTGAGTTGATTGATAGGGCACGTGATAAGGGTTGGGACGTGTTGGTTGATTGTGCCGCTTTTGCTCCGACCAATCGCCTAGATATAGGACGTTGGCTACCCGATTATGCGACTTTTTCTTTCTATAAGATGTTCGGCTTTCCGACTGGAATCGGCTGTTTGTTGGCTCGAAAATCGGCTTTGCAAAAACTAAACCGTCCTTGGTTCGCGGGCGGAACCATCACCTTGGCCTCGACACAAGGGCAATGGCATCATCTGGCACAGGGTGAAGCCGGTTTTGAGGATGGCACGGTTGACTATCTGAACATTCCGGGTGTGAAAACGGGTCTACAACATTTGGAGGCGATTGATATCGACACGATTCATGAGCGAGTGACCTGTCTAAGTGGCTGGTTATTACAAAATTTATACGGATTGCGTCATCAAAACGGCAAACCGTTGGTACGGGTTTATGGCCCAACTGATTTAGAGATGCGTGGTGGAACCGTCACGGTTAATTTTTACGACCCTAGCGGCAATTTGCTTGACTATCGACGAGTCGAAGAGTTAGCCAACGAGCAAAATATCTCCATCCGAACCGGCTGTTTCTGTAATCCGGGGGCTAACGAAATCGCCGAGGCACTAACCGAAGAAGACATTGCTCCCGGCTTTGAAGAAGGTAAACGGATTGGGCTACCGGTCTTTATGTCTCTCTTAGAGCATAGTACCGGCAAAAGTGCCGGAGCTGTTCGTATATCAGTTGGTTTGGCCTCCAATTTTGCCGATGTGTATCAGTTTTTGAACTTTGCTCAAGGATTCTTGGATAAAAGTTCTGAAAAAGTGGGGCATGTCACCTTTGAAATTGAAAACTGCCGAGTCATTCGTGATGGGAGTTAGAGCTTGATTATGAATCTTGACCATGCCCTAACGGCGCGTGAAAACCTATTTGACGAAAAGCATGAAACCGCATGTCGTCTGTTTAACGGCTTTACCGAAGGCCAGCCCAATTTGGTTATTGATCTCTATGCCCGGACAGCCGTGTTGTACAACTATGCTAAACCTGTCGAGGCTGGTCAGGATAATCTTGAGGTGGCTCAACAGTTTTTATTGAACCGCCTGCCATGGTTGAGTGCCATCATCGTCAAAGATCGGTTTGGTTTGTATGATTCCATGAAACAAGGTCGATTGATGTATGGCGACAAGGCTGACCGGCACATCCGTGAGCATGGAGTGCGTTACGCTGTCGAGCTAACCATGAATCAGGACAGTAGTTTTTATTTGGATACGCGTAATCTGCGTCGTTGGATTATCGACAACCTGCATGGGAAACAGGTCTTAAATACCTTTGCTTACACGGGTAGTTTGGGTGTAGCGGCCTACGCCGGAGGTGCGGTGCGAGTCATTCAAACTGATCTTAACCGACAGTTTCTTAATGTTGCCAAAACCTCCTACACTCTCAACGGGTTTCCCATCCGCAAACCAGAATTTATGATCGGCGATTTTTGGTCACTCGTCAATCGGTTAAAACGGGCCGGTGAGCAGTTCGACGCTGTTTTTCTTGACCCACCCTTTTTCGCCGCTACCAAAAAAGGCCGCGTCGATTTGGCTCATAACTCAGCTCGGCTGATTAACAAGGTTCGACCCTTGATTCGGCATGGTGGTTATTTGGTTGCAATTAACAATGCCCTGTTTGTCAGTGGGCAAGCCTATCTCGATACAGTACAGTCGGTCTGTGCAGACGGACATGTCAGCATTGAGCAGTTTATTCCTGTG
The DNA here is from genome assembly GCA_030377865.1 of Anaerolineales bacterium HSG25. Classification (GTDB taxonomy): domain Bacteria; phylum Chloroflexota; class Anaerolineae; order 4572-78; family J111; genus JAUCGB01. Next base: position 36,359 of record JAUCGA010000034.1, on the reverse strand, counting down.
CCGGACGATTGTGTGGGTTATGCACTTGACCCACCGTCGCCCATCACAGATCCAGCCCCATTTAACCATGCGACCAAAATTATCGTGTTACGTATTTTTCATAAACGGTAAGAATTTGGTTACGGGTTTGTATTTTGATGAGTTAAAACAAAAGAGCGGCTCTCGCAAATTAGCAAGAGCCGCTTTTTGTTTTGGTTATGTATAAGCGGGTAAGGAGACTCGAACTCCTGACATCAACCTTGGGAAGGTTGCGTTCTACCACTGAACTATACCCGCAAATTAGAGGGCAATTATAACATAGTTACTTAGCTTGTCAAACTATTTTCTTCGTCCCTTATTTCAATTATAGCTCGGTTGACAATGAGGGTTATGAAGGAGATATTAACCAAAAAGCCAAGGAGCGGGATAAGGGTACCACTTATTAAGAGTAAACCAGATACAATCGCTACAAAAAAGGTGGGGACGGGAAATTTTAGGATTAGAACACCCGCATTACGAACTGCAAGTAAAAAAGAGGGCTGTTTGAGGCGGGGATATATAGCCAAAGTGAATAGTTGCCATAACATCCATAACGATAACAGAACTGTAAACAGAGAGCGAAGCAGTGTTCCTAATAAAGTATGGGCTAGGGGTGAGGTTAGGCCAGTGTAAAAACGAATATTACTTAACAAAATTGCCAAAACGAGTAGATTGATTGCTCCCCAAATAAGGGCGGGTTGTTTGAGTTGCCAAGCAGTCGTAAAAAAACTATTGAGGGAAAGTGGCTGTTTTTGAGCCGCTCGGTAGGCTAGATGGAACAGAGAAAAGGTGGCTAAGGGCCAAGGGATAAGAACAATGATGCCGATGATTACTAGCGGCAAAAATCGAATAAGTGCGCCGTAGCCTAGTAACAAAAAACCGGGGATTGAGGATGTTACCCAAAACATGTTAAACAGAACAAAAAAAAAGGTATCCTCTCTAAAATCATCGAAACTTTTGCGAAGGATAAGCCACGGATTTATAAAATGCATTACTCGTTACCCATGTTTGTTATGGAGGCGTTAAAGAAGGAGGTTCGAGGTGTGCTGTTAGGCGCACACCTCGAAGCAACGATATTATCCTTTTACCCCACCTGCGGTTAGGCCGGAGATGAGATATTTTGAGGAGTAAAGGAACAAGGCAACAACCGGAATCATGACCATAATCGAGGCGGCGGCGAACTGTCCCCAAGCGGTTTGGAACTGTCCTTGTAGAGCTTGTAGCCCTAACGGCCATGTCCAGATTTCGGTGGCGTTGGCTAATAAAACCCGAGCCAACAGATAGTCGTTCCAGGCTTGCATAAAGTTAAATAGGAAGACGACAGATAAGGCGGGTGTGGATAGCGGTAGAATAATCCGATAAAAAGCGGTAATTCGATTGGCTCCGTCAATGAGAGCCGCTTCCTCCAAGTCTCTGGGGATGGTATCGTAATATCCTTTCAAAATCCAAACGCTAAACGGAATGGAGCTAACCGAGTAGGCGATAACTAACCCTCGATAGGTTCCTAACAAACCTAACTTAACCGCTAAAATGTAGATTGGAACCATCAACATCGCGGCGGGGATCATTTGAGTTGCTAATAAAAAGAGCATGCCGGTGTTACGACCGGGAAACCGCCACCGAGAAAAGGCATAGGCTGAGGTGGACGAAAAAATCACGCCGATAATCGCGGTAGAAACGGTAATGGCTAAACTGTTCCAGAGCCACAGCATAAAATCCTTTTCAGTAATAACTACAAAATAGTTGTTGAGGGTAGCATCGCTGGGAATGATAGCAAGAGAGGTGGACAGCAAACGGTCACCGGGGCGAAGTGAAACGCTTAATACTCGCAGAACAGGGTAGATGGCAATAATTGAGCTAATGATGAGCGCGAGATGGATCAACATTCTGTTAAAAGGGCTATGTCCCCGTTTAGCTCTAAAAAATCGTTGAAAGGCATTATCATTGTTGGATGAATCGGTGGTGACACTCATTATTCATAAACCTCCTTAAGACCGTCGCTAATCCAGATATAAAAGATTGAGTAGAGTAATAAAATGATAAAAATAATAAAGGCAAATGCGGCTGAGAAACCATATCGGTTATATTGGAAGGCCGCTCGGAAAAGGGCTGTGACCAGTATATCACTTGTTTCTAGCTCAAATTGGTTGATGAAGAAAGGCACGTTAAAGTTATTAAATGTCCAAATTGTGCCTAACACGATGGCAGGGGTCATCACGGGGCGTAATAGGGGAATGGTGATGTTGGTAAACTGTTGTAGGCCACTCGCTCCGTCGATTTCTGCCGCCTCATAGTAGTCACTGGAGATACTTTGCAAGCCTCCGAGCAAAATTACCATCATAAAGGGAATTCCGAGCCAGATGTTGACGATACACATGGCCGCAAAATTCCAGAATGGATCGGTCATCCAGTTAATTTGCTCTAGTCCGAGACGAACAAGCATAAGATTGACGAAACCATACTCAAAATGGAACTCTCCTCGCCAAGCTAACACGGCGATGACTTGAGGAATGGCCCACGGTAAAATCAAAAATGTTCGATATATCCCTCGGCCTCGAATGGGCTGGTTGAGTAAGATGGCTAAAATCGTGCCGCCCACTAAATGGAATACCATGTTAATGAAGGTCCATAACACCGTCCGAAGAAAAACTGGGAAAAAATAGACCTGCTTCAATACTGGTAGTCGAAATACATCGACATAGTTTTTGAACAAACAATCGGTTAGCCAAAAGTTAATGTTCTCTGGTTTAGCTTGACAGGCTATCCAAGTATATTGCGCTTTGTCGCCGAAACGACGTAAGCTCATGTTGGTAAAAGAGAGATTCAACTCCCATAATAACGGATAAACGATTAAAACAGTCATGCCAAAAGCGGCTGGGCCTAACAACATAATGGGTAAAGTATGAGGGCTTTTTAAGATGACCTTAAAGATAAGGAACAAAATGAGTTCTAAAATAATTGAGCCTACGACAATGAAGGCAACCGTCCCACCTACTTCACTGATACTACGTACAACAACATCTAACGTTAAACTATCCATTTACTTATTCTTCTCCTGAACACTTAGTAAAAACTGGCTTGTCTGAAGAACTGCAATCTTATAAAAAAGGCCAAGAACGATTGTTTGTTCTTGGCCTTTTTAGTGAGTTTATTCGAGCGTTAAGAGGCAGTTGTCTGCCGCTGTTTGCATGGCGGCGGCGGCATCTTCAGGAGCTTTTGTGTCGGATAAAATGGCGAGTAGTTCTGGTTTCATCGAGTCCCAGTTACAGCGCATTTCTAATACGGTAGGCATTGGGACACCAACAACCATTTGGTCGGCAGAACCTTTTAACAGATCATTTTCGGTAACGGCTGGATCATCCAGAGCTACTTTTAAGGCTGGTAAACGGTTCAGTTCTTCAACCATTTTAACTTGGTTTTCTTCGTTAGTTACAAAGCTGACAAAATCTTTGGCGGTATCTAGTTTTGCGCCACTCAGTTCGGCTGGGAACATGAAGAAGGTTCCGGCTGTATACGGAGCAGGCCAGTTGCCTGTGGCAGATACTTGTGGAATTCGAGCGATACCCAGTTTGTCGCCTAATGTATCGGTATAACCACCAACACTCCAGTCACCGTTAATAATCATAGCCGCTTTACCTTCTTTGAAGAGGGTGTCAGAACCATCATAGTCACTTTCTGCGGGGATCAGTTCTTCGGCAAATTTAATGTCGTGCATAAATTGCAGGGTAGCGGCCATTTCGGGAGTGTTCAAGGTCGGGGTAACACCGTCGTCAGCAAACACGGAACCACCAAAACCGCCTAACCAAGGCACCATCCAGAATGGCTCAGTTTGGTTGAAAACTAACGGAATAATATCTTGGCCTTTGAGGTCAGCGGCCATGGCAATCAGTTCATCAGTATTAGCAGGTGGTTCAGGAACCAAGTCTTTGTTATAGAGCAACATTAAGTGGTTACCGTTACTGGCTGGTACGCCCCATGTTTTGCCATCTAATTTGACAGCGGCCACAGCACTATCGACATATTGGCCTAAATCGGCTAACCCTTCGACCGGCTGAATCAACTCGGCAATTGTGAAGGGGCCAGCATGGTCACTGACGGTGAATAGTAGGTCGGGTGAGTTACCGGCTAAAGCGGCTGTTTGGAAATCTTCTCGGAGAACTTCAACATCTTTATTGACAATCTCGAGGGTTACGTTTGGATTTTCTGCGGTGTAAGCATCAGCGATTGATTGAAGAAATGGTAAGCCACCATCTGCTTCACCTTCTTTTGTCCAAACCGTAATCGTCATTTCCTCGGCGGCTGGAGCGGCTTCTTCAGCTTTTTCTTCGGCGGCGGGTGCTGGAGCCTCTTTTTCTGGTGCTGGAGCCTCACCTCCACCACATTGAGCGGCAATCATCATTACAGCTAACAATAAAACAGACAAGATTAAAATTTGCTTTCTCATAGTTATATCCCTTATCTCCTCATAATAGGGTGCTACAAAATTAAACTTCTAACAGTTAAATAGTGAAAAATTATACGGAAGCGTTTCCGTGTGAGCAGGTACAGTATACTAAACTATCAAGAGTTTGTCAATCCTTTGTTTCGTAGTCCTAAAACCTCCTACTCGGAAGCGTTTCCGTATTGCGTGAAACAGTATACTAAACAATAAACTATTTGTCAACCCCCTATTTTAATTTCATTAAAATTCTACCTGATAAAACTGTCGCCCATAACCATGATCATTGTCAACATTACTTAACGTTGTATATGCTGATACCTGCTATTTTATTGGTGAAAACCTCTTTAGTTAGGGGCTATAACAGCTCTAAGCTTCTTTCTTGAGAGTTCTATAAGCGCATCCTATTTGACCTTGAAATTTATAGATATTGGCTAACATGATCTGTTGAATCTGTCAACTTGACATAATTTTAAGATTCAATAATTGTATGTAACTCAATAGTGTGTTATACTACTTGACATAATGATGTTGACATAATATTCGGTTTCGAGTCTCATCTTTTTATGTCTTAATATTTATACGTTAAAAATCGCATACAAAACCGATTGTTACATGGATAATTCTTAGACAGTCTTTCAGATAATGCTTTTCAATTCAAGACCAACCTTCCCGCAAGTTCTAAACTTGCGGGAAGGTAACGGCTGAAAATGTTTATCTGAACATCTAGAGCGCAGGTATAATTATTCATCACCATCAGTTGGCCTTCAATGGAGAACAGGTTTCCTTGAAGATGTATCGTAGAATATGTGCCCACTATTAAAAATTGTAATTTACAAACTCTTTATGGTAACTATGCCAATGAAAGCCGAGTTGCCAACCAAAGTCGAGTAAGGAGGAGATATGCTCACTGATCATACCTACCTTGAAACAACAAATCCCTTAAACAAGTTTATCCAGAAAAAACAGGGCGATGATTACAGCCCTAATACGTTTACTAATGGGAAATCTAGTTCAACTAATGGCAATAATGGATTTACGACAACCTATGAAGAGGATGATTCTGCTGATGATGAGGTCGATGATAGCTCAGATGCCGATGATCAAGATAACACCGAGGAGACACCTGTAAAACGTAAAAGTACCGGTTCTGACCTTGATGTTGATGATTCTGTAGCCTTATATCTGAAAGAGATTAGTCGGATTCCGTTGCTAAAAGGTAAGGAAGAGGTTGAATTGGCAAAGGCGATTGAGGCTGGAAAAGCGGCTATGCTGTTACTCAATGAGAGTGACGAGTCGTGTCAGGATGCAATCTTGCTCCAAGTTCGATTGGGACAAGCGGCTCGTTGTAAATTGATCGAATCGAATTTTCGGTTGGTGGTTAGTATCGCCAAAAAATATTTAGGGCATGGCGTATCCTTTATGGATTTGATTCAGGAAGGTAATATTGGCCTGATTCGAGCTGTGGAAAAGTTTGAATATCAACGTGGGTTTAAGTTTAGCACTTATGCCACTTGGTGGATTCGGCAAGCCGTCAGCCGAGCGTTAGCTGACCAAGGACGTACCATCCGGATTCCAGTGCATATGGGCGAGCGAATCACCCAACTGTCGCGAGTGTCGCGCGAACTTGTGCAACGGAACGGCAAAGAGCCAAGTGAGGCCGAAATTGCCGCTGAGATGGGTGTTACCATGCGTTTGTTAGAGCGAATCCGACAAGCCTCCCAATTCCCCTTATCATTAGAGATGGAGTTAGGTGAAGATCAGGATAACACTTTAGGTGATTTTATCGAAGATCATAGCAACCCTGCGCCCAACGATACGGCTATCCACAATGTATTAAGCGAGCGGATTGACGACGTGTTAGGCTCTCTTAGCGCCCGCGAAAGCCGCGTGTTACAACTCCGGTTTGGTTTGTATGATGGTCGCGCCTACACCTTAGAAGAGGTGGGGCAAAAATTTGGTGTGACCCGCGAACGAATCCGACAAATCGAAGCTAAAGCGCTCAGTAAACTCCGTCATCCTCGGCGTAGTCGTCGCTTGCGCGATTTTTTAGATTAGTTTGATAATATGCTGATACGCTAAAACACGTACTAATACTAAAGAAGCCTGTTGCTTGTATGAGCAACAGGCTTCTTTACGTTTAGGAATGTAAGGCTGACTTACCCCTCAATAGCCAAAAATTTTCGAAAGTCTACAATGTTCACCTTCCATAAAAAATTAATAAACCATTGTTTTGACGCTGGCGTAGGAAATTCTCGATTCTTGGCAACAACAAAAGGGTGGGTCAAAAATGATTTTATATGGTTATTCAGAGTCAATATTTGGATTTCTACAGAATAATCGTGGCTTGTGGAAAAGGTATAACTCAGCGCTCGGTAATGTTCACCTAATCCATCAGCTGGTCGAGTGTAATGGTTACGAAAACGAACAATGTGAGGTAAACTGTTGTTACGCAACACCTTACCAATAGCTTCCACGTCTCTCAAAGAAGGCGCAACCACCCGAAATCTAATGTAGTCAAACACAAAGCGCCTATCTTCAACTTCGTGCCGTTCTATCTTTCGCTCAATACTTGATTCAGATTTGAGACCTCCACAGGTTATCTCAATATCAAAACCTTGCAGAATAGCTCTGATATGAAGTTCTGTTTCAGTCGATAGCGTTTCACCAACGGTACGGTCAGTTAAAACCTCTAAATCTCGTGTACTCGCCCATTCCATATCGCTAAACTCTCTCGAATCGGAGAGTTCTTTACACTGTTCCAAAACCTGTTTTTGAAGGTGATTACTATGAGTTTTTAAGTCTATATCTGCTGACACTGACTTATCCATAAGTTTAATTTTGTCAATAAAATGGGGAGTTATTTGGTATGGCAACACTCTTAAAATAGTATTTAATTCTGTTATCATTGATTGCCCTGTCAAAAATGAAAAGATTCGACCATAATATCAAATCCCAAAGTCTCCTGATTATACCTTAGTCTAAATCAGTTTTATAATTTAGTGAGAGTATAATTTTTTAGATGGGACGCACACAAACTGTGGAATAGAGATTTTCACCATGAATTAAGACAAAATCCGTGTAATTCGTGGCTAAGAACTTATCTTTGTTCCTTGGATGTCGGGTAACAAGGTCGGAAATTATATCATCCTCAAGGCTAACACGCAAAACAACGTCCATAGTTTTACGCATGGTACATCAGGGTTGTTGTTGTTGCTCCTACTCTGAGCAAATGATAGGATGGAGGCGATATGTTGATTAACTTATAGAAGGAGTAATAGATATGCAATCGAAAGATGATGCTTTTATGATACCCCGCAGACTACTCGCTTTGGTGTCTCTGATTATGTTGATAATGGGGACTGCTTTTACCATCTCCACTATATCCTTATCGACCACCAACCGCTCTTTTCCCTTTATGGCAGAGATTGCTCATGCTCAAACTGGAATCACTATTACCAAAACAGCCGATCTCAGTGTGGTCAACCAAAACCCGACCATGCCCGATAACGAAATAACCTACCTCATCACCTTACAAAATGGGCCAATTACCTACACCAGCACAATCACCGACCTAATGGTGTTACGGAATGTTTTACCCGCCGGAACGAGTTGTGTAAATTCTAGCTCAACCAACGATTCAGTCGATTGGGCTGAAAATAACTATATCTGTCTGAGCCAAGGGGTTTCTGTTCATACCCTATTGCCGAATCGGCAGTTGTCACCCAATGATGTGGTTAAGTTCACCTACAGTGTCGTTCCCACCACTACCGATCAGGCGACTCTGGTCAACGATCTGGTGACGCTGACCGGCGGCATACCGAATGTCAATATTAGCCAACCCTTCAACGTGCAGACTCTCGTCAACGCACCTGAATGGACGATTAGCAAATCGGCCAATATGAATACCGCCCAATCGGGCGACCAGATTACCTATCAAATTACTGTCCGAAATACGGGGTCAGTGCCGACGTTTGGCTCGTTTCAAATCACCGAGCAGTTACCCAACAATACCAGTTTTGTTTCGGCATCAGACAGTGGGACTCAGGTAAATAACACCGTCACATGGGATTTTAACCAAGTGCTGAATGTGAATCAGTCGGTCACGGTTGATTTTACGGTGCAGGTGGACGCTGGCTTAAACAATAACGATCTAATCACCAACAGTACCTACTGTGTATCGGGTGGATATGTACCGGGCCAAACATGTGGTGATCCAGTCGATATTACGATTTTTGCGCCTGTCAATATCATCCTGCAAAAAACCGCCTCGCCCACCCCAGAGGTCAACGTGGGTGCTTTGTTGACTTATCAGCTGACTTTGACCAACGATCCAACCTCCGGTAGTAATGTGGTCGGGCTGTTTGTGTCCGATGTTGTTCCAGACAATACCAGCTATGATAGCCATCGGTTTATCGGTTCTTGGCAGAATAATAATAATTCGGCCTATTTTGACACCTCTTTGGATATAGCGGTTTGGGTAATTAATGATCCGGTCAACTCCGGTGACACCGTGATCATGGAGTTGGTGGTGCGAGTCGATGATAATTTGGCGAATGGAGATGTCATTGAAAATAGCACCCATGAGATTCGACCGTTACCCGGTACGCCGCCTTTCACCATGAATCCAGCTCCGCAACCTGTAACAACTGGAATACGCGGCCCGACCGCGCTCAGTATCAGCAAAACCACAACCCGTACCATTGTCCTACCCACCGAACAAATTATTTATACCATAAACATAACCAATACTAGCACCGCAGATGCCACCTCCGGCACAATCACCGAAGTTGTGCCCCAAAATACAACATGGGACTCAGCCGGTAGTTCATCTGGCTGGAACTGTCCGAGCATCAATGCCGGTACGACCTGTATCTATGGATTTGGCAACTTGGCCGCCAACAGTTCAACCAGCGTCAACTTTGCAGTGCGAGTTAATCCCGCTGTCTCCAACAGCACCGACGAGATCGTCAATACCGCGGTTATTGATTATAGTAGCACCAACGGTATCTCCCCCGATTTGAGCGACAATCAAGACACCCATCGCCTCGATTTAGCCGTACCGGGCGTGACTCTTCTGCCTTCGTTACAGGAGGGGTTTGGACAAGCAACTCCCGGTAGTGTGCTGACTTACAGCCTCAGTGTCATCAACACTGGCACGACCGATGAGACAATCTTAATCACGGTGACCAATGGTTTATTTGTCGCCAATCCGCCAACCATGTCCTTATCCTTGGCCGGCGGTGAACGTCAAGATGTAATTTTTTCGGTTAGTATACCTGCTACAGCTACGATTGGTTATCGAGATACTACTGGCATTTTGGCCGTGTTAGAAAGTGATCCTACCCTGCGCGACATTGCCACCTTCGTCACTACCGTCGTCATTCCGCCCGATTTGGCCGTCGTTAAAGGGTTTTACCCCAACGCCCAAGCCGGAGAGGTGATTACTTATGGTTTGGTTTATGTCAACCAAGTACCAAATAGCATCGCCACTGGGGTAGTCATCACCGAAACTTTGCCTCAATTCACTACTTATGTGGGCGATCCGAATTTGTGGCAACCTGTTCCCGGCACTAGAAAATATCGGCATGAGATAGGTACACTTAACTTTGGGGGTAATACAGTTATTTTTCAAGTCAAAATTGACGATGATTTGCCGGTATTTACCGTGTTCGACAATATTGCCGAAATTGCCGATGATGGTACGCATGGCCCTGAGGATATTATCATTGACAATAATAGCCAGATTACGACCATGATTACCGATGGCACGACTATTCCATCAATGAATGGCCCGAATCTAACTATTCGTAAAACTGCATCGGATGAATCCTTTAGTCCGGGTGAACAGATTAACTACAACCTAATTTTTGCCAACATCGGCAATGTAACCGCGCAGGGGGTGACAATTCGGGATACGTTGCCTGATCACACCCGTTTTGTTGAGGGAACTCCTAATTGGCGACCAGTTGGCTCTGAATATTGGTACGATGTGCCGAGTCTGTTGGTTTCAAATGGGCCATCTCAAATTGTGACCATGACTGTACAGGTTGATGATAATTTACCCGGCAACGTGACAGTTATCACCAACAGCGCCACCATCGCCGATGATGAGCGGAACGGCGCGGATATCAGTCCGGCAGATAACAGTACTGTTTTTGCCAGTAGTATCAATAACCCCAACGCACCCAGCTTAAGCCTAACCAAAACTGACAATGATGTTTCAGCAAACCCCGGCGATACCATTGTTTATCAGATTACTTATGGGAACGACGGGCCGGGAAGCGCCAGTGGGGTGTTAATGAGTGAGATTGTACCCGCCAACAGTACCTTTAATGAAACAGCTAGTTCGTCTGGTTGGGGGTGTAGGGATGGCGCAAAACCAGAGTCGATTTGTCTTTATAATATCGGTACATTAAGCAATGGAACCAGCGACCAAGCGCTATTTGCGGTGAGGGTCGATCAGAATTTGTCCAGCAATGTGACCTCGATAGGGAATATCGCCACGCTGGTCGATAGTTTGGGCAACGTAGCTACCGCGGTTGAGGATACGCCGATTGGTGATGATAATTCGACGTTAAGTCTGAACAAAACAGATAACGGTGTTTCGGTTTCATCGGGTAGTACCCTGATCTACGAACTTTCGTATAGTAACAATGGATCAAGCAGTATGAGTGAAGTTTTGCTGAGTGAGGTTGTTCCGGCTAACAGCACTTTTAATGCCACGGCTAGTTCGTCGGGTTGGGATTGTATGCATGGCGCGGTGGCGAAATCGGTTTGTCGGTATAATGTGGGAACGTTGAGCAGTGGGGAGAGCGGGGTGGTGCGATTTGCGGTGACGATCAATCACAACCTGCCTAGCTATGTAACCTCGATTGGGAATATCGCCACCATCATTGATAGTTTGGGCAATGTTGCCTCAGCCGTGGAGGATACTCCGATTAATAGAGCGTTCTACCTACCTCTAATTGTTAAACCCGCTCCGATTGATTTATGGGTAGAGCAGGTCGATGTATCCGATTTAAGCCCATTTCCCGGTCAACCAGTCGTGATTGAGGTATTGGTGCAAAACAGTCATGGGAGCGTGACTCCTAGCTCATTTTGGATTGATCTGTACCTCTCGACCGAGCCGATTACGCCGCGTGTCAACCAAAGTTGGAGCAGTTTTGGCCTCAGCCGAGTGCCGCATGGCGTGGTCTGGCGCACTTATGACACCCCCAACGGGCAACGCCTGCTGACCAACCTCATCCCTAACGACCCGTTTGACCCAACTCACAACTATAGCAACTTTATCCCCAACAACATCGGCACGTGGGACAAGACCGTCGGCGGCTATCCCATCAACAATACTTTCCGAGAGCCGGGGCAGTATTATCTGTATGTGCTGGTCGATTCATACTCCGAGAGCGGCAGTAGTTTGGGTGAAGTAGTGGAACGCAACGAGCAGAACAACCTCTATGGGCCGCTGATTATCACCGTGCCGGGGGCCTCGCGTCGCGATACCCCGCCGGTTGATACCCCACTAGAGTTACATCATGACGGTGACCGACCGAGTTTGGGGGTTGGGGTGGAGTAATCGAGAAGTTTTCAAGACCTGTTAGAGTTGTTCGGCAATAAAGGAGTGCAAAAGCTTCTTGTCTTCTTGCTTTTGCCAGAGGTAAACATGCAAAAGCAAGAAGCTTTTGCACTCCGCAGACCTCGAATTTGAGTTTTTATGCGATGATAAGTTATTGTCGAACAACTCTCTTGTTAATCCTATCAGAAAATGCCTTTGATCTTGTCAGCATGTCAGGTTATGAATGAATCGACAAACTTTTGAAAACTTTGACACTCCTACAAAAGTCACAACTTAGAAATGAAAGTTACTTAGGTAACTCCAAGAAAATAAACCTCCCAAATGTCATGTCCGAATGTTGTTATCGGGCATCTATTTGTATGCAGAATGTGGATTCCCGCTAAAAGCATGCGGGAATGACATAGAGAAATTAATCAGTTTGGGAGATTTTAAAAGTTGGAACTGCCTTACAGAAGTTTATCATTTCAACATGGATAAAACAATATCTGACAGGATTAACAGGATTGACAGGATTAAAGGCAAAAAATCCTGTCAATCCTGTTAATCCTGTCGAAAAATGCTTTTGGTTTTATCAACATGTCAGGTTATGAATGAAACGACAAACTTTTGTTACTTATTTGACAGCCTTTCTTATGCATGTTAGACTAGCCGCCACTTTTATGTACTCAGTTATCAAAGTAATGACTAATATCAAAATCCGTCGCACACCTTGCTATCAGCCAGATTATATGTCTGGATAGTTGTGCTTGGGCATACATAAATTGATGAACTACAAGCCGACTCCAGATATTGGAGGTCGGTTTTTTTGTTATAGAGGGTTGGAGTGTTAGAGAAACTGGATATTTTGATTTCTTTAACTCTCCAATCTGTTCCATATTAAAGGATGCTTATTATGATTAACGTCGGTGTTTTTGGGGCAAGTGGCTATACCGGGTTTGAAACCATTAAGATTTTACGCCAACATCCACAGATAAAATTGATATTTGCCACCTCAGAAAGTAGCGCGGGTGGAAACATGAGTGACATATATCCCGTAGTGTGGGATGTACCGTTAGTGTCGAGTAAAACAGCACCCTTAGATAAGGTTGAGGCTGTGTTTTGCTGTTTACCCCATGCGGCTAGCATGCCTACAGTACTGAGGGCACGTCAGGCGGGAGTACGGGTTATTGATCTATCGGCTGACTTTCGACTGACCAATACTACCACCTACGAAAAGTGGTATGGAGTGCCACACACTGCTCCAGAACTACTTCAAGAGGCGGCTTATGGAATATCAGAGATTAATCGTTCCCAAATCCGTGAGACAAATCTACTAGCCAATCCCGGCTGTTATCCAACCAGTATCATTTTGGCTTTATATCCGTTATTAAAAGCGGGTCTGCTTAACCCACAACAACCCATCATTGCCGATAGCAAAAGCGGAGTCAGTGGGGCTGGTCGCAAAGCTAGTCTCAAAACCCATTTTGTTGAAGTGAATGAGAACTTATCTCCTTATAATATTGGACAAAAACATCGACATATCGCAGAGGTGAGTGATATGGTGGGTCGTTTTAAGGGTAATGGGGATAATATTATTTTCTCTCCCCACCTTGTACCGATTAGCCGAGGCATGTTATCTACAATTTATGTTGGCTTAAATGACGATCAAACATCGGCTCAGTTACAGAATCGCTATCAAGCGTTGTATGCGGATCAACCGTTTATACGTGTTTTGTCTGATGGTCAGTTGGCGACCATGGCCCATACTCAAAATAGCAATTTATGTGCTATTTCGATAACTGTTGTTACACCACGGCAACTTATCCTTTGCTCATCGATTGACAATTTGGGTAAAGGCGCGGCGGGACAAGCGGTGCAAAATTTTAATATCATGTTCGGTATCGAAGAAACTGTTGGGTTGATATAAGAAATTAAGTTACGCGTCCCAGAGTTGTTCAGCAATAATATTTTCTATCATAAAAGCGCAACTTCGACGGCCTAGGAGTGCAAAAGCATCTTGCTTTTGCCTGCAATAGCTGAGAAGCTATTGCATTCCTTTATTCCCGAACAACTCTATAAGTTAATTAATCCCGATTCCTAAAACATGGGCGAGTGGATGGTGTGGACACTGAACGCATATCATCTACTCGCCTCTTTAAAAAATTATGTTAGTATTAAAAATAGGTGGACAAGAATTAGACGATCCGAGCTTTGTAGAGCGAATGGGCGAGACGATCGCCGCTCTGAAAACCCCGCCCATATTGGTACATGGGGGTGGTAAAGAGATTCGAGAATTGCAAAAACGGCTCGGTATAGAGGCTCAATATATTGATGGTTTACGCGTCACCGATGCAGAATCATTGTCAATCGTAAAGATGGTGTTGGCTGGCCGAGTAAATAAACGACTGGTCGCGTCCCTAGCTACCGCCGGAGTCGATGCTTTTGGCATGTCAGGTGTTGACCGCTCGGCAGTTAAAGCCGAAAAATTACATCATCCTAAAGGCGATTTAGGACAGGTAGGACGGGTGGTCGATGTTCGTATAAAGGTGTTTACCCATCTTTTAGAGGATGGTGTTACACCGATTTTATCTCCTATTTGTTATGGTGCTGATGGCATGATGTTCAATGTTAATGCTGATCAAGTTGCTACTGCGGTGGCAGTTGCAGTTAAAGCCGACTTACTGGTGTTTGTTTCAAATGTACCGGGGGTTTTACAAGATCAAAAACTACTTCCTCAATTGACCACCCATCAAGTTAAACAATTGATTGATGAAGGTGTAATAAAAGATGGCATGATACCCAAAGTTAAATCGGCACTAGACGCGGTTGAGGGCGGTGTTCACGCGGTTAGAATTACCAATTTGACCGGTTTACAAAACGATACAGGTACAACTATCGTTCGATAATTTAATCTGCGTATTTTATGCTGTCGACAGCCAGTTTACGAGTTAATATTTACCCGGCATAAGTGTCAATTTAACGTTTGTAGTAGGCGATTCATCGCCTTCAAACGGCACTAAAGTACCTACTACAAACTCTTAAGTTGACGGTCATGATTTACCCAGATACTCGTCTGTTTATTGGCTAACGAAGTTTGCAACTCGTATTGCTGATTAAGCTCCATTGCATTACCATCTGTTTATGTTGGTTTATTGGCTAACGAAGTTTGCAACTCCTTATCACTATGTTATAATCGTAAGATACGCTTTTTTACATCCGGTTGACATTTAACAATTAATTATTCAATTGGTAGCTGTCAATCCATCTTAGAAATGAGCATTAATTAACTTGTGTAGTTGGCGCGTCGGCAGACAGCCGACATGCTGGCTGTCTGCCAGCGCTCCGGTCAAACGCGCAACTTATTTAATCCCGATTCCTAACTATTGATCATCGGAATTGATTATACTGCCGCCTTAAAGCAAGGTGGCGGTATCGGACGTTACACGCGAGGGTTGATTACAACACTCGCTCAGATCGACCAACAGACAGAGTATCGTTTGCTGGCCAGTTCAGATGCTCCCATCGACAGCCTCAACCCCTTTCAGAAGTATCCTAATTTCAGCCACAAATCTTACCCTTTTCCAGAACGTTGGATGACTATTGGTTGGCATCGACTTTATTTACCCATTCCTGTCGAATGGTTTACTGGTCAAGTTGACCTGTTTCACTCGCCCAACTTTATTTTACCCCCAGTTCGGCGAGCAAAAACGTTGTTGACTGTGCATGATTTATCCTTTATTCGGCATCCGCAAGGGGCTGTGGTGACGTTACGAAACTGGCTTAATAAGGTTGTGCCAAGAAGTTTGGCTCGTGCAGATCATATTTTAGCTGATTCAGAAAGTACCAAGGTAGACCTATTCGACATCTACAATGTATCACCAAACCGAGTAACAGTTGTTGGAGCCGGGGTTGAAGAGCGGTTTCATCCTATAACCGAGCAAGCTACTCTCACGCGAGTTGCCGAGCATTACCAACTTCCTGAGAGGTTTATTTTGGGGCTTGGAACTCTGGAGCCTCGCAAAAATTTCAAGGGACTAATTGAGGCATTTTCAACATCAGCCGTATCTAAAACGCATTATTTAGTGATTGCTGGGGGTAAAGGGTGGTTGTATGATGATATATTTGCCGCCGCAGAAAACTCACCCGTAAAAGAACGAATTCAGTTTATCGGTTTTGTGGACGATGCCGATTTGCCAGCTTTGTATACGTTAGCCGATATATTTGCCTATCCATCTCATTACGAGGGATTTGGTATTCCTGTGGTAGAGGCTATGGCCTGCGGAACTCCTGTTGTTTGTGCCGACAACTCTAGCTTACCAGAAGTAGCCGGACAAGCGGCGATTCAAGTTACGGCCACAGATACAGAGATGCTTGCCTCGGCTTTGCATCTCTTAGCAACCGACCGAGACCAGTATACTCAGGCGATAAATAACGGTTTTTTACAGGCTCAAAAATTTAGTTGGGTTACAGCCGCAAATCGGTTACAGACAGTCTATCAACAATTACTTAATTAGCGGCTATTTCTTATTTTATACCGCCCAACGATGGTAGTTCTAGCCAAAAAATTTCGTTGACATATTTTAAGGATTGTACTATTATCAATACAATTAACGCCATCGAACGATTATCTCTTATTAAGGAAACGTGTATATTTTCTTATGACAATTGAGCGACCATCAGACATTATCTCCAGTGATTGGGACAACACACCTCTCACTGTTAAAAATCTTATTCGAGATTACGAGAAAAAACTAAAGAAAAAGAAAAAAAATCTGACTACTGGCTCCCTAACTAATGCTACCGAGGAGCAGTTAAGCGTTTCGTCCATTGAAGGTGAACGTCGACAGGTTACTGTTATTTTTGCTGACATGTCGGGATTCACGGCCTTAAACGATGCGGCCAAAAGTCCAGCAGAAGTTGAACGAGTTGTGACCTTGGTCAACCATTTGTTACAAGAGTTGAGTGAGGCAATTTACGAGTTTGATGGCTACATCGACAAATATATTGGTGATGAGATTATGGCGATTTTTGGCGCGCCAAAGTCTCATGAAAATGATCCAGAATTGGCCTTGCGAGCGGCGTTATCTATGATGGAACGGTTAGAGGCGTTTAATGCAAATCCACCTTTTCCACTGGTAAAATCGTTAGGTATGCATATTGGTATTAATACAGGAACTGTTATTGCAGGCATGGTGGGAACGGATCGTAAGCGTTCCTACACAGTCATGGGAGATGCGGTCAATGTGGCGGCTCGTTTAGAAGGTGTTTCTGTGCGGGGCGAGGTATTTGTCAGCGAAGCGACCTATAATCTTACCAAACGACATTTTGTATTTGAAAAACGTGAGCCGATGAAGGTGAAGGGAAAGGCGGAAGCACTCAGAGTTTATGAGCTAAAATCTGCCCGAGAACGTCCTATTCAAGGGCCTGATAGTCAAGCTCCCTTTACCGGACGAGAAGAGGAAATTCAGCGGCTCAAAAATATTTATACCAATCTTTATAATGGTAACGGCGGTATTGTTGTTCTTTCTAGTGATGCAGGCATGGGGAAATCTCGATTAGTTCAGGAGTTTCGGGAGCAGGTCACGGATGGTCATGAACATACTCAGCCGGTTTGGCTAACCGCCTATGAGGGAACCAACCGAGACAATGAACATAGTGACCCGTTATGGCTTTTTGGTCGAGGGTTGTCTTATCGACGTTCTTTTGCTAATCGACTTTTTGTTGAGATTCTCTACAGCTATCTGGGTATTCCGGGTGGCTCAGACGACACGCTCATAAAAATGCGCCTTGATGCTATGGGTGATTACCTCTTTCCACAACGTAAAAACGATGTGATCCCATATCTCGCTACGATGCTAGGTATCAATGTAGCGCCCGAAATTGCAGATAATTTGCCCCTCAATGACCCACATGTGCTCCAACAACGGATGTTACTGGCCATGGGTGAATGGGTAGAAAGCCTTTCCAAACATCATCCAGTGGTTATGGTATTTGAGGATTTACATTGGGCTGACCCAAGTTCGGTTGATTTAATCGAATACCTCTTCACATTGACCTTTTACACCCCAATATTACTGATTTGTGCCACCCGTTTAGAACGAGAAACCACCTTCTGGAAGATAAAAAATACCAGCAAAATTGATTATGGGGATGATATTACAGAGCTAACGCTTTGGCCTCTTACCAACGAAGAAAGCCGTCAGTTGATTACTCGTTTATTAGAGATTGACAGTATTCCAAAAGACATGGAGAAATTGCTCCTAAGTCGAGCTGAGGGAAACCCACTATTTTTAGAAGAGGTGCTTCGTAGTCTGACAGAGCAGGAGATTATTCAGCGGCAAGGGCATCATTGGAAAATCACTCGCCAAGTCACCGATGTGGATATTCCTGATACGTTGCAGGGAGTGTTTACCTCTCGGATTGACCGTTTGGACGATGATGTTAAACGAGTGTTGCAGGTCGCGGCGGTTATTGGTCGTGTCTTCCCTCGTTTTATGTTGGCTCCTATGGTCAACGATGAAGCGTTGTTAGAGAGCGCGGTTGAAAAACTTAAAGTCGCAGAGTTGATTGAAGATAAAATGGTTGACTCTGAGCAAGGATACATGTTTAAGCATGTGTTAACCTACGAAACCGCGTATAACAGCATGCTACTCGGCCAACGTCAAGCGCTTCACAAAAGAATTGCCGATTATATGGCTCGGTTGTATTGGCAACTTGGCGAACAGTACGCGGCCACGGTAGCCGAACATTACAGTAAAAGTGAGGTTTGGTCGAGAGCGTTCCGTTATCTAGTTCGAGCGGCAGAGGCGGCCGTTCAATCGTTTTATAATCGTGAAGCGGTTGAGTTTTATACCACCTCGCTAGAGGTTGCGGATAAAATGAATGAGAAAGAGCTTGACCCCTCGGCCTTCATTCAAATTTATAATGGTCGAGCCAGAATATTGTCTCGTCTAGGTGAACCTCAAAAGGCAATTAAAGATTACGAAATGATGTTAGCCAAAGCCAAAGAGTTAAATAATGATTCGGCTGAATTACGCGCTCTAAATGGCATCGGCTACCTCCATGCGAACTACGATTTTTCGACCGCAACCGAGTTATTCCAAGCGGCTTTAAAAGTTGCTCGACGAATTGGTGACCAACGTGGCATTGCCGATACTCTCAATCAACTAGGAAGTTTCTATGTCTCGATGGGTGACATGAATCAAGCTCAGGAATATTATACTGAAGCTCGCGACCTTAGCGTAAAGGTTAAACAGGAAGTGATTCGGATTGAGGCAGAAGATGGGTTGGCTTCGATATTGCTAGAGCAGGGGCAAATTATTACCTGCTTAAAACGGTACGAGGATGAGATTATCAATGTTCGTCGTCGTCTAGGGTATCGTGGTGGGTTGATAAAATCTCTGAGTACGATGCTTCGAACGCAGGTTTTTTTAGGAAACTACCAAGCCGCCGATGAGATTGTGGCCGAGGTTGATAGCCTGTACGAAAAATCGGGGGATTTTTATCTTGCTCCTCTTATCCGCTATCATCAAGCCTTGAGTCAAATCTTTCAAGGTGAATTTGAAGAGGCCGGTAAAAATATTCATACTGGATTAGAGATTGCTCACAAACAGCAACAAAAAGGGTGGCAGGTATTGGGCATGACTTGGCTCAGTCACTATTACCTTATTTTGGGTCTAAACGAAAAGTGTCTAGAACAAGCAGAAAAAAGCAACGAGTTAGCCTTAGAACTTGGCTCACCGTTATATCTTTTACATGCTCAATTGGTTCTAGCTTCTGCGTACCGACGTTTGGGTCGAGTTGATGAAGGGATAGATCGTTTGGAAAACGTCTATTCTGTCTCGGTAAAAATGGGGCTAAAAATAGATACCATTATGATCTTATATCAACTTGCCCAAGCCTATATTCAAGTGGGAAAATGGGATAAGACCAAAACAATTGCTAATGAGTTGCTCTCCCTCGCCAAAGCCACGCATATTCCCGAATATATTATCCGCGGTCATTGGTTACAATCGTTGGTTGATACCCATGAAAAACAGTATCAAACTGGACTTAATCGACTCATTCAAGCCTCATCTATTGCCGAGAGACATGACGGTCGTTTAATTCAATATCTGGTTCAGGTTCAGAAAGCCAAGTTATATCATATCACCAAAAACGAGCCTGCGGCCAAAGATGCCGCTATGTATGCGGATAAGCTACAACAAAAAATTCTGTCCACAATTCCCGAAGCAGAGACTCAACAAGCTTTTAAGAATCGTACTCATGCCAAGTTCTTGCAAGAATTTGTCTCTTTATACAGTGACGACCAACCTGAGGCAACTACAAAAGGTGAGAGCCTATGAGTTCAGTAATCCAACAGATTACTGAATTTTGTCAAGATAACAACCTTTTAACAAAATCTGACACGATTGTAGTTGGCGTTTCGGGGGGAGCAGATTCATTATGTTTACTCCATGTATTGTTGACCATTCGAGCGACGCTTCCTCTAAAACTAAAACTCATTGTTGCCCATCTTAACCATCAACTACGAGGCTCAGAGTCAGATGAAGACGAACAGTTTGTTAGAGAGATTGCAACACAATGGCAGTTAGCGGCTGTGGTAGACAGATATAATATTGCTGAGATTGCGACTGTAAATAAGCAGTCCATCGAAGAAGCGGCTCGTTATACGCGTTATCAGTTTTTTGGTCGTGTGGCTAAACAGGTCAGCGCCTCAAAAATTGCGGTAGGGCATCATGCTGATGATCAAGTCGAAACAGTATTGATGCACCTCATCCGAGGAACTGGTCTATCGGGCTTACGGGGCATGCTTCCACAAACTCGGCTAGATGATTTTTCTGCTTGTCATATCATTCGTCCCTTGCTAACAACATCTCGGCAGGATATAGCCGATTACTGTCTTCATGAGGGCTTAAGCCCTAGAGAGGATGCCTCTAACCAAGACACAAATTTTTTTCGGAATAAAATTCGGCATGGATTATTACCTGAGTTAAAACGGTACAACCCCACTGTTCAAAAGAATATTCGGCAAATGAGCCACATTGTCACAGCAGAGGTTGATTGCCTGAATGAAATTTTTGAGCAGTACTGGAGCAAACTGGTCACAAAATCGACCGACTTTAGCCTCACTATTCGTCGAGATGAATGGTCGAATTTGCCGTTAGCAATAAAACGGAGAGTGATTCGGCGAGCGGTTTGGACGTTGACCCAGAGCGTTAAAGATATTGGATTTAAGCATGTAGAACAGGCAATTACTGTCATCGAGCAGGGGAAGACCGGGGCTAGAGCCACTCTACCCAAAGGGGTGATGTTGTTTATTACTTATGATGATATCGTTGTAAGTACCTCATCCTTAACGCCCGATATAGAAATGCCCTATATCAACAAGGGACAAGTTATCCCCATTACCCTAAATGGAGTTACAGTACTTGGCGATACAGGCTGGCAGTTGACCGCACGACCTGTTACTCCCTCAAATATTACAATCGCACAAATTAAGCGAGTTTTTGGGTGGGAAGCCTACATCGACACCGATACGTTAACATGTACACCCTTTTTACGGTCACGACTACCGGGCGATAAATTTTCACCATTAGGGTTACAGGGGCGACATCAAAAAATCAAAACATTTATGGCTAATGTGAAAATTCCAACTTCACAACGAGATTATGTGCCTCTTCTCGTAGCCAATAAGCAGATATTATGGATATGTGGTTATCGGTTAGCCGAGCGGGTAGCCGTAACAAGTAAAACCAAACAGTTAACCCATTTGAAATTTATCCGCACCTAATTTTTTACAGGACGACATTTAGATTGAGAGAGAATTAAGTTAATGACTAATACATCATACGTCTTATTGATTGTAGAACCTAAATATCGTGACAAAACGGAATCGTTAGTTTCGACATTCAATACCGATATACATAAAATCTTTGTCGCCGATTCACCGGGGATAGTCATAGATACCATGAAAACTCGCTGGCCCGATGTTGTTATTTTTAATTTGACCGATAATCGGCTTAGTTTGGCTGATTTTTATAAACCAATCCGCCAGCTTGGCCTTGACCTGCCGACTGTTGCAGTCGGCGATAAGTCTGAGGTTGCGGCTAAATTTAAGCGGGGTATTGTCTGGGTTCCACCTAAAGACCCCCAACAACTGGTGAGCGGTATCATTCGAGCTACATCTAAACAAAGCAACCGGTTTACTCGTTTGCCTACCCTCATTATTGATTCTAAAAAAGGTCAGGTATTGCACAATCAAACTCGACATACGTTAACTCCCAAGGAGTATAAACTCCTGCGGATGTTGATTGACCAGCGTGACCAAATTTTAACTCGCAAAGAGATTATGCAACAAGTGTGGGAAACAGATTATATGGGAGATACTCGTACTCTTGACGTTCATATTCGTTGGTTACGTAAAAAAATAGAGGATAATCCGAGTAGGCCAACCTACCTAAAAACAGTTCGTGGCGAAGGTTATATCTTTATCACCAAACGATTACGAGCCTTGGCGAACCGATAAGAAAACCGACCTTAGCAAAAAGCACCGTTCATGGTGCTTTTTTTGTATTTGACGATACTCAGTTACAATGTAACCATCGTCTAAGCAAAGGCATCTTGTCCCCTTAGATGGTTGTGGTATAATCCATCGGTTGATTACTGATATTAGTTCTCCATGTTCGTCACGCTACAAGCGTGACCTCCACGGCCTCATGTCTGACAAAATCACTGTAGGCGACGCTTGTAGCGTCACAATTATGCCCATATAGATTAGAACTGAACAGCCCCTTACCGATATATAGTAACAGATTATTTTGAAGGAGTAACGTATATAACGTGGCAGGCCCATTAGATTGGCTACTTGGACTATTTTCCTTAGATATAGGTATTGATTTAGGAACCGCAAACACGCTGGTTTACATTAAAGGGAAAGGTATTGTTATTAATGAACCGTCTGTAGTAGCAATAAAGAAAAAAGATAAAAGGCCGTTGGCTATTGGCGTTGATGCCAAAGAGTTGGTTGGGCGAGCACCGTCCAATATTATTGTCGTGCGTCCTCTGCGGGATGGCGTTATCTCTGAGTTTGAACAAACCGAGGCGATGTTACGTTACTTTATAAAAAAAGTACACGAGCAAACACTCATCCCAACCCCGTTTTATGCCCCAAGGGTAGTGATTGGAATTCCGAGTGGTGTAACTGAGGTTGAAAAACGTGCTGTTTATGACGCGGCTCGAAATGCTCGAGCCAGAGAAGCTCTCGTTATAGAAGAACCGATGGCCGCGGCGATTGGGGCAGGGTTACCAATTACTGAACCGTTGGGAAGCATGATTGTTGATATTGGTGGAGGAACGACAGAGGTGGCTCTCTTTTCACGGGGGGGTATTGTTGTCAGTCGCTCTTTACGTGTAGCTGGTGATGAGATGGACGAAGCAATTATCAATTACGCCCGACAAAAGTACAATTTACTCATTGGTCAACGAATGGCCGAGCGAGCTAAAATCACCATTGGCTCGGCTTATCCTCTTCCCGAAGAACAAACCGTCACGTTACGCGGTCGGAACTTAATTACAGGTTTACCCGATTCCGTCGAAGTCTCTAGTGTTGAAGTTCGTGAAGCCCTTGCTGATGCGGTACAGGTCATTATTGATTCAATTCGCGACGCGCTTGACGAAACACCTCCAGAACTGATTGCCGACCTGATGGAAAATGGCATCGTCTTAGCCGGTGGTGGCGGATTACTACAGGGATTGGCCGAGCGACTTTCTGAGGAAACCAAGGTACGGGTTTATATTGCCGACGACCCCCTAACCTGTGTTGCTCGTGGAGCCGGACAGGTATTAGAAAGTTATGACAAATACGCCGCAGTCTTAGAATCGATAAATAACAGAGATAACTACAGGTAAGGAGCTAGTGAAAAACAAGGCTCAAGTTTATAGATGGGTGAAACCTGCACAACTAACGTAACCCCATACTCAACAGCCTTTTTTGCTAATTCTTACTCGTTTATTTGTATTGAATAGGTCACTATACCTCGGATTTTTTATAGCGCTTGTTTTATTGGGCTTTGTGTTAGACCAACTTGGCTACCTAACCTCGTTTCGTACTAATTTGCAAAGTGCAATATCGCCTATACAACAAAGTATCACCCTAACGGTAGAAGACCTTGTGGGGCAAACCACCTTGCCCACCGATGTTGTTGTCCTACAAAATCGGGTTACAGAGCTAGAAACTGTAAATAATACGTTGGTCGTAGAAAATGTTCGTCTTCGCGAGATAGAACGAGAAAATGAACAGTTACGCCAACTCCTCAACTACACCCGTAGTAATCCCCAAACGAACTATCAACCATCCACCGTCATCGGACGTAGTATCGGAGTTGATCCAACAAACCTACTTTATTTTGTCTATGTTGATGTTGGGGCGCGTGACGGAATCGCCCGAAACATGCCAGTTATCACCGATCGAGGTTTGGTCGGACGAGTGGTCGCGGTCGGACCAAACTCGGCTCAAGTCCTCATGCTGATTGACCCAGCCAGCGCCATCAACGCTATTACCCAAAATAGCCGTGCCACCGGTGTAGTCCGAGGCAATATCGACGGAACTCTCATTATGGATCGTATTCCCCAAGGCGACACCATCAGCCCCGGTGATATTGTACTAAGCTCGGGTTTAGGCGGAAATTTTCCTAATAAATTGGTTATTGGACAAGTAACAGAAGTATTACAACGCGACCAAGACCTGTTTCAAACAGCCCGTGTCCGCCCCACTGTTGATTTTGGTAAACTCGAAACATTATTAATGATTACCTCCTTTGAACCGATTGATTTTGAGGCCGAGCTACTAAACCAACGCGAGGACGACAATTAACGCTTTATTTCCATACCTAACTGTCACCATCGCCCTATTTGTCCAAATTACCATTTCTCCATACCTCAAAGTTGATCTCGTGCATCCCGATTTTGTTCTTATTGTTACCCTCAGTTGGGTGATATTGCGAGGGCTTGACGAAGGTGTATTTATCGCTATTTTTGCCGGTATTGGGCTTGACATCTTTTCTGGCGCGTCATTTGGGATATTTAGTTTGAGTATTGGCCTAACGGCTCTATTAACTAACTTGGTTCATGATCGTGTTTTTGGCACAAATAATCTGATTTTACCCGCGGCCTTGATTCTACCTGCAACAGTTTTTTTTATTGGCTTTGCCGCCTTTTTGCTGATTCAACTCGGACACCCCATGTCGTGGGATACCTTATTAACAAACATTATCTTACCTGTCGCGCTCCTAAATACGGCGGTAATGGTTCCCGTTTTTTTTACCCTTTATATATTCAATCGACTTTTAACCCCTTCAGAAGCTTTAACATGGTAAATCTATTGACATTCGACGGTTAGGACTAGAAATATAGATAACCAATGTCAACCCTAATCTTCTTGTGCCAATAGCCTATTTTGATAATGGCTCAGAAATCAAGCGGCTATGTTGAACTAATTTGGGTTTGCCCCAATTGTGAGACCAAAAATCGTGGTACTCAGAAAACATGTCAAAGTTGTGGTGATCCTCAACCGGATGATGTAGAGTTTATTCAGGACACCCAAGCAGAGATTATCACCGATGAAGCAAAAATAGTCGAGGCCAAAAAAGGAGCAGACATCCACTGTTTTTATTGCGGCACTCGCAACTTAGCTGGAGCAACGGCCTGTACTCAATGCGGTGGTGATTTAACGCAGGGCGAAAAACGACAATCAGGTCAAGTGTTAGGGGCATACAATCCTGATCCTGATGCGATAATCGTCTGTACCGCCTGCGACACCGAAAATAAGGCCAATGCCAGTAAATGTGTTCAATGCGGTGCCCCCCTCGGAATTACCCCCGAACCAAAACCTGATACAGATGCACTAAAAGCAAAGCATGCCCAAAAATCAAGCTCATCTCCGCTTGGCATGCTTGCTGGAGGCGTTGGCCTAGCTGGTTTAGGTGTCGTGGCCTGTGTTTGCATGGTAATGGTCTACTTCTTATTTATTCGTACAACCGACCTGCCCGGAACTGTACAAACTGTCGGCTGGGAGATGCAAATCACAATAGAAGAGGAGCGTTTAGTCGACCGAAAAGATTCCGATTGGGAGGACAGCGTTTCTAGTAAAGCTAATATACTGAGTTGCGCCAATAAAGTTCGGACTACCCAAGACAGCAAACCTAGTTCTGGTGATTATAAGGAGGTGTGTGGCACTGCCTACACCAAGGACAAAGGGAGTGGATATGGTGAAGTGGTGCAGGATTGTAAATATGAGGTCTATGATAGTTGGTGTGAATACGAAATATCAGAGTTAAAATGGACAACCATAGATAAGGCTTTATTAACCGGAACCGACTTAAACCCCAAATGGCCGAAAATTAGCCTACGTTCTAAACAACGAGAAGGTAATCGTGAGGCCAACTACAACGTCAATTTTAAAACGAGTGAAGGAGCCAAAACCTTCAATACCGACGACCAACAACTGTTCAAACAGTGCAAGGTTGGTAGTAAATGGACGCTCAAGGTTAATGCGATGGGTGGGGTTAACAATATTGAATCACGTTAAATTATGACATCGAAAGACCTTAAAAAGTAAAAATTCAGTAAAACCGTCCCAGAAACCCGATTTCTCAAAGAAATCGGGTTTCTGACGCTCTTTCTAGCAAGTTCATTAGAGTTGTTCGGGAATAAAGGAGTGCAAAAGCTTCTTGCTTTTGCCGGAGACAAACATGCAAAAGCAAGAAGCTTTTGCACTCCGCAGACCCATAATTTGAGTTTTTATGCGATGATAAGTTATTGCCGAACAGGTCTATTGAATAAGTAGTTTTCAGAACTAACTTGTAAAAAACAGAAGTGTACCCATAACAGGCGGGTAGCGTGAAGCCTCCTTGAAGGAGGATATACCCGCCAAATACCTGTTGCGATTACATAATCGCAACGATCAGGAATGTAGCACAGTGTTAAATAAGTAATGCGTGATTTAGACCTTCAAGGACGCGGAGTCGTTCTCCTTCGAGGTGCGAAGCTCCTCGAAGGTGTTTGAAAAAACCACGTACAACTTAATTAACAATGTAGTGGTGGTTAAGATGATGTTGAAAATAGGATTTCAGTACAGGAGCGTAAAACATGCCATGATGAAACTAATTCGTTATCTGTTTCTAACTTTTATTACTGTAATTAGTAGTTGGATTATATTACATCTTATATTACGTCCCAAACAGACTCACCCCATTATGATTGGGCATCGCGGTGCGGCTGGATTAGCGCCCGAAAACAGTCTAAGTGCTATCAAAATCGGCATAAATCATGGTGCTCGTTTTATTGAAGTAGATGTTCAGCAAAGCTCTGATGGTCAGGTTTTGGTAATACATGATATTCTGGTGGATCGTACTAGTAATGGCATGGGGGCTGTCGGCTCATTGCCTTGGGCTGATCTGCAAAAACTAGATATTGGAAGTCATTTTTCACCAGATTACAGCGACGAACGAATCCCCTCGCTTGAACAGGTCTTCACCCTCCTCCAAGATCATCCTGATGTTACACTCGTTATCGAAGGCAAAGACCCACATCTATACCGTCATCTTGCCAGAAACCTAATTCAAATTATTGATGCATTTGACATGGCTGAACGAGTTATTATCATTTCGTTTGACCATGCTTGGTTGTCTGAAGTGAGTCAACTCGCCCCAACTATTAGAACTGGTAGTATATGGTGGGAAAAGGGATTCTTGACCAACCTACCTCCACCAAAAATCGTTGATGTTGCTTGGCCGATGATTTTACTTGATCCAACACTGGTCTATCGCCTACGTCGGCAAGGTAAATCGGTATGGATATATACGGCCGATAACCCTTATCTTATGCGGCTACTCGTCGCTTTGGGAGTTGAGGGTATTACCACCAATCGGCCTGATTTGTGGGCGAATGAGCGAATAGGCGAATAGCTGTGGTGGTCAAGATGATGTTGAAAATCATGTCATACTGAGCCGAAGGCGAAGTATCCACCCGAATCTCCCTAGATTTGGGTTAGAGACCCTTCGCAAAAGGCGCTCAGGGTGACATGGCCTTTTTCAACATCAAGCTGACCACTACAAAATAGGCGAATAGCGAATACGTCCCATGAAACTATTTGACCCAACATTTATGCGCCGTTTAGAACAATTGTCACTCGTGATTCGGCGCGCCCGCGTTGCCCACGGTCAAGGGGAACATCGGAGCCGTCGCCGAGGTAGTTCGGTGGAGTTTGCCGACTATAGAGATTACACGCCCGGTGATGATTTGCGCCATCTCGACTGGCACATATACGCTCGGTTGGAGCGCCCGTTTATCAAGCTATTTGAAGCCGAAGAAGATTTGACCGTGCATCTGGTGTTGGACAGTAGCGGCTCGATGAACTGGCCGCCCAATGATAATCAGCATAACAAATGGAACGTGGCTCGACGGTTAGTTGCCGCGCTGGGCTACATTACTCTAATTAGTGGCGATCGGCTAACCGTTTCGTACTTACATGGCAACGAAGCTCACCGTTGGCGTTCTCGACGAGGGCGAGCACATGTGCATGCCCTGCTCAAATATTTAGAACCACTTAAAGCCGATGGCCCAACCGAACTAAATGAGGCTCTCTATCGTCTAACTATCGGGTCAAGCGGCAATCGAGCTGGTCTGCTCTTTTTAATCAGTGACTTTTTCACCACCGATGGGTATGAGCGAGGTTTGGCCGCCTTGCAAAGTGTCGGTCATGAGGTCAACCTGTTACACCTTCTTTCTCCTGACGAAATTGACCCCGCGTTGGTTGGCGACCTGCGCCTGCATGACGTTGAGACTAGCCTGAGCCGTGAGGTCAGCGTCACTGGAGACCTACGACAACTTTATCGGCAAAAGTTCCAACACTGGCGAGACAATATCGAAAAATATTGTTTCGCTCGTGACATGAACTATATCACCCTGAGTACTGAACAGTCATTTGAGACGATTATTTTAGGCCACATGCGCCAGCGCGGTTTTGTGCGATAAAACGCAAAAGTAGACGCATCGGAATCAATCCCGATGCTAAAAGTTGCTGACGCTAACGGAATCTTTGGGCGAGCAAGACTACAACAGATTTGGGGATTTAACGGATAAAAACCTCCCCGATAACGAACTGATTACATTCAAATTCGGTTAATTCGTGTCATCGAGAACCAATCCGTTTCTTCCAATTATCCGTTGTTCAGCTCTCCATCTTGTCACGCTACAAGCGTGACCTACACGGTTTCATCTCCAGCAAGATTACTGTAGGTGACGCTTGTAGCGTCACGATTATACCCACATGGATTAGAATTGAACAGCCTTTAAGATGAAGGGGGAAAATTATGATAACACTTCAATTTAGATGGAAATATATTACGTTAGTAACCATCGTTCTCACAATGCTTTCAGCCTGCCAGCAAAGTACACCTGTTGTTGATAACCTAGCTACTTCAATGGAACGGGGATGTGCCGCCACGAATATTAGCGACGTTGATGAAATCGTTATTGGGGTGACGTTGCCTCTATCTGCTCCCGGCTCAGTGACGGGGGGGCAAGTGATGGAAACGGCTTATAATATGGCCGTGGAAAATATTGAGGCTCAAGGGGGTATCCTTGGCAAGCCAGTACGAATCATTGTTCATGATACAAAAGGCACTCCCGAAGAAGGTACCAATGTAGCCAAAAAACTCATTACTGAAGAATGTGTGGTGGCAATTGTGGGAGAGTATCACAGCGCGGTGGCTTTAACAATTATGGAAGAGGCTCATCGCTATCAGGTTCCGGTTATTTTTGCAGAGACCTACAATGATGATATTACTGCTAAGGGTTATCCCGAAATTTTTCGGATTGCTCCTGCCTCCACGTTTACGGCTCAAATGGATGCTAAATGGCTGGCCGAAGCTGGTGATTATAATAACGATGGTGAAATTTTTGCCCTAATTATTGCCGAAAACAGTAGCTATGGCGAAGGACAAATCGAGAAGGCAGAAAAGTGGTTTCCAGAGTTCGGTATCCAAGTTGACACGTTGACGGTTAGCGTGCTTGAAGATGATTTTTCAGACGTTATCACGACGATTAAAAAGTTAGTTAGTGTACCAGATGCTATTTTTATCAAAGTAACTGGCGAAACATCATACCCACTTGAACAACAGATTATTGCGGCAAAATTAGCTCCCAGCAAACAAACTATTTTGGTTGCCAATCAAATAGCATTGGATCACGAGACCTATTGGAATCTGATTCCAGAGGGTAATTATGTCGTTGTACCTCGGATTGGCCCTTGGCCCTCTTCGGTTAATGTATTGGGGGCAGAGTTTGCCGAGCGGTATGAAACAAAGTTTGCCAAGTGGCCCGAACCGTATGCCTTTGAAGCCTACGACAGTCTATTGTTAATGGCCTCAGCCATCAATCGAGCAAACTCCCTTGAAGCCTCAGCCATCATCCAAGCACTTGAAGAAACCGATATCGATTTGGCTTCGGGTCATTACACCTTTCCTTATCAGGCCAATAATCCCGCCGGAGGATTTGTACCCGAATTTATGTGGCATCAATGGCCTGATGTTCCGTTATTATTCTTGCAATACACCTCACCAAACCAACACTCTAATGATATGGCGGTGATTTGGCCTGAGACATACCGTACTGTATCCTCTCCTATTATCCGCCCTGAACATTAGAGTTGTTCGGGAATAAAGGAGTGCAAAAGCTTCTTGCTTTTGCCGGAGACAAACATGCAAAAGCAAGAAGCTTTTGCACTCCACAAACCTTGATTTTGAGTTTTTATGAGACGATAAATTATTCCCGAACAGGTCTATTAAGTAAAAATGGGCATTAATTAACTTGTGCAGTTGGCGCGTCGGCTTCCTAGTCGACGCGCCATTAATCAAACGCTCAACTTATTTAACGCTGTATTAAATAAGTTGAGCAAGGTTATTCATGCCATGTCATTCCCGCATGTTTTAAGCGGGAATCCACCTTTTGCATACAAATGGATGCCCGACACAGACATTCGGGCATGACATAACAGGTTACTAAAAACCCCACAAGACTTAATTCACAATGTATTTAATCTCGATTCTTAGGTTATCTTCTCGTAAATTTTGAATTTACGAGAAAATTTGTTCCACATCTTCTGAATAAATATTCATGAAATCTGACAAACAGACATTTACCCAACAAAGAGTGGTTATCTATCTGGCCCTAGCCGCTATTTTGCTACTGGGCTATTTTGTTTTTTATACCATTCGTTGGCAAAGCACTGCCATTACCCATACCCTCATGGAGGCAATTGCCACGTTTCTGGCTTTGTTTGTGGGAGTGATTGCTTTAATTCGACATTACAGTAGAAAACGGTTCATTTTTCTGCTTATCGGTTCCATGTTTTTAGGAACAGCATTTTTAGATGGTTTCCATTTGACCGTTACCTCATCATTATTTGGGAGCTACTTTTTAACCGCTCCTCCCTCGATGATCCCCCAAAGTTGGCTGGCTTCTCGCTTATTTTTGGCTATTATTTTACTCGGTATGGGCTTATATCGGTATCATCGTAACAACACAAAAACTATCCGTTTTACCCATGAGTTGTTTGTGTACACCATTATTATGGGGCTTACTGGGATAAGCATATTTGTTTTTACCTCATTTTCCCTGCCTCGGCGGGTTTATTATGCTGACCAGTTTTTTCCTCGGTATGTTGAATTTATCCCCGCCACGATATTTCTATTGGCTCTGATTGCTCATGTTGCCAACAAAAACTGGAAACATAATGATATTGACCATTGGCTATTTTACGCTCTAATTATACAGATTGGTCTGCATGTTCCTTTTATGGCCTCTTCAGGTCAACTTTTTGACACCATGTTTAATGTCGCCCACATCTTAAAAATTGCCGGCTATCTTTCGATTCTGGTGGGGTTGCTCATCAGCACCTATCACCTCTTTAAGCAGGCAGAGGACAGTAATCGTCAGTTATATCAAGAAATTTCTGAACGCAAACAGTCTGAGGCTGAGTTACAACGCTCAGAAGAAAAATACCGGACATTGATGGATAATATTCAAGATGGTGTTTTTCTCATCCATGACGGTAAGCTTTTTTTCGCAAATGATGCGTTTGCGGATATGATTGGTTACAGCATGGAAGAGACAATTGGCATACATATTCAACAAATAGTAGCTCCCGAAGATTGGGAACTGATTGCCAATCGTTATCGACAACGTATCGCCGGAGAGGATATCCCTCCCGAATATGAGTTCCATCTTTTGCATAAAAACGGTCAGGCACGGATTTTAGTAAATATCCACGTGGGACGTATCATCTACCGTGAACAGGTGATGATAATCGGAACCCTGAAAGACATCACCGAGGCAAAACGATTGGAATTAGAACTTCGCTCGGCCTATCAAAACTTAAAAAGACTAAATAGCCAACTCAAAGATGAATTGACTTTGGCCCAAGAAATTCAGCAGGGATTATTACCACCTACCAATCCTAAATGGAAGCATTTAGATATCGCCTGTTTTAGTACACCCGCGTCAGAGGTTGGTGGAGACTTATACGCTTATCACCCCTTTCAAGGGTTAAAGTCCAAAAAAACAGACCCTCTAAACCCAAAATATGGTATTGCAGTGGGGGATGTTTCAGGCAAAGGATCGGCATCGGCCTTGATTATGGCCGTTACGCTGGCCTCATTTCAGTCAATGGTAAAGCAAAATATGGGACCAGAGGCATTGTTACAGTCGATGGACACTACCTTAATGGCATACACTCGTAAAGGAAAGTCAAATTGTGCCTTTGTCTATGTTGAGGTTGAGGTTGATTCTCAGGCAGAAAACTCATCAACGGCTATTACCGCCAAAATGGTCAATGCCGGATGTCTAATGCCAATCATCAAACGAGTTGATGGTTCTGTTGAATGGGTGGAGATTGGGGGGATACCACTAGGGGTTGGCTTGGGGGCTGAGTTGGGTTATGAATCTGCGACCCGCCAGCTATCTAAGGGCGATATGATTGTCCTCACTAGTGATGGGGTAGTTGAAGCCAAAAATAATGCTAAGGAGATGTTTGGATTTGACAGGTTTAAGGCGGCGGTTCAAATCGGCCCGCAAAGTAACGCCCTTGAGATGCTGACCCATATTTATACTGAGACAACTGCTTTTACTGGTGATATTGAACCGCATGATGATTTAACGATTGTGGTGGTGCAGATTTAGGTGATGTTAGGCACGTGGAAAATTTAGCCTGAACTAATTAACACAGAGAAAAAGCGAACAAATTTTTCCTCTGCGTTTCCATGTTCCTCTGTATTCCTGTTTTAGTCTTCCCTTATACCTCGTAGGAAAACCTTGGGATGATTATTTCTTTCCCTCTGCCTTACATGGCGTTGGTCTTCATTTCGGCCATAAGAACAGGATGTGCGGCCCGAAGGGGCACTGATTAAATCATGCCAAAATCAGTGTTATTCCACGCATCCTGTTCTAAGATTGGCCGAAACAAAGACCAACGTCCCTTACATCGTTGACTGATGGGTATGTCACCCTGAGCGTTTTGTGCGAAGGGTCTCACTTACCCGAAGCTAGGTAGATTCGAGAGGATTCTTCGCCTTCGGCTCAGAATGACATAGAGCAGGTCATCAGTCAACATGTCATCACTACCAAATGTGTGTCCCCTTTTATTTTCATACCTAGAATGAGTTGGTCTCGTTCTTGCCACCACTGCCGTTTCTAAATAACCATCGTGTCGATTCGTTCAATTGCTCGCGATGGTGTGGATGGGCAATTTCGATTAACGCGGCGGCACGTTGACGTAGGTTTTTACCATACAAATTTGCCACCCCGTATTCGGTAACGACATAATGAACGTGCGCTCGAGTAGTCACCACCCCGGCTCCTTCGCGAAGGAACATAACAATTTTTGATTCCCCTTTATGGGTGACAGAGGGTAACGCTATAATTGGTTTTCCGCCTTCTGACAAGGATGCTCCTCGCATAAAGTCCATCTGTCCACCCACCCCAGAATACATGTGGCTCCCGATTGAATCGGCGCATACTTGGCCGGTTAAATCGACCTCAATAGCACTGTTAATGGCCGTCACATTTGGGTTAGCCCGAATAATAGCGGTATCATTTACATACGAGGCTTCACGTAACATCAGTTGAGGATTATCATCCACAAAGTCGTACAACCGCCGGCTACCCAAGGCAAAGGTGGCAACAATTTTTTTAGGATGAACCCGTTTTTTCGTTCCATCAATGACCCCCTGTTCGACCAAGTCGATAATTCCGTCCGAAATCATCTCGGTATGAATTCCTAAATGTTTATGATCGGTTAGTTCTGATAATACTGCATCAGGAATTGCTCCAATCCCCATTTGTAAGGTCGCTCCGTTTTCAACTAATTCAGCGACATGTCGTCCAATAGCTCGTTCTGTATCAGAAAGGGTATGCGGGTGTAGTTCTGGTATGGGGTCATCCACCTCTACTATTGCGTCAATTTCGCTGATATGGA
Source organism: Anaerolineales bacterium HSG25 (assembly GCA_030377865.1). GTDB lineage: Bacteria > Chloroflexota > Anaerolineae > 4572-78 > J111 > JAUCGB01. The sequence goes on along the minus strand of JAUCGA010000034.1, from coordinate 1,814 downwards.
TAATTCCGTCGCCATGCGTACGGGGCATATTGGGATTAACTTGTGCCACCACATGCCGAGCCGCTTGTAACGCGGCCCAAGTCGCATCAACTGAAACACCCAAAGAGCAGAAACCATGCTTGTCAGGCGGAGATACTTGAATGAGTGCTATATCTAAAGGTAATATTTTGCGCCGAAACAAATTCGGGATCTCACTTAAAAAGACAGGGATATAATCCCCACGTCCATCATTAATGGCTTGGCGGACATTGGGGCCAACGAATAGAGCATTAACTCGGAAACTACCTTTATATTCTTGTTCTACGTAAGGAGCCGGGCCTTCCGTATGTAGATGTATGATTTCAACATCATGGAGTTCCTCGGCTCGATTGGTCATTGCTTGAATAAGTTGTAAGGGAGCCGCGGCGATACTGTGAATAAAGACACGGTCACCAGATACGATTATTTTAACAGCTTCTTCGGCTGATACGGGAGATTTCAACATCAAAAGTTCCTTTTTATAGATATTAATGGTTTAAACAACATTTGTATTGTTGCATAAAAATCTATAAATATGGGTAATTTTTTGGAATACTAGTAGAGATAGAAAAATAATATAATATATTATATCAACATGGAGTTACAGGTTAGTCACAAACGATAGTGACTGTTCACTCCCTCGTTCCCACGCTCTGCATCGATATATGCCGGAATTATAAAGTTTCAGGTACATATCAACACAATCGAGGTGTGGCGGATGAACAAATACAATTTTTTGGATATATATTTATACAGATTGATACAAGTAATACCAAAAAATCCGTGTTTATCCGTGTCCTAATTGTTTTTGTTGGGAAACGATAAACTTCTGAATCGACTCTGATTATCTTTGAACGATACGATGGGTATTGGAGTTACTGATTTTTATAATACAACCAGTTCTGTCTCGATCTCGGGGCCACTATTGTCGATTTCATACAAAAAAATCATAGCGTTATCATCGAGTAAACGTGCGCTCCAGCCGGGGATGGCGAAGCGAGTAATGACTTTGGTTCCCGGCTCTAGTTGAGCCAGTAGGCGTGGTTTTAGCCGATTGTTTGTTGCCTTTGTCAGATACATGACCACTACATCGGCACCTGTTAGATCAAAGTTAAACACATCTGCATAATAGATCCAAGCTCGGTGCCGCAAACCAAGAAGTAGGATCAGACTATTAGCAAATAAGGTACGTAATGGGTCAATCTCTACCCCTATAGCGTTGGCTTCAAATTGTCGAGCCGCTAACAGAACTACTCGCCCGTCACCCGCGCCCAAATCAACCAGCGTTTGCCCGGGTTGTAGATCGGCCAACTGTAACATTTTACGTACGGTTTCTAAACTAGAAGGAACCCACATGCCGCCAAAGAAATTCGCCATGTAAGATGATATAACGATGGTGAGGGATAGGAGTAGAGTTATTTGGAATAATAAGGGGCCGTAGGTGATTAATAGGTCAAACATAAGAATTTTTCTGTATTGTAATCTAATATTGTCAATACCATTAGGGTAACCAAACTCAGTTGAAAGGCCCAACGGTAAGAGTAACCCAGCATGAAAAAGGTGACAAAATTAAAGAAATTGGTTATTATACCCCTACAAATATGAAGTAGGGGTAATGGTATGAAAATCAGCTTGATAGTAATAGTTTGTATGATGATGTTGTTTGTAGTAAGTAGCTCGGAGCAATTGCTTCAAGGTCACGAGATTCAAGATGTGAGTGTGGTGTGTTCCATGTCGATGTTGGTTGAGCCAAATTATACACCAGAAAAGATCGAGTTATCAAGAAGCGAGAGTAT
>JAUCGA010000138.1 GCA_030377865.1 Anaerolineales bacterium HSG25 | reverse complement strand
ATTTGGAATTTATTATCTATAATGGCCTGTTTTAAGTAGATCCCAAAGGAATGGATATTAATTAACCTAAGACCGCTGATTGAAATCAGCGTCTTAAACGGAAAACCTGCTTAAGCAGGTTTCTCGTGTCAGCAACTTATTTAATCCCGATTCCTTAATAAAGTAAGGGTATCTTGAGTATACCCGTTTCTTTTAACTTAAGAAATACCTCCTAAGTACTAATAGTTTAGAAATGCCTAAACTGTTTAGGATTAGACATTAATTAACCATAAGTGTCAACTTAACGTTTGTAGTAGGCGATTCATCACCTTCAAACGGCACTAAAGTGCCTACTACGAACTCTTAAGTTGACGGTCATGATTAATTAACTTATGCATGTTGGTGTAGCCTGCGTTCTCTAACGCAGGCGCACGGCGTAAGAGAACGCCTCGCTACACTTGTGTAGTTTATGGTGAGAGTGGTTCAATCTTAGGCACGTGGAAAAAAATAATTGTCCCGCGGAGTAGGCACGTATCGTGCCGCACCGCGGGTGCTAACTCCTCAATTGGGATGTTTTATTTCTTCCGTCTGCCTTAGAGATTGAACCACTCTGGAGCGCGCAATTTATTTAGACCTCATTCCTTAAAAACTTCTAACACACCTTCACCAAGATTAACAGGATAAGACATGGAACTATACTTAATTCGACATGGGCAATCATCCAACAATGCTTTACAAGATAGGGATCAGCGTCTGCCCGACCCCCATCTAACCGATTTGGGGCAGGCTCAAGCGGCAATGGTGGCTCAATATGTAGCCAATGGCCCCAACATTGAACATCTTGCGCGTACCGTCATCCAATCGGCACAGAACGAACCAGCCCAAGGATATGGCATTACCAAGCTGTATTGCAGTGCTATGTATCGAGCCATGCAAACAACCAAGCCAATTGGCGAGGAGTTAGGTATCGCGCCCGAAATTTGGTTCGATGTGCATGAATATGGTGGTGTTTATCTTAAAGAGGAAGACGAGTATGTCAACTATCCGGGCAAAACTCGGGCCGAGATTCTAGCTGAGTTCCCCACCTATATTTTACCCGACGAAGTCACTGATAGTGGATGGTGGTATGGTGGCCGAGAGGATTGGGCGCTTTGTCATGGACGAGCGATTCGGACGGCGCGCGCCCTCTACGATCGAGCCAACTCGGATGAGCGTATCGCCATTGTTAGTCATGGCGGTTTTATCGATGTCCTGCTAAAGGCGTTGTTGCATATTTTACCAGCTCCGCATGTCTATTTTCACCTATACAACACTTCGATTACCAGAGTCGCGTTTGCCAAAACAGGGCGCTACGTTGATATGGTTTATATCAATCGAGTCAACCATTTACCCCCTGAGTTGATGTCTTGACCTGATAACGTAGGAGTGAACATTCAGAAATTTATCGATTCTCAACAAAAACGATTCAGAACACTGTCTAAATAACATGGGTTGGCTTGTCATTCCAGAAAAAGCAATATAAAATCCCCAATTAATTTTACCCACCGTAATTTGTAAGCATACTATGGAGGTATGACTCTCAATGACTGAACCAAAACTCGTTGAATACGAGGATATAGAATCTGTCATCATCCGTTTTGCGGGCGATTCAGGTGATGGCATGCAGTTGACTGGCACGCAGTTCACCAATACATCTGCAATTTTTGGTAATGATATTAGTACCCTACCAGACTATCCGTCTGAAATTAGAGCGCCCGCCGGAACATTGGCTGGTGTGAGTGGTTTTCAGGTTAATTTATCGAGTGCCGATATTTTGACCCCCGGCGATGAGCCTCGCGTGTTAGTCGCCATGAATCCAGCCGCCCTTAAGGCTAATCTGCCTGACCTGCAACGGGGCGGTGTAATTATTGTCAATGAAGATGCATTTAAGAAAAATAATCTTCGTAAGGCCGAGTATGACACTAACCCGCTAGAGGATGATAGTTTAGTGGGTTATCGACTTTGTGAAGTCCCGTTGACTAGCCTCAACCGGGTAGCCTTGGAAAGTATTGAGGGTTTGACCAGTAAAGAGATTGACCGGTGTCAAAACTTTTTTGCCTTAGGGCTAACATTCTGGCTGTTTGACCGTCCCTTAGAGATTTCTATGGAGTGGTTGGATAAGAAATTTACCAAAAAACCCCATCTTGCTAAAGCAAATATCACCGCCATGCAGGCAGGCTATAGTTATGGACATAATACCGAAACGTTCCAAATGCGTTATCGGATTAAAGCGGCCAAACTAAATCCGGGGCATTATCGTAAAATAACGGGTAACGAAGCTCTGGCGATGGGGTTAGTCACTGCGGCTCAAAAAGCAAACAAACCGTTATTCTATGGCGCGTATCCCATCACTCCGGCCACTGATATTTTGCATCATTTAGTCAACTATAAGAACTTTAACGTCCGAACCCTACAGGTCGAAGATGAGATTGCGGCGATGGGATCGACAATTGGGGCCGCGTTTGGAGGGACATTTGCCGCTACCGGAACCAGCGGGCCGGGTCTAGCCTTAAAAAGTGAGGCAATTAACCTCGCCGTCATGCTCGAACTGCCGATGGTGATTGTGAATGTCCAACGAGGCGGGCCAAGTACAGGATTACCGACCAAAACAGAGCAGTCCGACCTGATGCAAGCCATGTTTGGTCGCAACGGTGAGAGTCCGGTACCGATTATTGCTCCAGCTACTCCTTCTGACTGTTTTGAAACTGCGATTGAGGCGTTTCGCTTTGCGGTACGTAGCATGTCGCCGGTTTTTGTGTTGACCGATGGATATTTGGGCAATAGCTCCGAGCCGTGGCTCATTCGTAATCCCGATGATATTCCACCGATTGAGGTCAGTCACCCAACTGAAGCGAACAGCGATAACGGGTATCTGCCCTATTTGCGAGACCCAGAAACGATGGCTCGACCATGGGCTATTCCGGGAACTGCCGGCTTAGAACATCGGCTAGGTGGCTTGTCAAAACAGCCTGAAACAGGCAATGTTTCCTATGACCCCCTTGATAACGAGCGCATGAATCGGGATCGAGTCGCGAAAGTCGCTAAATTGGTTGATATTATTCCCGACCAAGAGATTATTGGCCCCGATGAGGGCGATTTACTGGTCTTGAGTTGGGGTAGCACCTACGGTGCGGTGCGCTCCGCAGTCCAACGGCTACAAGGTCAAGGACAAACCATCTCGCATGGGCATATCCGTTATCTGAACCCTTTCCCAGCCAATTTGGGTGATTTAGTTGATCGTTTTAAGCGAGTTGCTGTACCAGAAATGAATCTGGGACAACTTGTCTTTTTATTACGCGGACGGTATGGATTCAATCATGAATTTATACCTATATCTAAAATTCATGGTCGCCCCTTCACCATTGGTGAATTAGTCGAAAAAATAGGAGCATTATTATGAGCGATGTAATTCAACTAAAAGCAAAGGATTTTGTCTCAAACCAAACCGTGCGCTGGTGTCCGGGCTGTGGAGACTATGCCATCCTCAAGCAGTTGCAACGAGTATTGCCAGAGTTAGGAATTGCCAAAGAAAAAATCGTCTTTATTTCTGGTATCGGCTGTTCGAGCCGCTTTCCGTATTACATGAACACCTATGGCATGCACACCATTCATGGTCGTGCCCCAACCTTAGCCACCGGTTTAAAAGTGACCCATCCCGACTTGAATGTCTGGGTCATCACTGGTGATGGGGATGGCTTGTCGATTGGAGGCAACCATCTGTTGCATGCTATACGACGTAACGTTAACATCAACATTCTTTTGTTCAATAACCGTATTTATGGCTTAACCAAAGGACAATTTTCGCCCACCTCTCCTCAAGGCATGCAGACAAAATCATCCCCCATCGGAGCAGTTTCTCAGCCCCTAAAACCGTTAGGGGTGGCGATTGCCGCCGAGGCAACCTTTGTGGCTCGGACAGTTGCCAGCAATGTCAAACATATGGGCCAAGTGTTCAAACGGGCCGCGGCACATCAAGGCGTATCGTTTGTGGAGATATATCAAAACTGTGTTATCTTTAACGATGGCGCATTTTCTCATGCCACAGATCGTAAAACCAAGTCAGATAATTTACTTGAGTTAGAGCATGGTAAACCCATGATTTTCGGCAAAAATCACGATAAAGGAATCCGTATCAACGAGTTTGAGCCGGAAATCGTCAGTTTGGATGATGTTGCCGAAGAGGATTTACTGGTGCATAACGAAAATAGCCGAGCCAGTTTGGCCTATCTACTTTCTCAGATGCAATACCCAGAGTTTCCTGAGCCGATTGGTGTTTTCCGGGCCGTGAATCATCCAGTTTACGAGAAAACACTTCGCAAACAAATCGACGATAGTATCGTCCAAAAGGGTGTGGGCGATTTGCATGCACTCTACAACAGTGGTAACACTTGGACAGTCGATGCTGACGGTAAAACCGTTGCAGACCCGATTAGTTAAGCAATGAGTTTCAATTAAGTTGTGCATATTGTCGGGAGAGTGGTTCAATCTTAGGCACGTGGAAAAAAATAATTGTCCCGTGGAGTAGGCACGCGTCGTGCCGCACCGCGGGTGCTGACTCCTCAATTGGGATGTTTTATTTCTTCCGTCTGCCTTAGAGATTGAACCACTCTAAATAGCGCAACTTCCTGAGTAAAAAAAGAGCCATCTCGAAATTGAGATGGCTCTTTTTATGTAAATATTCAGTGAATTTGCCAGAAAGAACGTCAGAAGCCCGATTTCTTAAAGAAATCGGGCTTCTAGGGCGGCTTTACTGAACTTTTACCTTTTTATTACCCGTCAGCCATTGGTCAGAATTTGGGGCGAGATATGTCCAACAGGCAAAGCCAATCTCACTTATACTGAACCTATTTGGATTGGTGGCCGAAATCATAACTATAGATGTTCAGATAAACATTTTCAGTTGTCACCTTCCCGCAAGTTTTGAACTTGCGGGAAGGTTGCAAAAGTTTGTCGTTTCATTCACGACCTGACATATTGATA
>JAUCGA010000033.1 GCA_030377865.1 Anaerolineales bacterium HSG25 | reverse complement strand
TATTTTGCGATGGCAACGTGACATGATGCAGGAGAGCCGAGACAAAATTATTGTCTTTATCGGCAACCAATATGGTATCTTCACGGTCTATGAACTCCTGACCCTCGTCGGCGTTACTTTCCGGGGGGCACCCCCTGGGGGTGACCCTCCTGAACAGGTGTTGCAACGCTATGGATGCGAACCACCTTCCTTGGATGCCTCTTTGGTATAATTTTGTAAAAACCCACTACACCGTAATTTCAGACTGTTCAATTAAGCGAACGAGCTTCCGTTCTTCAAAAAATAGCTCACCCTGCTCAAAGGTTTGGTTGGCAATATGGGCAAACATACGCTGTTTTAAGCGCACCGATAACCCCTTATAAATCTCATCCCGTTTAATACTGCGTTTACTATCCCACTTACGAAGCAAGGCATCAATCGCATCCTCATACAACTCAACCCGCCGCCGAGGAAAGCTCATGCTATCATCAAAGGCCAAACAAAGCAGGGTCAGCAAGATGGGGATGTTGCCCAGCTCTCGCACCGGTTTGTTTTCTTCAGCAAAAAACTGGGTTTCAAACGCCTGTCGTTTTTCCGGCTGTTTACTAAACCATTTACGGACAAACCGTTTAATCTGAGCTTCGGTAAAATCGGCCAGTTCCACATCCTGAAAATGACGAAAGGCATGGTCGGTGGCGGCAATCCGGCAGGTTATCAAAAACTGGTTCTTGTGATGCTTCCGACAGAAATCATCAATTTTTTGGTTTATCTTTTGGCGCAACCCACCCTCTTTGTTCACCTCATCTAAGCCATCAAACATCACCAACGCTCGGCCCGTTTCCAGCAACGTTTGTATAAACGGCTCGGCTTGAGGAAAACCGCATATATCAAACTCACGCTCTAAATAGGCCATCAGAGGAATATCATCGGTTGACCAGCGTTTGAGGTTGATGAATAGCGGCACTTTGTTCAACTTTCCACGTACCGCTTGTAGGGTTAAATAACGCAAAAAGGTGGTTTTGCCTGCCCCGGGTTTGCCCAAAATAAAGAGGCGGGGATGTTTTCCTTGCCGTACCAAATCTAAACCATTAAACCGCTCGGGTTTATGTAAATAATGACGACCACGCTCCGGCGGGTTTTCGAGGAGTTCTTGAATATCATACCGTTGACGAGCGGCCACTTTATCTAATATATACACATCAGTATATATATCTTCTAAGGTTACTGGCTCAGAATGTCCCAATACTCGTATCTTGTGGTGGTCTCGATAAAGGCTCTCGCGGTAAGCTTCGCGAGCAGTTTCCCATCGATCAGCTTCCTTAAACTCGGCCCATTCCTGCCCAAACTTTCCGGTCAGGCGGCTCCACATGCCGCCTACCATGTCTTTACCATATTGTTCCCACAGCCATGCAGTGGCTCCAACAGCAATCACTTCTAAAGTCATATTATCCTCTTAAATAAAAATTAACTTGTGCATTTTGGCCGCTGATTGAAATCAGCGTCTTAAACGGAAAACCTGCTTAAGCAGGTTTCTCGTATCAGCATAAGATTTCAATCTTATGTGAAACTTGGATTATATTTTGTCCTACGCCACACACCGCCACCATCAACGGCTGATACCCTTGTGGGCAACGCTGTTTGAGCATGGCGGTATCGGCCTGTTCTGCCACATCACAACAGATACGCAATTTACGCGTGCCGGTGCTAACAATCTCGGCCAGATAACAGGTTTGGGCGATGGCATAATTGAAGATATTTTTGGGGTTACAAAACCAAATTATAAATGGTAAATGGTGAATTATAAATGGTAAATGAACTGCCAGTAATCCTATCCGCAACGGACGGTTCATGTCGGATTGCCCCCAAACAGATTAGTGAACCACAACTCGCCCAACTCGCCATCATAAGCATCCAAAGTAGCCTGAAAACGGGGCGACTCGGTGGGCAGAGCATGGATGTGGGTTTTGCCTTCATCGTACAAACTTTTATAACGTTGGATTCTAGCTTGGGTTAACATAATATACTCGCTTTTGATGGTTGGAGATATGACCGCTAATCAAAAAACCCGCTAATTATTACTCGCAGAACACGCTTTGAGCTAACCTACCCGCAAGTTTAGAACTTGCGGGTAGGTGACGGCTGATATTCACTTTGAAACCCTCAACCTGTTTAGGTAGTTCCAGAATTTAAAATCTCCCAAAACTATTGTGACACTCTACCCCCTCCCAGCCTCCCCCTGCTAGGGGGAGGAGCCGCTTCCCCCCTAGCAGGGGGGACTGAGGTGGACTGATGAAAACAGGGTCAGATTCGGTTTGCTAATTAATCTCGTTTTTATTCCGTTAAACGATAAGAACAGGATGCGCAGGATGACACTGATTTTGCGTGTACTAATCAGTGTCATCCTGCGCATCCTGTTCTAAATGCACCTGAAACATGGAACAAAACTGGAATCGATTTGTGACCCCAAAATGGCTCCGATTAACGTTAATTTTCACCAGCCTAGGACTGAGGGGGGTAGAGACTCTGCTCAATTTGGGAGATTTATTTTCTTGGAATTGCCTTACTGATTGACATGGCTTTCCTTTGTGATGATATTACCAAACAACGTCGATATCATACTCGATAAAACGACTATCTTTGCTCAACAAGGTTGCTCCCTCAACGTCTGCTTGGGCAATCAACATGCGGTCAAACGGGTCTCGATGGTATAAGGGTAGCTTTTGCAAGGCAAGCGTATGGGGCAAGGTTATCGGCAAAATCTGCACGTTATTATCACTCACATGTTCAGCGACGATTTCCATGATAGGCTGTCTTAAAGAGAGCTTGTCGACCTGTGTTTTGGTCACGATTTCCCATACACAGGGAGTCCGTCAAGTAAGGATAATGACCCTTCTAAAATGGGAGCTACTTACCATGTCATTCCCGCATGCTTTTGGCGGGAATCCACTGTTTGCATACGAATGGATGCCCGATAAAGACATTCGGGCATGACATGGCGGAGACCTTTATTTCAGTTTGGTCAATGCGTTACTTTGACTCAGTCCCTGATACAGTGATGACACTGAGCAACACTGTATTCTCTGGAGCATTGCATAAATCATACACTCGTTTGGACAGTTTTTCTGCTTGGCTGTCCCACCAAATAAACGTGTGCGTATCAAGAATATATTTCATCAAGTTCCTCATCGCCAAACCAAAACTCATCCGATTTCTTCAATAATTTTGGCCTTTAATGTTGTTGGTTGCATGGTATCATCTCTCTTTATGGGTAATAATTTTATCGATGGGTCTATCTGAATTGTACCATTGATGGCTCGTATTTCAAAGATAAATCCTCACTCTAACTTTTTCTTTGGTTCAGTTGAAAACAGGACTACAACGGATAATTGAAAGGTAAATATTCAGCGAACTCGCCAGAATAAGCGTCAGAAACCCGATTTCTCAAAGAAATCGGGTTTCTAGGGCAGTATTACTGAACTTTTACATTGAAAGAAACGGATTGGTTCTCGATGACGCGAATTAACCGAATTTGAATGTAATCAGTCCGTTATCGGGGAGGTTTTTATCCGTTAAATCCCCAAATCTGTTATAGTCTTGCTCGCCCAAAGATTCCGTTAGCGTCAGAAAGATTGAACCACTCTGGAGCCTACAACGTAATGGGGACTCATTCCAAGATTAGGTTAACCTATGGTACAATAGAGTAACAAATATGTCTAATAGACTTGTTCGGCAATAACTTATCATCGCATAAAAACTCAAATTCGAGGTCTGCGGAGTGCAAAAGCATCTTGCTTTTGCATGGTTATGTCCGGCAAAAGCAAGATGCTTTTGCATGGTTGTGTCCGGCAAAAGCAAGATGCTTTTGCACTCCTTTATTCCCGAACATGTCTAATAAAAAGGAGTTCTCATGCAAGCAATCATTGTGCAAACTGAACAAAAAAATTGCCCGTTAGCATGGCAAACTGTGCCCGACCCGACCTATCAGCCCCACGAGGTATTGGTTGATATTCAGGCCACCGCGCTCAATCGGGCCGACCTGTTTCAGCGGGCCGGACATTACCCACCGCCAGCGGGCGCGTCGGAGATTTTGGGATTGGAGATGGCTGGTCAAATTCGGGCTGTGGGGGCCGAGGTAACAGGCTGGCAGGTCGGGGATCGGGTCTGTGCCCTGTTATCTGGTGGGGGCTACGCCGAGCAGGTCAACGTTCCCGCCGACATGCTGATGGCCTTGCCGGATGAGTGGTCTTACCAGCAGGCCGCGGCCATTCCAGAGGTGTTTTTGACCGCGTACGTCAATCTGTTTATGGAGGCTCAGTTACAGACTGCCGAGACGGTCTTAATTCATGGCGGGGCCAGTGGAGTCGGTACTGCCGCCATTCAGATGACACGGCAGGCGGGGTGTCGGGTTTTTACCACTGCCGGAACCGCCGAAAAGGTGGCTTACTGCGAGGGGTTAGGGGCTGAGTTAGCCATCAACTATAAAACAGACGATTTCGCCGAGCAGATTCGGCAACATACGGAGCAAAAGAATCCGGTTGATGTGGTGTTGGACATAGTCGGGGCTGACTATTTTGCCCGAAATATCGGGCTGATGGCTCTGCGAGGACGGCTGGTCTTTATCTCCAGCTTGAGCGGGGCTAAAACCGAGTTGGATATTCGGCAGTTGATGGGTCGTCGTTTGCGGTTGATTGGCTCGGTGCTACGGAGCCGCTCACTGACCGAAAAAGTCGCCATCAAGCAGAACTTTATGACGCAATTTTGGCCTAGTTTTTTGGACGGAACCATCAAGCCAATCATCGATTCAGTCTATCCGATTCAGCAGGTCAACGAAGCGCATGAACAGATGCGTCAGAATCGTAATATCGGCAAAATCGTGCTAAGTATTTAGTCAAGAGAAAATTGACGGGTTATATGGCCTTTGGCAATTCCAAGAAAATAAATCTCCCAAATTGAGCAGAGTCTCTACCCCCCTCAGTCCCCCCTGCTAGGGGGGAAGCGGCTCCTCCCCCTAGCAGGGGGAGGCTGGGAGGGGACTGATGAAAACAGGGTCAGATTCGGTTTGCTAATTAATCTCGTTTTTATTCCGTTAAACGATAAGAACAGGATGCGCAGGATGACACTGATTTTGCGTGTACTAATCAGTGTCATCCTGCGCATCCTGTTCTAAATGCACCTGAAACATGGAACAAAACTGGAATCGATTTGTGACCCCAAAATGGCTCCGATTAACGTTAATTTTCACCAGCCTAGGCTGGGAGGGGGTAGAGTGTCACAATGGTTTTGGGAGGTTTTAAATTCTGAAACTTCCTTTAGTCATCCGATGACTAGACCGTCAGAAGCAATTTGACTTAAGGCATGTGGAAAAAAATAATTGTCCCGCGGAGTAGGCACGCGTCGTGTCGTGCCGCGGGTGCTAACTCCTCAATTGGGATAGGGCTGTTCAGTTCTCCATGTTCGTCACGCTACAAGCGTGACCTACACGGCCTCATGTTTTATTTCTTCCACCTGCCTTATACTGCACTCCCCCAACTACTCTATGCGCCCCAGTTCAAACACATGAATCGACTCGTCTTTGGTCTGACATGTATCTGCCTGATCCTTTTTCGCTCGGTCAGAAACGACAACCAGTTGGCTGTCGCTCAACCAACTAACCCCCTCAACATTACAGTAAAGCGGTTCATCGTCAGCAGAGGTTGGAAACGGATAGACCGTCCCCGCGTCAACAAAAGCCCATTCAGTCGCGGACAATTCGCCAATCCACAAGGCGGACGAGGCTTGGGAGATGATAGCAACTCGATGTTGGGAGTCTATCGAAATGGCGGCGTAATCCTCAAAATCGAGAAATTTGGGCAGTTTAAGCGTCTCGGCAGGCATCCATGTTTTCGCCATCTTTTGAAAAATATGCACCCGTCCACCGCCTGATTTCCGCCCTTTTTTACCACCTCGACATTTATTCCCCTCACACAAGGCCAATAAATAATCTGCCCCGCCTCGGTGCAGATAAGCCAACCCCTCAAAACCTTTGTTCTCATGCTCAAACTCAAAATCGAGCCAGTGAATGGTGGGGGTGGTAACGTCAACCGAACTCTCAATCACCCGAGATTGGAACGTATCATCATCATCGTCGTCGTTGTCGTTGTCGTCGTCTTTTTCTTCATCAATAGACACAGCTTCAACCAATAAATAGAACCGTTCTGTGTGAGGATTATAGGTAATATCCTCAAAACCAAGTGCCGAATCTGCATCTGGGTGATACAACCAGCGCCCCAAACGAAACCGCGACAGGTCTCGATTCAGGCGAGCCACATGGGGCAGGTTGTCAAACACCACATAGATGTTGTCAGCCACAATCTGTACCCCGCTCGCCTCAAGACGGTCAGTCTCAACTTCGTCATCGGGTAAAAGTTTCGCTAGTTTTAGTTCGCTGACAAATTGTAAGGCAGGCATAGTTCCGGCTTGATATGGGGGTTGTTTCGGCAAGTTTGGTGTAGCCGTTGCGGGAGATTGGTTAGAGGTCGATACTGCGCCGCCCCCGAAGGGCGTACAACTCAGCCAGACGAATAATGATAAAAAAGCCAATCCCGACCAAAGAGGCCATGATGATGGTGGCCCATAGTTTTTGCGGGCCGATGCTGTAATATTGGTTAAAATTGAGAATCGCTCCATCGAGTCCGGCTTGAATACCAGAGGGAAGTTCGCCAATAATGGGGGATCATGCACCCACCATAAGTGTCAACTTAACGTTTGTAGTAGGCGATTCATCGCCTTCAAACGGCACTAAAGTGCCTACTACGAACTCTTAAGTTGACGGTCATGATGCACCCACATGCCCGACTGTGTTTCAATTTGCCACGGAGTTCCGGCCACAAACTTTAGCCTCTCCCAAGCGACGACAATTAAAATCGCAATCACCATAAAAGAGAGAGTTTGTCGGAGCCAACTGGGTCAAACAGTTTTTGTAGTCGTGAGATTTGCCATGATAGCGCAGTGTATCATGCCTTACAACCATTGTCAATCAATAAATAAGCGCTCTTTGTCTGGCCTATTGTTTTATAGTAGAATGACGGTTGGATAATCCTGAAAGCCGAAATTTGTTCAATAAAGGGGAGGAGCGCATGCTAAATTACAAACCAATTCCTTACGGAGTATCAAATTACAAAAGAATTGTCACAGAAAACTACTACTATGTGGACAAAACTGATAACATCTCCAAGTTGGAAGAAACAGGTAAGTTCTTATTTCTGATTCGTCCTCGCCGTTTCGGGAAATCGTCCTTGCTGACCGTGTTAGAATGTTACTATGATTTGGCTCGTGCCAATGAGTTTGATACCTTGTTTAAGGGAACCTATATTCACGACCAGCCAACATCAGAAAAGAACAGTTACCTGATTCTCAAATTTAACTTCTCTCATGTTGATTCTGATACAGATAAAGTTGAAGAATCATTTCATAGTCATGTCTCGACGGTTTTTTACTTCTTCTGGAAAAGCTATCGCGATATATTAGGGGAAGAGTTCTTTAAACTTTTAGAGTTACAAAAGAATGCACATCAAAAACTAGAATTTACCCTGCGTTATGTTGGCTCAATTGGACACAACGTCTACGTCCTTATCGATGAATACGATAACTTCACCAACTCAATCCTTTCTACTTCCGGCCAGTCGGCCTATCATGAGGTTACTCAGGGCGCGGGCTTCCTTCGTTTTTTCTTCAATCTGCTAAAAGGCGCGGTCGATCAGGTCGACTCTGGCGTGGGGCGTATGTTCATTACTGGAGTCTCACCTGTTACCATGGACGATGTGACCAGCGGCTTTAACATCGGACAGAGCATCAGTCTGCATCCTACATTTAACGAGCTACTAGGCTTTACAGAACAAGATGTGCGAGAGTTATTGGTCTATTACCAAACGAACGCCAACCTTGTTATTGCTGATATTGAGCAAGACCTCGCGTTACTGAAAGAGTGGTGTGGAAACTACTGTTTTTATAGACCCCACGATTCATCCGCTCAAACGCAGGTGACCATGTTTAATACCGACATGATCCTCTATCTGGTTCAAAAACGACTCCAGTTTGGACGCTACCCGGACCATCTGATCGATCAAAATGTCAGGGTCGATTACGGTAAACTTCGTCACTTAATCGTTATCGACCGCCGTTTGAACGGTAATTTTAGCTACCTGAGTAAAATTATCGAACAGCAACAGACTGATTTAGAGCAGGTCGTAGACAGTTTTCCGGTCGAACGGCTCACAAAACCTTCGAACTTTGTTTCATTGCTCTACTACTTTGGCTTGTTAAGTTACACCGCTCAAGGGCGACTCGGCATCCCGAATCAGACGGTCAAACAGTTGATGTACAGCTACCTGCGGGAGGGATATGAGGATATTGATGTCTTTAATGTCGATTTGATTGCCTTTACCGGATTGATGCGGCGCTTGGCTTATCAGGGTGATTGGCAACCGGTGTTTCAGTTCTTGGCTGATGAGGTAGAAAAACAGACCGCCATTCGAGATTATTTAACCGGCGAAAAAGTCATTCAAACTTTTTTACTTGCCTATTTAAATCTAACCGATTATTACACTACGCGCACCGAAGAGGAGTTCGGCAAGGGGTTTGTCGATTTGTACCTTGAACCGTTTTGGACAAAATATAAGGATTTACCCTACAGCTACCTCATCGAACTGAAATATATTCCGCGTCATGCCTTTACCACGACGTTATTGACCGAAAAACTAACCGAGGCTGAAACCCAGTTAAAGCAGTACGCGCATAATCCGGTAATCCTCAAACGCCAACAGTCGGCCAAGCTAATTTGTGTGGCCTTGGTTTTTTCAGGTTGGGAGTTGAAGGGCCTGAAACAGGTTTAGCCAAAAATCTATGCATGTACAAACAAGCGACGCAACTAAACTCCTCCTCGCTGGTGAGATAGGTAGAGGCGGCGAAGCACGGGTCTTGAACGTTAGCGAACAAGCCGGACAGGTCGCCAAAATATATTATCAGTCTAGCCCTGAACGGGAGCTGAAACTTAAGGCCATGCTGGCTAATCCACCACGTCAGCCCCATCAGCATACGGCGATTGCTTGGCCGACTGATCTGCTCTACCAAAACGATAATTTTATCGGCTTCCTCATGCCCAAAGTGCAGGGGAGTGAGCCGGTCTTTAATATCTATAATCCGGCTCGGCGACAAAAACAAGGCTCACAATTTAATCGCCAAGCCCTGCATCGAATCGCCCACAATCTAGTCACGGTGGTTAAGGCAATTCATGCCAAAGGGCATGTTATTGGCGACCTAAACGAGAGCAATATTTTGGTCAACTCCCAAGCATTGGTCACCTTGGTTGATACTGATTCTTTCCAAGTGACTGCACCTTCCGGCCAGATTCATCGGTGCGAGGTGGGCAAATCAGAATATACCGCCCCAGAGATGCAGGGTAAAAGTTTCAAAGATACCGACCAACAACAAACGCAAGATTATTTCAGTTTGGCTGTGTTGGTTTTTCAACTACTCATGGAAGGATTTCATCCCTTTGCCGGGGTGTTGACCAGTCAAGTGTCGGTGGGACGGGTTGATTTATACTGTATCAAACAAGGTTTGTTTCCTTACAAACAGAGTTCGCTGGTCAAACCACCGCCAAACGCGCCGCCCTTTGAGACACTCGACCAGAATCTACAATCTGCCTTTATTCGCTGTTTTGCGGATGGACATCATGCCCCCAACAAACGCCCCTCTACGGTTGAGTGGCAACAGCTTCTCCATCAAGCCGAGCAAAATTTGGTCACATGCTCGACCAACCATCAGCATGTTTATGCTAACCATAATCAACACTGCCCGTGGTGCGAACGTCAAAAAAAGGCCGCTGAAAAACATACCATTCGCAAAAGATCCGTCCAGCGTGCCATCTATCGTCCGGCCCGTCCGGCACAGCAAGCCTTTGCTCCCATGCCCGAACCGTCGGTATGGCGGGGTCGAATTCAACTTGGTCTGATGCTGGCTCTCCTGCCAACGATGGGAGTTATCTTTTTGATGTTTACCGGGGCTGGCTCAGATTCCGCGGTCACTCCAAATAATGAAGGGCAAGTTTCCGAAGTTGTTCCGCTTCCTCAGTCCACAGAAGCCCTTTCTACAACTCTCATTGACAACACGACCAATGCGCGCCTCGTCAGTGGGACGGATTCCCTCATTCCAATTAACCAAAATCTATTAACCTTGGACGTGGCTTTTTTACCAGATGGTCAACGAGTTGTCGGTATTTCATCAGCGGGGGCGTGGCTGTATGACTTGGCTCGAAAGGCTAAAATCAATGCACTGACCCCCAACGGCGAAGTGATCAGCATGGCTCTCTCACCCGACGGTTTATTGCTGGCCGCGGGCATTGAAGGGGGCGATATTTGGCTGTGGGAGTTAGAGACAGGGCAACGACGATTTATTTTGAACGGCCATGCCGACACAGTCTCTAGCCTTAGTTTTTCGAGTGATGGTCAAACACTCGCGTCAGGCAGTCATGATCGAACAATTAAGCTGTGGGACATTAATGATAGCTCTCTAATTCGTACCTTTAGTGGGCATGACCAGTTCGTGACCAGTGTGGTTTTTATTCCGGGACAAACCGGCGTGGCATCTGGTAGTTGGGATCAGACCTTGCGTTTGTGGCAAACAGATAAGGGATTGCTGAATATTGAGACCTTTCGGGGTAACGAGGCTTGGATTACTAGTGTGACCGCTTCACCTGATGGCAAAATCATCGCTTCAGGCGACATCGACGGTCAAATTCGGTTGTGGCGGGTGGCCGACCGTTTACCGATACAGACGTTAGACGGTCATACCAGTACGATTAAAGATTTGGCATTTTCGCCGGATGGTACATTGTTGGCCTCTGGCAGTGATGACCATGCGGTTAGCTTGTGGCAAGTATCCACCGGCAAACGACTGACTACTGGTCAGGTACATAACAACTCTGTGACCGGAGTGGCGTTTTCTCCCGACGGCACAAAGTTGATTTCGAGTAGTATGGATCGCACCGTGCGAGTGTGGCAGGTTAAGTGATTAGGGTTGTTCAGTTCTCCATGCTTGTCACGCTACAAGCGTGACCTACACGGCCTCATATTTGACAAAATTACTGTAGGTGACGCTTGTAGCGTCACGATTATGCCCATATAGATTAGAACTGAACAGCCCTTATCCAGTGCTACATTAGACGCAAACAACATGGCGAATAAGGTTGTCATGATTTTGTTACATCGCCATAAAAATAATAATGTAACCATATTGCAACTCAAATGTAACCTTGTTTTGTTAAAATAGTGGCAAGTGTGAAGATTATGAATAAATCACAGCGCAATGTAGCCTCATTTGTATTACGTTTTACTCAAGATTTATGGGAGGATGCCGAAGGCGCGCCTCAAGTTCGCTGGCGAGGGCATATCAACCATGTCCAAGGGGATGAGGAAGGTCGGTTTACCAATTTTGCGGAAGCCGTCACCTTCATGCAAGAAGGTCTAACTCAGCTCACTTTAAACGCGGTTTCAGGTAATAATATGAACCAAGAAGAAACATTACGAGAAAGCTTTAAGTTTTGGGAAGATTTCTCAACAGTTTATAGTGGTATGATGTTTGAGGCCATGGAACAATCACTCAAACAGTCTGAATCGGTTAAACAACAGATGAAAGATGCTGTTGAGCAAAGTTTAGCCGCCTGGCAGGTTTCTGCTGGAACCAATTCTGAGAAACAGCTTATGGAAGTTATACAAAATCTGCAACAACAGATTGATTCGCTAACTACAAAGGTTGAAAACTTGGAAGTTATGGTAACTCGTGATACAAATAATTTGGTTTAATTATTGATTAACAATAGGAAGGAGATTTTTATTATGACAGCAAAAACTAACCCACAAGACTTTGTAAAAGAAGGCTTTGACGCTTGGAAAGAATACGGCGAAACATATACAAAATTTGTTGTTGAGGCCACCGAATTAAGCCTTAACCAATCATTGGCTTTCCGCGAAACAGTTGGACAAGCATGGAACAATGGTCTTAAACAAGCTCAAGAACTTAGCGCAAAAGAACAAGAGGTTGTACTTAGCAATTTGGAAGCCGTTCAAGGTCAAACCAAAGCCGCTTATGACCGTGTAAAAAATATGAGCAACTTAGCTTAAGTAGTTTTCAGAGCTAACTTGTAAAAAACAGAAGTGTACCCATAACAGACGGGTAGCGCGAAGCCTCCTTGAAGGAGGATATACCTGCCAAATACCTGTTGCAATTACATAATCGCAACGGTCAGGAAAACAGGAGTGTCAAAATTGTATTTTGACAGCAAGAATGGAATTCTTGCACTCCGGGAAAAGTTACAACTTAGAATTGAAAGTTACTTAAGGAATCGGGATTAATTAACTTGTGCAGTTCATCATGAGAATGGTCCAATCTTAGAGATTGAATTATTCTGGAGCGCGCAACTTATTTAGACCTCATTCCTTAAGTCAACTACAAAAAATCTCAGCATATAAATGCCGAGGTTTCATCTTTAACATATTGAGATTTTAATTGGCCTTGATCTTCATTTGGGCCAAGAACACAACAGCGAATGATGAAAAAAACGAATAAAACTTCCCGCATTAAGGAAGATACGTGCAAACAATATTCGTTGTATTCTAAATTCATTGTTGTGTTAGCCGAAACGAAGACCATAGCCTTTTAATTTACTACTAAAAGAAGAGGATTATTATTATGGATTGGCAAAAACAAACACAAGATATGCTTAGTAGCTGGACAGACACCCAAAAAAAATTATGGGATAACTGGATTGAAAGCGCCCAAAACTTAACAGGTACGCAAAATGATGAGGTATGGGCTAAAACCGTAGAGACATGGCAAGGGTCTGTTACCCAAGCCTTAAATACCCAAAACGAACTGTCGAAAGCTTGGGTTGATAACTTAAACAAAGTTGAAGGCGCTCCTGAGCAGTTTGTTGAGTGGGCAAAACAATCCCAAGAAATGGGTACTCGCTGGAATGAATTGCAACAACAGTTATGGGATAACTGGTTTGAAGTAGCTAAAAAAGTTGAACCGGCCAATGCTACACCCGGTTTTGATGTTGATGCGGGCAAGAAAATTTTTGAAGCATGGCAAGATGCCGCACAGCAAGCTTTTAAAGCTCAAACCGATTGGGTTAACTCATTTGCAGGACAAACACAAGAAGCCATTAAGAAAACAACGGCTCAAGCAAAAAAATAGCCAGTACTAATCGTTAGTAACTTAGGATACAGGTTTTGAATTAGAATCAATTTTTTAATTGTTATAACAGCAGACAACCCAAAAATGGTTGTCTGCTGTATATTTTATCTGTACCTGTTATTAACTGATAATTACAAAACAAGGACAAAATTAATTATGGCAATGGATTGGACAGAACAGCTTGGAACAATGTCTCAAGCTTGGAACGATGCCCAAAAAGACATGTGGGAGGGTTGGTACAAAATGGTATCAGCCAACTCTTTGTTTGAGTCCCAGAATGATCATCCTGATATGCGTTTTGTAGCGGACCAGTTTAAAGCAAGTCAGCAGAACACCGTGCGACTTTTAGAATTTGTTACTCAAAGTTGGCAGACGATTTTCTCTCAGATGGAACAGGGGCAAGATTGGCAAGCCAGCATGCAAAATTTTATGAACAAATTCCAAGAACAGCTACAACTACCCAATGAATGGATGCAAATGTCTCAGGATGCGGGTAAACAATGGGAAATGTACATAAAACAGTGGGAAATGTTTGGCTCTCCGTGGGCTAAGCTTATCCAACATACCCCGCAATCATTTAACAATAGTGGCGCGGCTGGGGTTGAATGGTCTCAGTTATATTGGGACACTTATGACCGAACAATTGGTAGATTGCTAGAGATGCCGGGAGTTGGTTTACCTCGCGAAATGAACCGTAAACTGGCCGAAGGTTTTGTTTCATGGCAGAAAAAAGAGCAGGCAACAAGTGAGTATCAGATATTAATGAGCAATACTTTGGGTAAAGCGTACGAAGGATTTATGCAAGAATTAGCCCAAAAAGCTCAACAAGGACAACCTCTGCATACCTTACGCGAATTTGTTGACCTATGGACAAAAACAGCGGATGATATTTTCGTTGCCTCGTTTGAAACAGATGAATATATTGCGGCTCAGTGGAATTTGTTAAATAGCAATACCGCACATCGTCTAAAACAACGAGAAATCAACGAGGTCTTCCTCAGCTTCCATGATATGCCAACCATCAGTGAAATTGATGAGGCAAATCGCAATATCTACCTTCTACGTAAAGAAGTTAAATCCTTGAAAAAAGGTGTTGTACCTGTTCAGCCTGCTTCTACTAATAGTGATGCATCTGCTATGGCCGAGATGCAACAGACTGTTACTGAACTTCGTCAAGAGGTAGAGGCTTTAAAGAAAGAGTTGGCGGCAGTAAAAGCTAAACCAAAAACAACGCGTCGTACGACGACACGCAAACGGACAACAAAAGCAAAAACCGAGACTCCAAAAACAGAGACTCCAAAACCGGAAGGAGGTGAGAGTTAATGACCCCTCAATCAATTCAGTTAGATATGATGAAAGAGTTCATGGAACTCAATCAGAAAGCAATGCAGGGCATGGTAACGTTAGGCAACCTTAGCGAAGAGGATATTGCGGTAGGTACAGCACCTAAAGAGGTCGTTTATCAAGAAAATAAAATGACTCTTTACCATATTAAACCTGTGGTAGAAAAACCATTTGAAATTCCGGTTTTAATCTCTTACGCGCTAGTAAATCGACCAAATGTGGCCGATTTGCAAGAGAATCGTTCCTTAATTCGCAACCTAGTAAATTTAGGTCTTGATGTATATTTGATTGACTGGGGCTACCCTTCTCGAGCCGACCGTTGGTTAACTATGGATGATTACATCAATGATTACATTGATACATGTGTCGATGTAATTCGAGAACGGCATAACTTAGACAAAATTAACATCTTGGGCATCTGTCAAGGTGGCACATTTAGCCTATGTTACACTGCTTTGCACCAAGAAAAAGTTAAAAACCTCGTTTTGA
The DNA here is from genome assembly GCA_030377865.1 of Anaerolineales bacterium HSG25. Lineage (GTDB taxonomy): Bacteria > Chloroflexota > Anaerolineae > 4572-78 > J111 > JAUCGB01. The sequence goes on along the minus strand of JAUCGA010000033.1, from coordinate 40,298 downwards.
CTGTTACTCCGGTTGACTTTGCGGTTGGCGACAGTTTAATCAATCGCTGGGGTCATGCAGTTGGTGACAGTAAAATGGATGTTGACCAATTGATTGAAGCGTTTGGCAATATCCCCGGTGACTTTATGAACTTAGGGTTTGTTTACCTAAGACCATTTGAACTAAATCTACGCAAATATTTCAACATGAGTGATATGTTTGGCGATGAGAAAAAACTCGCCAACTTCCTCCGTATGGAAAACTGGATTTTTGACAGCCCTGATTTAGCTGGAGAAGCTTATCGCCAATTTATGACTGACTTCTATCTTGGTAATAAACTGGTTAAGGGTGAGGTTGAGCTTGACGGGCAACGAGTTGACCTGAGTGAGATCAAAATTCCGGTGTTAAATGTGTATGCTGAGTATGATACGATTGTCCCACCCGCATCAACAAAAGCCCTAGAAGAGTACATTGGGACGGATGATTATACGGTACAATCTTATCCAGTTGGACATATTGGCATGTATGTGAGTAGTAAGGTACAAAAAACCATGCCCTCAGCTGTTGTAGATTGGTATAAAAACCGAGCATAGTTTTTTAATAAAATATTTAGTATTAGTAACTAAGCACCAAATTTGCAAAAAAAATAGGGAATCTGGTAAACTGCAAGTAGATACTAGATTCCCTTTTTTAGTATACAAAAATATTTTATCGAGGTGTTACAATGTTTGGTCTTGAAGGAAAAGTTATTGTTGTAACCGGTGGAAACCGAGGTATTGGAGCCGCTGTAGTAGAAGTATTGGAAGATTTAGGCGCGAAAGTAGCTTACAACTATCGTAGCCAACCGGGAGAGAAAGGTTCGTTGGCTCATAAGTGTGATGTGACTAGCTTAGAAGAGATGCAGGCCTTTGCTGAAAAAGTAGAAGCTGAGTTAGGCCCGATTTATGGTATTGTTGCCAATGCAGGGATTACCGCAGATGGTCTATTCCCTAGGTTAACTCCTGAGAAATGGCATGCAGTTATTGACGCTAACCTGAATGGTGTTTATAACACCTTTAACCCCATCATCCCCAAGATGTATGAACGCAAAGAGGGTGCAATCGTGATGATTAGCTCCATCGTGGGTGAGCATGGTAATATTGGACAGGCTAATTATGCCACTGCCAAAGCCGCTTTAATTGGTTTAGGTAAAACTCTTGGTTTAGAAGGAGCACGTTACAATGTTCGGGCTAATGTGGTTGCGCCCGGTTTTACGGCTACTGATATGCTAAAAGGAATTCCTGACAAAGTGGTTGATAAAATCAAATTAACCATTCCTATGCGCCGTTTTGCCGATGCAAAAGAGATTGCTTGGGCGACGGCCTTTTTCTTATCCCCAACATTGTCAAGCTATACAACCGGACAAGTCTTGGCTGTAGATGGTGGACGACATACCTAATAGTCAGTAGCTGATAACAAAAAATTACCAACTATTGATTATTTGTTAAAATATCTTAATGAATCCCAAAGTTATGGAAGCGTGGTTTACCATCATGGCCGAAACAGCCAAAGGCACCACGCAATCACAAGAATTATTTAAATTATTTCCCCAAGCTACGGCTAAATCTGATGAATTTAACGAATGGATAACTCGGTTCATGTCACCCGGTGCAATGACTCACCCTAATGATTTTGGAGCAGGGTATGAAGAATGGTGTCGGATGATGGGGTTGGTTCCTCGATCGCGCTACCTAGAACTACTAGAGCGATATGAGATTGTTCGTAATCGTTTAGAGGAAGCAGAAGAGAAAATTCGTAGCCTTCAATCTCTTTTAGGTGTTAAAGGCCAAGAAGAAGAAGCTAAAAAAGTCCTTGATTTATGGGGAACAACCTTAGAAAAAACCCTTCAAGCTCAAGCCGATTGGATGAAAGCTTGGGGTACAACGGAAAAAGAAACAACCAAAGATAGTACAGACACAGAGAATCCCACGACGGATTCTGATCTATAAGGAGAATTTATCATGAAAGATGTATATATTGTATCAGCAGTAAGAACCCCAATGGGTAAATATGGTGGAGCATTGCTCGATGTCTCTCCTGTTGATTTAGGCGCGCATGCCATGAAGGCCGCGGTTGAAAAAGCTGGCATTAATGGTGGCGATTTAGATTTTTATGCGTTTGGTAACATTCTTAAACACGGACACGGACAACTTGTTCCTCGTCATGCCGCTATTAAAGCCGGTATTCCTAAAGATGTTGATGGTTACGCGCTTGATATGCTTTGCTCCTCTGCAATGATGACGGCCATGAACGCATCTTATATGATTAAAGCCGAGGAAGCGGATATGGTATTATGTGGTGGCACAGAATCCATGTCTCAAACAGGCTTCTTAATTCCATATCAAGCTCGATATGGGCTAGGCTTAAGTGCATTTGGTGGACCTATCGCCATAAAAGATGTTCTACTTGACGAAGGATTAACAGATCCAATGGAAGGCGATTTGATGGGGAAACAAACCGACCGCTTAGCGGCTGACTACAATGTCACCCGAGAAGAGTTAGATAACGTCGCTTACCTATCGCATAAAAATGCCCATGCCGCTACAGTAAACGGTGATTTTGCCCGTGAAATCGCTCCTCTGGAAGTGACCAAACGCCGCAAAACAACCCTGATTGAAACTGACGATGGAATTCGTCCTGAAACAACAATGGAAAGCTTAGGCAAATTACGTGCGGCTTTTGGTCGAGACGGTTTATTAACAGCCGGTAGTTCCAGCCAAATCTCTGATGGCGCGGCGGCACTTATTTTAGCCAGTAAAGAAGCTGTTGAAAAACACAATCTAAGTCCTGTGGCTCGTTTAACGGCTTCTGCTTGGGCCGCTGGTGAGCCTTGGCGTTTTGTGGAAGCTCCAGTTCCAGCTATTGAAAAAGTAGTTGGTAAACTTGGCCTAACAGTTGAAGACTTTGACCTATTTGAAAATAACGAAGCCTTCTCACTAAACAATGTTCTGTTGAACAAACGTCTCAATGTCCCTTATGAAAAAATCAATATCTATGGTGGTGCAATTGCCTTAGGACACCCCATCGGCTGTTCTGGCGCACGGATTATCGTTACTCTATTGAACGCGTTAGGCGCAACAGGCGGTAAACGTGGTATTGCCTCCCTGTGCCACGGCACTGGTGGTGGTACAGCTGTAGCCGTAGAAATGTTGTAAATAAACTGTATTGATGAAAGATTGTAGTCATCAATAATAAAAAGGTCGGATGGTTTTTTGAAACTATACCGGCCTTTTTTGACTCTACTCACCCTTCTTAGACTTATCTGTAGAAAAATTTTCGACTAGTATCGTAATAAATATATACTAAGGATAATAATCGCCAAAACTTTTTAACAAATCAGGCCAAAATTCCTAATGCAACTCTACGTTTTTATGTTATAATCAAATTAACATCTTAACATTACATTCATTATTAATAATCATAGAGGGTTTTTACGTGAAACGTCAAGCACGAATTTTATCAATAGAAGATAATCCTCAAATGAGCGTCTTGATTCAGCTTATTTTTGAACGGCAAGGACATCGGGTTATGGGAGTTCGGAAGGGAGAGTTAGGGTTGGAGTTCTTGAAGAATCTTAATCCCGATGTATTACTTTTAGATTTGATGCTCCCAGACATTGATGGTTGGCAACTATATCGCCAAATGAAGGCAGATAAAGAGTTAGCCAAAGTACCAGTTGTGGTTGTGTCAGCCAGAAATCCAGAGCATGACCGAGAACGAGGCGATTTTGTCATCGACGGTGACAAATTTGTTCAAAAACCATTTGAGGTAACAGAACTGGTTAATGCGGTTAATACTGTTTTAGGAAATGGTACGAGTTAGCAGAGCAATTACAGGCTCTAAAGAAAACAAGCTCAAGTGCTTAAGCAGTTTTCAGAACTTGTAAAAAACCGGAGTGTCAAAATTCTATTTCCATGAGGGTAACGAGTGTGTACCCGTTACCCATAACAGGCGGGTGTATACCTGCCAAATGCCCGTTGTGATTACATAATCGCAACGATCAGGAATAACCATGACACAAGGGCTGTTCAGTTCTCCATCTTGTCACGCTACAAGCGTGACCTACACGGTTTCATCTCCAGCAAAATTACTGTAAGTGATGCTTGTAGCGTCACAATTATGTCCATATAGATTAGAACTGAACATCCCTTCCATGACACAGAATCAAAAAGCCTCCTGATATATTTTATCAGGAGGCTTTTTGATTCTGTGTTACCATTGTAAATATTCAGTGAACTCGCTAGAAAGAGCGTCAGAAACCCGATTTCTCAAAGAAATCGGGTTTCTAGGGTGGTTTTACTGAACTTTTACACCATTTCCGTCAGTGGATAATTAAGCTATATTCTGTATTGGGATATTCATTCTCACGGTTACTATTTACGACAATATAATATTTCCCTGCATCCAAGGTCAAACGTAGTGTATCAGATGTCCTTGCATGATCTGTACCCATTTTAATGGTTTCCAAATGAGTTGCACCATCATAATAGTATATATAACCATCTTTTGAAAGATAATTAGTAACTTCAGTAACGAGTTCTTGCCTTTCGGTTAAGATGATTGAATAGATGTCGTTTTCATCGTCAAGAGTAGCTTGATAGGTGACACCTTTTTCTAATTCACATGCATCCTTTAGAGTATCGTTCTCCTCATAACCAAGAGTCGGATTACAGTACGGAGAGGGAGTCGGGGTTAAAGTTGGTGTTGGAGTCGGGGTTGGGGTTAAGGGAGGAGGAATGTATGGCATCTTTATCAACACTGGTAAAAATACAGGATCAGGGGTTTGTTTGATGGTGACTTGTTCGGTTGTTACCTTAACTCCTACATCTTGACCATCATGGGCTAATATTTCGACCTGCCATTCATCTCCCTCGTTGAGATAAGTTGATGGTATGACACTCAAACCATTAAACTCTTGCCGATGCTCAATGTAATTTAGTCCATACCGTTGTTGATACCAATAAATAAGCGTTTTTCCCTCAGGGTCATTATCAGCATCAACATAGTTATAAAACAGTTGTAGTGGTTTGGTAGCTAGATGCTCAGTTGTCCCAAAATGAGCATCTCGAACTTCGGGTAGATTATTACGTCGTAAATCAGTAATCGTTACACACATTGGCCCAATTGCACTACCATAATCTATCCCATCATGAGGAGCAATCGACACGCACCATTCTGGTTCACTCTCCTCATCTTCCGGAGTTCCAGCAATGGTAACTCCCCGTAAAGCCTTTATCTCCTCTCCCTCATTCGTCCAAGTAATCGATGTCGTCCCTTCCAAGTCGCCATCTAAATCATAATAGATATATGACAAATTTAGAGGATCACCATGTTGAGGATTACCGGGAGTAATAAGCACTTCCATCGCTTCTGGTGGTGTGTTCAGTCGTACACCGGCTTGGATGATTATTTCGTTAGAGATATAAGCCTGTTCTGTGTTTTCATGAACAAGTCCATCACGAGGAATGATATAAGCCCGCCATTTGTCGCCGGGGTAGGTATATTCCCCTTGAACTTTTGTTGTACCGCTATGCAAGTAGGCTGGTTTCCAGCTTGAGCCATCCCAATATTGCCATTCAATTGAGGTATCGCTCTCTAAGTCACCCTCTGGGTCGATATAGTCGTATGACAATACTAGCGGATCGTTTTCACCGGGATTCAGGGGGCGAAGCTGAACATTGCGTGCTACCGGACGTGAGTTTGTCACTCCAGAGCTGATACAAAGCTGATTCGTTCGGTATAAAGATCCAAACAGATCACCGTCATGAGGTGTAATCTCAACATACCAACATTCACCCACAAACGTCAAATCACTACTAACCTCTTCAACCAACCCCGGTTGCAAATGATTTTCGTCATCATCAACATAACTCCGATACCATTGAATACGGGTCTGCTCACCTAAGGGAACGTTGCTGGTGTAAATCAACTTTAAGTCGTTATTACTGGTAGGTGCATAAGGGTTGATGTATGCACTCGTAATTTTAGGAACTATTTGGCTCTCATCGACCCCCACCACAATTTCTGATGAGCGCTTGGCTTCACTCAATCCATACGCGTTACTCGACTGAATCCCAACCTGCCACTGATCTCTGGCTAAAATCGATTGAGCCGGAATTTGTTGGAAGTTGTTAAATGTGGGTTGGAGCATACCATTACGATACCAACGAATTTGTAGCCCATCACTCGATGCACTCTCATCGCTATCCATCAAGTACGTTACGCCCAAGGTGGTATTAGAAAGAGGCGATGTAGGACTTATTGCTACAGCTAAAACTTGTGGTGAGGTAATGATAGCCCTCTGCTGATGTTGAATCGTGAGACAGTAAGGCTTCGTTAGTGCGCCGTAGTTAATACCATCATAAGGGCGTACCGTAACACACCATGTTTCACCCGAATGAGTGTAATAGTCCGACACTATCTGGCGGTTGTTCAGGGCTGGTTGCAAGGTGTATTGACCCTCTTGACGCAAGTACCAACGAATCTCTGTGATTTCAGCGTTGGCTGTGGCTGATAAATCATCCTTGTTAGGAACAGCGTCGGCAGACAGAAATCGGTCGCCATGCAGGTCGATATATTCATAACTTAGTTGTAAAGTATCACCATCAGTTGGATTTAGAGGAGTAATCTTTAGATTTCGAATCTCTGGAGCGGCGTTACCAGAGTTGGTAATAGCGACACACACTGGCCCAGCCACATTGCCAAATTTAAGCCCATCATGAGGAATGACCTCGGCACACCATGTCTGGTTAATCTGTGTCATCTCGCGTGGTATATTTTTAAGGTTGTACAGATTCGGTTGAAGCTGTCCATTTAATGTCCAGTGAATTTGAGTTAAATCCTCATTTTCCAAATCATTATTCGCATCAAAATAATCATAATCTAATAATAAGTTATCATCTTGGTGAGGTTGCGGGGGCTGAATTAGCAAATTTTGAGCCACTGGCGGGACGTTTGTCAAAACTTGTGGTGTATTAGTCGGTGTTGGTGTATTGGTCGGGGTCGAGGTGCTAGTTGGTGTCGGCGTATTGGTCGGAGTAGGGGTTTGGGTTGGTGTCGGTGTGCTAGTTGGGGTGGGTGTAGGTTGAGCCAGTACATTCAAATAAACAGATACAGTTGCGGGGCTGTTGCGGGTTAGGGGGCTATTAATCAGGATGGTGCTGGTGTAACGCCCAACAGTTAAGCCTGAACTATCAACCGAGACAGTCACCGTACTTGGTGCGCTCGCCGATACCGGACTCATCGACAGCCAACTATCGGTTATATCAGCCGACCAGTTAAGAATCCCTGTGCCACTATTGCTGATAATAAAGCTCTGCAACAAAGGATTATCATCTCCCTCATACGCGGTAAATGAAAGTGTTGAGGGGGTAAGCGACAAAATAGGGTCATGACGTACTGTAAAGGTGACAGTCAATATTTTGTTGCCGCCATTACTCGATATATATATCGGGGTCGTGTAAACACCACCGGCTAATCTTAAAGCACTGACCGAAACCGCTAACCGTCCATTATCTTGATTCGGTGAGATTAACATCCAAGGGCTAGATTCTGTAGCATTCCATGTTAATAAACCTGTCCCACTATTAAAAACGGTAACTATTTGGTCAGGGGGATAATTATTGCCTTCTACGGTTTCAAACGTAACCTCTTCCTGGCTTAATGATAGAATTGGATTGGCAGTTATAACAATGGTTGCCGTAACCGTTTTACTACCACCTGTACTAAAAACATTAATCGGTTCGCTATAGGTTCCGGGTGTTAGGCCGGTAGTATCAACCACTGCCTCAACATCACTTGGAGCAGTACCTATATTATTACTCAAGCTCAACCATGAAATCGCCTCATTGGCGCTCCAGTTCAGTACACCGGTGTTGCTATTGCTAATTATTAACGTCTGCGGAGGAGGATTGGTACTCGCTTCAGCCGCCATAAATATTAGATTCGTAGGACTAACAGCCAATACAGGGGCGCTGATAACCTGTAAACTCGCCAAAACAACTTGATCTCCACCATTACTGGTAATAGTTATGGAACTGGTGTAATTACCGTTACTTAAACCAGTAATATCGGCTTCTACCGTCGGTGTTGCCGACTGTGTACCAGATATAAAAGAGGTGTATAACCATGATGTATCGTTCGTTATTGACCAATTAAGCATGCCATTACCGACATTCTCAATCAATAAAGAAGACGTTAACATTGTACTAGACCCATCAATCCCCGTAAAGGCCATAGTCGTAGGATTTACAGCTAAAACCGTGTTATAGGTAATCTCTGAGATAGCGGCACTATAATCACTCCATAAATTATTAAGTTGTTTTGTATGAGCAGGTGTGTGACTACGAATGGCAAAAGAATATGAGGTGTTGGCTAACAGCCCTGTTACGACATGACTAGAGGTTAATTTATCGTTAGTTGTGATGAGCGTTGGCCCAGTTGATGATGACGTACTGTAGCTAATTACATATCCACCCCCATCAGAGGTGTAGGATATCGGATCCCAACTTAGTAACATGGTGTTATTTGACTGTGGTATGGCACTTAAATTTGTTGGTGGAACAGTCTGTGTGGTTTGCCAGTTAGGAGTGCTATTGTTCAAATCCGTAATAATAGAGGTATCGGTTACAAACAGGCGATTATACCCTAGCTCGAAAACACCATTTTTTCCAATTTGAGCAAAACTAGTCGGTATTTCTCCATCTAAGGCGTTTTTTGCTACCGATAAATAGCTAATCGGCATGCTCCCTAAACTAGCCGGAAGATGCCCTGTCAATCGGTTTGAGGCCAAAGTAATCGTATAGGCGGCTGATAGGTCAGCTAGGGAATCTGGTACCGATCCATATAGATTATTTTCACTTAAGTCTAATATTTTTACTTGGCCGCCACTACAAGTTACCCCATGCCATGAACAGGGGGTATTATTGACCAACCAGCCATTATTATTGATCCAGTTAGCCCCGTCGGTTGAGTTATACAACAAAACCAACGCCTCGCACTCAGCAATAGGAATCTCCGATACTCCCAAACAAAATGTACTTTCATTTGCTCTAGCAGAAACTGTAGGGCTGAACAATAATATCGATGACATGATAACTATTACAATGATGTGTAATGATAGATAACGTATATTTAACATGAGTTTCCAAACCTTTGGGTCTATTTTGACCATTGATAGTTATATTTTGGTTATTGTTTTGGTGGGTGTGGTGGCCCAGAGTCATCATTTCCATTGTCAGATGATTGACCACCGTTATCAAAAACGTTAATTTGTAAAAAACGAGGCTCGGCCTCAATTTCTAAATCTTTATACTCAGGCTCAATCTGAACGATAGCTACAGTCCAAAGGTAAATGCCATTTTGACGCACGCCATGCGCCGAGGAGACCGGAAAAGTAAGAGTATATTCACCTTTAGCGTTTGGTTTTCGTGCAACCTGACGGGCATCATAAGCTCCAAAATGCGCTTCGCCCTCTTTCCAAATACGGAGTTCAAAGGCTAAGGTCTCAGGTAGTTGTCCACCTTCCCAAAGCCAGCTAAAGGTTGCCTCATTTAACGTTACATTTGTCTCGATATTAGGACTGACTAACTGTGGAGCCGTCTGTGGAATAGATAGCTCTACGGTCGGGGAAAGAGCCGTCGTCACCGAGACAGGTGATAAAATTGTTGGTGTTTCTGTAGGAGGTTTGGTTGGTGATGGCGTTACCGATGGTGTATCTGTGGGCTGGGGTGTTGCCGATGGTGTATCCGTAGGTTGGGGGGTGGCCGATGGTGTATCTGAGGGTGTATTTGTGGGTTGAGGTGTGACCGATGGTGTATCTGTGTTAGTCGGTGAGGGAGGCACAATTGCAGGAGCAGTTTCTTTTGAAGGAGTGCTAATAATCTCTATCGGCGGATTATCAGCAATAGCCGGTTCTGTTAAGGTAGTCTGCCAGCGCCAAGCCAAGGCAATACTAACTAGCAGTAGCAAAATCAACAATAAGATCGCTGACTGAAACCGTAAAGGCTGACTAATCTCTAATCTAGGCTGTAAAAGAGCGGCTGGTGGCTCGACTAATAATCGTTGTGTCACCGCCGCTCCCCAAAATGCGACCTGTTTTCTAACAGGAGGCAAATTTCTAAATTTAAGTGCCCCTAACAAATAAACTGTCAACCCCTCATAATATTCACTGTAATCATCATACTTAAATAGGTAATGATGAACAGCCCGCCGAATTTCGGTCAAAAGGGCAAATGGTTGTACTAGGTCGGCATGGGGCAATGAGGGAATGAAGCTGGCTCGATAAACGGTTACTTGATAGAGTTGTTCGTAAAAATTCCGAATCGTAGCGGTCGGAGGGAGTTGATTCTGCTCAATTACTTCAGCCACTATATGGGTGATGATTTCGGTCTCTAGGCGTAAAAAATCATGCAGAGTGTAATCTTCACGCGCCTCAGAAAAATCTATTAGGTGGATATAGCTGGTTGTTTGATCAACCAGAATATTACCCAAATTGAAATCTCCGTGCAGAGTACTAATTCGTATACGGCGCACCTTTTTTAAGATTTCGGGTAATTTTAGGAGTGGGTTAGGCAAATGAGATGTATCATCGACAGGTTTAAGCTCAAGTGCCTCTAAATCGGTATCGGCTGGCAATATCTGTTCAACCGTATTTAGGAGACGTTCATGACGAGTTTCAACCACCACACCGACCAAAGGCTCAATCGGCTCGTCAAACCGATACATTCCTATCTCGTTGACCGCTCGTAGGCGAACATAATAAGAGTTGGTACGTAAACCTGAGCCTTTATCATGAGTCTGTTTAGGTAGGTTTAAGGTTACGGTCTGTTGTAATAAATCGACCTTGGTGACCACAAAGCCATCCAAGCGGACATAGTCGCCATATTGCAAGTGCGATAAATGAGAAACGGTATCTGGATTGACGGCTATTGGTGTAACATCATCACTGATGGTTTGAGGTTTAAGTGGCTCAATAAGAAGATTGGCAGGTAAAACGGGGTCATACGTGGCTTGGAGGGGGAAGCCCGGGTGAACCCAATTTAAGCTCCACAACTCGGACATGGCTTTTAATAGCTGATTAATAACTGACCGAAGCTGAAAAACCTCAGCTTGTTGGATATAATCGCTGAGGGGAGCAATGTCAAAAGTGCCATCACCCACCATCTCATACCGTAGCCCTCCCCAACTGGTATCAGGGGGACAGGTGGGTTCATCTTTAATTTTTGCCGAGCGAGGAAGTTTATCGCGGACGTATGCTTGGTAGGCGACCCATTCTTTGGTTACGAGACCAATTGAAGCCATTTTGACGACACTCGGCAGTTCCGAGTATCGTTGATTTTTGATGGGTTTAATCAGAAAAACTCGGCTACCGCTTCGCCCACCACCAAACTCATTATCAATGACAATCCATTGATACCCCCGAAACATCTGTTGTAACACAGCAGATGTATTTGGGGGGAGTTCCAAACCGCTCGGATTTTGAATTGTGGGAGTCATCACCTGTCTCCGGTAACGGGCAGAACTTGAGAATACATATACGGCTTAGAGTATCACGATTTTATGATTATCCAACATGGAATACTAAGGAATCGGGATTAAATAAGTTGCGCGTTTGACTGGGAGCGCTGGCTTCCAGCCAGCATGTCGGCTGGAAGCCGACGCGCCAACTGCACAAGTTAATTAATGCTCATTACTAATCGTATCACATGTTTACATAACAGTCGCCCGCGGTTTGATAGATTGTTGGATTTCGGTCAACATATCTGGGTGTCCCGCTATAATTGGCTCTGGAGCGCGCCGACCATTAAGTAGGGATAAATAATCGACAGGTTTTCCAGATAGGTATCGTAATTCACCACCTGCTTTAGCCAAAATAGAGGCTCCAGCAATTAAGTCCCACAGATATGCTTTAGGGATCAAAGCCCCCGCGGCAGAGCCACGAGCAGTATAAATAAAGCTGGCGCTCACACTACCAAGGGCACGAATACGTAAAATATCTATGTCAAAATCATGATGAGACCCAGCACTAACGGCTAAAAAGCCTTTATGCCCCCAATTAGGTAACACGCTATAATAAAGATGTTGTCCATTGCAAATGATGCCATCATTTGTGGTATAGGTCAAATCATCTAATAATGGCATGTAAAACAACCCAAACAACGGTTGACCATGATAAAGCAACCCCAAAGATATGCCCCAACCGGGTAACCCGTGTACGAACGCGGTTGTTCCATCGACAGGATCAATGGCCCAAGTATACGGCGTGTTCGTAACCCTGGTTCGTAAACCACCATCCTGAGTGCCTTCTTCACCAATAAAACGATGTTCTGGATAGATACGTCCAATTTGCGAGCGTAAATATTGCTCAACTTCAACATCGGCCTGTGTAACTAAACTTCTATCTTTATCTTGTTTATAACTGACGGTGGCATTTTTAAAATAGCGCATGGCAATTTTACCAGCTTGCCGTGCCCACCGAATTGCATGTGGTGCTACATTTGGATGTCCAATTGCCCCAATTTCCATGTTACGACTACCGTTTAATCCTAGAGTACTGTTTAACATAAAATCCCCTCCGAGAATTTTTGGATTTTTACATTAAAAAATATCTCGAATCCCTAGATTTGTCACTAGGCAAATACTGTTAATATGCTGTACGGTTGTCGATTAAGGCGCATAAACCGTCAGTTTTTAAGAAGCAATCATCAGATATAAGCGGGGATTTGTCAGGTAAATTTAATAATTGTCAAGCAAAGACGATGCGAAATGAGACGCAGAAGTTTATCATTTCAACATGGATAAAACAATATTTAACAGGATTAACAGGATTAACAGAATTAAAGGCAAAAAATCCTGTCAATCCTGTTAATCCTGTCGAAAAATACTTTTGGTTTTATCAACATGTCAGGTTATGAATGAAACGACAAACTTTTGGAGACGGTATTTAATCAGGACGACCTTCTGAGTAGAACTGATACCCCCCCTCTGGGTTACCCGTCCAATTGATGATATATCGCGGACTAGCAGTATTTACCTCAATTTTTTTACGCAGATTCCGCACCAGAGGGAATAAATCTTGCCGTGTGCGCTCAACAAATTTTTCACCACCAACACCATGCGCGTCTCCGGTGAATATCTCATCAATCAAGGCGGAATAAGTATGGCGTTTGTACGGATTTTTTACCAAAAAACGCAGTAGTTTATCCTCTAATGGGGGTAAATTTCGTAACGAGGTTAGACCTTGATAGACTACCTCTGTCTGTTCATCGATTCTAATTCGTCCCCGGCTTGACGGGCCGACCCGTTTGGTATAGTCAGCCAATAAATCGCCATGAATATGCCACCCACCCGACTCTGGTTCATAGATAGCCCCTTTGATGGTCAAGCTAGTCAGTACTGGCCCATGCTCCTCTTGCAAACGCTTGAGAGTTTTGTTCCGAGCCGTTTTTGAGGCTTTGGTATGTTGCCACTCCCACACCGCGGCCAAGGCATATTGCTCCTCTTGGGTCAAACCACTCCACAGTCGAGCAATACGGTAATCAAAGCTATGGGTTTTGGCGATGTGTGCCCGCCAATTTTTAAGCGGCATCTGCTGATTATTCAGCCACCAATCACCAATTGCTTTGAGCAAAACCGGAAAGTTGCCGGTTAACTTCAACATTTCGGCCATCTCGTCGTCACTTGGAGAATCAGCCGTCGGATGTACAGCCTGCATGACCACGTTACGCGCATCCGATTCATCCATCGCGCCAACCCAACAAACATGGCTGTCTAACAGTTCGTACATGTCACCCAATACCGTTGGATCAGATAAGTAAGCCACCTCTTGACGCATGCCCACAATAAAACAGAGTGTGTTCTTATAACTATCTCGCAGACCTCGCAACGTATTTAGCACACGCAGGTTCGCACTTTTACAATATCGATCAAATCGATTTAGGACTAACACAACCCGAATATCTCTTTTTTGAAAAGAGTACAAGAGTTCATGTAAGGCAGTTTGAGCTAAAAACGGGTCAGTAGTCGCTTTATTTTCTATATACAGATCGGTGATAATCTCGGTCACTTCCGAGTCGAAGCGATTACGCACCCAATAACATGCCCGCAGAATGACTCGATAAAATGTTGAAATATCATCAGCGGGCAGATTATTCAAATCAATCGGTATTAGAGCTACTGGCTCTGTATCGGGTGGAAGATAGGATTGCAAAACGTTAGGTCGGTTACATAAAAAGTTAAGTAAATTTGAGCGTCCACAGCCTGCTAACCCGACTACTGAACCGTTTTCGCCTGCTAAGACCCACTGAGCAAGAATTTTCATTTCCTTGGCTCGGTAGGTTAAGGGATGTTTCTTCATTTATGTTAGTCCTAAAACTGTATTAATTTTATAGTATCTCTTTAGTAATTGTCTAGTGACGATTTTGCTACAATTTGATAAGTTTAAAGGTAGCATCAATATAAGTAGTTTAGCTAAAATCGAGACAATTGACAACTCTATACCGTCAACTCTCGATAGTAAGTTTTATCAGGTTTTGTCTGTAGGAATCGGGATTAATTAACTTGTGCCGTTCGTCATAAGAGTGGTTCAATCTTAGAGATTGAACCACTCTGAAGCGCACAACTTATTTAGGACTCATTCCTAATTGGTAGGCTCAAGGAGGAGTAACAAGGAATGAAGGAGATGATTTCAACCCCACAGTTATTGCATAAACAACCATCGCTACCCTTGGCTTTAATCGTTTTAGCTGGGGTAGTTATTACTCTCATGCTCAATCAGACCACTTTCCCAAGGTCAGCTCAATCGGCTCGACCCAAAATCGTGGTCAGCAGTACAGCCATGACCGTCTCTGATGACGGGCAGTGTACCCTTATAGAGGCAATTATTTCTGCAAATACAGATACCATGTCTGGCCTTAGCCTTGGTGAATGTTTAGCCGGTGATGGATCTGATATTATCGAACTGGCTACGGGTGGTCTTTACCTACTAGATGATGTGAACAATTGGCTCGCTGGCCCCAACGGATTACCTTATATAACGAGCCAAATCGTCATTAACGGCAACGGAGCTATGATTATGCGTGAGCCAACCGCTCCGGCCTTTCGGCTTTTTCAGGTGGTTAAAACGGGTGATTTAAAGTTGAACCATGTCACCCTAACTAATGGATTCGCTGATGGTACGTTTCCGGCCAACAACGGCGGCAGTATTTTTAATAGCGGCGGGATATTAACCCTGTTTAACAGCACTCTGCATGATAATCGAGCGACTGAGAGCGGTGGTGCTGTTT
This sequence comes from Anaerolineales bacterium HSG25, assembly GCA_030377865.1. Lineage (GTDB taxonomy): Bacteria > Chloroflexota > Anaerolineae > 4572-78 > J111 > JAUCGB01. The sequence continues at coordinate 24,996 of JAUCGA010000033.1, read as the reverse complement.
TTGTATGGGATGAAGGAACCGTAACCGCTGTAAACACCACCTTATCTGGTAATCAAGCCGGACATCATGGCGGTGGTATCTTCAACAAAGGCAGTCAAGTGACGCTGGTCAACAGCACGCTCACTGATAACGTAGCTGATACAGATCAAAATAATTTTGGTGATGGTGGTGGTATTTTTAATGATGATGGACAAGTTGGCCTGATGAATAGTATCGTAGCAGGGAATGATGACCGTTCGACAACACAACGCCATGCCGATTTATCGGGTCAGTTCGAGGGCAACCATCATAACCTGATTAGCGACATAACCGGCGGACAGGGCACAGTTGGATTTGGCAGTGATGTGATCGCTCCAAACCCCGGCCTACAGGTTTTGAACTACAATGGAGGCTTAAACAAAACACATGCATTATCGTCTGACAGTCCGGCCATCGACATGGGAGATAACCTCCTTTGTCCGGCCATTGACCAACGCGGCGTTCGTCGTCCTCAACCGATCGGGGCTAATTGTGATATTGGGGCATTCGAGGTGGGAGACAACGATCTTTGCGTGGATGGAGCATGTCAGCAACAACAAGGAAAACCACAAGTATGGGCAGAGTAAGCAAGGAGGAAAAATTTGCAACTTTACACGGTAGCGTTCAGTAAAACCGCCCTAGAAACCCGATTTCTTTGAGAAATCGGGTTTCTGACGTTCCTTCTGGCGAGTTCACTGAATATTTACCTTTACACGGTAACATCCTAAAAAGGCCGATTTCATCAATGAAGTCGGCCTTTTTGGCAGTTCCAACTTTTAAAACCTCCCAAAAATCGTTGGCTGAGCCTGTCGAAGCCAGTCCCCCTTCGACAAGCTCAGGGGACGGTGGGAGAGGCGTTAGTCTTCATTTCGGCCAAAGAGACCAGACCTTCAAGGAGCTTCGCACCTTGAAGGACGTGGAGTCGTTCTCCTCCGAGGTGCGAAGCTCCTCGGAGGTGTTGGCCGAAACCATGACCATCGCCGTTAAGGCAAACGATGTGGCGACCCATGCAACATGGTACTGCTTCTCCAATTTGAGGGTTCGTTGGGATCGCCCATCGGGTTAATGTTGATCAGCGAATCGCCGCGACCATCAGCGCTCATGGGCCAAGCCCCTCGGTCATGATAGGTTAGCTCAATGACTGCCTCTCCTTGCGGGTTCAACAACCGAAGCGTTTCACCATTATTAGCTAAACGCCCGCTATAAACACCAGCTATTGGCACGTTAGGATACAGCTCCGCAAAGGTCTGAGGGTTACGAACTAGCACGGCTGTCGAACCGGGTAATAACGGTAAAGTATCACCCGGAAAAGTGAACTTAACACCCTCTAGCGAAAACCAGGCTAACGGGATTTCTGTTGAACCAAGATTTGATAGTTCGATAAACTCATAGTCCTCCCCATTTAATGGATGATACATCAATTCGGTAATTTGAAGAGTACATCTGTGTTCGTGAGGTGGATAAAATTGTATCGCGCTCCAAACGCCATCAGCAAAGCTCCGACTATGTAACACCTTTGTTTGAGGTAGTGTTATCGGTGTTCGATAGCGTGATGCAGTCGGGCTAAGAAGCCCTCCAAGTTGACGTGGGTCAGAGCCATCAAGTGTGTAATACACCTCATTGTCACTATGTAACGTAATGATACCCACTTCATCAACCTGAATTGTTGGTGGGTCAGGTAGCAGATAGTAGCCTACATCCCGCATAAGTTTCAATAGCTTATTACCATTACCGTCCATCTGAGCTAGAGTATTTTCGTACGCGGTCTCCCAATAAGCCGGCACAATTGGTGTATCATAACGAACATCACCCCATCGAGCAGATTCCGCGATAATCGCTTTTCGCAAAACTTGGTTGATATTTTCCCATCTAGCTTGAGCATTAGTACTACTTAACGCCCCCCCTTCAGCGAGATGAAGATAGGTGCGGTCGGCTAGTAGTTGCCGAAATTCAGGATTTTGATTGAGCGCATTAAAAAATGGCTCGACAAGATTATCGAGGCCAGTTTTTTCCACCGAACTACCAAGCCGAATATGTGCCCCATCATCAAATATAGCCTCTGCATCCCAAACATAAAACCGTCCCGTCCCCTCCTGATGAGGTAAAGCAAAATACCAGTTGTTATGTGGCCAATCTTCATTTCCGGCATACCAGTTCAATATCAGGTAATCAGCAAAAGCGGGCAAATCCAGATAATGACTAATCTCGTCATACACATGCGTACTGGTCATGTCAGCTTCCTTGAGCAAAGTTAGCAGGTCATTCAAACGCTCTGGTGATCCTGCAACAACACCACTATGGTTAACTGACAACCAATCCTCTTCGTCACCGCCAAGATGAGTTGCATTGTAAGCCGCATCAGGACGCTCTACGACATTATAAATACCCCAATATAAGCCATTTAAGTAGACATGGACAAACTGTCCATGTGCACTATAACCAGACATGGCTTGCTGGGTACGCCGCATCCACTCATCTCGACTATAAGTAGTCTGCCGATGGTCAGAGGTGTCTGGATGTCCGGCAAAACTGCGGTCAACGCCACTCCGCAAAATCAATGTCTCAAACTCTGTCACCGATGAATCTGAAAAGAGTGAGGTATGTAACTTAGGTGCGCCATAATCATCTCGAAAAAATAAGCGAAAGGAATGTTTGGGCATGAACTCCCAACGTCCAGCCCCTCCCTGAATCCGTATACCTGCATTAATCTGGAAACTTTTTTGTTCCGTTTGATGAGGAACCTGACCCTCTGCTGACCACCATTCAACCGACGCGGGGCGCTCCCAACTTCGGCCTGTTTTACGAGGATTACCATAAATATCCATATTGGGCATGGCGGTCACAATCGAAAGCGTAGGCAAGACTGTAAGCGCAGGGGTAATAAGACTGCTGTAGAAAATATGTTTAACAATTTCTGGATCCATCTCATAATCAGCCGCAACAGGCTCACCAACTTGGTATTCAAAAAAATCAATCGCATGTTGACCCCATGTCGAGGGAAAATTGGGTGGTGTCTTGGATTGGCTCAATATATCAGAAAAGAAAATGTAACTATGGCTTGTCGTCGGTGATGAAATTTTGTTTGGCTCAAAGGCATAAGCGCGCAAGAGCGTGGTTTTATCAACCCATAACGGCATACGATATTGAGTGCCATGCGTGGCAGACGGCTCTGTGCCATCAAGCGTATAGTGGATGATGGCGGCAGGGTTACTGCTCAAGGTTAAGCGAAACGGTTTACTAAACAGTCCTCGTTCTACATTGACCTGAACCGGCTCAAGCAGACCATACCATATCTGCTCAGGTTGATTAGGCGCACCCGGCGAGGCAGGTATTCCGTACATTGAAGGGGTTTTGGAACGCACAGGATGAAGTCCTGCACGTTCTGGGGGATAGTAGGCAACATTTTGAAATTGAGGTGGATAATTTAGACGAGTAGCCCAACGGTCAGTGAGTTTATTGAAGAGACCCAGAAACTCACCAGTACGTTGTAGCTTAAAGTTTGTATGTAACTCCGAACCTAAACGATTTTTGCCTGAGACGAATACAACCAGATACTCATCTGGCTCAATCATACGTTTTGGCAAAACCCATTTGGTTGGTTGAGTTGGGTCGTCGGTTAAGGCGTAGTTATTTAGGTTGAGCGGTTTTGAGTCGCGATTATGTATTTCAACCCAATCCATAGCTTCTCCATCCGCATCAAGCAGAGTTGTGCCATTGACCGCAATAATCTCACTGATATGAAGGAACTCGTTTAGCGGTGTTGGTGATATGTTCTGAGGAGGATATTGTATCAGTAAGCTACTGCTGATTAACAATAGTAATAAACTTACGATAGTTGCTAGGTTGGTACGATGATGCAGTTTTTGCATGGAGTGGATAAAAATCTCATAATAACAAAGATGGCTGATCAAGCTAACTGGTGATCAGCCATCTTGTAATTCAGTTCAGCATTTACGTCCTTGCCACCCGACAAAAATTTAGCTTAGGCTAATCATAGAATAATATTTGACAGGATTAACAGAATTAACAAGATTAAAAGCAAAAAATCCTGTCAATTCTGTTAATCCTGTCGAAAAAATCTTTTCTCTAATCAAGATGTCGGGTACCAAAGTATTTACGTCTTTCGTTCTAACCAATTTATAGTGTTGGTGATTTTCAGACGAATACGCTATTTACGAAACAGTTTTTGAGAAAAAAATATAGTAATGGCGTAAGGAATCGGGATTAAATAAGTTGCGCGTTCCAGAGTGGTTCAATCTTAAAGATTGAACCACTCTCATGACCGACATGCACAGGTTAACTAATACTCGTTCCTAAGTACTGTCAGCCATTACTATTTCAAGAAAATATTACTCTACCGGCCAGCCGGTACTAATATCTCCAGCGATGATACCTGCTTTAATCACCGACAGTTCGTCACGCATCTCTTGTGAGACCGCGTCCTCAAAGTCATAATACGGAGCAAGGCCAACACCATCATTTTCTAGGGTGCTGATATAGTTACTGCCACCCTCAAATTCACCCGTATCCATCAACTTAATTGCTTCAAAAACAGCTATGTCAATCTTCTTCAAGACACTGGTCAGATAAACATCTTGGAACTCAGGAGCGGTTTGAGTTAAATCCGCATCCACCCCAATCACTTTCAGACCACGGTCTTGGGCCGCGGAGGCCGAGCCTAACCCAACCGGTCCGGCGACGGGTAAAATGATGTCACACCCTTCATCAAAGAAGTTTTCGGCATAACTACGGCCATCATCCAAACTTTCAAAGTTACCAGTAAAGGCACCTTCGCCACCACCTTCGGCTCCAGCATCGGTTTCCCAACCAAGCAAGGCGACTTCGGTTCCTTTTTGTTCGTTGTAATATTTAACACCACCCTCAAACCCGACCATAAAGGAAGTTACCGGCGGGATTTTGATTCCACCGTAGGTACAGACTACGCCAGTTTCACTCATGCTGGCGGCTAGATAACCAGCCATAAAGGAAGGTTGGTCAACCGCAAACAGCAGACCCATATCGCCACTGGTTTGGCTTGGGAAGTCAACAATCGCAATCGGGGTATCTGGGTTGGTTTCGGATGCGGCTTTGGTGGCATCGGCTAACAGGAAGCCCACAGTGATGATGCCGTCGTAGCCTTCATTAAAGAACTCGTTCAGGTTTTTCTCGTAGTCGGTTTGTTGCTTACTTTCTAACACTTTAACCTCAACGCCCAACGTATCTCTGGCGGCTTGCATACCAGTCCAAGCGAGTTGGTTAAAGCCTTTGTCATCAATACCGCCCACGTCGGTCACTTGACCATAAATGCCACCTTTACCTGCCGCTTCGGAGGCTGTATCTTCGGGCATTTCAGTAGTAGCAGAACCAGTGGTGTCGATACTACCATCAATGATGCCTTGTTTGATGGCTTCTAGCTCGTCACGCATCTCTGGCGAAACAGCATCTTCATAGTCATGGAAAGAGGCCAAGCCTACGCCACCATTTTCGAGGATACCGACATAGTTGGTACCACCTTCAAACGAGCCATCATGCATCCGTTTCACGGTTTCTGCCACGGCCACGTCGATGTTTTTCAGTACGCTGGTTAGGTAAACATCGCTATATTCGGAGGCAGTTTCGTACCAGTCAGCATCAACGCCAATCAGTTTAGTTCCACGATCCTGAGCGGCGGCGGCTGAACCTACACCAACTGGTCCAGCGACAGGTAAAATGATGTCACAGCCTTCGTCAAAGAAGTTTTCGGCGTAACTACGACCATCATCTAAACTCTCAAAGTTGCCGGTAAAAGAACCTTCACCGCCACCTTCGGCGTTGGCATCGGTTTCCCAACCCAACACTTGAACATCCGTCCCTTTTTGAGCGTTGTGATATTTAACACCTTGCTCAAAACCAACCATAAAACCGGTCACTGGTGGAATTTTAATACCACCATAAGTACAAACAATGCCAGTTTCGCTCATGCCAGCGGCTAAGTAGCCAGCTTGGAAGGAAGGCTGATCAACGGCAAACAACATGCCCATGTCGTTACTGGCTTGGCTCGGAAAGTCAACAATCCCGAACATGGAGTCAGGGTTGGCATCGGCCGCGGCTTTGGTCGCATCGGCTAACAGGAAGCCAACGGTAATGATCCCGTCAAACCCTTCGTTGATAAACTCATTGATGTTCTTTTCGTAATCGGTTTGTTGTTTACTCTCCAACACTTTAACCTCAACACCTAACTCGTCACCGGCTTGTTGTAGGCCAGCCCAGGCGAGTTGGTTAAACCCTTTATCATCTACACCACCTGCATCGGTAACTTGACCAAACTTCGGACCCGAGGCTTCTTCCTCTGCCGGAGCAGGTTCTTCTTCCTCGGCTGGTGCTTCTTCTTTCGGTTCCTCTGCCGGAGCAGGTTCTTTTTTCTCGGCAGGTGTTTCGGCTCCACCACATTGGGCGGCAACCAAGGCTAATGTTGCTAAAATAGTAATCAACCATACAAAACGCTTATTCATTATTAGCTTCTCCTCTTAAAATCAGCTTAAATTAAATTATTTTCTAACAATTTTGATGTTGGTACACCGATATTAGGAATGGGGATTAAATAAGTTGCGCGTTTTCACATAAGAATGAATTCTTATGCTGACACGAGAAACCTGCTTAAGCAGGTTTTCCGTTTAAGACGCTGATTGAAATCAGCGGTCATCAGCGGTCAAATGCACAAGTTAAAAAAATCTCATTCCTTAGTATACCCTAGAAATATCTTTCAACAGAGGGGAATTGTTGACTTATACGCATTATCTCCTTGTAATGGGTTAGAATTCAAAAGTTTGTCGTTTCATTCATAACTCGACATGTTGATAAAACCAAAAGCATTTTTCGACAGGATTAACAGGATTTTTTTGCCTTTAATCCTGTCAATCCTGTTAATCCTGTCAGATATTGTTTTAGCCATGTTGAAATGATAAACTTCTGAGAATTAATAACATCCAATGCCGAACGAGTTAGATAAGGCAGTTCCAGAAAAATAAACCTCCCAAGATGCGTTGGCTGAGCTTGTCGAAGCCAGTTCCCTTCGACAAGCATTCGACTGAGTGCTCATGCCGAAGTCTCAGGGAACGTTGGAAGAATTTAAAAGTTGAAACTGCCTAAGCGGTGTATTATAATCCGCCTAAGAGGGGGAAGCAAACCTTTTTTCTGATATGGATTTGGATAGTTTTGATAATACAACAAAAAATGTAGCGGTCAGCTTGATGTTGAAAAAGTTTATGTCACCCTGTTACCCGAATCTAGCTAGATTCGGGTAGGTTTTTCGTCGTTGGTCTTCATTTGGGCCATAAGAACAGGATGTGCAGAATGACACTCAAGAGTTTATCGTTTCATTCATGACCTGACATATTGATAAAACCAAAAGCATTTTTCGACAGGATTAACAGGATTGACAGGATTTTTTTACTTGTAATCCTGTCAATCCTGTTAATCCTGTCAGATATTGTTTTAGTCACATTGAAATGATAAACTTCTGGACACTGATTAAATCATGCCAAAATCAATGTCATTCCGCACATCCTGTTCTCAGATTGGCCGAAACAAAAACTATAGCTCATCATCTTGACCACTACATAATATAACAAAAAAGCCACTTGATGATAAAAGTCAGGTGGCTTTTTGTTTTTTAGTGAAAAAGAGAAATTATTGTGGCGGTCAGACTGATGTTAAAAATGGAGTGCAACGGGTTTAGCCGTTGCCAAAAGCAATGGCTGAACCCATTGCACTCCAACATCATCTTGACCACCACAAAAAAGAGAAATTATGGAGCTAACATAAACTGAACGGCAATCGCTCCTTCAGCAGTTCGCATATCCATGCTGTCTAGTTCAATCGTATACGTAGACGCAGTGGATAAGGCCGTTAAGTATTGTGATTCTTGATCCATCACACCTTCGCAAGCCATTCTGGTCGTAATTGCTGGCCCGATAGAGATTGTACCGTCAACTGCTTCATACGTAGTTTTATAAGTGTTGCAACCACTTGAGCCACTTAAGGTACCGTCCTCACCAAACACAGCCGTTATTTCGGTTTCGGCAATTACGCTAACCGCGCCTTGCTGACCGTTGTTATAGAAGGTCACAATCCATGATGATCCGGCTAATGTTACTGATTCCATAGGAGCAAAGGTAGCAACCACGTTGCCATCGGCATCTAAGAGGGACAGGGTGTCATTTTCAAGTTGATAGCTGGCAACCATGCCTAACATGGCTTGATAAGCCGTTTCCTGCTCATTCACCACATCCTCGCAAGCCATCATGGTGCTTGGCCCAAGCGTAATGGTGATGTTGTTGCCGTCCATTGCGGTTGAACCAGCATAGTTGTTGCAACCGCTAGAGCCACTAATATTACCTACATTGTCAAACTTAAGGGATACAGTTGTATCAGCCACACCATTGAGGGTGGTCAACACCCAAACCGTATCATCCAAAGCCGAAGACGCGTCAACTTCGGATAAATTAGCAGGAACACCGAGGCTAAACGTCGCGGTCATACCATTCACATCCACCGTATACTCGCCCCCTTCTAGGCCGGTTGTATCAAGCTGAATCTCTTCAGTAAAGGGAACTAAGGCCATCGCACACATCATGTCTGCGGGAGGTAGTACGGTCAGCAGTTCTATTTTGATGGTATTACCCTCGACGGTTTGAGTTGGTGCGCCCAAAGTAGTACAGCTATCGGGTAAATTACCGCTGACGATGGCATAATGGACGGCCTCTCGGCTTTCGACCATGACCGAATCAACCGAAACCGGAGAGCCAGCCGCTTCACCAGCAGAACTGTCAACCACGGTACTAGAGGTTTCGGTTAAAACGCCATCTTGCAGAGCAAAGGTTTTGATAACCTGCTGACTCGGACAGCACATGGGATCATCTGGCCCGGCTTGAACCATGTCAATCGTAACCTGATTATCAGCAACGGTAAGTGAGTTAATTTTCACTCGGTCACCCAAATTGGCATTAGTGATGTTGGTTGCTACGCCATCTTGGTCAACCATAACCGCCAAACTGCCAAAAGTGCCACTGCCGCCACCACTAGAGTACAGCACCGCCACGGCTGACGGTTGCCCATTTAGCTCGCCGTAAGCAATATTATCAGTTAGGGTGACAGTGTTCGTACTGGCTGAACTCGGGGCGGCTTCTTCATTATGTTCACCATTGACCAAGGTGGCGGTTCCAGCTTGAGTCCACTCAGACTGATAGGTGGCATTTTTGAGTGATTCAGGAGACAGGCTATCAGGATAACCTTCGGGCATGCTTGGCATAGCCGACATGGCTCCCTCAGCAATTTTCGGGATACAAAGCACCCAGCCCGGCTCAATCAAATCGGGGTTGTCGATGTTAGTAAAACTATCCTCGGTGCTACTGTTGGCTAAGGCCATCAGTTCGGTATAAGCCAACGGACTGCCTAAATATTTCTCGGCAATGAAGGACAGCCAGTCACCAGCTTGAACAGTATACTCTAGTTCACAACTTAACGACTCTTGAGCCAAGGTACTGCTTGACCCAAATAGAACGCTCATAGCTAATAAAACAATGGTAATGGTTACTTTTTTCATAAATAGATAATCCTTTTTGAAGTTTTTCATAATGTGTAAATAGGCAAAAGTTTGTCGTGGTCAGACTGATGTTGAAAATGGAGTGCAACGGGTTTAGCCGTTGCCAAAAGCAATGGCTGAACCCATTGCACTCCAACATCATCTTGACCACCACAAAATAGGCAAAAGTTTGTCGTTTCATTCATGATCTGACATGCTGACAAAATCAAAAGCATTTTTTGACAGGATTAACAGGATTACAAGTGAAAAAATCCTGTTAATCTTGCTGATAACTACGCAGAACTCATCCAATGACTATTATAGAGCAGAATTTACAGGATAGGAGAATAAAAATTCTCTTATCCTGTAAATTCTGCTCTAAACAGCGTAAATATTGTGGACTATTTGAGTTGTGCGGAGTCTTCAATAATCTTGTTAATCCTGTCAGATATTGTTTTAATCATGTTGAAATGATAAACTTCTGAAATAGGGTTTGGTATCAACTCACTCATTCTAGCCGGATTGAATTAATTAACCAAATCAGCGTTGGTCTTCATTTGGGCCATAAGATTGGCCGAAACAAAGACTATAGCCAAAAGCTTAAACGCAAAAATGACGACCATCGCCACTTTTACAATGGATTAACGTAAATATTCAGTGAACTCGCCAGAAAGAGCGTCAGAAACCCGATTTCTCAAAGAAATCGGGTTTCTAGGGCTACTTTACTAAACTTTTACGATTAACCTTGTTAAGACAGCCATACTTGACAGTCAATGATTACAGGCTTTATAATAAGAGCAACCACATTGACTTAACTTTATAAAAAGGTGAGCGAAAATGTCTCATGTAGAAGGTTCAATTACAATTAATGCACCAGCCCTAGCAATCCAAGAAGCTTTAAATGATGTTGAGCATGCCAATAAGTGGGCCACACATCTGGAAAAAGTTTGGGACGTGAAAGGACGCGGGGCTGGATGTAGCTATAAATGGCGTTATAGCCAAAAAGGAATTGGCTTTAATGGCGAAACGAAAATCTTAGAATCAACACCGGGTCGATTTATCATGACCACAACTGGCGGGATTCCCAGTACTTGGACGTGGACGATGTTACCGCTTCCGCGTGGCGGTACCGAACTCCGGCTGTCGATTGAGTATAGCGTTCCGGGGTCGATTTTTGGCAAAATTGCCGACCGAATTGTCATCGAGCGCCAAAACCAAAGAGACCTTAAAGATGGCCTCTCTGGGCTAAAAACATTGCTAGAAAAGTAAGGCCAAGAGTTTGTCGTTTCATTCATAACCTGATATGTTGATAAAACCAAAAGCATTTTTTGACAGGATTAACAGAATTGACAGGATTTTTTTGGTTGTAATTCTGTCAATTCTGTTAATCCTGTCAGATATTGTTTTAGTCATGTTGAAATGATAAACTTCTGTAAGGCTTAACGGTTAGAAACAACGACTAAGGTTTTTAGAAACGTTTATAATAATAATTAAGAGCGTGCAAACCATATTTGCACGCTCTTTGCCATGATGAGGATTTTAGGGTATGACGGTTTTAGGCGCTCATAAAATCAGCATACACTGAACATATCTAATGTTAGAAAAAATACATGGCGCATGCCCTCATGACTGCCCCGATACCTGTGGTGTTATTACCGAAGTAAAGAATGGGCAAGCGATAAAATTTTACGGAGACCCAGAGCATACCATCACGCAAGGTTGGCTGTGTGCTAAAGTACGCCCCTACTTGGAGCATGTCTATCATCCAGACCGCTTGCAAACTCCGTTGCGACGAATCGGCTCCAAAGGTGCAGGAAAGTTCGCTGAAATTAGCTGGGCTGAGGCGATTTCTGAAATCGGTCAGCAATGGCGCACGATTATCGCCAAGCATGGGGCTGAATCAATTTTACCCTACAGTTATAGCGGTACGCTCGGGCTGGTTCAGATGGGAGTTTGTAATACTCGCTTCTGGAATCGACTGGGGACCAGTCAATTAGAACGTGCCATCTGTGGAGCCGCGGCTGAATATGCCGTCCAACTAACCATTGGGGCACGACATGCCCCACGTTATCAGGACGTGGCCGATAGTCGGCTCGTCATTATCTGGGGCAACAATCCGGTCAGTACAGCCCCGCACTTTATGCCCCATCTTAAAAAGGCTCAACGAAACGGCTGTCGAGTCATCGTCATTGACCCTCGCTGTACCCGTACAGCACGAGGAGCGGATTGGCATATTGCCCCCATACCCGGAACTGACGGCGCGCTGGCGATGGGCATGGCTCATGTTATTGTGGCTCAAAATCAGCATGATGAAGCATGGCTCCAGCAGAACAGCTTCGGTTGGAACCAGTTACGTGCTAGATTAGCTGACTATCCACCAGAACAGGTGGCGACTATTACTGGTCTGTCCGAACAGACGATTATTGATTTAGCGAACCAGTACGCCGCTACCCGACCAAGCATGATCAAAATTGCTGACGGTCTACAACGCAATCGACATGGCGGACAGACAATACGGGCTATCTGTGCTTTACCAGCGCTAACAGGTCAATACGGACAACCGAGCGGCGGACTGATGTACTCGACCAGTGACTACGTGAAATGGGATAGGGAGGCGATGAGGCATACGGCGGATTGTCCGCCATTAGGGCGCTCCGTCAACATGAACCGCTTGGGCGCGGCGCTAACGGGTGAAGTATCTGATCCACCAATTCAGTCACTCTATGTGTTTGGAGCTAATCCGATGGCCGCCTCGCCCAACGCAGGCTTGATTGCCAAAGGGTTACAACGAGACGACCTGTTTACAGTGGTGCATGATCTATTTTTGACCGACACTGCCGATTATGCCGATATTGTCCTGCCGGCCACCTCGCAACTAGAGCAGACTGATCTAAACAAAGGGTACGGGCATACGTGGCTGACCTATAATCAACAAGCTATAGAGCCGTTGGGACAAGCGAAAAGTAACTGGCAGGTTCTACAACTGCTGGCAACCGAGATGGGCTTTGATGAGCCGTGGTTGCATCAGTCCGTTGACGAGGTTTTGACCGAAATTTTAGAGGCCACATCAGCAAACAGTTCGATTTTTGTAGGCATAACCTTGGAGCGACTAAAAAAGGAACATACCGTTCACCTGAATTTGCCTCACGAAATACCGTTTGTTGATTTGCAGTTTCCAACGCCGAGCGGCAAGGTAGAGCTATACTCGGCTCGGCTGGCTCAGCAAGGGCTAGACCCGCTTCCGGGTTGGCAAGATTTGTCCGAAGATTATGCCCCCCCAACTCCAGAGCCGACCATGCCTCCTTTGAGCCTATTAACAGGTGCGGCGCATCATTTTACCAGCACTAGTTTTGCCAACCAAGCCAGTTTACTCAAACGGGAGAATACCCCATTTTTGGAGATTCATCCTGATGACGCGGCGGCGCGTCAAATTATGGATGGGCAAACAGTAGTTGTGGAAAATGGGCGAGGATATTGCAAACTGAAAGCTGTGGTTACAGAAGCCGTTAGGCCGGGGGTGGTCGTCTCACCCAAAGGGCGCTGGAGCAAGTTCGACCCGTTTGCCAATGGCGACGGAGGACGCAACGTCAACTGGACAACGTCTGATGAACTGGCCGACATGGCCGGACAAAGCACCTTTCATAGTAATCGGGTCTGGGTGCGGGTAGACAACGAATAAACGAGTAGCAATCGAGATTAAGTAGTTTTCAGAACTAACTTGTAAAAAACAGAAGTGTACCCATAATAGGCGGGTATATACCCGCCAAATACCCGTTGCGATTACATAATCGCAACGATCAGGAAAACAGGAGTGTCAAAATTGTATTTTGACAGCAAGAATGGAATTCTTGCACTCCGAGAAAAGTGACAACTTAGAAATGAAAGTTACTTAATGCTCATTCCTAGCAATTTCTGACCGTTTCTGCGATGAATGTTGATGAAAATAAAAAAGCGACACCTAAGTGTCGCTTTTTTTGTGCTGATGGGTGGACTTGAACCACCGACCTCGAAATTATGAGTTTCGCGCTCTAACCAGCTGAGCTACATCAGCTTATAGGTCGGTATTTTAGTCTAAAGCGATAAATTGTCAAATGGTTGCCTGCATCATACGTCACGCTAGGAATCGGGATTAAATAACTTGTGCAGTTTGTCATGAGAGTGATTCAACTCTAAGATTGAACCACTCTGGAGCGCGCAACTTAGAAATAAAAATTGCTTAGATCACTGTACTTGCCTCCCAGCCTCCCAGCCTAGTATAACCCGTTTTCGTACCGCCCCCCAACGATACTGGCCTAACAAACCGCTTTGGCGGATAACACGATGACATGGGATCAAATAGGCAATTGGATTATTACCGATGGCGTTCCCAACCGCTCGAGCCGCGTTGCTATCGCTCAATTGAGCGGCAATATCACCATAGCTACAAAGTTGACCCAGCGGTATTTTTAACAAGGCTTGCCATACTTTTAGCTGAAAATTTGTCCCCTTGAGAAGTAGGGTCAATGGTTGACGCGATGTTGAAGTAGTTTGAGCAGGAAAAACTTGAGGCATAATTTTAGCTGTTTTGGTTTGGTTCTCGACCAAATTGGCTTGAGGCCAAACAGTTTGTAGGTCGCTCGAGGCTTGCTGATAATCATCCGCGGTAACAAAGGTCAAACCGCAAATACCCCGCGTGGTCGTGGCTAACAAACACTCTCCAAATGGACTGGCATGGAATCCATATTCAATTCGCAATCCTGCCCCTTGCCGTTTATACTCCGCCGGAGTAAGCCCCTCGATTGTTACGAACAGGTCATGCAGACGACTAGGGCTAGATAGGCCAACCTCGTAAGTGGTCTCTAATACTGTACGGGACTGGCTCAAGAGTTGTTGAGCATATTCTAACGTAATAAACTGTAAAAATCGTTTAGGGCTGATGCCGGCCCACCGTTTGAATAATCGTTGAAAATGGTATTGGCTCAAATTAAGATGAGCCGCGACCTGATCAAGTGTTGGCTGTTCCTGAGCATGTTCTTCTAAATAAATAATCGCTTGGGCAATACGTTCGTAATCAGTTGACATACAATACTCCTATAAAATGATGTGTGATGCGTATTGGGTGAGAATACTCACGCATGGCGAGTTGAAATTCGCAATATTGAAATAAGGAATTCGTTTTCTTACTTACTACCCGACAAAAAGTTTAGCTCAGGCTAATTATAGAATAATATCTGACAGAATTAACAGAATTTACAAGATTAAAAGCAAAAAATCCTGTCAATTCTGTTAATCCTGTCGAAAAAATCTTTTCTCTAACCAAGATGTCGGGTGCCAAGATTTTCTTACCTCTATTTTAAGCCATGACGGCTCGATAAACAATCCGATTCTTGCGTTAATTTAGGTTAACAAAAACTCCTAGTTTTTTATCAAAATTAGGAGTTTTTACATTATATATGATTAGATTAAACAAAACATCTATTGGCTTGCCGTCGCAAACTGTGAACGGCGTATTTTAAAGACTCCATTGACGATCATCACACCTAAAATAATTAAGGCACAACCAGCATAAACAAACCAGGTCAACTGTTCGTTTAGTACCACAACCCCTAAAAATGTGCCGATAATTGGGATAATATAGGTGACCATGGAAAGACTACTGGCACTAATTCGCTCGACAGCGGCATAATAAATCACAAAGGCTATGGCGGTACCAAAAATGGCTAAAAAGAGTATAGAACCGATAGCTTGCCACGAGGGCATGGGCATGGCATACGACTTATCAACCCACAGCACAAGAGGCAACATGTAAACACCAGCCAAGCCGAGTTGGGCTGTGGGAGCGACTAATGGCGGCATGCCACGCATATACAACCGAGAGTAGACGATGGCAATTCCATAACAAGCTGAGGCTAACACGATTGCAAATAGACCCAAGGTGGTGGCATGCAGACCGCTTTCAATTAACTCTGGAGCAACTAGTAGCACTAAACCACTAAAACCGACCAGTACTCCGAATAATTTAGTGGGAGTGAATTGATCATCAGCAATCAAAAAATGGGCTAAAACAATAGTAAACAATGGTGTAGTGCCATTTAGGATAGAGGCTAAGGCACTGGCGATGTGCATCTCACCCCAACTAAATAGTACAAAGGGTAAGGCGTTATGAACGAAGGCCAAAAATGCAAAATGTTTCCAGACTGAACCAAAGCGAGGCAAATTTCGGCCTTGAGCGCGTAAGATTGCGTACAAAATCAACGAGGCGATTGCTACTCGGCCAAATACCAGCGTAAACGGAGGAATTTCCTCCACTGCTATTTTAATAAAAATGAAGGATGGCCCCCACAACATCGCCAACGCTAAAATCAACATAAAATTTCTGATAGCCATTTTCTTTCCTCTGTATAAATAGGAGCGCAAAGCTTGCTTTGCTTAATTTCAACGGTAGTGTTGACGTGTTGACTGATAGCCTTGGGCTAAAGCCACAAGGCTAAAAACTCAAGACCGCTAAAAGCGACCTAAATAGCTGGCTTTAGCCTGCTTTAGCTTTTAGCATCGGGATTTATTCCGATGTGTCATCAGTCAAGATAACAACATTACCATTTCAACTAGCCATTTGGCAAAGCAAGCTTTGCACTCCTTCTTAACGTGTCACGAATTACGTAACACGCAACACGCAACACGCACTACTTACGGTACAATTTTTATATTTTCTTTAACCGTAGTTAAGACAATATTGGTCACAGATTTAGATACCTCGGCCTGACTGCGAATCCGTTCCAACAGTTTTTCTAACCCAACGGGGGTAGGGGCACGCACCTTTAAGACATAACAATCCTCACCAGCCACACCATGACACTCCAGAATATCCGGTTCGACCTGACAGATGCGCGCCACTTCGGCCTTGGCTTCAATATAGTTACGACTCGTTGTCCCAATCGACAGCCGAATAAAGGCCATAATCGACTTGCCCATCGCCTCCGCGTCAACCACCGCGGTATACCCTTTTATCACCCCCCGTTGCTCTAACCGTTTAACACGGTCGCGCACGGTTGATACAGGCATGCCAATCTTTTCGGCCAAAACCGAGTGAGATATACGGGCATCATCTTGCAACTGTTCAATAATCTTATAATCAATTTCGTCAATTATTCGGTTTTGCATTGTGTAATCCGTCACTATAGCGTTTGTATTAAGTATATAACGCTAATTTTACGGATTAGAGTATGGTTGTCAAATTAGGTTGCCGATTTTACAATCATGATTTCACGGTTATTACTTTACGACAAATTTGGATTTCAATCAATCCGATTCTTGCGCTTTTTGATTTTTTGATTTGGCTCTTTGGGGCTTTCCGTGCAAACGTCATGATTGTATCATCATCTTCCCGCAAGTTTTAAACTTGCGGGAAGATTGCCCCATCAAAGTATCTAATTCAGGGCACAGTTTCGAGTTGCACGGAATCTACCAGAGAACCTGATTTGGGCTATCCCATCCACATGGTCAATATCCACTGCCAGCCTAAAAAGGCCACCATGCCAACCACAATCGTCAATAGCAGATTACGACTGTACCAGCCCACTGCACAGGCCACCAACGCCCCAATCAAATAGGGATTATTGGTGGTCAGTTCGACTTGCTCACCATGTGGCATTAGCACCGCCGGAACAGTGATGGCTGTCAGTACCGCAGGTGGCACATATCGTAAGACTTGAGTCATATAAACCGGAAGTTGGATCTGACCAGAAACCGCGAACATGCTGTAGCGAATGAAAAATGTTACCAAAGCCATGCCAATTACTACATAGATTTCAGTCATGATTGTTGCACCTCGTTATTCGATGTCATAAATTGCTCGACCATGTAGCCACCGACTACACCCGCCAAAGCGGCCAGAATCAGACCCAGTTTGTGGGGTAGCGAGTAGGTCGCTAGAGCCACACTCCCCGCAATTACGACCGCGGCCCACATGGGGCGATTCTTCAAATAGGGGATAATCATGCCGATAAAGGTAACTGGCATGGCAAAGTCTAACCCCCATGCCGCAATATTGGGAAAAGTATGACCAACGGTTAGTCCTAAAAACGTGCAAATTTGCCAGTTGAGATACATGGCTAAAGCCGAGCCAAGATGATACCATCGTTTGTATGGAGAAGTATCAGGCTGATCATACCGCTTAATCACCACCGCGAAGGTTTCGTCAGTCAACCAAAAAGCAAGCGGAATTTGCCAACGTTGGGGCAATGATTTTACATGGGTCAACAGCGTGACCGCATATAACAGATGGCGCAGGTTGACGACAAAGGTGGTCAGTACGATAATCGGCCAACTACTGCCAACCGCTAACAGTCCCAAAGCGATAAACTGGGCCGAACCAGCAAAAACAAAGGCTGACATGGCTAAGGTTCCCCAAAAAGAGAAGCCACTACTTAAGGCCAGTGTACCAAAAATGATCCCAAAAGGCATCGCCCCCACAATTAAGGGGATCGTGTCTCGCATGCCGGTTAAAAATTCCACCCGAGCCGGTGATATGGTTGGTTGTTGTTCGATTGTTGTGGTCATAATAGTCTCCTAATAAAATGTAATTTGTGTTGCGTGTTGCGTGTTGCGTAATTTGTAAAAAAATGATTATCTTATAGAGTAAATATGTATCGTACCGTGCCACATGTGCTTATTCCTCTCGTAATTCATGACGCATTGTTCAGGTCACACAATATACGAATTAGTAAATACTCACGTCAGAAACCCGATTTCTCAAAGAAATCGGGTTTCTGGGATGGTTTTACTGAACTTTTACACGAATTATGCAGACCATCATACAGTCTTTCAGATAATGGTTCTCAATTCAAGGCCAACCTTCCCGCAAGTTTAGAACTTGCGGGAAGGTGATGGCTGAAAATATTTATCTGAACATCTATAGCTTCAGCGAACAGGTCTTGTACAATCTTGCGCTATACTATAATAACCCTGCACTATAGCTCACTTTTGAGAACAGTTGATAGTTATGGTACAATCTTATGTTGTCTTGAAAATGTTAAATTTTCAAACACATAACCAACCAGAAATTTATCGTTTCAACATGACTAAAACAATATCAGACAGGATTAAGTAGCTCCATGATGGTAACGGGTGTGTACCCGTTACCCATAACAGGCGGGTGTATACCCGCCAAATACCCGTTGCGATTACATAATCGCAACGATCAGGAAAATCTTCCCGCAAGTTTTAAACTTGCGGGAAGATGATGACACAATCATGATGTTTGCATGGAAAACCCCAAAGAGCCTTGATTTTATCAATATATCAGGTCATGAATGAAGCGACAAACTTTTGACCAACGATTAAATTCTGAGGTTACAGAATACAAGCACATGTCCCAATTATTAAGCAGGAGATATAAGTTATGCTAAAAAAGTTTATAAATATGATTATGGGCGATCCCCACAAGAAAGAGATTAAAAAATACACCCCGGTGGTGGATGAGATTAATGGGTTAGCCGATGAGATGAAGCAGAAAAGCGACGAAGAGCTACGAGCCATGATGGCCGAGTTCCGAGAGGAGATTCGGGTCGAAACGGAGGGAGTTAAAGCCGAAATTGCCGAGTTAAAACAAGATGTGGTTGAGGTTGACCGGCAAGAGCGTCAAAAGGTACAAGTTCGGTTCGAACAACGGGAGAAGGATCTGCTCAAACTAGAGGAAGAGTTGATGGCCGACATGCAGATTGATGTATTTGCCGCAGTGCGGGAGATCAGTCGGCGCACCATTGGCCTGATTCATTACGATGTACAGATTGTCGGTGGGGCAATTTTGCATGAGGGTAAAGTGGTCGAAATGCGAACGGGCGAGGGGAAAACATTGGTCGCCACCATGCCCACCGCTCTCAACGCCTTAACGGGTCGAGGTGTACATGTTATCACTGTCAACGACTATCTGGCTAAGCGGGACTGCCAATGGATGGGGCCGATTTATCATGCCTTGGGTTTTAGTGTGGCCGTGATTCAAAGCGCGGGCGGTGGCGGAGTCGACAAAGCTTCATTCCGTTATAACCCCGAATATCACAGTAATGATGATCGGTTTGAGCTTTTGGAGCCAATCACTCGTCAGCAGGCTTATGCGTGTGACATCACCTACGGAACCAACAACGAGTACGGTTTCGACTATTTGCGGGATAACATGGTCACCGATTTAAGTAAAATGGCTCAACGAGAGCGTCATTATGCCATCATCGACGAGGTAGACAATATTTTGATTGATGAGGCGCGCACTCCGCTGATTATCTCTGGTCAAGCTGAGGAAAGTAGCGAGCAGTACCGTCAATTTTCGCAATTGGTACGCCCTCTCAAAGCCAGTAGTGTAGAGAGTGTGGATGATGAGGATGCCGAGCCAGATGGTGATTATGTGGTTGATAACAAGGCTCGTATCGCCTACCTAACCGAGCAAGGAGTCGAAAAAATTGAGCGTGTCTTGGGAGTGGAGAACCTTTATGAGGGCGACACTGCCGACCTAACTCCCTATCTTGACAACGCCCTGCGCGCCCATGCTCTGTTCAAAAATGATGTTGACTACGTGGTCAAGGATGGTCAGGTCGTTATTGTTGATGAGTTTACTGGTCGTCTGATGGATGGTCGCCGTTATAGCGAGGGACTGCATCAAGCAATTGAGGCCAAAGAGGGGGTTAATGTCCAAAACGAGAGTTTTACTTGGGCTACCATCACCTTTCAAAATTTCTTCCGTATGTATGACAAGTTAGCAGGAATGACAGGTACAGCAGAAACAGAATCGGAAGAGTTCAGCGAAACCTATAAAATCGAAGTGACGATTCTGCCAACCAATGTTGAGTATGAAGCGTTACAGGGTCTGTTAGATAAACGGGTACGTAAGGAAGATGGTACCGAATTGATTAGTTATCATACTCCAGAAGGTGGCGTGTATTACAAACGGGCCGACCATGCCGATGTTATTTACAAAAATCCACGAGCCAAGTTTAAGGCCGTTGTCGAAGAGCTTAAGGATCGTCAAGAAGCTGGTCAGCCGGTTTTAGTGGGGACAATTGCCATCGAAACCTCAGAATATCTGTCCAAACTACTCATCCGAGCCGGAGTGAAGCATGAGGTACTCAACGCCAAAAACCATGAGCGAGAGGCTGAAATTATCACCCAAGCCGGACGACCGGGGCGGATAACTATTGCCACCAACATGGCCGGTCGGGGGGTTGACATTCTGCTCGGCGGTAACCCCGAAGGGTTGGCTCGTGATGAACTACGCCGCGGTGGGCGCGACTTGACCGAAATTCCAGAGGAAGAGTGGGAAAGAGCACGCCAAAAATGGACAACCGCGGTTGCCAAAGACCGAGTCACCGTCTTGGAGTTAGGCGGTTTGTATGTGATTGGCACTGAACGGCACGATGCCCGCCGGATTGACAATCAGTTACGTGGTCGAGCTGGGCGACAGGGTGACCCCGGAGCCAGCCGTTTCTTTGTTTCACTTGAAGATGACCTGATGAAGCGGTTTGGAGGGCAGACCGTCTCGAACATGATGGAACGGTTTAAGCTAGAAGAGGATACTCCGCTGGAAGTCGGGGTGGTCAGCAAGGCCATTGAAAATGCCCAAACCAAGGTTGAGGGGCATAACTTCGATATTCGTAAACATCTCATTAAGTATGACGATGTGATTAACCAGCAACGAGAAGTGATTTATGCCGAACGTCGGCGCATTCTGAACAATCCCGACATTTCGGATATCGTCTGGGTTATGTTAGAAGATCACCTGAAAATGTTGGTGCTAACCTTTACCGCAAGCGAAGAGCCAGAAGAGTGGGATTTAGTGGCGCTTATGAGCGAACTACGAATCATCATTCCTCTCGAAGCAACCATGACCTCCAAACGGTGGAATAACATGGAGCCAGAACAGATTGAAGCAGATATTCTGGATATTGCCGAGAAGAAATACGATCTGTTAGAAGAAGAGTTGGGCGAAGAGAATATGCGAAAGGTCGAGAAGTCGCTCATGCTCCAAGCGACCGACATGTTGTGGGTGCGTCACCTGACCGCTCTCGACTCGTTACGGCAGGGGATTGGTCTGCGAGCCTACGGGCAACAAGACCCACTGGTGGCCTACAAAAAAGAAGGATTCACCATGTACAATCAACTCCGAGAGACGATTAAACAACGGGTCGTACGGCGCATGTTCCACGTACGGATTGCTCGTCGCGAAGCGCCCAAACCGAAAAATGTACAGGCTATCCATCGCGAAGCACCCGAAGCCAGACAAGCCACCGAACAAACACCGGGCGCAACCAAACAGGCTCAACAGCCGATTCGGGTTGAAAAAAGCTTAAACCGTAATGACCCATGTCATTGTGGTAGTGGCAAAAAATACAAAAGTTGTCACATGAAAACTGATAAACTGACTGGTAATGGCGCATCTGGTAAGACTGCGGCGAAACAGAAGAAAAAAGTAAAGATGAAGCGGTAGGGATACCTATTGCAACGATCTGAAAAATGACTAAATTTAAATGAACATGTGGTGGTCAAGATGATGTTAAAACACATGTCATACTGAGCCGAAGGCGAAGTATCCACTCGAATCTACCTAAAACTGGGTAAGGAAGTTCCAGAATTTAAAACCTCCCAAATTGAGCAGAGTCTCTACCCCCTCCCAGCCTCCCCCTGCTAGGGGGAGGAGCCGCTTCCCCCCTAGCAGGGGGGACTGAGGGGGGTAGAGACTCTGCTCAATTTGGGAGATTTATTTTCTTGGAATTGCCTAAGAGAGACCCTTCGCAAACCACGCTCAGGGTGACATGATTTTTTTCAACATCAAGCTGACCACCACAATTTAAATGAAAAAGGCTGATATTGTGTCAGCCTTTTTTGATAAGGAGAATCAGCATGCTTAAAAAAATCATCATTGGGATTGTCGTTGCCATTATTTTAGGAGTCATCTTAATCCAATTTATTCCGGTTCGGCGTACCAATCCATCTGTAACCCGCGAGATTCAGTGGAACTCGGCTGAAACAGCTGATTTGGCTCGGCGGGCTTGTTACGACTGCCATAGTAATGAAACGGTTTGGCCGTGGTACTCAAAAATTGCGCCAGTTTCAATTTTTGTGGCGACACATGTCGACAATGGTCGGCAAAGTCTGAATTTTTCAGAGTGGGATAAAGACAATAAAGATGCTGATGAAGCAATGGAGGAGATTAGAGAGGACAAGATGCCTCTCGCTAGTTACTTGCCCCTGCATCCTGAAGCGGACTTAACGCCAGCGGAAAAAGAGGCTCTGATTAAGGGACTAGAGGAAACCTATCGTAATGAATCCACCAATTGTGATCAGAGAAGAATAAGAGGAGTAAGGCAGTAGACGAACAATGACGATACCTTCGATCACCCTTGATAGTCAAATAACATTACGTGACCTATCCACCCAAATTGAAGATGGAGTAGCCCTGATTGGTTGGCAGGGACAATTTTTAGAACTACCGCCCGAAGGCATTGAGTTTATCGGCTGGCTGAATGAGGGTCTAACTGTTGGTCAAGCACGAGAACGGTTTGAGACTAAGTTTAACCCGTTTCCTGATGAGGATCTATTTGGGGTTATGGATGCTTTTTTGGACAGTGATTTTATCGCCGTCATTGACGGGCATGATTTGACCCCGCAAAAAGAGGAACCAATTCAAGATGATGGGGCATGGATTCCACAAGTTTGGGCACAACGAATTTATTCAACGCCCGTGTTGCTGGCTTGGATTGCTTTTGTACTTCCGGCGACTTGGTTGTGGGTCACGACACCATCACTGTGGCCCCGTTATAGTGACTATTTTTGGATCGAATATAACTTTATAATTATTTTGGTCGGGCTACTGGTTTGGTTATTCGCTATGTTTGCCCATGAACTGTCTCATTTGTTAGCCGCTCGAGCCAAAGGAATTGAAGCCACGATTACTTGGACACAACGATTGGGGTTTATTCCTATGAGTCAGACGATTATGCATAATATTTGGGCTGTACCACGCAATAGCCGCTATTTACCTTTGGTAGCCGGTATGATGACCGATTGGGTTCAGATGGGAGTCTTGTTATACTTACTCTCGGCCTATACCGTTGGTTTGTTGAGCTTACCTCTGTTGTTCGTCAAATTTATGAAATTTTATCTACTCGTCCTGCTGATGGGTGTGACCGCGCAGTTTTGGCTATTTTCTAAAATGGATGGGTATTTCCTGCTTTCGGCTCTACTCGGCCAGAGAAATCTACAGGCAGATACCTATAGTTGGCTGGGGAATCAGTTCAAAAAACTGCCCGTCCTACGAAATTTACCACTCATTCGCTCCCTTGCTCCTTTTGAGCCACCACCTGCCGGGATGCGATATATCTATATCTATAGCCTCATCACCTTAAGTTGGGGCGCTTTGTTTATGGGGCAGTTCTTGCTCGTGCAAATTCCAATTAAAATTCGGCTGATATGGGAGTCACTGCTAAAAATTGGAGCCGGAGTCGCGCTTAATCCGATAGAATTTGCCGATGGGATCGCTACCCTGCTTAGTCAGGGGATTGATGTGGGTTTGTTGATTTATGCCTACCTACGAACTGAAAAATAAGGCAGAGGGAAAGAAATAATGGGGATTTATTCCGATGTGTCATCAGTCAAGATAACAACATTACCCACAGAATCAAAAAACCACCTAACGGAAGTCGAGGTGGTTTTTTGATTCTGTGCTAAATCAGTTTATCATTCGCTGTTCGTCAACACAGTCTGCTCAGTGTCACCAAAAAAAATACGCCACCATGCTTGAGGTGGTGTTTGTGAGGTATTGACAGTTTGCATGGTAGCCGCTTTTTTGTTCGTAAAAGGTTTGATCTCTTCGGTTGGGGGTAAAATAACTAAAACAGTTTCACCACTTTTAGCCCATTTTAATTCTTGTCGAGCCACCTGCTCTACAAACAGGTCACTGGCTACATAACTACGCCGAGCTAACAGTTCGTTTTGATGATCCTTGGCTAAGGTTAACTGTTGACTCAATAAATCAGCTTCTCGTTGAACTTGATAGTTAGCCGCGGCTTGACGGCCTAAATCGACGACTAAAAAAAGTACGATCGCTAATATTAAGACCGCTACCACCTGAAATGCCGAAATCTTACGAGGAGATTTTTTGTCCGACTTTTTTGTCGCGGCTTTAGGTTTTGAACTACCTTTTTTACTGGTTACACTGGTCTTTTTTGTTGTCATGGCCGATTAACCTTACATGAAAATTCTGTTGACATAATCATACTTAAATAGTGAGATTATGTCAACTTGATAGGCTTGGCCTAAAATAATATGGGTGTGACCAAACTGAGTTGAAAGTTAAAAGGTTCTATGGTAAAGTAAGTTTTTCTAAATAAATTAACCATAAGGATCAAGATGATGACATTAAACACGGAAACTTTTACCCAAGATATACGGCA
>JAUCGA010000137.1 GCA_030377865.1 Anaerolineales bacterium HSG25 | reverse complement strand
TAACAACATTCGGGCATGACATTTGGGAGGTTTATTTTCTTGGAGTTACCTAAGCAGGTTTCTCGTGTCAGCATAAGAATTCATTCTTATGTGAAAACGCGCAACTTATTTAATCCCCATTCCATAGTTATACTGAAAATGTTAGATTACACTGATAGAGCAGAATTTACAAAAGATTATGTCACCCTGAGCGTTTTTTGCGAAGGGTCTCACTCACCCGAATCTCCCTAGATTCGGGTGAATACTTCGCCTTCGGCTCAGTATGACATAGTTTTCAACATCATCTTGGCCACCACAAAAAAACGAATAAAACTTCCCGTGTTAAAGCAGTTCCAGAATTTAAAACCTCCCAAAACCATTGTGACACTCTACCCCCTCCCAGCCTCCCCCTGCTAGAGGGAGGAGCCACTTCCCCCCTAGCAGGGGAGACTGAGGGGGTAGAGACTCTGCTCAATTTGGGAGATTTATTTTCTTGGAATTGCCTAAGGAACATACGAGCAAACAATATTCGTTGTATTCTAAATTCGTTGTTGTGCTAGCCGAAACGAAGACCATAGCCACAATATCTGACAGGATTAACAAGATTTTTTCGCCTGTAATCCTGTCAAAAAATGCTTTTGATTTTGTCAATATAAATGAAACGACAAACTTTTGTAGTGGTCAGACTGATGTTGAAAATGGAGTGCAACGGGTTTAGCCGTTGCCAAAAGCAATGGCTGAACCCATTGCACTCCAACATCATCTTGACCACCACAGAAACGACAAACTTTTGAGTGTTTATCCGTGTCCAAATAGACAGTAACGATTCACCAATAGAGAGAGAGACAGCTCATGAACCGATATGCTCGTATAGAAATTACCGCCACTGACCCGGTGGCCCAAAGCACGCTTGCCCTACGTCAAGCGGCGCATGATGCCGGATTGACTCAGGTTGAACAAATTGATCATCGCACCCTGTTTTTTTTAACCCACCCCAACCTAACAGACCAACAGGTTGAGCGAATCTGTCATTTGTTATTAGTCGATTCGGTGGTAGAGCAGTTTGTTTGGCGCTGGCTTGACCCGTCAGCCAATCTCATGACCGAATCAGCAGATTCTGCTACCCAAATTGTCGAAGTCGAATATCATCTCGGCGTGACCGACCGCGGCGCTTATGAAGTCAAACAGGCCGCCCAACGGCTTGGTTTACCCGCCATACAGGTTGCCACTGGACACCAATACATGGTGCGAGGTACGCTTAACGAGGCCGATTTGCATCGACTAGCCAAGCAGGTCTTATGTAATGAGGTGGTCGAACATTATACACTCAGTCAAATCAACCCCGTCTTTATTGAGGATATGAGCAGTGATGGTTTGGTTGAGCAGATTCAACTGGTCGGTTTGGCAGATGAACAGTTAGTCAGGCTGAGTAAAGAACGCCGCTTGGCGCTGAATTTGGCTGAGATGCAGGTGTTACAGGCGTTTAGTGAGAAGGTTGGTCGCCCCCTGACCGATGCCGAATTAGAAATGGCGGCTCAAACATGGTCAGAGCATTGTTTTCACAAAACTTTTCGGGCTAAAATCACTTATCGAGAACTAGCCCCCCAAACGGGTGAAGTAGTCCATGAGGAGTTGGTTGATGGTCTACTCAACACTACTATTCGTGCCGCCACCGAGGAATGTTCCAAAGATTGGATTCTATCGGCCTTTGTCGATAACGCTGGAATCATCGAGTTTGACGGCGAGAACGTCCTGTCATTTAAGGCCGAAACGCATAATCACCCCTCGGCATTAGAGCCGTTTGGTGGCTCCAATACTGGTGTAGGCGGTGTAATTCGGGACATTATCGGTGTGTCGGCTCGCCCCATCGCCGTGACCGATGTGCTTTGTTTTGGGCCGCAAGATTTACCGGCTGACAAAGTTCCCGCCGGATCGTTGCATCCTCGCCGAGTGCAGGCCGGAGTCATCGCAGGCGTGGGCGACTATGGCAACAAAATGGGCATCCCCAACATCAACGGCGCGATACTATATCACCCCGGATACACCGCCAATCCGTTGGTCTACTGTGGCTGTGTCGGCATTGCCCCGCGTGACGGGCATGTGACTGACCCTCACGTTGGTGACCGCCTGCTTGTCCTTGGCGGGCGTACCGGACGGGACGGCCTACGAGGCGCAACCTTCTCCTCGCTCGATTTGGATAGCGAAACCAGCGAAGCCTCCTTTGCCAGCACTGCCGTCCAAATCGGCGACCCGATTGTCGAAAAAGATGTAACCGAAGTGATCATGTTGGCTCGTGATGCCAAACTTTACAACGCTATTACCGATTGTGGAGCGGGCGGCCTTTCCTCTGCGATTGGCGAGATGGCTGAAAAGCTAGGCGCAATCGTCGAGCTAACCAAGGTTGGCCTGAAATATAGCGGTCTCCGCCCCTGGGAGGTATGGCTGTCGGAAGCGCAAGAGCGTATGGTGTTAGCTGTGTCTCCTGATAAAGTTGAGGCGGTGGCTGAGTTGTGCGCCCTGTACAATGTCGATTGGGACGATGTGGGTCACATGACCGGCGAAGGTCAAATGGTGGTGCAGTACGACGGTCAGCCAGTGGTTGACCTGCCTATGGCATTGTTGCATGATGGGCATCCACGTTTGGAACTGTTGGCCGAGTGGCAACGGGCCGACACGCCTCCAACCCCAACCATTGAGGCGTTAGATCGACTCGACCATATCGATCAAAACAAGGTATTGTTGACGATTTTAGCTGACCCGAATGTAGCGAGTAAAGAGGCAATTATTCGTACGTATGATCATGAGGTACATGGCGGCACGGTCATCAAACCAATGACTGGAGTCGAAAATCACGGGCCGAGTGACGCGGCAGTACTGAATCCGGTTATATGGCAGACCAAAGTTGGTCAACGAGGTGCGGGCAAAATTGGGTATAAAGGGTTTGCGCTAAGCAATGGCATCAATCCTCTATACGGCCTCGAAGATCCTTATTGTATGGCGGTTAGCGCCGTTGATGAGGCTGTACGGAATGTGGTGGCGGTCGGTGCTGACCCAGATCAATTGGCTTTGCTTGATAATTTCTGTTGGGGTAATCCGAACCTGCCGGATCGGTTGGGTGGTTTGGTACGCGCTGGTAAGGGCTGTTATGATGCCGCTCGAGCCTTTGACCTGCCGTTTGTTTCTGGCAAGGACAGCCTCAATAATGAGTATGTAGCTGACAATGGTGAGCGTACTCCCATTCCGAGTACGTTGCTGATTTCGGCCATTGCTATTGTGCCGGATGTACGTCAAACGGTTACAATGGATGTCAAAGAAGCTGGTAATTTGATCTATCTGGTTGGTGAAACCCGTAACGAGTTGGGCGGCTCAATATTAGCTCAATATTATGATATTCCACACACCTCGGTGCCGAATTTGCCTAAGCAAGCCCTCGAAACAGCCCGCTCCTTACACGGCGCGATTCGACAAGGGCTAGTACAAGCCTGTCATGACTTGAGTGAAGGTGGTTTGGCCGTCGCCGCGGCAGAGATGGCTTTGGCTGGTGGTTTAGGGGTATGTGTTGATCTGCATCGAATCCAAACCATCGCCGGAAGCAAGATTTTTAGCATGTTTAGCGAGAGCAACGGACGCTGGCTGGTTGAGGTTTCACCCGACAACGCCATCAAGTTTGAACAAGCCATGAACGGAGCGATTGTGGCTCAATGTGGTGAAGTGACCGCTAAACCTGTCTTGAAAATTGAGAGCATCAATCTATCTATAGCCGAGCTAAATCGGGCTTGGCGAGGAGAGTCAGCATGAAACCAGCGGTCTTAATTTTACACGCTTCCGGCACAAACCGTGATCATGAAGCGGCTTGGGCCTGCGAACTAGCGGGTGGTTTGCCAGAAATTGTTCATATTAATCAACTGCGAGGCGCGTTGCATTCTCACCGTCTAGCCGATTATCAGATGCTGGTCGTAGCTGGCGGATTCTCTTACGGGGATGCTTTGGGCGCAGGTCGACGGTTAGCCCTCGATTTAACTCTCGATGTGCAGGATGATTTGGCGCGGTTTGTTGAGCAGAAAAAGCCGATTTTGGGGATTTGCAATGGCTTCCAAGCCTTAGTCAAAGCGGGCCTACTACCCAATCTGGTTGATTTAACTGGCGAGGAGAATCGTATCGCTACCCTGACTCATAATCAGCACGGCCATTTTGAATGTCGCTGGGTGACGTTGTTACCTAATCCCAACTCTCCATGTGTCTTTACCCGCGAACTGACCGAGCCAATATATTGCCCTGTGGCACATGGCGAGGGACGCTTCGTCCGCAGTGAAGGTTTGTTAGAAGAGCAAATTACTCTCAGTTATAAAGGGGCTGACTATCCGACCAACCCCAACGGCTCTAGCGACAATATCGCCGCGGTTTGTAACACGAACGGTACCATCATGGGGTTAATGCCTCATCCCGAAGATCATATCGTCTCGTGGCAACATCCCCGCTGGACTCGAGGAGAATCGGGGCGTAAGGGGTTGCCCATGTTCGAGGCGGGTATTCGGTACGCGGCTGAGGTGGGGTAATATCGATTGAAAACCTGACAGATATTGGAACCGCTCATGCGGTTATATCAAAGTCATTGAATTCAATTGACACTTTCGGCGAGTAAATATTCAGTGAACTCGCCAGCATACAACGAGCCGAACAACAGAAAAAAAGAACTGAGGCTGATAAATTATTTGAGCGACTACGACGTAATCGGCCTTAAGTAACTTTCATTTCTAAGTTGTCACTTTTATCAGCATGTCATTCTCGCATGCTTTGGGCGGGAATCTAGCAGTTGTCGGTGGATTCCCGCCCAAAGCATGCGGGAATGACAATTTACAAGTTAGTTCTGAAAACTACTTAAACCGAGGCAGAGTAAATCAAAAACCGTTGCTTAAAGTAACGCTATACGGTATACTAAGGCAGTTCCAACTTTTAAAATCTCCCAAACTGATTAAATTCTCTATGTCATTCCCGCATGCTTTTAGCGGGAATCCACATTCTGCATACAAATGGATGCCCGATAACAACATTCGGGCATGAC
>JAUCGA010000136.1 GCA_030377865.1 Anaerolineales bacterium HSG25 | reverse complement strand
TATATGTAGTACTCTCCGCAAACTCCCGCATTATACTGTCAGTAAATATAACTCGAATAAATTCAGCTAAAAACCACATTGATTTTTGGCATGTTCCGTGTTTACTGCACAGGTTTTACCCCAACAATCGTTAGGGCCAATAGATAAGTAATGAGCATTAATTAACTTGTGCAGTTGGCGCGTCGGCTTCCAGCCGACATGCTGGCTGGAAGCCAGCGCTCCCGGTCAAAACGCGCGTCTAAATTCTTTTAGATGGTGTTTGCTTGCGTCTGCATTTATAACCGAAAAATATCATTGAGGATATGTTGTTATGTTATGCCCATTTTGTAGAAAGTCCATTAAAAATACTAGAGTAATCGACACTCGCGAAGTCCCAGACGGGATTCGTCGTCGTCGTCAATGTGAACGGTGTAATGAACGATTCACCACTTATGAACGTGTCGCGACGGTTGGTCTTATGGTTAGCAAAAGTGATAAACGACGCGAGCCGTTTAATCGAGATAAACTCACCACAAGTATTCGGTTAGCCTGTACTAAACTGCCCGTTTCTAGCGAAATTATCGCTCAGACAATCACTAAAATCGAAGAACAGCTTTATGATATTGGTAAAAGAGAAATTAACAGTGCTAAAATCGGCGAGCTAGCGATGGAGCGGCTCAAAGAGATTGATGATGTGGCCTATATTCGTTTTGCCTCTGTTTATTTGGGCTTTGCCGACGTAGATAGCATGGCCGCAGAGATAAAACAGCTCCAGACAGACAAGCGACGTGAGGTAGAGCGACGTAGCCAGATGCCTCTACCGATTGAATCATAGGTCGTGGGGTCGAGTTTGAAACTAGGACTTGACCCCACGACCTATGATTGGTTAGGAATCGGAATTAATTAACTTGTGCAGGCATGGTGAGAGTGGTTCAATCTTAGAGATTGAACCACTCTGGAGCGCGCAACTTATTTAGACCTCATTCCTTAATTAACTTTCATTTCTAAGTTGTGATTTTTACCCAAATACCATGTCCTGATCGTTGCGATTATGTAATCGCAACGGGTATTTGGCGGGTAGCGCGAAGCCTCCTTGAAGGAGGATACACCCGCCTGTTATGGGTAACGGGTACCCACCCGTTACCATCATGGATACACTCTGTTTTTTACAAGTTAGTTTTGAAAACTACTTAAGTAGTTTTCAAAACTAACTTGTAAAAAACAGGAGTGTCAAAATTGCATTTTGACAGCAAGAATGGAATTCTTGCACTCCGAGAAAAGTGACAACTTAGAAATGAAAGTTACTTAATTAAAGAGCCTAAAGATTTCTAGAATCTTTAGGCTCTCTTTATCCCAATTAAAGTCTTAACAAAAATCATAGGAAAACTATTTTATTAGGAGTTTTTATGACTGTCCAAACAAAATCTTTAATACAACCAAATATGGCTCAAAATGGGCATCACTACACCCAAGTGAACAATCAAATAGACGACGGGCCAGAGGTCGAGATTACACCACCCAAAACCATCGTCAAAAGAGACGGGCGTATAGTTCCGTTTGATATTAGCCGTATCGAAAATGCCATCAGCCGCTGTTTTGCGGGTTTAAACCGTCAATCTAACACGGCCATTGCTGAGTTAGCTCGGCAGGTGTGTAACATCGTATCCGCCCAACATGAACACCCCAACGTCGAACAGGTACAAGACATTGTCGAGATGGTGTTACAGGCCGCCGGTGAGTACGCCGCGGCCAAAGAATACATTCTTTATCGAGC
Source organism: Anaerolineales bacterium HSG25 (assembly GCA_030377865.1). Taxonomy (GTDB): domain Bacteria; phylum Chloroflexota; class Anaerolineae; order 4572-78; family J111; genus JAUCGB01. Next base: position 3,554 of record JAUCGA010000136.1, on the reverse strand, counting down.
CGAGCATGCTAAACTGCGTGAACATCGCCCCGTACCAGAGCATGTGCGGCAACAATTTGCTCAGTCTAGCCATTATTTTCCGACTCCGTTGCAACAATTCCAGTTTTATGATAAGTATTCTCGCTTTAATTATGAGTTAGGTCGCCGTGAAACATGGGTTGAGACAGTTGACCGAGCGGTCAGCTACATGCAAGAAATCTCTGAATCTCGCCTGCCGATTGCCACTTATCAGCGCCTGCGAAAAGCGATTTTAGAGATGCAGGCCATGCCCTCCATGCGCTTATTGGCTATGGCTGGCCCAGCGGCTCGACGGAACAACGTCACCATTTACAACTGTTCTTACATGCCCATCGAAAGTTTGGACGCGTTTGTCGAAGGACTGATTATCTCGATGAGTGGCTGTGGGGTTGGTTTTTCGGTAGAGCGCCAATATGTCGAGAACTTTCCTCGGATTCGTCGCCAAAAACAGTTACCTCCGATTAAGTTTGCGGTTGACGACTCTGCTGAAGGGTGGGCCGATGCTCTACGAATTGGCTTGCAAACATGGTTCGAGGGAAACGATATTCATTTTGATTACTCACTGATTCGAGCCTCTGGAGTACCATTAAAAATTAAGGGGGGGCGAGCCTCTGGCCCAGAGCCATTACGTAAAATGTTGGATTTTGCTCGTACTCGGATATTAGCTCGCCAAGGTAGTTTCCTCCGTCCAATTGATGCCCATGATATTATGTGTGCGATCGGTAACGCCGCGGTGTCGGGCGGTGTTCGACGGACGGCCATGATTTCGTTATTTGATTATGATGATAACGAAATGCGTCTTTCAAAAAGTGGCGACTTTGAACATAACAATAGCCAACGCTGGAATGCCAATAACTCTGCGGTCTGGCCGAGTAAAAAGATGTCGCAGGCCGAAGTGACCCATTATGTGCTAGACATGGTCGATTCTCAGCGAGGTGAGCCGGGTATCTTCAATCGACAAGCCGCTATTCGTACCCGACCGGAGCGTCGGCAGGCGGCGGAATTTGGCACAAATCCGTGCGGAGAGATTATTTTACGACCGTGGGAGTTCTGTAATTTATCAATGGCTGTAGCACGTGCTGAGGATACTTACGAAACGCTGAAAGAAAAGGTCGAACTAGCGACAATTATCGGTTCGATTCAGTCGATGGCGACCCATTTTCCCGGGTTGCGCCCCGTGTGGCAGAAAAACTGTCAGGAAGAGCGGCTATTAGGAGTCGATGTGACAGGTCAGCTTGATAGCCTCGCGGCTCAAGACCCGGAGATTCAGGCCAAACTGAAACAGGTTTCGATTGAGACAAATCGCAAAATTGCCGAACAGTTAGGGATTAACCAGTCTGTCTCGGTAACGTGTGTCAAACCGTCGGGCAACTCCTCGCAACTGCTCAACTGTTCAGCCGGAATTCATACCCGTTGGTCGCCCTATTATGTCCGAAATGTGCGGGTCGCGGCCCATGCTCCCATCTTCAAAGTTCTGCATGATTTGGGTGTGCCCATGGATCCAGAAAATGGACAGATGCCCGAAACCGCCGATACATGGGTCATCCATTTTCCGGTTAAATCGCCGGATGACTCGATTACTCGTAAAGACCGTACCGCGATTGAGCAGTGCAACTACTGGTTGCAAAATAAAACTCACTGGACGGAGCATAATCCGAGTGTGACCATTACCTATCAGCCGGATGAAATTATCGACCTGATTAAATGGATTTGGAAACATCAGGATAAAATCGGAGGTATGGCCTTTTTACCAGCCTTTGATGCTCATTACGACCAAATGCCTTTTGTAGAGATTGATGAGGAAGAGTTTAACCGTCTTGCTGGTCAATTCCCGAAGATTGATTTCTCGAAACTATATCGTTACGAGGAAGAGGATTTTACCACTGCCGCCCAAGAGTTAGCGTGTTTGGCCGGTCAGTGCGAGGTTGATTTTGCTGAATTTGTAAAGTAATGTGCTAGTCAGGTCGATGTCGGAGGGTAATAGCTGAGAACCTCTGACCCTCCTTTTTTGCATCATGTTGACTATCGTCTATCGTCTTATCAAGAGAGGTTCAATCTGAAAGATTGAACCTCTCTTGAATCTTAATCAAACCCTGACGATTTCTTACACTTTCTGTAGTGGTCAGATTGATGTTGGGTAAATATTCAGTGAACTCGCCAGAAAGAGCATCAGAAACCCGATTTCTTTGAGAAATCGGGTTTCTAGAGCTACTTTACTGAACTTTTACGATGTTGGAGTGCAATGGGTTTAGCCATTGCCTGTAGCAACAGCTAAAGCAGTTCCAACTTTTAAAATCTCCCAAACTGATTAAATTCTCTATGTCATTCCCGCATGCTTTTAGCAGGAATCCACATTCTGCATACAAATGGATGCCCGATAACAACATTCGGGCATGACATTTGGGAGGTTTATTTTCTTGGAGTTACCTAAAGCCATTGCGGTGTTGGTCTTCGTTTGGGCCATAAGAACAGGATGCGTGGAATGACACTGATTAAATCACGCCAAAATCAGTGTCATTCCACGCATCCTGTTCTAAGATTAGCCGAAACAAAGACTATAGCCGCCATTGCACGCCATTTTCAACATCATCTTGACCGTTACGATTTCCTACACCGTCACAAATTAAAAAACTTGATGGTATTTTGGGTTAGTTTCTGACTTAATTCGTCGAACGGCATGCCTTTAATAATAGCGATTTTCTCGGCTACCAACTTGACACGGGCCGGTTCGTTCCGTTTGCCCCGAAAGGGATGGGGTGACAAAAATGGGGCATCGGTTTCGACCATAAGTCGGTCTACAGGGACGGCGGCGACAACATCGGGCAAATGACGAGCGTTTTTGAAGGTGACGGGGCCACTAATACCGATGTAAAAACCTAATTCAAGTGCCTCCTCAGCCATGCTGACATCACCCGAAAACGAGTGTAAGACCAAGCCCGGATGGTTGGGCTTGCCATCGGCACTGTTTTTTGTATCAGCGACCCAAGCTCGTAACACGGCCATCGTATCGGCTTCGGCCTCTCGTTGATGAATAATCACCGGCAGATTGAGTTCGTTGGCTAAGGCTAATTGTTGCTCAAAGGCATGGTGCTGAACTGGTGGGGTGACTTTATCCCAATAATAATCCAAGCCAATTTCGCCGATGCTGACCACTTTTTCATGCTCGGCTAGGGTGCGTAGTTCGGTTAGCGTCTCTTCATTAAAACTATCGGCAGAATTAGGGTGGATGCCAATAGCGGCATAGACATTTGGAAGCGCCTCGGCCAAAGTGACCACACGGCGGCTATCGGCTAAATCAACACTAGGGTTGATGAGGGCAGTAATTCCATCTGTTTTGGCTCGTTCTAAAACTTCGGTTCGGTCATCAGCGAACTGGTCAAAATTAAGATGACAATGGGAATCGATTAACATAGCTCCATCCTGAAAAATTTAATAAATTACCCGTCATTGTACTCGAATAGACTGGTTTGAAGCAAAAACTTGCCACCCGTTTCTTTATCAAAATCAATATTTTTAGTTTCTGATAAATGACTTTT
>JAUCGA010000032.1 GCA_030377865.1 Anaerolineales bacterium HSG25 | reverse complement strand
AAGCAAATTCCCCCTCCCTTTGGGAGGGGGCTAGGGGGAGGGCTAATGGCATACACCGTCTCTCATGCCCTGATACACACCTACGCCAGCAAACGACTGACCACCGACCCCGCCGCCTTCAACCGACTGGTGAAATATTACGATACTTTTGCCCGTGAACAAAGCAAACTTGGCCCGGTCGGTTTCCGTCGCTTAGACATGGAACGAGGCCACCTGATGCGCTTGCTGAATGGTTGTATGACCCATGAGGAATGGCAACGGGCTAGAAGTTTGGTGTGGGCGATTAGGGATTATCTGGGTTTGCAAGGCCACACAACAGAAGGCGAAACAGCCCTAGAGCTAGGCATCCGCGCCGCCCGGAACTCAAACGGTGATTATGATGAGACTTCATTCTTGAATAGTCTGGCTTTGACATACAACAATACAGGACAGGTGACAAAGGCGATAAAAATCTATGAGCAGGTGCTAATTCTTGACCGTGAGCGTGGAAACCGACAAGGCGAGGGTATTCGGTTGGGCAACTTGGGTTTAGCCTACAGTAATTTGGGTCAGATAGAGCAGGCGATAGAGTATTATCAGCAAGCACTGGCTATCAGTCGGGAAATCGGACACCGACAAGGCGAGGGGAGTCGCTTGGGCAGCTTGGGTTCAGCCTATTATTCTTTGGGTCAGTTAGAGCAGGCGATAGAGTATTATCAGCAAGCACTGGCTATTAGTCGGGAAATTGGATACCGACAAGGCGAGGGGAGGCACTTGGGCAACTTGGGTTTAGCCTATTATTCTTTGGGTCAGATAGAGCAGGCGATAGAGTATTATCAGCAAGCCTTAGCTATTGATCGTGAGGTTGGATACCGGCAAGGTGAGGGTATTCGCTTGGGCAACTTGGGTAACGCCTATTACTCTTTGGGTCAGATAGAGCAGGCGATAGCGTATTATCAGCAAGCGCTGGCTATCAGTCGGGAAATCGGACACCGACAAGGTGAGGGGAATCGCTTGGGCAACTTGGGTAACGCCTACAAAAATTTGGGTCAGATAGAGCAGGCGATAGAGCATTATCAGCAAGCCTTAGCGATTGCCCGAGAGATTGGTGATAGACGGAATGAGGGTATGTGGTGCTGGAATCTTGGTTTGCTTTACGAAGAGAGCGACCCGGCCAAGGCTGTTGCCCTGATGTCGGTTCGGGTGGCATATTTGCGGGAGATTGGGCATCCTGATGCGGAGGCTTATGCGGAACGAGTCGCGAAGGTGGAACGAGGATTGAGGAATGAGGAATGAGGAACGTGGAATGAGCCGCTATGACTGCTGTGCTGTCACACGCACCAGATGAAACCAAAGTGCGTGCGCGCATACGGAGTTAGCCGTTTTACAGCCGTAGTATACATGGCTTGGGCATAAGAACAGGATTGTAGGAATGGCACTGATCGGAACCTATCAAATTAGTACCATTCCTCACGGCCTGTTCTAGATTTGTACGAAATTATGACCATCATCCAAAGCATCGTGAGGCAAAAAAAATACAAAAGGTCTTAATTTCATTCGTTTAAGCCTTGAAAAAATTAGTGATTTACTTGTCCCAAAGGGCACACGCGATGATGGTGGAAAGTCGGACAGGGTGTTTCGTTCCACTAAAGTGGCCGATATTCTCCTATTGACGCTCGCGGCTACTACATCGCCTCTGGCGTAGGTGCGTGTTCATTGACTGTCCGACTACACAGACTCATTCTGGCGTTCAAGACGCATTGAAAAAAAGGTGTTATTTCCCACCCACGGCATCACCAACTCTTATTTGAAAGCTGGAAAGGTCGGGACTGGAAAACAAACACAATAGCCTGTGGGACACAGTATAGCTAAGATTTGTAAAAAAACTGTTATCCAATTGTAAAAAACCTGTAAAATTTATGCTCTACTAGTAAAAAACGCCAAAAAAGAGAGTTTCGCCCATAAAGTGTCTATTTACAGTATTTTCTATACCAAATAGTGTGTAAATATATAGGGTTTCATAGGAGGAATGAGGAACGTGGAATGAGGAATGAGGAATGAGGTGGGGTGTTACGTTCTACATTCCTCGTTCCTCATTCCACGTTCCGAAAGGCAAACCATGCAAGCATCAACTGCCTATATCCCCATAGATCGCCGTCAAGCATTGGAACGCGGCGAGACGTTGCCCAACCGCACTACGGGCGCGGCCTTATTCGCCGACATCTCTGGCTTTACCCAACTCGCAAATTATCACGTGACGCTACAATCGTCACCTACTATAATTGGAGGTCACGCTTGTAGCGTGACAATATCCTGAAAAAGTAGCGTTGGTTTGAAATCAGAACCTCAATCCGCCTTGCCTCGCCCTTACCACAACGGGCATGATGTTTGCAAGTAGACGGGCTAGGCAGGGGCGGAGCGAGCATGGTTGCACGTTCCAAGATTAGACCGCCCTGCCTAGCCCCTACGATAGACATGAGAGGCTATGGTCTTCGTTTCGGCCAAGTAACACCTACGATACCGATGAGGCTGGCACGTAGGAAAACTACATACCTCGTAGGAAAGGTCGAGTAGCCTCCTTCAAGGTGTGTTTTTCTCCTTGAAGGTGTTGACCTGAAGGTGTTGGCCCAAACGAAGACCAAGGCCCTCTGTGTTCCTGTTTTAGCTTTCCCTAAACTATTTTGTTGGGTAGCAAGTGGGCATATATAATTTTATAGGATTTTGATGTCTTATAACAAAATAAACTTAGAACGTTTTAACGGTTTAGCCGAAATATACGATCAACATCGTCCCCAACCGCCGCTGGTGCTTCTGGAGATGATCAGCCAATGGTTACAGCCGGAGCCGCTTCGGTTGGTGGTTGATATAGCCTGTGGTACTGGATTATCGACCTTTGTATGGGCTAACCGAGCCGAGCAGGTTATCGGCCTTGAGCCAAACTCGGAGATGCGCCAACTGGCTCAAGCCAATCAGCATGCTTCAAGTAGTCATACCGTTCAAATTCGGGACGGGCTGGCTCATCAAACCAATTTGCCCGATACCTGTGCCGATCTGGTCACTTGCGCCCAAGCTTTGCATTGGCTTGAGCCGACCAGCACCTTTACCGAGGTGGGACGTATTTTACGCCCAAAAGGTCTATTTGTGGCTTATGATTATTGGGGAAGTCCGATAATTGACCACACGATTGAGATGGCATTAAATCGGTTTTGGGGAATTGTTAAAGCTAAAAAACAGCTTGGTTTCTCGGTGGGAATCAATAAATGGCCCAAAGAGAGTCACCTCCAGCGCATGGAAGAATCGGGGCAGTTTCAGGTTGTACGCCGGACATGGCTTCATCATCAAGAGAAAACCAACGCCACGCGGTTGTTGGGCTATGTGCGGAGTTTAAGCAACGTGGCGACTCTGCTTAAACATGGTCTTAGCGAGGATGAGATTGGTTTGACGCAGTTAAGCCAATCTGTACATGACCATTTGGGGGATAAAACGGTGATTGGGTATTTTAGTTATTCGGTTTGGTTGGGGGTAAAATAGGAGAATAATCTACCCGCAAGTTCTAAACTTGTATGACCGCCAATCAAAAGACTCGCGAATTATCAGTTGCAGGAGAAATCTTGAGGCAAAAAGAGGTCTCTTTTCAGAGGTGACTCATTCGCGTCAATTGGATTAGCGGTCATATTCGTTCGATAACTTTTTCTTTGGAGGTGTAATTTAGATTTAATGTGGCTTGAAATACGTAAATATTCAGTGAACTTGCCAGAAGGAACGTCAGAAACCCGATTTCTTTGAGAAATCGGGTTTCTAGGGCGGTTTTACTGAACTTTTACGAAATACCAACAAAAAGAGGAGACCAATTTGTAATTTGGACTCCTCTTTTGATTCCGAGAGATTGTCACTACAAATCGAGTTCGTCTTTTATCAAAACATCCGCCGAAACCCTGAATAATCGTGATATTTTGAGGATCATGGCCGCGTTAGGCATTTTTGCCCCTCTTTCGATTCTCCCGACATGGGTTTGATGGACATCAAGCATATTCCCCAGTTGCTCCTGCGATAAACCTTCCCGTTGGCGTAAGTATCGTAGCTTTTCGCCAAACCTTTTTATCTCTTCATTGTTGCTCATAGAACTTGACATGCCCTCAATTTTATGTTACCATCTCAAGACCTATAAATCTTAATTGCTTTTGTAATTGATATTTTATTCTTTGTTTTCTCTCAATATTCCATTACTGGAAAAGGAATCCTCATGAAACCCACCCTCACCTTTGAACACGGCCATGTGACCATCGAACTGTCACCCTACCAATGCGCCACTCTAGCTAAGGCATGCCAGTTCGCCAGCGAAAAAAGCCTTGATCCAGATATTGACGGTTGGCGCACCTTGGCCGCGTTGTTCCATGCCTGCACGATGGTCGGTCTCAGCCAGTGGCACATGTCGCAAGCTCAGTTGGATGCGTTGCAAGAACAGTTGGTCAGTTTGGGCATGGGTAGCCATGCTCATCAGGCGGGTCATGAGCGGCGCAATGGACATCAGCATTGAGGCCGGATTTTTTATGATAAGCGGAATTGGTCGGGCGCAGGGAACGGTTCGGGGAGATATGACCGCCAATCAAAAAACCCGCAAATTGTCACTCGCAGGATGAATTTTGAGCCAAAAAGAGGTCTATTATTGGAGGCGCATCAGGGATTTCCAAGAAAATAACCCTCCCAAAACCTAGAACAGGATTCGCAGGATGGCACTGATTTGCGGGTGCGTTAATCAGTGTCATCCTGCGAATCCTGTTCTTTGTACCAACTGACTTTGGGTGAATTTAAAAGTTGGAACTGCCTCATTAGAGTTGTTCGGGAGAGTTGTTCGGGAGTAAAGATGCTTTTGCACTCCTTTATTCCCGAACAACTCTATTTATCCATATATCGCAACAGCCCAAACCAAGCCCGCAAATATAAAGGTATGAACTAACTCAATCATGCCTAATCGTTTTAAGTTGAGTGATTTTTTGTCCTGCCATTGCCAAGCTCCCCAAACCATCTTGAGTGTGGCTGGTACAAAGATGAGATACGTCCCCCAAACCAAGAAATCGTTTTGTAAAATCAGAACCGTCAATATGGCAAAGACGAGCAGTTGATACCCTAGACATACTTTGGCCTGTAAAAACCTGTCTAAAACAGATTCGGGTTCAGGTAAACGAGGTTGTTGACGTACCTTAAGTTTGACGTAAAAAACAGTACCGCCAAAATAAAGAAAGTTGATGAGCCACAATAAGAAGGCCAAAGGAGCAAACTGTCCACTAGAGACATAATAGGCCATCGGTGCCCCCATCGCTAGACCGAATATACCGGTCAATTCACCAACAACACTCATATCTTGGCGTTTGGAGACTAACCATAGGTTAAATAGTAGCAGTAAGCCACCTAGTAACGCGGCCGGGAGGAGCCACCAAAATTGGTTGATAAAGACGAGCCAGCCACCACTTATAACGGTTATACCGCCATAAATAACGGCCCAACGCTGTAGATACTGCCAATCTTTTGAGGGACGATTCCAACGTTTGACAAAAACAGTCAGCGGGTGACGAAGCAGGAAAAAACTTAGGGAGGCAACAAAAAACAGGCTAATTTGAGCCTGCCAGACTGGGGCTAATAACCAGCCTAATGTAAGGGGAGTAAACAACATGACCCATGCGCCATGTTCTCTGGGTAAAGGTGGTTTCATATCTCTAGTTTACCTATAAAAAACAGGCTGACAAATATAGACATGAAACATGAAATGTGAAATGTGAGATTATTTACTCAATCGCAATGGGTTCACCAAGGACAGGCGCAGGCTGACGGCGAATCACATCAACCAAAGCCAGCGACATAGCCGGAATCTCACGGATTTGTGACCACATGATTGACCCTCGATGATACTGTCGCAAATCCGCCGACACGCCGACCACATTCAATCCCAAATTGCGGCAGGTAAACAAGGCGCGTGGCAGATGAAATCCCTGCGTAATCAGCACTGCCTCATCAAGCTGAAAGACCGCCTTGGCCCGATAGCAGGTATCGTAAGTACGTCGCCCAGCATAATCAGGTTGAATATCCTCTGCCGGAACGCCATGCTCAATGGCATATTCGGCCATACTAGTCGGCTCGTCATAATCCTCAAACCGATTGTCTCCACTCATAATCAATTTTTCTACCTTGCCAGCTTTGTACAACTATATCGCTGTGTCCACCCGGTCTTGGAGCATAGCACTCAGCCGTCCATCTGCATAAATACGCGCCCCAAACACCACCGCCACTCGATGTTCGGGCAACTCTGTTTGATTATAGATATAGGCTTGATAGTACGTGTCGGTTAATAAGCGCCATAAAAATGGAGAACTGACCAACAAAAGAATAAATAAGATAGAGCTAAGTAATATTTTTTTAATACGAGACTTGAACATGATATTCTCCCTAAGATTGTCAACTTGTCGGGTTGATGATATGCTTAGTTTATACGTCCTAAGCAGAACAATCAACCCACACAATCCCGACGATAATCCAACGAGACAGTTTACCACATCTAACGCTAATCTAACACTGTCCCGATATAATCTACGGTTACGATATATGTAAGGAGGCATCATGTTTAGTTTGCTTGATGATATGATTTCCCAAACTGAGGCCAGTGAATTTCTTCCGACCAAAATTCCGATTTTACCCTTGCGGGGGACAGTGGCCTATCCCTTTATTATTTTACCACTAAGTATTGGCGTACCGCGTTCAGTGAAGCTGATTAAGGCGGCCTCGCAAAATGATAATATTATTGGGCTAATAGTCTCGAAAGAGCCTGATATTGACGAACCTAGCCCCGACCAACTGCATGAAGTTGGCGTTGTGGCCCGAATTCATCGGGTATTACGAAGCGACAAAGGCTCTTTGCAAGTGATTGTACAGGGGTTGGAGCGCTTCAAAATTAAAAAGTGGATTGAAGAAGATCCATATATTACCGCAGATGTTGAGATTACCCCTGATACCGTTAACGACGAGGCAGAATCGGCCTTAGAGGCATTACGGCGGCGGATTGTCGAACTATCGAACGATATTGTCGAATATCTACCCCAAATCCCTAATGAAGTTAGCCAGTTTTTAGACCAAGTCGAAGACCCTCGTATCGTCCTATATACCACCGCTTCTAATCTGCGTATGGAGTTTGAGGATCGGCTAGAGTTATTGTTTGAAGATGATTTGCAAGATAAAATGACCAACTTGGTGCAAATTATGTCGCGCGAACTAGAGGTACTGGAGATTGGTCAGCAAATTCGTTCAGAGACGCAAGGTGAGTTGGATAAAACTCAGCGTGATTTCTATTTGCGGCAACAACTCAAAGCCATTCAAAAAGAGTTGGGCGAGGACGAAGAGCAGGCGACTAACCTCGAATATCGCGAAAAGATAGAATCGAGTGGTATGCCGGAAGAGCCGAAAAAAGAGGCTCTGCGCGAACTTGATCGGCTTGAAAAATTGCAACCACAATCTGCCGAATACGGGGTGATTCAGACCTATCTTGATTGGATGGTCGAACTGCCGTGGAGCAAGTTGACCGACGATAATCTGAACATCAGCAACGCTCGTGACGTGCTCAACACCGACCATTACGACATGGACGATGTCAAAGAGCGAATTTTGGAATATCTAGCGGTGCGAAAACTTCGTGCCGAGCGGAAGTTTGATCAAGAACCGCTTGAACCGGGGCGTGAGCAAGATCGTGCTGGTGGCTCCATTTTGATGTTTGTTGGCCCACCGGGAGTCGGTAAAACCAGTTTGGGGCGTAGTATTGCCCGTGCCTTAGGCCGAGAGTTCACCCGCATGAGTTTGGGTGGTGTGCGTGACGAGGCCGAAATTCGAGGCCATCGGCGTACCTATATTGGTGCTTTGCCGGGGCGAATCATTCAAGCTCTAAAACGATGTGGTACCCGCAACCCTGTTTTCATGCTGGATGAGGTCGATAAAATCGGCTCCGATTGGCGGGGTGATCCCAGTAGTGCTTTGTTAGAGGTGTTAGACCCGCAACAGAACTACGCCTTCCGCGATCATTATCTTGATGTTGATTTTGACCTGAGCGAGGTCATGTTTATCGCCACCGCCAACACTCGCGACACCATCCCCGCCCCCTTGCTTGACCGCATGGAGGTGATTCAGTTGGACGGTTATACCGAGTACGAGAAAATCGCCATCGCTGAGGGGTATCTGATGCCTCGTCAAATTAAGGCCAACGGTCTGCTCCCGGACGAGATTGGCTACACTCAAGCCGGGTTACGTCAGATTATCCGCGATTACACCCGCGAGGCCGGAGTGCGGAATTTGGAACGGGAGATTGGTCGTTTTGCTCGTAAAGTTGCCACCAAAGTGGCTCTGCGGCATGATGATACCGATAGCGCCACAACGACTCAAAATGGGCATAACAAAAAAGCTATTTTGATTGAGCAAACCTTAATCATTCCCGACACGGTACGGGAGTTTTTGGGCAAGCCAAAGTTTTTCTTTGAGGCCGCTCAACGCACCGAAAACCCCGGCGTAGCCACAGGCTTGGCGGTTACACCCGTCGGCGGAGATGTGCTATTTATTGAAGCGGCTCGGATGGTCGGTAAAGACCGTCTAACTTTGACTGGTCAACTGGGCGACGTGATGAAAGAGAGCGCCCAGATTGCCCTCAGTTATGTCCGTGCCCATGCCGACGACCTACAACTCGACATCAGCAAACTCAACGAAGCGGATATTCATCTGCATGTACCCGCCGGAGCAGTCCCCAAGGATGGCCCCTCGGCTGGAATCACTATGGTTACAGCACTGGTTTCGTTGTTGAGTGGTCGTCCTGTCCGAGCTGAGGTCGGCATGACCGGCGAGATCAGTTTACAAGGGCAGGTTTTGCCCATTGGTGGACTAAAACAAAAGGCGCTGGCCGCGCATCGGGCTGGCCTAACGACTATCATCGCCCCCAAACGCAACGAGCCGGACTTGGATGATTTACCCGAAGAAGTCCGGCAAGATTTAACCTTTCATTTAACCGAAAAGATTGATGAGGTGTTACATCATGCTTTGCGGGTAGTCAGTTAAGAATGAAAACTGAGGAATGAAAAATGAAGAACGGCGAGATGATTACCATCTCGCTGTTTTTTGTTGTCGTTGAAGTGTTGTTTGTTGTTCACACAATCACCGTTTGCTGGCATGGTTCATTTTAGGCTGAATGATCTTTACAATATTTTTTCTCTGTTATCTACCATTTTGGATGTATTATAATTCTTGGCCCAATCCATGTCAATAAGGATATAAGAGTTTGTTGATTCAACGAACTACATAACCAAAAAGAGAAAAATAGTACCATGATTTATCCCCTCCCCCGTATATTATGTAAAGTTATACTCAACTTAGTCAGCGAATGATATACGGGGTAATTGGTTTTGGTTTGGTCGTGGTATTATTTGGTAGCGTGTGGTTGAAACGACGATAGAAAAAGAATGAAGAATGAAGAATGAAAAACGCTTCGACCGATATGGTCGGAGCATTTTTGGTTTTGTCAGACATCAAAAAGGAACACTAATCAGGCCACCGCAAACTCGGTGTAGTGACGTTTTTTCTCCGGGTAGAAAGCCAACACAATATCCTCTTTGGGAACACCGCCGGCCATTAGTTTACTAGCAACACCTTCTTGAGTGCCATCCCATTCAATCCAAATTTTGTCATTGCGTAAACGTATATGAATGATTGCACTATGTACACGTCGCTGGCGGTCCCAACCAATATACATCAGTTGGTAACTTTGACGTTCATCATCAAAAACAACCATCGCTTCAATGTCACCGTGGCTGGGTGGAAATTTTTTGTCCTCAAGTAGAATCTCTTTAATCAACTTTTGATAGGTTGCTAACTTATCCATTGTTTCAATTCCTCTGCGTTTATATCAACCACAATCCACAATCAATTTATTATGAGCTGAAATTTGGCTTTTTCATTCTTCATTCTTCATTGCTAATGTCGCCACACCAGCCGGTCATACCCCACTGAGACCACTGTAAAGGTTCGCAAATCGAGTAAATCGCCATACTTGTCGCTCAAGGTCTGACGGTAGCTGACCAACTGTTCTTCAGCCTTGGTAAAAGCAGTTTGTACCGCCTTGAGGGTCTGTAACTCGGCACGGCTTTTGCCCCGCACCTGTTCGCCAGTCAATTTCACCTCGCTCAAGGGCACATACTTAAACTCAATCAGCACATCTAGCAGGGCGTATTGCCGCTTATCGGGTCGAACCAGCATGAGCAGGTCTCCATACCGTCGCCCCAAGGCTGGCTCAGAGTCCATGATGTACATGATGTCGTTGAACAGTAGAGCCAAAAAGACCGCTTTGACCACCAACTCATCGGCCTCTCGATAGTCACGATTATCAAAGACCTTAAATTGGCGTTGCTCGATGAAATCGCACAATGGTTCAATCTCGCCACGTTGATAAAGCCGTTGAGCCACTCGTTTGCCCTCATTAAGGTCACGTCCGGTGGGTAGTACCATCTCCCGAATTCGTTCGGCATACAACCCCCGAATGACCAGATTGGGTATCTGGAACGTTGGTTCGCCATATTTATTACGCTTAGTGGTTAAGGTTAATACCCCAAAATAGTAAAGCAAGGAGATCAAAAATTGATTATCGTTTTGGCTGGCTAGAATATCCTCAACCCCAAACCGATTAGCCAATCGGTCTAAGGCAATCGGTTTTTGCTCATTTAGGGCATTCCACACCAAGGCCTCACCATTCTGTAGCTGGGCGATATAAGCGATTTTACCCCGATCCATTGCCAAATTTTGGTCTAACAGATTTTCTGGCGGCAGGCAATCTTGTTGCAAATATTTTAGGAAATAAAGTACCAAGGTCGGGTTGTAGATAAATTCTTGGGAACGGGGACTAAAACAGTATCCATCATAAAAGGTACGAATTAATCCCAGTAGTTCGGTCATGTTTGCCGGAGAAAAGCCACACTGAGTCACGATTTGCTCTAACACAGGGCTGATTTCTGATTCTGTAAAGCCACACAAATCGTTGAACTCCGGTCGTAGATAGATATTGGCGGCAATATTAAAACCACTGGTCACATCACTCATGACCACCGGCGAGACCCCCGTGATAAAGACACGATCTATTCCTTGACCCTCTGTCCCATTTTTTATGACCTTGAACAACGTTTTCAACATTCCTTCGCCTTGAATTAAAGCCTCATATCGTTTTTCTCCCCCCAAACGCCGAGCCATTAATATCTCGTTGGCAAAATTATCATACTCATCAATCAGCAAATAAACCTTATACGGTGTAGTTTGGGCAACAGTTAACGCCGAGCGCAAAGAGTTGAGGGCGTTTTTTTGGTCAAAATCAATCTCAAAGGGTAATATATCCCGATAGCGCATGGCAAAATCTTTTAAGCAGTTGTTGATATGGTCATACAACATGCGCCGAATATGTTCAACATCTCCTTGGGTGTCAATTTCGGAGAAGTTCCATTTCAAAATAAGGTACTGGTTATGCTTGGGAGTAGGATTTTGCCCAATTGCCAGATGACCAAATAGCCGCTCAAACTCATCAGCCCGATTGACATCGTAATAGTTCCACAAGGTCGAGAGCCACAAACTCTTGCCAAACCGACGCGGACGTAGAAAGAGCAGGGTTTTCCCGAACATCTCAACCAAGGGGATACGGTCGGTGCGGTCTACATAGAAATAGTTTTCAGTACTGATTTGGTGAAAATCGGCATTGCCGTAGGGAAATTTCATGTTTCTACTCCTGTAAGGTCGATAATTGGGAATCTATAGTTTTTCAGATAATGGTTTTCAATTCAAGGCCAACCTTCCCGCAAGTGTAGAACTTGCGGGAAGGTGATGGCCGAAAATATTTATCTGAATATCTGTTATTTTAGCACATGTGTTGGTCAGAACAAAGACCATAGCCTTACCATCACTCCATGGCTTCGATTAGCCCCGCACCGACCAGCCAATCAACCAACAACTCCGCGGCGACTCGATTACCATCAGCCGTCCAGTGGCGGTCTATTGGCAGATAGAGATCAGTGCCGGTTTGAGTCATATAGTTGAGCATGGGCGGCTGTAAATCGAGGTTAGGGATTTCCTGCTCATTCAAAAATCTTTGCAGGCGTTGGTTGGGATAATCGACTTGAGCATGGTAGAATGATGGGTCGGACTGGTAGAACGACTGGCGCTGATCCTCGGTTAATGAAGCCAGCCACATGACCTCACGTGGCCCGATGGTAGTCACCGCAAAATCGGCTCCGTCGGCCTTTGCCTCCGCCTCAAACTGAGCAAGTACCCCCTCGGTTACTTGCCAGCCGTAGCTGACCTCCGGCTCTTCGTCGGGCAGGTAAAGTGCGGCAAAGGGCAAACCGAACTCTTGACCATACATGCGCCGTTCTTGCCAAGCTAATAATAGCGGTTCGATGCGGGCGAACAGGTAGGAGTTCCGCTGAATCAGGCCCGCCCCCTCAGCCAACCATTTTTGTCCCACTCCACATGCTCCCCATGCCGGTGCAAGACCCGGAATGTATGACCATGCGTCGGGGTCAAGACCCTCATCATCACAAATGGGATAGTAGGGCGTAAAACAGTTAAATCCGTCGATGGTTAGGGCATGACCGGGCAGGTTGTTGTTGACATCGTTGCCCATGAAAAAGAGCAGTAACACCAGATCGGCCTGATAACGTCGGCCTAGCTCTCGGTAATGGCTCAACTGTTGACCGGTTCCCCAGCCCATCACACCGGTGCTGATGACCTCGAACTGTTTCTGCTCGTTGCCCAAACGCTCGTTGAGCAGATTCTCAACCTGCTGATGCGCGGTCTCGGTTTCATCAACCTGCAAGGCCTGAGCGAAGGAATCGCCAACCCACAGAATCCGAAATGTGTCTGCCGGTTTTTTAAGGGCATGGTCGGTGTCGTACATGCCAATCTGGTTGAACTGAATCGGATGGTCGTATTCTTCGCGGGTTAGCTGACCTTGATAGTTAGGTCGCCCCACCCAGCCCATGTTGGCCGAGCATACGTAGGTGTCGTCGTAGTTTTCAAACAGTTTAGGCGGTGGCGGCAGAAACAGACGCACTCCAATTTCGAGCAGAATCAGACTGACGGTGATGCTGATGAAGATGAGTAGGATAGGAATTAGTTTTGATTTCATAGATTGAGTGATTCGTACGATTGGCTATAAACATAAGGCAAAACAGATAACGTGGGAATAAATCCCCACGCTAAAAGCTGAAGACCGCTAAAAGCGGCCTATTTAGGCAGTTCCAGAAAAATAAATCTCCCACCGTCCCCTGAGCCTGTCGAAGGGGAACTGGCTTCGACAAGCTCAGCCAACGATTTTTGGGAGGTTTTAAAAGTTGGAACTGCCTTAGCTGGCTTTAGCCTGCTTTGGCTATCAGCATCGGGATTTATTCCGATGTGTTTTGTCGCACCTTGAGTTGGTAGCCCGTACGATTCAACGATTCGATTCATTCCCCTCGTTTGTTCGAATGCTCCGCGTGAGAATGACTACCGGATACTCTGCGTCCCCACCAAATCGCCCAAATACATAGCGACAACCCAAACATGGCGCATAACAGTCCAATATAAAAGGAGGTGGGTTGATAGATAAACTGCACTGTATGTTGCCCCGCCGGTAGATAGATGGCCCGATTGCGATAATAGGCGCGGTAGGTCGGTTGAGCCTCGCCGTCAATGTAGGCTTGCCAGCCCGGATAGTAGGTGTCGAGTAAAACTAGAAAACCGTCCGCCGCGGTGCTGGTTTGAATCTCGACCAGAGATGGCTCATCCCGTTGAATGGTTAGCTCATCAGTCTGAATCTCGGTGGTTGGCGGTGGAATAGTCGGCATAGTTTGCCCGACCTCCGGCTGGAGCAGAAGGGTTTGGCGCGGGTCAAACGCGCCGTTTTGCAGTTGCGCGATGACCGTTTCATCATCCTTTGCGATGGTGACATCTCGCATGACAAAGGTACGGGGCAGGGTGTCGGGATAGTCGTACAGATACCACGGCGCATCCTCATGGACAATCGTCATGACCGATTCGGCATCGGCGGTGAGGCGCTCTTTGCTCAACACAAAGCGGGTGCCAGTCAGCGACAGTTTTAGGAGTGGATGGCTCTGGTTCATAAAGGTGTAATAACGAGCCAAACGCAACGGCGAATATCCACCACTGCCTAACAGCTCGTACACGCTGGAAAAGTAATGTTTGCCCGCCATGACCACTTCGTCTTCGTCACTGTCGGCCTCGGTGAAAAAACGGGCCTGGGGAGCCTCGGTTTGTTGTTGCAGATAGGTGATGGCCGAACTGCCCTGTTGCCAATGCTCAGCCGAAGTGACGGGGTTGACTCCGCTGCCACCGCTGAGGGTCAAGTCGAAGGCCACCAGCGCGAGGGTCAGCAAAACAAACCATTGCCGCGTGAGCCTGCCTTGACCGTAGCCGATTATCAACAAAATACCGACCCCCAACCGACTGACCAAGGCCAAGGCGGGCATGAGCAGTGGGCTGAACAAGCCATGTAACAGGTATGAGTTATAGTCGTCGGGCCACTCAAACAGGCCACGGCGCATGCTCCAACGCAAAAGTTTGACCAAATCAGTTCGCACAGGTTGCCCGTCGGCCCACTCAAACAGGGGCTGACGAAACCACCAGATAAGAGACAACACCAGAATCACCATCAACCACAGTCCGATGAGTGTCTGCCAAATTCGCTTGGAGGGTGGACGATGCAGAAGCGCCTCAAAACCGTATCCGGCTAATATGGCGAGGGTAAAATTGACCATCAACAGCCAGCGAGTCGGCGCTCGGAAGAGGTTGAAACCGGGCAAATATTGGAGCCAATCAAACAGCGGGGTGTAGTCGCCTGCCGAGAGGATGACTCCGAGCAGGGTGACTAGCCCCAAAAAGCGCACCATCGGCTCTTGGCGAGCAAACCAGCTAAAACCTACCAGTAGAACCGGCACAATCCCGATGTAGATGGTCATCTCGGCAAAATTACCGGCCAGACCTTGGTAGCTGGTGACGGTGTTGCCAAAGAGACTCGGCAAAATTAGGACTAACCATTGCACCGGCGGCATGGAAAAGAAGGTCATGTCGCCAAAACCGACCCCGTCAGCCCGAATCGAATGTTGTTGCATCTCCCATGTGGGCAAAATTTGTGGTGCGGCTAACAGTAATCCCGTGCCAAACATCAGGCTAAACAGACCCCATAGGGTTATGACGCGTTGCCGAATCGACTCGTACAACGTATAACTAGCTAACAACAACGCCGTAAAAAAACTGACTTGTGGATTGGCGGCGACAATCTGCAAGGCGAGGGGGATTCCGGCAAGAATGGCGATCTCGGTGCGGCGAGTGCGTAACGTCCAGACGAGACCACAAAAAACGAGCGGTATCCAGACTGCGCCGGTCATGATATTCAGGTTAATGATTTGAGCCATGATGACCCCACCAAAACCAAAACAGAGGCCGGTCATGGTCGCTCCGGCGCGACCCAAGTAGAGCGAACGGGCGAGGATATAGCTGAACATGGCCGCGAGGGTGATATTCAAGCTGACGAATAGAGTCAAGCTGAAATAGGACGGTATGGGCAATAAAAACAGGGCGTTGAGCGGTTGTAATACCCCGATTTGCGGCTCGGCCAGAAGGGGTGCGCCGCCCAAGGTGTAAGGGTTCCAGAGCGGGACATGACCCGATAGCCACTGCTCGGCTGATAGTACTCTGAGCGGGTAGTGGAGCCAACTGATGTCGCCCTTGTATAAGGTTTTGGTTTGAAAAAACAGGTCGGCAAAGGCCAGCATGGGAAGCAGGAGAAATAGGAGAAATGGAGGCAGGTCAAGTCGCCAGTTGATGGGGTTGTATGGTTCGGTGTTGGTCATTGGATTGACTCAGTGATGCGATGATTTAACGATTTGAGATTGTTTGGTGGTATCAGTACATTTTGGCTCTATGGGATATTCTGTGCAAAGCGAAACCTGATTTATTAACAGGAAAAAAATCTCTCGCCTAGCCAATGACATGGGGTACTCTGCGGGTCAAAGACGTGATCATCGTCCTCGGTCATGCTCGGCATAATGAGGGTTCCGTTTGACCCTAAGACGGTTTGCAATGCCTGTATCAAGCCTACCGGCCCGCCTTCAACCAGCTTTACTTTTGAGAAGGCACTATGCACAACCAGCACCCCACCCGAAATCACGCCCAGATCGAGCAGTTGTTGGGTGAGTTCTTCTTGTTACAAGATTTTACGGCTCATAAAGCTTTTCCAATAGACCTGTTCGGGAATAAGAAGTAAGTCGAAGAAAAGTGTCAAAATTCTATTTTGACCAGCAAGAATACAATTCTTGCACTCCTATCAGCCCGTAAATACCCGTTTTGGTTATTGCCGAACAACTCTAATAGCTTATCGACCCAAACTTCCTAAATTTGCAGATTTATGATGATTGTAGTTCAATCCAAAACCTAAGTCAAAAGGATGCCTCAATTACTCCCCTAGCCCCTCGCCCAAACTCTCCCCATTCAGGCTGACCTGCCAAACATAGTCACCAGCCAACTCTTCCGTGGCGACCATCCAATCGGTCAGGCCGATGATAGCCCAAGCCGTTTCCTGAGTCGTCTCCCAATGACCGCCAAACTCACGGATGCTCATCAGCCAGCGCACCGCCTGCGGCAGTAGGGGATGTTCCGGCTCGATGCGGAACAACGCGGTGATGATGATGGCCGTGCTACGGGTGTCGGTGTTCATGGCGTAATAGTCAACCTGCGATTCCTCCCAATATGCGCCAGTTCCAGAAAAATAAATCTCCCACTGTCCCCTGAGCCTGTCGAAGGGGAACTGATGGTGGAGTACGGATGATATGGAATATTTGGAAACATCAAAAAGCGACTGACGATGAGTCAGCCGCTTTTTGATTAGAAGGGATTGGACAAATCAGGCCATCGATTTTATCATGCGAGATGAATCGAGGCTACCAAAACATTTGAAAAATTGACTCATTTCTAACGAGCGATACGCCCACTACGGTTTTTTACGCGGTCGGCCTCACCGTTTGAGCGGTGGCATGCCAGTAAAAACAATCAACGCGTCCACGTCATCCCGCAGTTTATGTAGGCTGATGTTAATCGCTTCAATGGCGTTGGTCAGCTTGATATGCTCGATACGGTTAGCTTCGTTAGCGGTGTCTAACCGATTCACATGCAACAAAGTCTGCCCAACGGCTCGCTCAATTTCTATCTGCTCTAGCTTCCACTGTTTTAATACATGGGCCGTGCTGTCTGTGCTGGTACTACTCATGGTGAACCTCCCTAAATTATTATCATCATCTGACAAACAACTTTGGATGATTTGCATTGTACCGCGATTTCGATGCACTGTCAAATACACATGCCGCGTTTTCGATGCAACTTTGTCAACAATATTATGATTAAATTCAAACTTAAAGAACTAATGGCTGAAAAAGGGTTGACCTATCGTCAACTCAGTGAACAGAGCAATGTATCAACCAGTGTTTTGTATAAAATGATTCAAAATACGGGGCAAAGTGTTCAAACTGATATCCTTGAGCGGCTTTGTTTGGCGTTGGATTGTACTTTTGACGACCTCATGAAGATTGAGGCGGACGAATAAAGAGCAGGTATATTCGTCGAAAAATTGATAGACCTACGACTATCCTGTATAATGCTATCAGTATCAGGTTCGGGGGGATAAGACCGCCAATCAAAAAACCCGCGAATTGTCACTCGCAGGATGAATTTTGAGCCAAAAAGAGATCTGTTGTCGGAGGTGACTCATTCGCGTCAACTGGATTAGCGGTCTTATGTTGCACTCCCCCAACTACTCTATGCGCCCTCAGTATCATCGAAATACCAAACCACTTTAAGTCATTTTCGGAATGAACTAGTTAATGTCATTCCCGCATGCTTTAGCGGGAATCTAAGCCTACACAATGGATTCCCGCTAAAAACGTGCGGGAATGACATTAAAAAATTAACACTTTAGAAACGAAAACTATTTTAAGGAGTAAGTCAGCTATGAAATTTATCAAAAAGTTGGAAGATGTTCAAGATTTTATCGAGTCGCAACCAGCATTTGGGTATTTGGGTGGTTATTATGATTGATGTCGCTTACCCTCCTCCTAACATCCAAGTAGAGATAGCCTCTATTCTGGGCAAAAAATGTCGCTTCTTTTACCGAACCGATAAATTCGTTTTGGCCTTTAATGGTCAGGTCAGGTGTGCGCCCCGAGGTGATTTTGATATTGAGATGGAAGACCCTCATGGTGTATTTTTCCCCAAACTGGTCTATCCGGCCACCGCGGTTACACCCCCTGAATTTTCCACACAAGACGATATTTACGCTTGGGTGACGCTCAAGGATACGGATGATCCACATGATTTGATTATTTGGGGTTAAAAAATAAGCATCGGAATCAATCCCGATGCTAAAAACTAAAGCTGGCTGAAGCCAGCTATTTATAGATGTTCAGATAAATATTTTCAGCCATCACCTTCCCGCAAGTTTAGAACTTGCGGGAAGGTTGGCCTTGAATTGAAAACCATTATCTGAAAGACTGTATCACCCTCTTTTTAGTACTTTTATCCCACAAACCACATGAGTTCCCCCTCTTTGCAAGCCTCTTTTACGACCATAAAACCCGTAAAAAGAATATAATAACCGAGTTAATATCATTAAACAAGCCTTTAGTGGGGTTATTTCGCGCGCACCTAGCGCGACCCGCGAAAATTTAGGCTTGACAAACTTTTAAGAAGAGGATATAATCTAGCTAATATTTTTAGCTAAGGCTAAACTTTAAGTTAGCCAGCACTCAAACCAATAGGAGAAAAGTCATGTCACAGCAACAAATGACATCGTTACAACATACATCTACCAGCGGCCCTACTTTTGCCGACTCAAAAACTCTGGCCGACCTAAAACCCGGCCAACAAGCCAAGGTAGTCAATTTATCAGACCAATGCCAAGGTGCAGAGCGTCGCCGTTTTATGGATTTAGGCATATTGCGCGACACCACCATCATCACCGAGATGAACAGCCCAAGCGGTGATCCAACCGCTTACCGTATTCGTGGAGCCATAATAGCTCTGCGACGTGAGCAAACTCAACTGATTAATATTACCAAAATAGAGGAGGCAGAATAATGACTGTCGGAACTGCGGTACCAAAAATGCATGCTGGTTGCGAGGACTGTGCCATTCATAACGCGGCCAATCTAAAAAAGTTAGGCTTTAACATGACCAATTGGGACTACATGGTCGCCTTGGTTGGAAATCCCAACACGGGTAAAAGCACCGTCTTTAATGCCCTTACGGGGCTACGTCAGCATACGGGCAACTGGCCCGGCAAAACCGTCACCCGAGCCGAGGGGGGCTATAACTACAGCGAGGCTAACTATAAACTGGTCGATTTACCCGGCACCTACTCGCTGATGGCAACCAGTTTAGACGAAGAGATTGCCCGTGATTTTGTGCTGTTTGGGCAACCGGATGTAACCGTGGTGGTGGTTGATGCCACTCGCCTAGAACGAAATTTGAATCTGGTGTTGCAGGTACTAGAAATCACCGACCGAGTGGTGGTCTGTCTGAATTTAATGGATGAAGCCAAACGAAAAGGTATTCAGGTTGATGAGCGTCGTTTAGCTCGTGACTTAGGCGTGCCGGTTGTAGCGGCTTCAATGCGTCAGAAAGAGGGTTTGCCAGAACTGCTCAATGCCATTAACGAGGTGGCGAGCGGTAAGGTGGTATGTCGTCCGCATCGGGTTAAAGACCTGTCACCCAAAATGGAAACCCTAATCGCTCCGCTCGTCGAGCAGATTAAAAACCTATTTCCCAAACTGCCCAATACCCGTTGGGTAGCGCTCCGCCTGTTAGACGGCGACCAGCGAATTATCGAAGCAGTTAAATCTGGCGAACTGGGCAACCTACATCAAAACACTCCCCTAGCCTTACAACTGGAGGTGGCATAATGAGTACACTCACTCTTAACGATATATTCAACAATGTAGAAGCAATTCGAGGCCAACTCGACACAAATGTACATGACCAGATTACCGAGGCCTTATACACCGACGCGGCTCGCATTGCCGACCGAGCGGTCACGCTCCCCAACGAAAAACCCCGTTTCGATTTTGACCGCACCCTCGACAAAATCGTCACCAGCCGGATTTGGGGCTTTCCGTTGATGATTTTGCTCTTTACCATAGTCTTTTGGCTAACGATTGAAGGAGCCAACACCCCTTCGGCCATGTTGGCGACACTTTTGCTCGACACCATCTACCCGGCCCTTAAGTCGGTTGCGGGTACGATTAGCATGCCGTGGTGGTTAGACGGTTTGCTGATTGACGGAGTCTACTTAGCAACGGCATGGGTTATTGCGGTGATGTTACCACCAATGGCAATCTTCTTTCCTCTGTTTACCCTGCTCGAGGATTTCGGTTATCTGCCCCGTGTGGCCTTTAATTTGGACAACATGTTCAAAAAATCGGGCGCACACGGCAAACAATCCTTGTCGATGATGATGGGCTTTGGCTGTAATGCCGCCGGCGTGGTCTCGACCCGTATTATCGACAGCCCTCGCGAACGGCTCATCGCCATTATCACCAACAACTTTGCTCTGTGTAACGGGCGCTGGCCGACCCAAATTCTCATCGCCAGCCTGTTTATGGGAGCGGTAGTGCCTTCATACTGGGGCGGACTCATCTCGGCACTGTCGGTGGTTGGGGTGGCTCTACTGGGCGTGTTCTTTAGCTTTGCGGTCTCGTGGGGCTTGTCTCGTACCGTCTTAAAAGGTGAGGTCTCAACCTTTAGTTTAGAGCTTCCGCCCTATCGCCCGCCCAACATTTTGCAAACCATCTACACCTCTGTTATTGACCGCACCTTGGTTGTACTATGGCGAGCCATCCTGTTTGCCGCCCCCGCCGGAGCTGTCATCTGGCTCAGTGCCAACATCCAAATCGGCGGCCTCAGTATCGCCGAACACATGATCAATTTCCTCAACCCGTTCGGTTTACTGCTTGGTCTCAACGGCGTGATTTTAGTGGCCTACATCGTGGCTATTCCGGCCAACGAGATTGTCATCCCCACCATTTTGATGTTGACCGTCCTCTCGACCAGTGCGGCGAACGGCTTGGGCGTTGGCCCCGGCGTGATGTTTGAAGGCTCCGAAGCCGAAACCATGACCCTGCTCAGCATGGGCAACTGGACCTTGCTGACCGCAGTCAACCTGATGCTGTTTAGTCTGCTCCACAACCCCTGTAGCACCACCATCTACACCATTTACAAAGAGACCGGTAGCACCAAATGGACGTTGGTTGCCTCTCTGCTACCGATGGCGATGGGTGTGGGTCTCTGTTTTGTGACCGCTTCGTTATGGCGATTGTTTGTTGGTTAATGAGTCGGGTAGTGAATCAAAAAGAGGCTGATTAGTAATCAGCCTCTTTTTGATTCATAGGGTCGAAATCTGATTCACGTCACCACTCCCCACGGGGTGATGATGGTTCGACGGATGGTGGCCCAAGAGCGGTTGAGTGAGGGAGTACGTCGGAAACTGAGTTCAAAATGGCGCTCATGGCTCTCCTCAGTTGGGTACACATATCGTAATACGCCGCTGACGGGTAGGTTAAAATAACTGTCCTGTTCAAGCCAGCCAAGTGGTCATTACCAAATCATTAATCCACATCCGTCAACTGATGCTTTGTTTGGCTCAAGACCACCCCATCAGGTACAATGAGGGGGTGGTCTTTAATTTGAACTGGAGGTGCAACCATGTTTGAAGTTGTATACGATTACCCAAAAAGCTGGCTCAATGAGCAATCCCTGCATATTGCCGGGCAATTTGCAGAAGAGATACCTATCGCCCCGGCCATCGCCCGCCGAAAGGCCAATGGTTTTTTTGCCGGGTACATCACCATGATGGTTATCGCCGGACAGCCAAAACTTGTCTTAGGAAAAACACCCGTCTGGCGCGTCTCAGCTAATCTGTCTCTGCCTAATCTCGGCGTTGTCGCCACCCTCGGCACGGTTGACGTATCGGCCAAAACAGGTAAGCTCTATCCCCTTTCTGAGGAACAAATTCAACGTATGCAGGAGTTAGCCCATGTTATTGCCACCCATTTCACATCAACCTCAACATAATGATGGGGAGTGTTTGGCCGCCTGCGCTAAAATGGTGTTGGATTACCTCCACCATCCTGTCTCATATCAACAACTCGTCAAACAGTTACAAATCGGGCAAGCAGGCGCACCATTTCGAAATTTACGCCATCTGGAGCGATTGGGGGTGACGGTGCTGATAAAACAGGGCAATATTTCTGATATTCACAATTGTCTTGAGCAGAATATCCCACCCATCGTATTTGTCGATACAAGCGAGTTATCATATTGGTCAGAGCAAACCAACCATGCCATTGTTGTCGCTGGTATTACAGATGATACCATCTATCTGTACGACCGTTCTCTAAAACCTATACAAATGTATACATTCGCTGTTTAGTTCCTGTTTCTGCGACGGCCACCTGACCGAAGTCATGAACCTTACCATCTCCACAGGCGTTACTTCCGGCGGAACTCGCCGTAGTGCTATCTAGAGCAAACAACTTGGGTACTTTACCTGTATTGGCTTGGTTTTCGCCACAGGTTACGCTAAAGATTTTATCGGATGAACGATTTTGTCACCCGAACCCCATATCTTCACTTCTTAAAGAACCGATGTGCAAATTATAACACTGATGAGTAAATTTCGCAACTATACAGGTGCAAACGACCATAGAAGTACATATTTATATATATTATGAAGTTGCAATTATAACCCCGCGTTTCAAACCGCACCCCAATCTGTTTCCATTGCCGAATTTGATCTGGCATGGCTGGAAATGGATGAGTTTTATGGCGTTATTAGACGCAGGTGAATGTTCAATGGATAACGTCGCAAATGGTGCGTGAAGCAGGAGGCGTGAGAATCAACCAGCCCCGGCTCGATATGAGTCGGGGCTGGTTTGATTCTTGCCCATCGTTATGGTGAGATTGGGTCATCAAAAAATCTATCGCCGACCAAGTTGTGGATTTTGATGAGCTAGTTCCTCTGTGACCAGTTGCACCAGCAAATCATCCAGATGTTCGACGGTGTAATCATCAACATGGTGGGTGGTGGTACTACCCGGCGCGCCACTGTTTGAGCCATCGGCGTATGTCAAAAAGATAAAACGACCCTGCGTAAACTGAGCCAACTGCCGGAAGATATACTCCCCTTGGTCATCTAGTCCACTACTAGCGATGGGGAAAATCTTAATCCCCTGCTCGGCGGCGATGACCATCTCTTCGGCGTAGTCGTAATCTTGAGCGTAGTCGAGATGAGGGGGCGCATCGGCAATTAAAATAACCAGCTTGATGGTGTCGCTCTGTCGCCAACTCATGTCGTGAATAGATTTATGGAGTGCTTCGTTGAGCGATTCGGGATAATCGCCCCCACCATCAGCATAAACGGTATCGAGATTGTCGGCAAACTCCCGCACATCGGGCGTAAAGGGATAGGTACGGCTGACAAAGGCATCGTCACGGTCACGATAAGTGACCATGCCGTAATGCACCTGCGGCTGACCGGGGAGCGCATCGATTCGAGCCGTTACGTCAAACACAGTGTCTTGCACCTTGCTAATCTCATCATCCATGCTACCTGTGGCATCAATCAAAAAGAGCAGGTCGAGCTTGATTCGGCGAGGCGGAGCGGGTGCGTCTGCCAACTTCACTAGCCACCGCTCACTAATCTGCTGGCTAGCCTGATAATCGGCTCGGGTCAAAATAAAGCTCTCCACGGCCTTCCCTTTGCTGACCTCCACCTCAAACGCATCATCATATTGATTGTTAATTCCCACTGCTTGCGGATGAAACAGGGTCTGCCCCGTAGCATACGTATTGGCTTGATAAAGCGTCTGCCCCTGACCTTGCTGATCCGCGGCCATGACCCGTACTTGAGCATCCAACACCGGACGACCCTGCTCGTCCCGCACGTCGATGATGTAACGCTCGGTCACATCCAAATTATGGACGTAAGGCCCTTGGTAGGTACGCCGATAAAATAGATAGTCGTCCCATTTGGCATTATCGTCAATCTCACCAGCCCGTAAGGGAGCCTGTTGCTGACGGCGAGTCGGTTTCGAGGGTGGAGCCGGATGAGCGTCAGGCTCAGTGGCTCCATATCCGTCCATCGAGTCGGCAGTTAAACCACCGCCACCACCCAAATCACGCTCCGTCGCACCACCACTAGCCATCGTATCGGGGGCTGACTCTGCTCGGTAGCTATCACCGTCCTCGTAGTCGTAACTTTCATCAGCATCATAATATCCTGTCTCATCGTCAGAACTCCAATCCGTGCGTCCTGCCGTTGAGCCGTCGTCATCTTTAGCCCGCCGGTCGCTTTCTAGCACGACCTCCTCTTCGGTGGTGGTTTCTGTCGTGTCCACCACGCCCTTTTGGACAGGTTCTGGTTCAGCAGGTTCTGGTTCAGCAGGAGCTTCTTCAGCCGCTTCTTCTATACTGTTCCGAGATAACGGCTCGGCATTATCATCATGCTCGGCCCCATATTCTGAATCTGTAAGCTCGACCTCCTTCTCGACCTCGACCTTCTGCTCGACAACAACTGGCTCTTCAGCCAAAGGTTCGGCTTGTTCGACATCAGCCGAAGTCGGTTGGGCAGGCTCCGATGCAGTCGGAGCAGAATCACTCCTGCCACATGCGGCTAAAATCAACAATAGGAACGCAACTACCCCTACTAATCTGTGTAACCTGCTCACCAATCTGTGTGACCTGTTCATAATTGACATCTCCTGACTCCTTTAGATAATATAGTAAAACAACTGTCATCTTAGCTATTGAATGGTAAGGCAGTTCCAACTTTTAAATTCTCCCAACGTTCCCTGAGCTTGTCGAAGGGAACTGGCTTTGACAGGCTCAACCAACGCTTCTTGGGAGGGTTATTTTTCTGGAACTGCCTAACAATGGGTATTGTCGGGAGGTAAATATTCAGTGAACTCGCCAGAAAGAGTGTCAGAAACCCGATTTCTTTAAGAAATCGGGTTCTAGGGCTACTTTACTGAACTTTTACGATTGAACCACTCTGGGATTTATCTCCGCAGTACATTCCCATTCAGTGATTAAGACGCTACACAGTTAAAATAGGTTCCCAATATGGCAAAAGGAAATAAACAACTAATTTTAATCGCTGATGATGAGGCTCGTATGCGTCGATTTATCGAGATGAATCTGGGCTTGGAAGGGTATCGAGTCGTTGAGGCCAGCAACGGCCTTGAGGCGATCGACCGCGTCCGCGAAGAGTTACCTGATCTGGTTCTGCTCGACGTGATGATGCCTGAACTCGACGGGTTTGAGGCTCTGCACATCATCCGCGAAACCTCCAACGTACCGGTCATTATGCTCACGGTACGAGATGACGAGAGCGACAAGGTCAAAGGCTTAGAACTTGGTGCAGATGACTATGTCACCAAACCGTTTAGCCCGCGTGAGTTGGCTAGTCGAATCAAAGCGGTGTTACGTCGTACCGCAATCGAATCACCGGCTGACAAGTCGATTATTAGGGTTGATGATTACCTACAAATTGACCTAAATCATCGCCAAGTCTTTGTGGATGGCAAAGAGGTCAAACTACGCCCCACCGAATATCGCCTGCTCTACCATTTAATTAGCAATCCGGGTCAAACTCTGACCCATGAGATGATTCTATCGAAAGTGTGGGGCTACGAGTATCGAGACGAGAGCCAATACGTACGGCTCTACATCACCTATCTGCGGCAAAAAATCGAGCCAGACCCCAGTAAGCCAAGATATATTTTGACCAACCGCGGTGTGGGTTACTACTTTGTTGATTTCATGAACGATTAGGAATGAGTACCAAATAAGTTGTGCGCTCCAGAGTGGTTCAACCTTAAAGATTGAACCACTCTCATGACGAATTGCACAAGTTAATTGATCCCGATTCCTTAGGGGTATTTATGAAAGTTCTTTTTATCGTCAACCCTAAATCTGGTTTTAGTGGATTTAGGAAGCAGGTCGGTCAAGCGATTGCTCACTTGGCCGAGTTTGGCTACCTGATTAAACGAGTTGAAACCGGTGGGCCGGGGGATGCGACCAAATTTGCCCAACAGGCCATCGAAGAGGGGTATGACATCGCCGTGGCGGTGGGTGGAGACGGAACGATTAACGAGGTGGTGAACGGCTTGGCTGGCTCAAAGACCGCGTTGGCGGTTTTACCAGCCGGTACAGCCAACGTCTACGCCGCCGATGTCGGGATTCCTATCGGCTCACTAATCAACCCCGATGCCATCAAAAAAGCGGTTGATGTGTTAGCCACTGGTCAACGTCGGCGCATCGACTTGGGGCGACTCACCCTAACTGACGGCACTAGTCGCCATTTTTTGATGTGGTCGGGTGTGGGTTTAGACGCGGCCATCAGCGAGGCCAAAAAGTCGAACACCAGTTCCAGCCGTTCATTAGGGTATGTCTCTTGGTTCATCGCCACCATGATGTTGTTGTTTGAGTTTCGGGGCAATCCGGCCACGTTGGAGATGGATGATGAAACGATTGACGAGCGGCTGATTGTGGCCGTCGCCAGCAATGGTCAACTGTATGGCCGCGTGTGGCGGTTGGCTCCCGAAGCCAAAATGGATGACGGCCTGCTTGATGTGGGGGTCATGGTCGGTCATCGGTGGTGGCAAATCCTCAAACATGGGATCAGCCTATCCCTTAGACGGCATGTCCATGACCCGGACTTTCATCTACATCGCACCAAATCACTAACGATTCGCACCAAATACCCCATGCCGGTTCATGTTGATGGCGAGACCGTCGGAAACACGCCCATCACCATTGAGGTAGTTCCCGCCGCGCTCGATGTGATTGTGCCAGATAATGCCCCCGGACGGCTGTTCAAAGATGGCAATTTGAATGGAGAGAGCAATAAAAAAGGTAGGCTAAAATGGCCTTCGTTACCCCTAAAACGGAAGAAGAATTAAGACTTAACGTTTGTAGTAGGCGATTCATCGCCTTCAAACGGCACTAAAGTGCCTACTACAAACCTTTTAAGTTGACGGACATGAGGAGGTATACCACATGACCACAAAACTGAAGTTCCCTTATGGCAACTGTAATTACCAAGACATTATCACCGAGAAAAACGTCTATATAGATCGCACCGATCGGATTCACCTCCTTGAGGATACCGGCAAAAACCTCCTCTTGCTACGCCCGCGCCGTTTTGGCAAGAGCTTGCTCCTTTCCACGTTAGAAAACTACTACGACCTCGCCAAGTCCGACCAGTTCGAGCAACTGTTCGGACATTTGGCGATTGGGCAAAATCCCACCTCAAACCATAATCAATATTATGTCATGAAGTGGGATTTTTCGATGATCAATCCACGTGGTGATGTGGATGCCATTGAGCAATCTTTCTACAGTCATATCAATCAACAGATAGAATATTTTGCCCAGTATTACCGCGAATTTTTTAACTACACCATCACCATTAACCCCACCGATGGATTGGCTTCATTTCAATCGGCCTTAAATGCAGTGCGACTAACCAACCGCGGTCTTTATCTGTTGGTGGACGAGTATGACAACTTTGCCAATGAAGTGATGGTCAGCCGAAAGATGGGTCAAGAGCGGTATGAGCAGTTGCTTGAGGGAGAGGGGATTCTCAAAACGCTGTTCAAGATACTTAAGGGCGCTTTGGCCGGATTGGGGCTAGAGCGAATCTTTATGACCGGAGTCTCGCCGGTGGTCATGAGCGATTTGACCAGCGGTCAGTTTGTGGCGCGTAACATCTATTTTGAGCCAGAGTTTAACGATTTGTGCGGTTTTCGTGAGGATGAAGTGTTTGAACTTCTACAACAGGTAACGACCTATTGTGACATGGATTCAGCCCAAACCAGTAAAGC
Organism: Anaerolineales bacterium HSG25; assembly: GCA_030377865.1. Taxonomy (GTDB): domain Bacteria; phylum Chloroflexota; class Anaerolineae; order 4572-78; family J111; genus JAUCGB01. The sequence goes on along the minus strand of JAUCGA010000032.1, from coordinate 27,511 downwards.
CATGCAGGTGATGCGTACCTACTACGACGGCTACAGTTTTGTTTTACCGCCCGATTCAGGAGATCGAATTTACAATCCAACCTTGGTTTTCTACTTCTTAGAGACACTGCAAAAACATTGCCGTTATCCACAAAACATGCTAGACAGCAACCTGACTCCAGACCGGAAAAAGCTAGAGTATGCCGCCTTTTTACCCGGTGGGAATCGGGTGATTTTGAACGCGGTGGCTAAGGATACCACGCCTCGTGTGAGCGTGCCGCAGATTACGACCCGTTTTGGAGTACGAGAAATGTTAGAGGCAGACAATGATGATACATTTGTCGCCTCGTTGTTGTATTATTTGGGCATGCTCACTTTAGATGGCCGAATTTTACCCGAAGAGGTTTCTACGCCAGAGGATCTATTTGTGGTCGGTGAGTTGATTCTGCGGATTCCGAACCTGACGGTGCAGGGTCTCTATTTTGAACGTCTGCAAAAGATACTGTTTCCTGAATTGAACAGCAATACAGCCATGCAAATCACGAAAAATTTTTATGTTACCGGCAATTTGCGTCCCCTGTGTGACTATCTCGAACAACGATTCGACATCCTCGACAACCGTGACTATCGACAGGCCAATGAGTTGGTCATCAAGGCTGTGTTTCTGTCGGTGCTGTTCAACAATTTATATTACATCACCGATTCGGAGACAGAACTGAAACGGGGCTACAGTGACCTAACCATGATCGTTAGACCTGATCAGCGACAGTTTGCGCTACTTGATCATGTAATTGAGTTTAAGTATGTTTCCTTGGCTGATGTCAACTCGACGGGGACAGAATTAGGCAAATTGAGTGATGAGGAACTGCGTGAGTTGGACGCGGTGAAGGAGGCCATATCCACCGCAAAAACGCAACTGACCCGCTACCAAACCGCGTTAGAACACAAATATGAGAATGTTTTGCGATTACAGACTCATGTGGTGGTTGCGATTGGTTTTGAACGACTAGTGTGGGAGAATCTGAAACATGAGGCGTGAAACGTGGAGCTATGGACAGAAATGGAGCAAGCGAGTTGATTCGCAGTGGGATGGCTCAAACGGGTAATACCCCACAAGGTAGCATACACAACGACCGGTCAGCCTCTGTTTGATTCTGCGTTCAGACGAGCGAGTCAATCCAAAATCGCCAATCTAAAATCGAACTACGGTGTTTGCGTAGATGCCCAATCCGAGTCGTGGGTGTTGAGGAATTATCTACCTAATGTGATACTATTTTATCTGATAGCGTTGGGTAAATTCGCCCAAAATCACGCTGATTGAGGGTTATAATCTGATCAACCTCAACTTTTTTGGCAACATGCAATATTAACGCGTCGTAGGTAACAGCTCCAATCAAGCCACTCTGAGCCAAATGACCAATTACCGCCAAATAATCTTGAGCCGTCAGAGCAACAATCTCAAAAGCCTGCACAACATTCTCATCTATCAAATGTTGAGCTAATGGCCCTGAAATGGGGGGACGTAAGGGAAGCCGAGTTAGCGTACTATACAGTTCTGCCAGTGTATGGAGAGCTACGTATCCTTTGGCTTGCCCCTGTTTTACCTGTTGGACCCACGGCAAGGCTATGGCATGGGACGGATGTGTTTCCACCATCGCGGCAATCAATACGGAGGTATCCAATAACAATCTCATACGGCTAATGCTCCGGCAACGGTTTGAATGCGTTGTTCACGGTCTTGATTGATGACTTGCTCTATGTCACCAACTAACTCAGCCTGAACAACGAATACGCCTTCTTTGTTCACCAGCTGAGGCATGGCGACTGGAAGCCGGATGTATAAGCGCCCATTTTTATCGGTTTCAATAACCAGTTGCATACCCGGCTTTAAGTGCCAATGCTGTTCTAATATGGTTGGAATAATGAGGCGGTTTTGTTCGTCAAGGGTTAATTCTAGCGTTTGTGTCATCAAAACTGTTCTCCCTAATTTTTTAACAACTGCCGATAGTATAAACCAAACCCACCCCGCTGTCAACGCAAAAAAGAGGCCGACCACGCGGGTCAGCCTCTTTTTGATTCTGCGTTCAAACGAGCATAATCTAAAATCCTATGCTATTGCAAATTCAGTATGTTGGCGCAGTTCTGGCGGATGGAAGGCCAAGACAATATCCTCTCGTGGAACGCCTGCCTGTAACAAATCAGTAGCGATTCCATCTTCCGTCCAATCTTCTTCAATGTAAATTTTGCCATTATGGAGGCGAATGTATAAAGTGACTGAATTAATGCGCTCTTTTTTCCACCATCCTGTCCGAAAAAGCATATATCGATCATGAGTTTCATCAAACAAAGAGTGGTCGTCTACCTGCTTAGGAATAGGCGATGGGGAATTAAATAATGTTTCGTACTCTTTGAGAGTTCTTTTTATGAGCTGACGATAAGTTACCAATTTATCCATTGATTTATCTCCTCTGTATCGATATCAACGATAATAAGCGGTATATTGTGTCTTTCAACGGTCAGTTTAATTATTGATCTTTGAAATGCCTTTTTGTAGGTATTCGTACCAATGGCTAGGCATAATTTATGTTCCAAGGGTAGCTCTGCCAAGATAGTCTGGTATAGGACATATTTTCCTAACGCACCCTCAAAATCATTAATGGCTGATTGACCGACGAAACTTTTGATCTCAACAATAATTTTGTCATTTTCTCGTTCTGCCGCGATGGAGCGTTCTGCGGCCAAATCAGCAAACACATGATCAGTACCATAAGCTATGGTGAATGGATCATGCGTAATTGTCCAGCCATCTTTGATGAGGGCGTTTTTCACTTGGTCGTGAATGATGTCTTTTGCCATGTCGATAGTATAAACCGAACCCATCCCCTTGTCAACGCAAAACAGAGGCCGACCATGCCGGTCAGCCTCTGTTTGATTCATTCAGAGAAACCCCTGACTACCATCAGCATAAAACGTTTCATAATTCAATTCTTCTTGTAGAACCGGACATCCGGTTATTTTTTGTACAACAGGTTTGGGAACAAAACGAATATCGATCAATTTGTATAATTAAAGAGCAATTTATTCCTTTCAATTATCCGTTGTAGTCTTGTATGACGTATCGTGAAAAGCGTCACAAAACGCGTGACTACCATTTTATCACATTGTTAACTGGTTGGTAAAAACATACTACTATAGTTGTTTTTTGGTATACTACGGCAATTTATGGAAGGCCACTTTTAAAGTCTCCCAAAGCTAGTCGGTATAAAAAACAGGATTCGCAGGATGGCACTGATTTGTTCGATTTTAATCAGTGCCATCTTGCGAATCCTGTTCTTTATTTTGAGAGATTTATTTTCTTGGTGTTCCCTAAAGCAGAGGGAAAGAAATAATCATCCCAAGATTCTCCTACGAGGTATTGGGACAATCTTGTTACTATAGCCGAATCGGCAAGTGATGAAAAACATCCTTGACAAACAAACCGTCATAGGCTAAAATAGAGCCACTTTATAATCTTTAACAATCTATTATCAACCAACAATTACACCGCCACCGAGTTGTTATAACTCAGCGGCGGGTAAACCACCCAAACTGTACAAGCAGTCGGGTAGCTTGGCTATTGTAACATGATTCGGATGAATCGACATCTCCGATACAACGACGCTTCCGCGACGACACCTTCAATACCCCTTCGGGTATATGAGAAACACACACCTTGAAGGAGGAAGGCCAATGACCACAGCGACCACTTCAAAACATTGGGGTGGTCGTTTTTTGTTGGCTATTACAAAATAAATATTCAGTGAACTCGCCAGAAGGAACGTCAGAAACCCGATTTCTCAAAGAAATCGGGTTTCTGATGCTCTTTCTAGCAAGTTCACTGAATATTTACGACTGGGGGGGTAGAGTTTCCACCAACCATAATGTTAATATGTCTGGTGACTCTACAATGTTCATTCCTTAAGAACAAAGCAGAGAAACAGCGTATTTGACCGACAGTGAGATTTGCAGTATATTACGATTCGACGTTGGTCTTCATTTGGGCCATAAGAACAGGATGTGCGGAATGACACTGATTAAATCATGCCAAAATCAGTGTCATTCCACGCATCCTGTTCTAAAATTGGTAAATATTCAGTAAACTCACCAGAAAGGGCATCAGAAACCCGACTTCTCAAAGAAATCGGGTTTCTAGATCTGTTTTACTGAACTTTGTCGTATTTTCACAAGAGTTTATCGTTTCATTTACGACCTGACATGTTGATAAAACCAAAAGCATTTTTCGACAGGATTAACAGGATTAACAGGATTTTTTTGCCTTTAATCCTGTCCATCCTGTTAATCCTGTCAGATATTGTTTTAGTCATGTTGAAATGATAAACTTCTGTTTTCAATACCAGTATTCAGATCGCTCTTGGCGACAAACGTAATTTACAATTTACCATTCACCATTTACCATTTCATTCCACCCTGCATAATCCTTATGACGCACTTTGGAAGCAAAAAATCATTTATTGTCAAAACTTGATACTCAACAAAATCTGGTTCTCTGGTAGATTCCGTGCAACTCGAAACTGTGCCCTGAATTAGATACTTTGATGGAGCAATCTTCCCGCAAGTTTAAAACTTGCGAGAAGATGATGATACAATCATGATATTTGCACGGAAAGCCCCAAAGAGCCCAAAATCTCATTAAAATTAGTAAACCGTATATAACATCATTAAGTTACTACAGGAGGTAGTATGGAAACGGTAAAACAGTTGTTGGATAAAAAAGGTCGAGAGGTTTGGTCTATTCTAGGCGATACCCTTATGTATGATGCTTTAAAGATGATGGATGACAAAAATGTGGGGGGGTTGTTGGTTCAAGAAGGGGATACTTATACTGGGTTTCTTTCTGAACGGGATTATGCACGCGGGGTCGTTAGAGAGTCAGATATAACCCTTAATTCACAGGTTAAAGAGGTGATGACAACACGGGTATTGTATGTTACTCCCACACATAAAATTGAGGAGTGTATGGCTTTGATGATTGAAAAACGAGTGCGCCACTTGCCCGTAAAAGATGGTGACATATTTGTAGGTGTTGTTTCAATTGGTGATGTAGTAAAAACCGTCATATCACAACAAAAATTTATGATTGAACAACTCGAAAACTATATTACAGGTAGTTAAGGCAACTCCAAGAAAATAAATTTCAAAACCTGCAAGGTCTTAGAGACCTTGTAGGTTGGGAAGGGCACAGACCTACAAGGTTTTTTAAACCTTGCAGGTCGTAGCTTGGGAGATTTTAAAAGTTGGAACTGTCTAAATGGCTATAAACATAAGGCGAAACAGATAACGTGGGAATAAATCCCCACGCTAAAAGCTGAAGACCGCTAAAAGCGGCCTATTTAGCTGGCTTTAGCCTGCTTTGGCTATCAGCATCGGGATTTATTCCGATGTGTTTTGTCGCACCTTAGTTGGTAGCCGTCTAAATCAAGGTATTAACACAGAATACCAATATACAACAAGAGTTTGTCGTTTCATTCATGACCTGATACATTGATAAAATCAAAAGTATTTTTTGACAGGATTGACAGGATTTTTTTGCTTGTAATCCTGTCAATTCTGTTAATCCTGTCAGATTGCTTTAGTCATGTTGAAATGATAAACTTCTGAAACAAATTAGCGATAAGGAGTTTTATAACTATGTTTAGTGGAAAAAGTAGTAACCCCGCCTTAAAAGGGTTTGAAACCAGCACCGTACAAACCGGTTTTGGTAATATGAGTATGAGCGGTACTGCAAGCGGCATGATGACCGTGCAAGGAACCGTTAATAAAACAGCCTTGTTATTAATGTTGCTGTTTTTGTCCGGGTCAATTGGCTGGAGTTTCCCGCAATATGCCATGCCAATGATGATGTTTAGTGGGATTGTATCACTCGGTATTGCGATTGGGTTAGCCTTTAAACCCGAATACGCCTCGATTGGGGCACCGATTTATGCCATTGTGCAAGGCGTGACGATGGGCGCTATCACCGTTATTTTCGAGACGATATATCCCGGTATTGCCTTCCAAGCAATGGGAATTACTTTGGGTGTGTTAGCCATGATGTTGTTTTTGTACACCAGCCGGATTATCAAAGTAACCCAAAAATTACGAATGGGTATTTTTGCCGCTACGGGTGGAATTTTTATCTTCTACATGGGTAGCCTCTTTATGAGCTTTTTGGGTTTTCAAAACCCGGCCTTTGGTAATGGCATGATGGGCATCGCCTTTAGTCTATTTGTGGTTGGTATCGCGGCCTTAAATCTGGTCATCGACTTTGCCTTTATCGAAGAAGCCTCAAACGCGGGTGCCCCCCAACACATGGAATGGTATGGCGCGTTTGTGTTGATGGTGACACTGGTTTGGCTCTATATTGAAATTTTGAACCTGTTGGCTAAACTACAAAGCCGTGACTAACCTGACTTTGAAGCGTCAATCGTCATATTAAAATATCAAAAAAGCCTGTTTTTTAGCAGGCTTTTTTTGAATCGACATTCATTCAACGGTCGCTGATTTTACAAATCGTTTACACTTTCTCCGAAATCGCTTTACATCTAACGGGCACGGTAAAAGCTATAACACACCAAAAGTTTATCATTTCAACATGGCTAAAACAATATCTGACAGGATTGACAGGATTGACAGGATTTTTTTGCCTGTAATCCTGTTAATCCTATTAAAAAATGCTTTTGATTTTGTCAGTATGAATGAAACGACAAACTTTTGACACACCTATTTGTCAAGGAACATGTCATGAAAAAACTGATTATTACGTTTGTGATTATCGCTATTTTTGCTGGCGGTGGCTGGTGGGCCTATCAGCAATACACCCAACGTACCAATCGCTGGAGTAAACAAACGACCAAAGATACCGAGATGGCCTATAAACTGGTTGATGTTGGGCGCGAGACTCTGCGAGATGTGGTCAACGCCAGTGGTAAAATCGAGCATCAATCGGAAGTGGCCTTAAATTTTGAGATTAGCGGCGTGATTGAGAAAGTGCTAGTCAAACGAGGCCAACATGTACAAGCGGGTGACGTGTTGGCCCAACTCGATACCGAGGATTTGGAGTTGGCGATTGTACGGGCTGAAATCCAACTAGCTCAAAGTGAGGCCGATTTACAAAAGCTGTTTGAGCCAACCTCCGCCGAGAGGCTGGCCGCGTCACAAGCCAAGGTGCAGTCCGTCAAAGCCAGATTGGCTGAGTTGGAGAATGACCCTGATCGAGAAGATGAGTTGACCAAAACCGCCGCCGCCCTAAGCCTGAAACAGGTTACCCTCCAAAAGGCGCAGTGGGATTATGACAAGGTGGCCTATCGTGGTGATACCGGAGCGAGATCACAGGCCGATACCTTGCAATCAGAGACCTTGGCTTATGAACAGGCCCTAGCCGATTACAACATCGCTATGCGAAATCTGGATGTTTCGGACGGCGATTTGACCGATGCGCGATACAGTGTTCTGCAAGCGCAGGCTGATTTGGCCGCATTGCTCGAAGGGCCGTCAGCCTCGGATGTGGCAAATAAGCAGGCCGCGATACAGTTGGCCGAGTTGAATCTGACCGAGAGTAAAAACGATGTCGAACAGGCTACACTCGTCGCCCCGAACGGTGGGGTTGTTTTGGATGTAACTGTTGAACTGGGCGAACGAGTGTTACAAAGTTCGGACACCGCGGCTTTTTTATTGGCCGACACTTCCGCCTATCTACTGACGGTTGAGGTGGATGAGATCGACATTGGACGCATTCGCCCCGGTCAGATGGTGGTTATCAATTTGGATGCCTTTTCCGATTATGAGTTCTCCGGCCAAGTGATTGATATTGCCCCTCGTCCGATTAATAGCAATAACGATTCGGTGGTCATGTACGAGGTCATCATCGAGGTAGACCATCAGTCTGATTCGCCGCAACTGCTATCGGGCATGACCGCTTACGCCACCATCGAAACGCAACGCTTGGATGATGTGTTAGTCGTACCGAATCAGGCCATCAAAGTGGAGACCGAGAATCGGCAACCTGTCATGTATGTCGAGATGGAAAATGAAAAGGGGCAACCGACTCGGCAAGAGATTGTGGTCGGCTTGCGTCAAGATGGACAAACCCAAGTTCTGGCCGGATTGGAGGAGGATGATCAGGTGATTATTCGGAAAGAAACCGTATCGCGGGGTGATAAAGCGGTGAAGTAGTAAATATTCAGTGAACTCGCCAGAAAGAGTGTCAGAAACCCGATTTCTTAAAGAAATCGGGTTTCTAGGGCTACTTTACTGAACTTTTACGTGAAGTAGGGGAGTTACAAATCATGTCAACCAACAAACTACTGATCGACGCTCGTGAGTTGACCAAAACCTATCAGATGGGCGAAATTAAGGTGCATGCCCTCAAGTCGGCCTCATTGCAGGTGCGAGAAGGGGAGATGGTCTCGATTATGGGGCCGTCGGGGTCAGGCAAATCGACCTTGATGAACATACTCGGTTGTTTAGACCAACCCACGTCGGGCGACTATTTTCTGGAGCAGATCAAAGTCAACGATTTGAGCGATAATCGGTTGTCGGAGATTCGGGGCAAACGAATTGGTTTTGTGTTCCAAAGTTTTAACCTGCTCAAACGGACATCGGCCATGAACAATGTCGAACTACCGTTGATTTATGCCGGAATTGGGCGACGGGAGCGGCAAAAACGAGCTAGGTCAGCCTTGGAGCAGGTAGGCTTAGGAGACCGTTTCCATCACAAACCGAACGAGTTATCGGGCGGGCAACAGCAGAGGGTAGCAATTGCCCGATCCTTGGTCAGCAATCCAGCCATTATTCTAGCCGATGAGCCAACCGGCAACCTCGACTCAACCTCGAGCATGGAGATCATGGCGATTTTTCAGAGGTTGAATCTCGACCATAATATTACCACTATCTTCGTGACCCATGAGCGGGAAATTGCCGAGCATACCAAACGGGTGGTGCGTCTAGCCGACGGGGAGATTGTGGTCGATGAAGCGGTTAAGGATACGCGATGGATTTATAAATGAATTGTGAATTGTGAATTGTGAATTATAAATGGTAAATGAGCGTAAGTAACATTATGGATGAACATAACTAAGTTTGCCGTATTTTCAATGCCAATTCTTGGGAATAAGGATTAATTAACTTGTGCACAGGAGGAATCTATCTATGAACGCCATAGAAAAACGGGTGCTGGCGGCCCTTGATCTCGACGGTATGCTGGCCTATTTGTGTGATTTAGTGGCGGTACGCAGTTTGAGCGGCAACGAAACTCCCGCTCAGGAGCATGTAGCCGCCCAAATGGCCCGTTGCGGGCTTGAGGTTGATCAGTGGGAGCTTGACTTTGCTGAGTTAAGTCGACACCCCGCCTTCAGTATCGAGACCGAGCGAGAGTACGGCTTGGGTGTCGTTGGGGTGATGGGTCAGGCAACGGGCGGTCGCAACCTTATCTTTAATGGTCATGTCGATGTCGTTCCGCCCGGCGATGAAACTAACTGGAACTATCCCCCTTGGCAAGGCACTATCGACCAAGGACGGGTCTACGGGCGCGGTGCCCTAGATATGAAGGGGGGGCTATCTTGTGCCATCTTTGCCGCTAAAGCCATCCACGATGCCGGAGTCAAGTTAACGGGCAAACTGATGGTTGAAAGTGTAATTGGCGAAGAAGACGGCGGGGTCGGCACCCTGGCCACCGTGATGCGAGGCTATCAGGCCGATGGCGCGGTAGTCGTTGAACCAACCGAATTGATGGTTGCCCCAGCTCAGGCCGGAGCCTTTAACTTTAGGCTGACCGTACCCGGCGTGTCGGCCCACGGCTGTATACGTGAAGAGGGCATCAGTGCTATCGAGAACTTTTACCCTATCTATCAAGCCATTATGGCTTTGGAAAAAGAGCGTACTCAACAGTTTAATGACCCACTTTTTGCCGCTTATCAGGTGCCATACGCCATCTGTATCGGTACTATGCAAGCGGGCGATTGGGCCTCATCGGTGGCGGATTGGTTGACCTGCGAGGGGCGGTACGGTATTGCCGTGGGCGAGGATTTTACCACCGCCCGACAAGCCCTAGAAAACCGTATCGCGGAGGCCGCTCAGGCCGACCCGTGGCTACGCGATCATCCCCCTAAACTAGAATGGTGGGGCGGACAGTTTGAATCGGCGGGCATTGCCGTAGACCATCCGCTGGTGCAAACCGTCAGTGGTGCTTATCACCACATCGCTAAAACCCCGGCTCAGATTCAGGGCATGACCTACGGAGCCGATATGCGTTTGCTGGTCAACGAGGGCCACACTCCCACCGTCTTGTTTGGCCCCGGTGATGTGCGTTTAGCCCACAAACCCGATGAGTGCGTCCCCATTGCCGAATTAGAAATTGCCGTGCGTACACTGGCTCTCACTGCACTTCGCTTTTGTGGATATGAAGCGTAAGTTATCACGCTGACTGGCCTTGATTTAGATAGGAATCGGGATTAAATAAGTTGCGCGTTTGACTGGAGCGCTGGCTTCCAGCCAGCATGCCGGCTGGAAGCCGGCGCTCCGACTCGCCAAATATGCACAGGTTAATTAATGCTCATTCCTAGCAACGTAGCACAATGGCATATCAAAGTCAAAATAGGAGTGAACTATGCTAATTTGGGAAAGTATCAACATTGCTCTCAAGGCATTGATGAGTAATAAAATGCGAACCATCTTGACCATGCTCGGTATCATTATCGGGGTGGGGGCGGTGATTGCCTTGGTCTCGATTGGGAACGGGGTGCGGGCGGAGTTTAATCAACAGTTTAGCGATTTAGGCTCCAATGTGATGTGGGTCATGTCTGGCTCGGCTCGATTTGGCGGCAAAGGTGTGCGATCAGATAAAGCCAGTCAACGGGCCGCTCAACCGTTGACCCTAGAGGACGCGGCCTTAATCGGCACGCCGTGGTATGTCTCCAATCTCACCGCAGTCGCGCCGGAGTATCGGCCCAATGGGGTTACTTTGGTGCGCGATCAGGGGGAGCAGAATGTGCAGGCTTATGGCATCACGCCAGAATATGAAACGGTGCGGAACTACACGGTCATGGCCGGGCAGTTTATTACCGAAGATCAAGTCAACAAACGGGCCAGAGTACTCTTGCTGAGCGAGTTTTTGGTCTCGGAACTATTTTACGACTATGAGTATCCGATTGGGGAGCAGGTACGCTTGAACGGTACGCCATACCAGATTGTTGGCGTATTTGAGGATAAAGGACAAGGTAGCTTTGGTGGCGAAAGGGAAGATACCTCGATCATGGTTCCGATTACGACAGCCCAGACTCGGTTAGGGCGGGCCGGAGTGCATCAAGGCAGTCCGATTATCGGCATGATCTACCTGCAAGCTACCTCGCTGGAAGTCATGGAGGATGTGACCGAGCAAGTGACTGCCCTCATGAGAGAACGGCATGAATTGGGAACGGAGGATATCGACGATTTCTCGGTCATCAGCCAGAGCGATTTGTTAGAGTTTGGCAACAGTTTTGCTAATGGTCTGACCGCCTTTTTGGGCGCAATTGCCGGAATCTCACTTTTGGTGGGTGGGATTGGGATCATGAACATCATGCTGGTCTCGGTGACAGAGCGCACGCGAGAAATCGGTATCCGTAAAGCGGTCGGAGCCAAACGACGCGATATCCTGCTCCAATTTTTGGTCGAGTCGATTGTCCTCTCTTTGATAGGCGGTTTTATCGGCATCAGTTTGGGGTACGGAGTTTCGGCGCTACTACCGCTGGTGCTACCGGGCAACTTCGCCCAAACCATCGTGACATGGGAATCGGTGGTGGTGGCGACCATGTTCTCTATGGCGATTGGCCTCTTTTTTGGCGTGTATCCGGCCATGCGAGCCGCGGGTCTCAAACCGATTGATGCGCTCCGTTATGAATAACTAGATTTTAGATTGGCGATTTTGGATTTTAGATTGGCGGTTGATAAACAATGAGTCAAAAACAGCGAACGATTATTCTAATTTTATTTATCTTTATACTGACCGCATGCAACAGCATGCAAACCAGCGGCGAAACACGTCCCACTCCGGCTATCACTCGGCTTGACCAAGATGTGGTCGCTACGGCACAAGCCGAAGCCACGGCACAACTTCAATCTGACGAAGCCGTCATGGTGGCCGACGCGCTTGAACCAGAATCGACAAAAGCAACTACCACGGACGATGAATCTGCTGAAACTGACGACACGACTCGTTCGGTATCAGCGGATAGCTCGGATGACATGTCTGATGCAAACCAGACCGACATGGCAGTCGATGATACCGAGTCGATTATGGTGGAAGTTATCGCCACGGGGCTACATATTCGGAGTGGGCCGGGCCTCGACTATCCAACCGTCGGCACGGCAATACAGGGCGACCAGTTTGAGGTACTAGGCATCGACGCGGGTCGGTTTTGGCTCAACATCAAAACCGATGAGGGCACAGCTTGGCTATCGAGTCGCGCCGATTATAGCCAGTTGCAAAATGGCTCGAAGGATGATCTGCCGATTGTTGTACCAGAGACGAAGCCAGCCGAACAATCGTCACGAGATACCACCCCAGAACGGACTGAGCAGACAACTCTCAGCCAAACAACCGACCAACTTTTGGTGCTGAATCATAGTGGTGGCGAGTTGTATCGAGTGGCTCTTGATGGCACAGGGTTGACTAAAATAGCGGGTTTGGAGGCGAATCCGACGACGTTTCATGGTGGGGTGATTGATCCAGTGCTGTCGCCAGACGGGAGACAGATTGCCTTCACTCGTTGGGATGGAGCCGAGAATGGGGCGTTGTACAGCGTCAAGGTGGATGGCTCAGATGAGCGCCTGATTCTGGGCGATATTCGTCAGCCCAAGTCGCCGACATGGTCGCCGGATGGCTCGCAGATTGTGATTTCGTTTCAGCATGGCGGAGTGGTCAATCCAGACGAAGAGTGTCGTTATTTTGATGAGGATGATGGCATCAATTTGCCCAAAAATATTATCATCACCAGCCGAGGCCAACGTGATAACGGTTTTATGATCTGTTTCATTCGTATCGAGGATGCGCCGTGGGCTTTGCGGTTGGTCGATGTGGTAACGGGCGAGTTTAGCGACTTACCTACAGAGCGGTACTCTTTCAGCCCGACTTGGCATCCGCAACAGGCATGGCAGATCATCTATCAAGGGGAGAAGGGACTGGTTCAGTTTGACCTGCATCAACAGAGCCAAACCATGCTGACCACCGACCATCGAGATGGAAGCCCTGTTTTTTCGCCGGATGGGACGAAACTTGCCATGACCTATCGTCAGCATGACCATTGGGAGGTGTACACGCTCGATCTGACAACGGGTGAGCGTCAGCGCCTGACCAAACCGCCGATATTGGCCGACCCGCAATACAACAGTTCTGCGCCGACATGGTCGCCGGATGGCTCGCAGATTGCCTTTTTGACCGACCGAACTGGCTCATGGGAGGTGTGGGTTATGAATGTTGACGGTAGCGACGCACATCCGCTATTTACGCCAGAGGTACAGGCCGAGTTGAATCTGCGGTATGATGGTATGAAGGAGCGGCTATTGAGTTGGTCGAATATGGCTCAGGGATTGTGATGGGGTTGTTTTGTTGGTAAATATTCAACGAACTCGCTAGAAAGAGCGTCAGAAACCCGATTTCTTTGAGAAATCGGGTTTCTTGTGCGGTTTTACTGAACTTTTACTGTTTCGTTAAGGTTAGGGACGTGGAAAAAAATAATTGTCCCGCGGAGTAGGCACGCGTCGTGCCGCACCACGGGTGCTGACTCCTCAATTGGGATGTTTTATTTCTTCCACCTGCCTTAGCGTTTTTTGTGAGAAAAAGCCAAGTGGCATATTGGCGAATTTTCAAGCTGTGCAGTAAGATGTGAAACAGCCTTAAAACTCTATCAGCAAGGACGCTTTTATGGATAATAAAACAGCCAACTCGGCGAAGTCACCAATTAAAATTGATAGTTTGGAAAGCACCAGCGCGCAAGACCAGTTTAAGCAAGCCTCTATGAAAACGGTGGGTAATCTACAGAGTATTGCCCAGTCGATTATGGGATTGTCGCAACTGACTCTGCCAGAAGTTGAGGCCGTGGTCGAGGAGGTAGCGAGGGTGATTCCGGCGGGTAATGTGCCGGGAGTGGTGCTGAACGGGTTAGCCCGTTTGCCTGACCGTGCGCCACCGGCCAAGACGGTTAAACGGGACATTAATCTCCTATTTAAAGGAGTCCAACAGGCGCTCGATAAAACAGTCTATGGAACCGTGTTCGCTGGCCCGGCGGCGGTAATTTGGGGGTATCAGAATCTACTCAAAATAGCGGGCAAAGATCCAGAGGATTCCTTTCCAGAAGGGACATGGCAATTTTATGTTGATTATGCCATGCGCGAAGACACGGCTCGTCATACCAACGAATCGCATGGCTTTGACAGCTTGCTTCGTCAGCACAATATCAACTTAAACTCAGTTGACCGGATAACCGCGTGGGTCATGTCAGCCATCCATGCCCTGCATCAATATAGCGAACTGTTAGCCAATGAATGGCGAGAACGGCGCTACACGTATCTATTACAAGAGGCGACCCGTCTTGAATCAAACGCCGAGTTGTACGCGGGCATCTATCGAGCATGGATAAAACAGCGCCCCTTTGCTCGCGGGCAAGATGTACAAGGTCACGAGACGTATGCCCATTATCGGCAACGTAAATTTTATGAGTTTTTAGGAACGGTAACGGAAGCCTTGTCGCCAAGGATACAACGAAAGTGGCAAACACTTGTTGCCGATGCGAACCAAACCGAACTACCCGCCTATCAGCAACAGATGTCGATTTTGGGCTACTTAGAGCCGGGAGCCAACGAAGAAACTCGCTGTCCCATCGACCTGAAATCGGCTCATGTAGGGGTAATCTATCAGGGACGTTATTACTTGATTCCGGCTTGTTTGTCTGGCACAACAACTCCGCCAGAGATTGAGGTCATCCGAGGATATGTTGATAATATGGTCAACAATCCGGCTCAAACTGCGCCCCCCCATTTAACACAGGTGGCGACCAGTCAACGAGCAGATTGGAGCGGGTTACGAAAACGGCTGAATAGTAATTTACGGCAAGAGTTAGATTGGTTGCGTCATGCTCCCATATTGCTGAACTGCGACCAGCAGGGGACTGATTTACCGTTGGTTAATTTGCGCCAAACCGAGCGGGGCGTTGGCGGTCATGCCCTAACTCTGATTGATACGGGGCAGACGATGATATTTGATCAGTCGCATATCTTTTTCGATGGGGGTTGGGGGGCAACCTTAGCCGAAATTATGACCAACGAAGCGCTGGCTTGGGCCGTTTATCTGTCTCAACTACCGCCTACGGCTAATTCGCAAACACCCCCTCTAGCCCTGTCTCTCCAGTTTGAACCGTCCGAACTAGAACGGCTCAAAAAACTATCCCAAATTACCCCCGAGGTCAGCGCCGAGACACAGGCCATCAAACTCAAGCAGATGTTGCGCTTACGCCGTATTTTCAAGCAACGGAGCGATTTACTGAACCTGACGGTTAATGATATTCTCGTTCTATATCGGGCTATTCATGGCAACACCTATCAACCCAACCCCAAACTGATAACCACCCTAGAAAACCTGAGCCAACATCATCAAATGAAGCCAGCCGCGCAAGAGGCTCTAAAGGCAATTGCCGAGGCCAGTCAACTGAATCCGGTAGTGGTTATTCCGGTTGATGGAAGCATGCGCCTCCCTCAAGACCGGCTCTATCCCATGACCTTTGAGGTTCCGTTAGCTGAGTTGTCTCTTTTAGAGCTACATCAACAAACATTGGATGCACTCAATGCCTACAAATCTGGGTCGGGCAACCGTACTCAGTTGTTTCAGGAATTTAACCGTCTGCAACGAACCTATTTGGCGACCTTGGCCGGTTTTGGAGCAGTGTTGAATAAGGCCAAAGAGATTGCCTCGGTCGGCGAGGGAGCCAGCACCGGAACCATCAAATTGTTGGCTCATATGCCTACCCCTTTGCAACGGATGTTGGACGAGATTCCGGGTCGGATTGACCTATTGAACGATTTGATTAAGGGGCGAGAGGTGTTCTCGAATGTAGGAGCTGTGGCAAAGTCGAGTACTTTAACCCGCTTTGTAACCGCCAAAGATGACAACAACAAAAAGACCCTCGCGTGGGGGATTATCACGACGGCTCAAGGGGTGATGACTATAACCTTACGCGACTTTCGGCCTCATGTAGGGCAGTTGATAGCCGTTGGACAAACCGAGTTGGCGCAACAAATTGTGCAAGATTATCTAACCACTTATGCCAAGGGACTTAATCAGTTTATTGTCGATTTGTGGCGTATCACCGAAACAAGTCGCGAAACTCACATGCCCCGCGAGCGAACGGCTGATTTTATGGCCTGAACAAAACAGTTCCACACTTTTTTCTTTGCCTCAAAAAAGGACGGCTCATAACGAATGTGTCGTCCTTTTTACGTCCTAATAATTTCGACCTTGTAGGTTTTCGACGCGAAGCTAGTACCTGCAAGGTCTTGTGGTGGTCAAGATGATGTTGGAGTGCAATGGGTTCAGCCATTGCTTTTGGCAACGGCTAAACCCGTTGCATTCCATTTTCAACATCAAGCTGACCACTACAAAACCTGCAAGGTCTTGGCTCCAACACACCTACAAGGTTTTTAAGACCTTGCAGGTGGTCAACCACACAGATCGAATAATTTGTGTCAATTGATGGGTGACAGTACAATCGACTAAACAAATGTTGCCAATATTGATTTATATATCAACGCAATTCAAACGGGAATGATCGAATGACGACAAAAGAATTACTGACCGTACAATACAGGTTTCGAATTATCGGACGAGGTTTATTTTTAATACCCGAAAATTCGATCGTACCAAAAGATGATTTTGAACGTTTTAACGAAACGGTATTGGTTATACGACCAGACCGAACTCAGCAAAAATATAACGCCCGTTTCGATACGCAACAGTTTTCAATGGGTGATGATGGTAAATGGACTGTTGTTTTACTGATCGAAGATACGGCTCCCGACGAAATCCCTGAAGGTAGTCAGGTGTATGGGAATGCTGAAACATTCGCTCGATTGAATGGATGATTCGCCCTCAAGTGCGCTATATTGGGGCATACGGAGTGCAAAAGCTGATTGCTTTTGCATGTTTACCTCTGGCAAAAGCAATCAGCTTTTGCACTCCTTTATTCCCGAACAAAAAAGAGGCCGACCAGCATGGTCAGCCTCTTTTTGATTCTGCGTTCAAATGAGGGGCGCATGGAATATGGGGGAGAACAACAAATGGAGGGAACAACAAATGATTGACCGATACAACCGACCATTTCACCATGTTTGCGGTGTTGGATGAGGCTTCGTATAAGGTGTATTTACGCAGTAGAGCAAAACTCATCATGAAATCGAAATATAGTCATGTCATTCCCGCATGGTTTTAGCGGGAATCTATTGTTATATCTGTGGATGCCCGATAACTACATTCGGGCATGACATTCTGCGTCCCACATTCAGACGATTTTTGCGCTATTGCGTATTTACCGTTAATAGTGAAGAACAAATAGAACATTGAGTAAAAAAACAGACCTGACAGGTTTTAAAAACCTGTCAGGTCTGGGCTTCGGATTAAGTTCGGAGCAATTGGATTTATATATATTAACTACAGGAGATTACAATCATGAAGCAGAATTTAGTAAATTGGAAGGTTATTCTTCCCTTAACTGTAGTGAGTAGTAGGCACTTTAGTGCCTCAGAAGGCGATAAATCGCCTACTACAAACGTTAAGTTTAATAACTTAAGGAACGCATAATTTCCAGTTGATTTCAATTAAATCGGGGTTGGTAATATTGGCAAACGAGTCATCAGTCGCATGCATTTTGTTTGTAGCTTCCACAATTTTGTTATATGCCATTATATCATCTAAATATTTTTCAGCGATTTCAGAAAGCATATCACTATACTGTACCATGTATATTTGCTGACAAGAAGAGTCAGTAGCTAGTTGACTCGGTTCTTCAGTAGCACCTTCCTCAACAGTTGCTTCTTCCGCGACACTTTCTTCCGCGACACTTTCCTCAGTTGTTTCTTCGATAGCAGTTTCAGCAGTTGTTTCTTCATAAACAGCATTGGCCGCTGTGCCTTCTATAGGATAATCACGCCAGTTTTGCGGGTCGGTAATATCAAAATGTGTGATTTCAGAGTCGGTTGTCCAGCCACATAAACCATGCAAAGCTACCTTAGCATCGTACCCCATCATGTTCAGAATTGCTACCACTTGCGAACTAGTAAATCCTAGATAACAACAGATTACGATTGGCTGATCTGTGGGCAACTTCGACAAATTTTCTGCCGAGGCAAACAGTTCCCAACGAGGAATATTGACCGCGGTAGGTACATGACCTTTGGCATATCCTTCGGGCCACTGTAGGCTAAGTACAAAGGGATTATTATCGGAGTCATCATCGATCAAAAGGTCATTCAAATCACAAGGCTCAATTGTCGAATAGGTATCCCGCTCGGAAGCAAGATAATCATTGGCGGCGGCTATGATTATCTCTTCAGTGGTACTGCCCGATACATTCAATTCAGGAAACTGATTTGTTGGTTCAACTGTATAAGCTTGAGTATCAAGAAGATATCCATCTTCTTGGGTGCAGGGACAATCAGGGTCAAAGTGGTCGGGAATAGCCGCCTTATTTTGTGTCCAGCCCTCAAGTCCATAAAACAAATCGAGACTGTTATATCCCAACAAATTCAAAATAGCTGAAATTTGTGCCGAGTGGATATCATGGTTACAGTAAATCACCACTAGCTTATTCTTTGGGATTTGCGTTTGCAATTGTGCCACATCGGTGATTTCATCCCACGGAATATTAATAGAATTAGGTATGTGTCCTGATTCGTACTGTTTTCTGGTTTGCACACTAAGCACAAACGGATCATTAGCCTCATCACCGTCATGCAGTATGGCATACAAATCATCGGAACTTATTCGGTATTGACGGTCTTCATAAGGGAGATAACTTGCCGCCGTCCGCCGAAGAACATCTAAATCAGTAGGGCCTTCTGCTAATGCGGGCATAGAAAGAGCATTGGTCATTAGAACCAACATTGCTATAAAACATATTTTCGTTGAACTGTTCATTGAAAAAACTCCTTTTTCAAAAGTTTGTCGATTCATTCATGACCTGACATGCTGACAAAATCAAAAGCATTTTTTGACAAGATTAACAGGATTTTTTCACTTGTAATCCTGTTAATCTTGTTAATCCTGTCAGATATTGTTTTAATTATGTTGAAACGATAAACAACTTCTGCTTTTTTATAGTAAAAGTTCAGTAAAGTAGCTCTAGAAACCCGATTTCTTTGAGAAATCGGGTTTCTGATGCTCTTTCTGGCGAGTTCACTGAATATTTACTTTTTATAAACTTATGCTACGGAGATTGAGTCTCTATCAAGGCCGGAATATCAGCCTCCTCAACCATAACGGGTTGATTGGCCTTGACCTCGTAAGACAGCAGATCATCCTCCGTCAAAAAGACCTCTTTATTACCATGACAGTCGTTACAAGTGAGAGCTTGCGGCCCACGTAGTTGCGTGTTGTGGGGTGTGGCATAGACCCATGTGGGACGATTATCAAAATTGGGCAGTAGATTCTCGCCGTAGTAGGCGAAACTATCCGGGTCGATTGGCACATGGCGCAAGACAACCCATTTCCAAGGGCGATCATCGCTCTGAATAGGATTATACCCGATTTTAACTCCCATCATCGACGGTTTAGTTTTGAAATATGGCACATCCTCATCATTTTTTTCCAGATGGCAACTGTAACAGTTTTTGTATTCAGCGGCATGACAGGTTTCGCAGGCCATCAGGCCAAAATGATCCTCGTCATGACCCTCAATCGAACCGTCATCCGTCATATCAGCATGACAGCCTGCCTCAGAACAACTCGGCATCTGTGGCCCGTCATACCGATGGCTCTGTTCAAAGTCGAGGTTGCCATGCATTTCGTCAGCGGTATGACATTGGAAACAGGGCATGCCCTCTTGAGTCCAATGAATATCTGCCGGAATACCTTCGTTTTTCCCCTTATATTCCATATCAACCCGACTACCATGACAGCCGGTACAGGTTAAATTCATGGGCGGAATCTTCTTGAACTTATGCCCCGCACTCAAACCAGCCCCTACACTGGCAGGCCGACTAACATGGCATTGCCCACAACTGGTATGGCAACTTTCGCAATGGTTGCCAAAGGCTTCTTCATTAATAACGGCCAATGTTTCTTCACTAGTGCGTTGTTGCAAAACGGTTTGATAGCCAGTTAAATTGGAGTGCATACTATGTGCATCATTGTGCGTATCGGTATGACATTGGTCGCAAGCCTCAGCCGCTATCGGGTCGGTACGCATGTCGATATGTGAAATTTCCTTGTCACCAGAAAGACCATTGCCACCATGACAGGCGATACAGCCCATTTTCCCATGAATAGTCTCCGCAAATTCCTTATCGCTAAGAATAACTTTCTCCCAGCCCTCCAACGGAGGGACAGAGCCACCTCAGCCTTCACCTTCAGAAAGTTCCACTTCTACTTCTTCTGTGGCGGAGGTAAGAAGCAGTTGTACTTCGTCAGAATGACAATTAACACAGCTATCGTCAGGAGCAAGAATAGCTGGTACCGAGGTCGGGACAGCGGGTGTCGTCGGGGTCGGGGGAGGAACAACTGCCACCTCAACCTCTTTTGTAGGGGTGGCAGGTATTGGTATAGAAGATGTTGAACCACAGGATATTATTAGCCCAGAGATGAGCATAATAAGTGAAATTGTGATAATTGGTTTGAAATAACGAAATTGTTGGAACATGGGAAAATCTCCAAATGTGTACTTACTACATTAGTTAATTAAGTCTTGTGAGGTTTCGTTCCAACACCTCCGAGGAAAACTACATACCTCGGAGGAGAACGACTCCGCTGATCGTTGCGATGATGTCATCGCAACGGGTAATTGGCGGGTATATACCCACCGAGCATAAGTGTCAACTTAGGCCAATCAGACCTTGCAGGTTTCCAAAACCTACAAGGTCAAGCCCATGTCCTGCAAGGTTTCCGCCGTAGGCGAACCTTGTAGGTCTGTCGTTAACAATCCTTAAGTTGACGGATATGACCCACCGAGTATGGGTACTAGCTACGCGTCGGAGACATCTCTGCCACCATCAAATCATGAAGTCGGGTAGCGTCCTTCAAGACCCATATCTATGTCGAAAATCTTGTTCTAAGAGAGGATAAGCCGCCCAAATTGTACCTATCGCAAAAATAAGAGCGGTTAAACTCCGCATCTGCCAGTCACTTTCATACCCACCAGACAGGTCAACCACAATTAAACAAAACGGCCCTGCTAAAAAAAAGGAGATAGTTTGCCAATACAAACCGTTTTGATGGTACAATAATAGGCTTAAAACCGCTATCAAGATTAATCCAATCACCCATAAAACCAATATCGGTATAATTACTGTAAGTTCAGTGACGAATTGCAAGCCGCCATCAATCCCCATCGGGATTAAACAGAGCAAATACCATCTGATGTTTAGGGGGGACAAACGGTTCCGTACCATGTTTGAGCTGAAAATCAGCCCGCCAATAAACATACTGATATAAATAGCCAAACAACGCTGGCACATAGCAACTTGTTCTCCCAAAACAAAGTGAGAATGTGACGGCATTTGATGACACAGGTAGCTATATATTTTATAAATCGGGTAGGCCAATAACTCATAGTCATAGGCCAATAAGATTGGAGCGAGAACGGGCAAACCGAAATAGAATAGGAAAAATAGGTTTACAAAAAATAACCAATGATTTTCTGCCCACGAGGGTTTAAGTTTTACTAATGACATGTTATTATATTATAGTTTTAGAGGTAGTCCTGCATAGGTAGTGGTTGCCTTCCCGCAAGTTTAGAACTTGCGGGAAGGTTTTACTTGTTGCGTATTGGAAACAAAGGTCAAGGCTATCTACGGCGCAGATATACACCACTACCTAACAAACCGCTACCGATGAGCATGTAAATCCAAGTTGGGTCGAAGGGTACGCCACCTGTTGCCGGCATTTCGGTGATGGTCTCTTCCATCATAGGTGCAGTCTCTTCTGCGGGAGCAGTCTCTTCCATCATGGTGGTCTCTTCTGCGGGAGCAGTCTCTTCCATCATGGTGGTTTCCTCCGCGGGTGCGGCTTCTTCCATCATGGTGGTCTCTTCTGCGGGAGCAGTCTCTTCCATCATGGTGGTCTCTTCTGCGGGTGCGGCTTCTTCTGTAGCAGTCTCTTCTGCGGTGGCTTCCATCATAGCAGATTCTTCAACAACCGTGCCAGTACCATCAAAGCGATAGTTGGGTGATTCGATGGCATTAAATGCGTATTTGCCATCTGGAGACCATGAGGCGAAACCGAACTTAAGGTTCGTGGCATCGTAGCCCAATTCATTCAAAGCAGAGGTGGCTTGGCTAGCGGTCTGTCCAGTATAACAGTTGACCACGACTTGCCCGTCTGTCGGAATTGTGGCTAAACTTTCTTCGGTAAACATGGTTTTTACACTCATATTGACCGCGCCCGGAATATGGGATACGGCATAATCTTCTGCGCTACGAAGATCAATCATAAATGGGTCGTTGCTGGTGTCCCCATCGTTCAGATTGTCAAACAAAGCACTGGACTTGATGTTCTTCGTCCCATTCATATAGTAGGCCTCGGCGGAAGTGACTACGGTGTCACCCAATGGTGTCGGAGCGTCATACGTTTCGGTGGCTTCGACTGCATCGGTGCTGACTCGATAATCATGCTGGTCTACGGCGACAGAAAATGGGACTGAGCCGGTAAGCCCATCAATATTAGCCCATGCCGGGAAGCCAAATTTCATACTCTGGGCCTCGTATCCTAGCATGTTCAATGTAGAAACGGCTTGGCTGGAGGTTTGTCCAGTGTAGCAGTAAACGACAACTGGCGTGTCTGCGGGAATATTGGCTAATTCGTCTGCGCTGAACATGGTTTTTACACTCATGTTGACGGCATCAGGAACGTGAGCCAAGGCATAATCTTCTGCGTTACGTACATCAATCACAAAGGGATCGTTGCTACTGTCCCCATCATTCAGATTATCAAACAAATCAGCCGCGGCAATATTTTTTGTTCCACCACTGAAATAGGTATCTGCCGACATTTGTACATCCACGGTGGTTTCTTCTGCTGGTGCGGCTTCTTCCATCATGGCAGATTCTTCAACAACCGTGCCAGTACCATCAAAGCGATAGTTGGGTGATTCGATGGCATTAAATGCGTATTTGCCGTCTGGAGACCATGAGGCGAAACCGAACTTAAGGTTCGTGGCATCGTAGCCCAATTCATTCAAAGCAGAGGTGGCTTGGCTAGCGGTCTGTCCAGTATAACAGTTGACCACGACTTGCCCGTCTGTCGGAATTGTGGCTAAACTTTCTTCGGTAAACATGGTTTTTACACTCATGTTGACCGCGCCCGGAATATGGGATATGGCATAATCTTCTGCGCTACGAAGATCAATCATAAATGGGTCGTTGCTGGTGTCCCCATCGTTCAGATTGTCAAACAAGGCACTGGACTTGATGTTCTTCGTCCCATTCATATAGTAGGCTTCGGCGGAAGCGACTACGGTGTCACCCAATGGTGTCGGAGCGTCATACATTTCGGTGGCTTCGACTGCATCGGTGCTGACTCGATAATCATGCTGGTCTACGGCGACAGAAAATGGGACTGAGCCGGTAAGCCCATCAATATTAGCCCATGCCGGGAAGCCAAATTTCATACTCTGGGCCTCGTATCCTAACATGTTCAATGTAGAAACGGCTTGGCTGGAGGTTTGTCCAGTGTAGCAGTAAACGACAACTGGCGTGTCTGCGGGAATATTGGCTAATTCGTCTGCGCTGAACATGGTTTTTACACTCATGTTGACGGCATCAGGAACGTGAGCCAAGGCATAATCTTCTGCGTTACGTACATCAATCACAAAGGGGTCGTTGCTACTGTCCCCATCATTCAGATTATCAAACAAATCAGCCGCAGCAATATTTTTTGTTCCACCACTGAAATAGGTATCTGCCGACATTTGTACATCACTACCGGCTAATATAACACTGGTGAGGGCCATACTAAGCATGGCTAAAATCGTCACAATATATAGGGTTTTCTTTAACATGGTATACTCCTTTTTTATAAACGAACAGTTTGTTCGTGGCTCAAGCTATAGCTGTCCAGATAAATTCTGCCATTTAGTCATCGGATAATTAGTACTGCTCGGCAGAACTCCTACGGTAGTTATTTTTATGGGTAGTCCCGCATAGGTGGTCAACTACCCGCAAGTTTAGAACTTGCGGGTAGCTAACGGATCCGTACCCTACTTCTGCACCACTACCAGCAATGGCTAAACCCATTGCACTCCGTAACTATGCCCTAAAAATCTTTAGGCGTTTTGAGCGATATTAATATAATTAGTTGAAAATTTGTAGCACAGCCTTTAGGCTGTGTACGGCACAGGCTGAAGGTAAAAGTTCAGTAAAGTAGCTCTAGAAACCCGATTTCTTAAAGAAATCGGGTTTCTGACACTTTTTCTGGCGAGTTTACTGAATATTTACGGCTGAAGCCCGTGCTACAACGTTCATTCTCCCTCCTTTTCTTTTGCGGCTGATAACGATGTTTCAAGGTTCAAGCTAAGATAATCAAACTGGTTGTCGGGGCCATGACAATCATCACACTGTTGAGCTTGATCTCTGAAGACGTTATGTCCGTTGAGCGTTAAATCATACGACTGCTCTTGTGGAGAGTTACCTGCTTGACTTGTTTGACCTGTTTGCGAAAATGCTATGGGGTCAAAATCCATTGGAGCTAATACTGTCACTGAGATAACCGCGATGATTTTAGGCTCGTAATCATCCTCAAATTGCCATATAAAACGGGGCAGGGCTGTTTGAGTATAAACCAACGGTTGATATAAACCCGTTTCCACATTCTGCTCGGCCTGACTGACATCTACGAATATTCTGTAATCGCTCCTTTCATGACAGGTTCGACAATCAAGTCGCTTATGACTACTGTTAATCAATGGGTCATCGTGTGGCATGGCCTCGTGGCACGATTCGCAGGGGGCTACCTTAGTTTCCATATCTATCTCATGAGCCTGCGAAGTATGGCAACTGGTACAGGATAACCCAACCTCTGCATGAACGTTATCCACCGAATGTCCATCAGTATGACACCGTCGGCAGGTCTGTCCACCTGCGGCCTGCATGGTTCGGGCCGAGGCTAATAAATCATCGGGCTGATACGTTTTGACATGACAGACCAAACAATCGACATTTCCATCTTCGTTCTCAACGTTTTCAGACTCATCCTCAAACAGACGGGAGATCAATGGCGACGGGCCAGCCACCGCTATACGCTGACTGTGTTTGGCAACCATCATATTATCCAACGCACTCGAATGACAGCCTTCAGTGGCACAACTTTCTGGGCCTTGATAACTTGTCATACTACTATGTATAGTGACCTCAGTGACCTGATACGGCTCGGTCTGATTGTCTAACACAGCGGCCAATGCCTTGGTGGGGGCGGTATCCTCAAGGGTGAGAAAGACGTAGAGACTTACTCCTAAAATCAGCGTGATTACAGTGGCAAGTGGGATAAATAACCGCAATCTTCGACGTTGTTCTGATTGTGAGGGAGGGGGCGGCGTTGTTCCCGCGTCAATTTGGGCCAGTTCCAGAGCATGCTCATGGGCCATCTCTTGACGGGATAACATGCCAGTAAAGATGCTTTTGTTGAATTTGCGTAGATGTACACCGTACATGTGCCAGACAATGATTGCTAACACAGCCAACAATGCCTCTGCGCTATGAGCCGATTTTGCCGCGGGAATGAATGATCCCGGCAAAAGTTGGGTGGTGATGATGGGATTCCACAACATAAAGCCGGTCAAGGCCATCAACACCGTTCCCCACACCAGCGACCAATATTCGGCCTTTTCTTCAAAATTATAACGTGGCATGCGTGGTTGGAGTTTGTTCAATCCAAGATTATAGGCGAACATCTGCCACAAATTTTTGGCATCATTCAGCCGAGGCCACATGCTCCAATCGACCTGTTTTACTATAATTTTATAGGCTACGATAATAGCATGATAAACAGATAAGATTAGCAGAACTCCGGCGGCATAACGATGGACAATCCGTACAAACTCAATGCCGCCCATCGTTTCAATCATGGTTTCGGCCCAAATCTGACCGACATACCGTTGCGGCAATCCGGTTACGCCTAAAATCGTAAACGAGATAACCAAAACCCAATGCTCAATCCGTTGGGCGATACTAAAACGGAGGTAGCGTTGTGGTTGATTTTTGATATTCATGATATATCCTCTTTTGTTCTGTTTTTAGCTCGATTAACCAGTCGTCTACCCGCATCGGTGACAACAAAAACTCCCATCAAACCGAGGACACTAGGTATCAAAATGGTATAAAACAGTTCAACAACGGCTACCAAGGGTTGTTGGTCAAACGTTGGTTGAAAATGACTGGTCCAACTGGTAGGGAAGTTGCTAGTTGCGTCGGGATGACACTTTTGGCATGTTTCCAGTAGATTCTCTTTGATAACAGCGGCCTCTGGATCATCGACGGCTCGGATGGCATGTGCACCATGACAATCATAACAAACGGCCTTGTTGATGACGGCATCGGGGGATTGTCTCTCAAATAAGATTAGAGTTGTGCCGTGGAAATCAGCCACATAACTATCGAAAACGTGGGTCGAAACCTCATACTCAGCCATCAGCTCCTCATCGGCATGACAGGTAGCGCACAGGTTCGGCGACTTTAGCCGAAATTGGGAAGTGTGCGGTTCTTCCATAGTATGCGCTCCGTGACAATCGACACAGGTTGGCACATCCTGATTATCTTCCTCAATCAAAGCTTTGGAATGGGCACTCTGGCTATACTCATCGTAAATGGTGGCATGGCATTGCTGACAAGTACGGGCAATTTCAATCCGAGACTCGCTTAAAAGACGAGTATTGTGCGCCCCATGACAATCGACACAGACGGCGGCATCTTGATTCCCCTCGGCTCTGACGCGGGCATGGTTGCTATCTTGGTTATGTTCATCTTGGTCAGGATGGCAATCGAGGCAAGTTTGATTCAATTCCAAGGTAAAACTGCGGCTGTCGGTTGTTTTTAACTCTGGATGGGGATAATCGGCATGATCGGGGTGACAACCACCACAGGTCATGGCCTCTGCGCCATGAACGGAACTGTTATATCCAGTGCGACTCACATGGGCCGAGATGGTGCTATCATCAGCAAATGTAACCGTCAAATCGGGGTTGATGTGACAGGTTAAACAAGCCTCATTCTCAGGAATGAGAGGGCTATCGGCCTGAACAGGTTGGGATTGTATGATGCAGATTAGCAG
>JAUCGA010000135.1 GCA_030377865.1 Anaerolineales bacterium HSG25 | reverse complement strand
AAAAAGAAGCCTTTTAGGCGATGACCTACTCTCCCAAGGGTCTGCACCCTAAGTACCATCGGCGCGAGTGGGCTTAACTACCGGGTTCGGGATGGATCCGGGTGTACCCCCACCGCTACAATCACCAAAAAGGCTTCAATAATAGCAATACTCTAAAAACTAAATAGAACGACTTCTTCATCAAAGAACACATATATAAGCAAGCTATCGGTCATTAGTATGGATTAGCTAAGTATGTTGCCACACTTACACATTCCACCTATCAAACTGGTAGTCTTCCAGTGACCTCTCCCGGATTGCTCCGGTTGGTAATCTCATCTTGAGGCAAGTTTCCCACTTAGATGCTTTCAGCGGTTATCTCTTCCCGACATAGCTACCCAGCAATGCTTCTGGCGAAACAACTGGTACACTAGCGGTCAGTTCACCCCGGTCCTCTCGTACTAGGGGCAACCCCTCTCAAATTACCTACGCCCACAGAGGATAGAGACCGACCTGTCTCACGACGGTCTGAACCCAGCTCGCGTACCGCTTTAATGGGCGAACAGCCCAACCCTTGGGACCTACTCCAGCCCCAGGATGCGACGAGCCGACATCGAGGTGCCGAGCCTCCCCGTCGATGTGAACTCTTGGGAGAGACTAGCCTGTTATCCCCGGGGTAGCTTTTATCCGGTAAGCCACGGCCCTTCCACTCGGTACCGTGGGATCACTAAGCCCTACTTTCGTATCTGCTCGACTTGTTGGTCTCGCAGTCAAGCTCCCTTATGCCTTTACACTCTTTGGCTGGTTTCCATTCAGCCTGAGGGAACCTTTGGGCGCCTCCGCTACTCTTTAGGAGGCGACCGCCCCAGTCAAACTGCCCACCTGACACTGTTCAATTGCCGGATCACGGACAATTGTTAGGGCCAAGACTTAATCAGGCTGGTATTTCAACATTGGCTCCATCGATACTGGCGCACCGACTTCCTTGCCTCCCAGCTATCCTACACAAACCAAGCCCTAACTCAATGCCAAGTTACAGTAAAGCTCCACGGGGTCTTTTTGTCCTTCTGCGGGTAATACGCATCTTTACGCATAGTTCAATTTCACCGGGTCCCTCGTTGAGACAGTACCCCACTCGTTACGCCTTTCGTGCGGGACGGAACTTACCCGACAAGGAATTTCGCTACCTTAGGACCGTTATAGTTACGGCCGCCGTTCACCGGGGCTTCAATTCAGAGCTCTCACCCCTCCTCTTAACCTTCCGGCACTGGGCAGGCGTCAGCCCCTATACTTCCTCTTACGAGTTTGCAGAGACCTGTGATTTTGTTAAACAGTCGGCAGGGTCATTTATCTGCGGCCCCCTTTAGCTCCAGTCGTAAAACCTTCACCTAAAGGGGCGATCCTTCTCCCGAAGTTACGGATCTATTTTGCCTAGTTCCTTAACGAGGGTTTTCCCGATCGCCTTAGTATTCTCTACCTGTCTACCTGTGTCGGTTTGCGGTACGGACACCATATCTTCATCACTTAGAGGCTTTTCTCGACAGTTTGGGGTCTACCACTTACGGCCATTCAGCTCCGCTACGACTCCTCAAGCTAACCCTGCGGATTTTCCTACAAGGATCATTGCCCTACAAGTCCAGAACCAGATCTACCATTCTCTGGCTGGCATACCCTCCTGTGTCCCCTCATCGCTCCAATTGGTGGTGCAGGAATATTAAACTGCTGTCCATCGCCTACGCTTTTCAGCCTCGGCTTAGGCCCGACTAACCCGACGCGGACGAACCTTCCGTCGGAAACCTTAGACATTCGGCGAACATGATTCTCACATGTTTTCTGCTACTCATGCCGACATTCGCACTTCTGTAGGCCGAAAACTGTCCTCTCGGTCAGTACTGTATCTCCTACAGAACGCTCCCCTACCACTCCACAGTGTTATTTTATCTCTTCTACCTATTCGCAGGAAGTTCTGTCATACCTAACGGTACAATTCCTCCACTACTCTAAGCTTCTTTTAGATATATAATCTATGAAATCCGCAGCTTCGGTGTGTAACTTTAGCCCCGTTACATTTTCGGCGCAAAACTACTTGACCAGTGAGCTATTACGCATTCTTTAAAGGATGGCTGCTTCTAAGCCAACCTCCTGGCTGTCTCGGTTGTTCCACATCCTTTACCACTTAGTTACAACTTCGGGACCTTAGCTGGCGGTCTGGGTTGTTTCCCTCTTGACAATGAAACTCATCTCACATTGTCCGACTCCCATGTTCTCAAGTACCGGCATTCGGAGTTTGGTTTGGTTTGGTAAGCTATACGCCCCCTAGCCAATCCAGTGCTCTACCTCCGGTACTAAACACATGAGGCTAGCCCTAAAGCTATTTCGGGGAGAACAAGCTATCTCCGAGTTCGTTTGGCATTTCACCTCTAACCACAGCTCATCGGAACACTTTGTAACGTATACCCGTTCGGTCCTCCACGAGACATTACTCTCGCTTCAACCTGGCCATGGTTAGCTCACCCGGTTTCGTGTCTACTCCCTGCAACTGCTCGCCCTATTCAGACTCGCTTTCGCTACGGCTCCGCCTGTTTCTAGCTTAACCTTGCTACAGAAAGTAACTCGTCGGCTCATTCTCCAAAAGGCACGCCGTCACCCTGACCTTACGGTCATAGGGCTTCGACTGGTTGTAGGTGCATGGTTTCAGGTTCTATTACCTCCCCTCAAACGGGGTTCTTTTCACCTTTCCCTCACGGTACTTGTTCACTATCGGTCATCAAGAGTATTTAGCCTTGGGAGGTGGGCCTCCCAGTTTCCCACAGGATTAGCGTGCCCCGTGGTACTCAGGATCTCTAACTAGAGTTTTCTCGCTTTCGCATACGGGACTGTCACCCTGTTTCGTTCACCTTTCCAGCATAATTCTGCTAACAAGAAAATTTGTAACTCGACGTTAGATCCTACAACCCCGCTACACTTTTGCATAACGGTTTGGGCTGTTCCGCGTTCGCTCGCCACTACTAACAGAATGATCTCTTTTCCTTGAGCTACTTAGATGTTTCAGTTCGCTCAGTTCCCTTCCTTTGGCCTATGTGTTCAGCCAAGGATACCTAAGGATTAGCTTAGGTGGGTTTCCCCATTCGGAAATCTTCGGATTTTACGTTTGCAGACAACTTCCCGAAGCTTATCGCAGTCTACCACGTCCTTCTTCGGCTCTTGATGCCAAGGCATCCCCCATGCACCCTTAGTAGCTTTCTAAAATACATGTGCTTTTCTTTTAAATGAAATCTATCGTTCTATTCAGTTTTTAATGTACTACTATCACAGCATCGCAAATTACATGCTGTCAACCAATTGCCAGTTACCTGACAATCAGTCAACAATATGTAATCCTATGGAGCTGAGGGGACTTGAACCCCTGACCCCCTCCGTGCAAGGGAGGTGCTCTCCCATCTGAGCTACAGCCCCGATAAACAAATGGGCCTGAGTGGACTCGAACCACTGACCCCTGCGTTATCAGCACAGTGCTCTAACCAACTGAGCTACAGGCCCAGATCATTAACAACTAAGAAGTAGTAGGAACTCAATCTCAACAAACTCGGTATTACTTTGTTTACTTCGGAGTGGATAGCTTATATCTCGCAATATAACTACCTGTACTCCCTTAAAAGGAGGTGATCCAGCCGCACCTTCCGGTACAGCTACCTTGTTACGACTTCATCCCAGTCACCAGTCCCACCTTAGACAGTTCCTTCCTTGCGGTTAGGCCACCAGCTTCAGGTGTTACCGACTCCCATGATGTGACGGGCGGTGTGTACAAGGCCCGAGAACGTATTCACCGCACTATTGCTGACGCGCGGTTACTAGCAACTCCACCTTCATGTAGTCGAGTTGCAGACTACAATCCGAACTGAGGCCGACTTTCAGGATTAGCTCCACTTCGCAGTGTGGCAACCTATTGTATCGACCATTGTAGCGTGTGTGTAGCCCTGGACATAAAGACCATGCTGACTTGACGTCATCCCCACCTTCCTCCGGGTTGAAACCGGCAGTCTCGCTAGACACGTATAACTAACGACAAGGGTTGCGCTCGTTGCGGGACTTAACCCAACATCTCACGACACGAGCTGACGACAGCCATGCAGCACCTGTGAAGGCTCTCCGAAGAGTCGGTTACCTTTCGGCTCCCTACTACCCACATGTCAAACCCAGGTAAGGTTCTTCGCGTATCATCGAATTAAACCACACGCTCCGCTGCTTGTGCGGGCCCCCGTCAATTCCTTTGAGTTTTAACCTTGCGATCGTAATCCCCAGGCGGGATACTTAACGCGTTAACTACGGCACAGAAGGGGTAAGAAACCTCCTACGCCTAGTATCCATCGTTTACAGCGTGGACTACCGGGGTATCTAATCCCGTTCGCTACCCACGCTTTCGCACCTCAGCGTCAGTAATGGACCAGAGAGTCGCTTTCGCCACTGGTATTCCTCCCGATATCTACGCATTCCACCACTACACCGGGAATTCTACTCTCCTCTTCCACACTCAAGTTACGCAGTTTTGAACGTCCTCTCTCAGTTAAGCCGAGAGCTTTCACGTCCAACTTACATAACCGCCTACGCGCGCTTTACGCCCAATAAATCCGGATAACGTTTGCCCCCTACGTTTTACCGCGGCTGCTGGCACGTAGTTAGCCGGGACTTATTCCTAAGGTACCGTCATCTTCTTCCCTTAGAAAAGGGCTTTACAACCCGAAGGCCGTCTTCACCCACGCGGCGTTGCTGCGTCAGGGTTTCCCCCATTGCGCAATATTCCTCACTGCTGCCTCCCGTAGGAGTATGGACCGTGTCTCAGTTCCATTGTGGGGGCTCGCGCTCTCACGCCCCCTAGCCGTCTTTGCCTTGGTAGGCCGTTACCCCACCAACTAGCTGATAGCCCGCAGGCCCATCCTATGATACCGTAGCTTTAGTTTAAGCTGTCTAAGCACTTAAACATCTGGGGTATTAGCCGAAGTTTCCTACGGTTATCCCCCGCCATAGGGTAGGTCACCTACGTGTTACTCACCCGTCCGCCACTCTCCACTTAACCCGAAAGTCAAGCTTCTCGTTCAACTTGCATGTGTTAGGCACGCCGCCAACGTTCATCCTGAGCCAGGATCAAACTCTTCGTAAATTGTTTAATCTTTTTTCGTTTTCTCGCCTGCCTCAATCTTGTTCCTACTACTCTTCAGTTGTTAATGTAATGCCCAATCAATTCGCTTTTCTCTTCGCTATCTCTTGGACAACGAAGAGCATAATACCACAACTACCTCTCCCCTGTCAACTACTTCCGCCTCTTCAATGCATTTCCTTAAGGTTCCTTAAATCCTTGCCCGCCTTAAATCCCTATCAAAAACCCCTGACCCCTCGTAAACACAGCCACTGATAAACATCGTAC
>JAUCGA010000031.1 GCA_030377865.1 Anaerolineales bacterium HSG25 | reverse complement strand
TCATTATATCATGCAAAGGTTTGAAACTGGTTTGGGGAGCCTTAAAATTTTTTACTAATTTTCATTTGAGAAAATGGCAAAGTCGGTTCTTGAAAATTCAGGATTTCAACCGATTGGCAAAAATCTTTCTGAACTTTTGCACCTTCGGAGCCACCACCATCTGACAATAGGGTTGGAACGGGTTTTGGGCAAAATAGTTCTGATGATAATCTTCTGCCAGATAGAATATATCAAGCGGTGAGATTTCGGTGACTATCGGATTCGTCCACAGGTCGGAGGAATCAGTATCGGCCTTCGACTGCTCGGCGATGGCTCGTTGCTCCTCATCATGATAGAAGATGACTGACCGATATTGTGTGCCCACATCGCCCCCTTGCCGATTGAGAGTGGTCGGGTCGTGAACATGCCAAAACACCTGTAATAGGTCGGCAAAGGATAAAACTGCGGGGTCGAAACTAATTTGAGCAACTTCGGCATGACCAGTAGTGCCCGTACAAATCTGCTGGTACGTTGGGTTGACAATCTGCCCGCCGGTGTAGCCGGAGACGACCTTTTCGACTCCTTGTAATTCTAAATAGACCGCTTCGATACACCAGAAACAACCTGCGCCCAAAGTGGCGATTTGATGTGATGTCATAATTTTCCTCCGGCAATAGCTTTTAGCTGTTGCACTTGTTTATTCACTTACTACCGACAAAAAGTTTAGCTTAGGCTAATTACAGAATAATATTTAAAGAGCAATATCGAATCAACATCCTCATATATATCCATGTCAACGATTTTTGGGAGGTTTTAAAAGTTGGAACTGCCCTAGATACCTGTTAATTCAATGCTTATTTTGCCTTATTTCCCTATTTTTCCAAAATTAGTTGTCGCTAAATTTGTTGGTCGGGTAGCAAACCTGTTGTTGATAAATCGAATCGCTCTCAGTTGCATTTTATCATAACTTGTCACACAAATCTAACTCACAGGGTGAGAATTTCCAAAAAATAAATCCCTTAAAGGGAGTTATTAAAGAAGGGATTATGAAGAAAATATTACCAAAAAGAGTCTCTCGACCATGACAAAAACATTGATTATTGTTGAATCTGCAAAAAAAGCGAAAACAATTAAGGGCATTTTAGGGAAAGGTTATACAGTTAAGGCTTCTAGTGGACACATTTTAGAAATGCCCAAAGATGACCTACATGTAAACCTGAATACTTTTCAGCCAACCCTATACCTTATTCGGGGTAAGGGCAAACTTTTAGACAATCTTAAACGTGCCGCCAATAATGCTGATACCGTATACCTCGCCACAGACCTTGACCGTGAAGGTGAGGCGATTGCCCATCACATTATCACCCGTTTGGGGTCAAACGTGGCTCGTCGAGCCAAACGAATTGCCTTTACAGCCATTACAGAGCGAGATATTCGCAAGGCGTTGGCTAATCCACGTGAGGTTGACCAAAATTTAGTACAAGCCCAAGTCGCCCGTCGTACCATCGACCGCTTGGTAGGTTATATGGTGAGTCCAGTTTTGTGGGCCGGTCTGTCAGGCGTTAAGCGACTATCTGCCGGACGAGTTCAGTCACCAGCATTGTGGTTGATTGTTACCCGTGAACGTACTATTCGCAATTTTAAGCCTGAAGAATGGTGGAGTGTTGATGCCGAACTGTCTAAACAAGCAGGTGAGGATAATACCCGCTTTTGGGCAAGGCTCGTCAAGATTGATGGTAAAAAGCCAAGTTTAAAAAATGGCAAGTCGGCGCATGATCTGAAAACAGTTTTAGAAAATGCATCTTGGCCCGTTTCTGCCGTGAAAAAGGGTGAGCGATTACGCTATCCCTACCCACCTTTTACCACCGACACACTTCAACAGGCCGCCTCTTCACAGCTAGGCATGTCGCCCAAACGAACCATGCAACTGGCTCAACAGTTGTACGAGGGGATTAAGGTGGGCGAGGGCAAACAAGTTGGGTTAATTACCTATTTACGTACCGATTCTGTGGCTGTTGCTCCAGAAGCGCAAGAGACAGCTCGTCAAATTGTCATCAAGTATTGGGGAACAGATTACTTGCCTCCCAAGCCCCCCCACTATACTACCCGTGATAAAACCGCGCAGGAGGCTCATGAAGCCATTCGTCCTACTGATGCTTGGCGCACTCCTAAAAAGATTGAATCTTATTTAGATGCCCAACAATATCAACTATACCGGCTTATTTGGCGACGTTTTGTCGCCAGCCAGATGAAACCAGCCCGTTATGATACCATTAGCATAGATATTACGCCTCTCCTCAACCAAACAGCCACCCCTTACCTTTTTAGAGCGACCGGAAGCACCTTGCGTTTTGCAGGCTTTTTGAAAGTATATGGCGTTGATGAGTATGCGGAGGTAGCCCGCACAAATAAAAAAAAGACAGTCCAAGATGAACTGCCCACAAATCGATCTATTCCCAATTTAACCGCAGGTGATTGGCTTAATTTACACCAACTTTTACCTAAACAACATTTTACTAAACCTCCGGCTCGTTATACAGAAGCTGGTTTAATTGGCGAACTAAAAAAGCGAGGTCTCGGACGACCTAGCACTTATGCCAGTATTATCGATACCCTTAAAAATCGACGCTATGTTGTGGTTGAGAAAAAACGGTTGCACCCTACCTCGCTTGGTTTTCAGGTGTGCGAACTCCTAGAGAAGCATGTCCAAAGTGTGGTCGATGTTGATTTTACCGCCCGCATGGAAGCCGATTTGGATGCGATTGCTAATGGTCAGGCGTCGCGTTTGCAGATTATGCGTAATTTTTATCACCCCTTTAAAAACGTTGTTGATACGGCCTTAGTTGAAGCTAAACGCCATCGGCAACCGGCGGTCCGTCAAAGTCGGTCAAAAAAAGGGGCTAACTCAAAACAGGGTAATAAACGAGGTCGTACAGGTAAAGGAAAAAAATCTTTGCCTAAATCTCCCGACGAAGGTCAACCTTGCCCTACTTGTGAGCAAGGTCAACTACTGGTTCGTTCGGGTAAATATGGCCCGTTTATTGGTTGCACCCGTTATAAAGAAGGTTGCCGATATACAAAAAAGCTAAACGATAATAAGTAATTTGTTTTTTTCATCATTCGCTGTTGTGTTCTTGGTCCAAACGAAGATCAAGACATTCTATGGCAACGTCGTCAGATTGACAAAATCCCCCTCATCCGTTGACAACCGCTCGCCGGTGTCGAGGCGATACAGGCCCACAATAAGACGATAGGTTTCGCCTGATGTTGGCGCAACGGTCAACATGTACGGGTCGCTGATGATTTCGCCCACACTCCAACTGCTGGTTGGGGCAGTTCCGGCTTGGGGTTGGCTGTCATGCTGTGCCACCACCTGATTTTGGCTGTCGAGCAGTTGCACAAAGACGTTGTAGTCGGTAGACGGCGTGTCGAGAGCTTGCCAAAAGAGGGTCAGGTTAAGCGGATTATCGGCACTGAGGAGGGCTGAATCAAGCTGATAACCGAGCAGGCGGATGTCGTCGCCGAGTTGGGTCGATGTGGGGAACTGTATTTCTGGGGCGGTAAAATTACGAGACCGACCGTCCACCTCAATCAGGCCGATGTGTTGGGTTTCGGCTCCCAATGCAACCTGCAAATCATACTCGCCGGGCGGCACATAGGTCGGCATGGTCATATCGACCGTTTGCCGAAACATGTCGCCAGCCAGCCACTGGTCGGGCGGGAAGCTAAACGGTAAGTCGAAACTGACGGTCGTGTCATGCTCTGCTTGACGTGGCAGAAGCGTTAGGTCAGCCGTTAGGTCAGCCGGAACAATCGGCGGGGTGACTTTGTTCCATATCAGTTCAATCGTTCGAGTTTCATGCGGTTGCCACGGGTCAGGCTTAACGTTGTAGCCCAGTAGGGTCAGCAGAACCAACTCCGATTTAAGCCGAGTTTGTAGCGCCACATCCTCAAGTAATGTTGGAGCGATAGGTCGCCCGACAGTCACCAGATTATCGCCCGCCTCAAAGGTAAACTCGCCGATGCGTTCGCCTGTTTCGGCGCGGTCGAGCCATGCTTTCAGATAATATTGGCCGGGTTGGGTGGCCGGAAAAATCGGCATGGCGTAATCGCTGACCGCAATCGCCCCGTCTTGCTTGACCAGACTGGCCTCGGTCGAGCTAATCAAACTGCCCCAACCGACCGTATGCCCCGCCGCATCAACCACGCTCAGCTCTAACGGGTCGGCCTCCTGCTTGCCTTGCCACTCCCAATACAGCCGCAGAGTTGGCACCGTGCCCGACGGCGGAGTCTCCAAGCGGAGGCCCTGCTCGTTCAGCCACTCAAAGCCAAGCAATTCCACTTGTCCGACCAGTCGGGTGCGGGTTTGCATGATGTGCGACACGCCGGGCGCGGGGTAGACCCACGCATACTCTAACCCGTTCAGGTTGACGGTGTGGAGCGGCTCAGTTTGCTGAAAATAGGTCAGCGCGCCATCCGACGGCAAACGGCGTTGTAGTTGGTTGATGTACAGAACCACATAATCGGCGGCGAGGCCGGGTTTGGGGTTACGTGACAGTTTGGCCTCGTTGATTTTGTAGATGGTTTGTCCCGCGAAATATGGCTCAAACGCGGTGCTGTACCAAGCCACCGCCGAGTGTTGGTCATGCTCTGGCAAACTGTTCAGAAACTTTGCCGCCTCGTTCAACCCCTCGCCCCAGCCCACCTGCATAACCCGTGCCGCCACCGTCGGCCCGCCAAACAGGGGGTTGTAGTAGGTGAAATAGTAAGGGTGATGAGGCCATATTAGGGCGAGTTGTATCAACAGAATTAGGCCAGAGTATCCCAATCCCAAAGATGAAGGTTTGAGTTTATGTGACATTCTACCCCCCTCAGTCCCCCCTGCTAGGAGGGAAGCAAAACTCCGCCACAGTTGTAGATACCCCATCGTCGCCAGCATGCTCAACGCGGGAAAGATGGGTAAAATATATCGGTCTTGTTTTTTGCCGCCATAAGTGACGAGTAGACTGTAGAGCAGGATGTAGGCCAGCAGTATCATGATCGTTGACCATTGTGGGTAAAGTTTGTTTTGCTGAGTCTTTGCATCTCTGCCTGAGATATTTATTTTCTTGGTCTCATTGCATCGCCAAAAGATAAGCGGCAAACCAAACAAGCCGATGATAATCACTGGCGAAGTTCGGAATAGCACCACTAGCAGATAGTAGAGTGGGCCGGGGTCTGGCACAGGTTGACCGAGGAAAAAACTGCCTTTTTGATGGGCATTGCCGGAGGCGCGTAGGGCATCACTGATGATGTCAATGGGGAGCATGATTGGATCAACCCACATGGCGGGCCACAAAACGACGATGGGGATCAGCATGATACATGACCATATCAGCAAGTCACGGAGCGCAGGCTGGAAGCCTGCGCTCCCAGTCTCTCGCCTCAAGTAGCGGATTAGCAACATCAAACCGACAAACGCGCCCATAAAGAGGGCCGGATATTTGGAGAGAACTGCCAATCCACCACACAAACCCGATAAAATTAGATAACGATAATTTTGTAGAGTGGGCATGTAACGTAAAAAAGCGAGTAGTGAAAGCCACATAAAGGTTGCCACTAGAGCGTCATGCCCTAAGACACGGCTCAAGGCCAAATGGAACGGGTCAAGGGCGATGAGGCCCGCTGTAAGTAACGCTCCCCAACGTCCAACGAGAGGGCGACTCCACCAGAAGGTTAGTCCGACGGAAATTGTGGCAATAATTATACCGGGTAGGCGTAAAGGGATTAGAATGATTGGATCAAGCGGGTCAAAGGGGATGGTTTGCAGAAATTCGGTTAGAGGCATGGACGTGCCTTGCCGAACATATTCAATCAACAGGCCGATGGCTCCGGCCCACATAGTGGTTACACCCGGCGCGGGGCTGAGGGAGAGATTTTCTATATAAACGACCTTACTGCCGGGGGCGGTGTTGGCCCAATCTCCTTGGCTGACCGCAGACAGAAAGATGATGGAGCGTCCATACCATGAGCGAGCCTCGTCAGCAGTGAGAAAAACGGTCAGGTCGGGCAGGCGGACAAGCAGGGCCAAGCCGAGACAGATTAGTAGTATAAGGCGGTCAAAATGTAAGGTATAGGTGTATGGGCGGGTAGATTTCATTTGTGGGCTAATGAGATGAAGCACTCAATGTCAGTTATGGGATGAAATGAAAAACTCTGCAATGACATCAGCAATTACTTCATTACCCTTTGGGCTATAATGCCCTTTGTAAAGTGCTTTAAGCGAAGAGGCTTTTGCCTCTTCAATCAACCTATCTTCTGGATAAATCACGGTAACAGTTTTAGCGATTTCTGACAGCAGGGCTGTATAGGCCAAGGTTTCCTGCGATAAAAGAGTGGCCGTGTGAGAGTGTCTGGGTAGGTGGGCAACAAAAAACTGATGGCCCTCAGCCTCAACCTCCTGCTTAAATTGCTGAATAATTTTTATAGTAAGTTGAGCTGGTTCTTTATCAAGTGAATACAGTTGCGAATCTGTATCTGAGTTTAGGCTGAACAGAAAAGCAATAAGCCTGCTTTTTAACCAAATTGAATCGTTATCTTGGGAGTTAAAAAAATATTCGTGCCTTGCTAACTCCCATGTTTCTATATTTTGCATAGTATTAACGATATTTTCCGGCAAAATTGCAGGCACATTGATTACCTGTAATGCCTCGTCAGCAAAGATAAATCTCGGCTTTGAAAGAGGTAGTCCCGTTTTTGGTTTGTAAATTACTCTAATGAGATTGACATTTCGATTGACATTTTCTGCATCAAACCCCAAGATAACAATGTCGGGTGAATATTTTTGCCCTAATTTACGCCATCGGAGAAAAGCTTGATCCATGCCATATCCACTTACCCCAAAATTAATCACTTCAGCCTGTATTCCATTTTTCTTGAGATTATTTTCAAGATAGTATCCCCAACTATTCTCAAATGTTACATCATCGCCATGTGTATACGAATCGCCAAACAGAGCTATTCTTAAAACATCTGGCTGAGGAGTAATTGAATATTCGAGGGGCATTGATCGAATACCCATTGAATTGTAGCGGTAAAGTTCATTTTTTGATTGGCTGTTTGGCCTAGGTGCCCACCCTAGGTCAGGATCATACATTAACCTTGAGGTGGAGGAAGACAAATAGTCATCAATAATATCTTGAGTGGTGTTAATTGGCAACTGATAGGGTTTTAGGGGAGTATCAGCAAAAACAAAATTATTGTTTTCATCATAAACACCAAAATACCGGATTACAATTTCAAGAATACCAAAAGAAAGCAGTAGTGAACAAAATACCAATAAAATAATAATATAGGTTTCTCTGTTTGCTTTTTGTGTCATATTTCTAGTTCTTGTCATTAAGTTGCTAGTGTAAGAGGCTCTTTGGGGCTTTCCGTGCAAATATCATGATTGTGTCATCATCTTCCCGCAAGTTTAAAACTTGCGGGAAGATCGCCCATCAAAGTATCTAATTCAAGACACAGTTTCGAGTTACACGAAACCTACCAGAGAGCCGTGTAATATTCAACCGTGACGATGGCGTTGTTGTCCTTCTTGGGCAAGGCTATTGTTCTCTCGGCGAGCCGTGTAAATCGGCACTCACCCCCCAATTAGCAGGGTTGTTGGGATTGCCAGTTCGGTCAACGAGAACCAACGAATCGCCCCCTCCGTCGGCACTAAGCGGCCAACCATTTCGGTCATGATAAGTCACCGAAAAAAGCGTGACTCCCGTTTGATCCATGAGACTGATTCGCTCTCCTTGGTTAGAGAGACCACCTTGATAGACTCCATCAATCGTAACATGGGGGTAACGTTCCGCGAAACTATTGGCATCACGAACCAGTATCACAAATGCACCTGCGGCCAAGGGGGGGGTATCGGGAGGAAAGGTGAAATCAACTCCCTCAAAACTTAAGTTAGCTAGATTAGCTTCGGCTTGTCCTATATTTTGCAGTTCAATAAACTCATACCGCTCCTCAGTCAAGGGATGATACATCAGTTCACTAATCTGCAAAGAAGAGGTCAGAGTCGGTTCAACAAAAAACTGGGCCTCATTTAGAGCGCTCCAGATTCCATCAGCCCACAGCCGACTCTTAACCACCGTGGTTTGGGTCAGAGTAATTGGCTGGTCGTAAATTTTTGCTTGCGGGGCGATATTCCCCTCACCGAGTTGACGCGGGTCTGTGCCATCAAGCGTATAGATGATACGGGAATCATTCGGTTGGGTTGAATCTGGGATGGACATGACCAGTTGAAAACCATCTCCAATCTGTCCCCCATGCTGGTTAAAGGTTGGGGGGGCGATTGTTGGATAATAGCCAGCTTGACGGACCAGATCAATAAAGCGGGTCACATTATCGGACATTTGGGCTAACACCTGATCCCGAGCTTGTTGCCAATCGATGAGGGTAATCGGCTGGGCATACCGAACGTCTCCCCAACGGGCCAATTCAGCTACAATGGCTGGCTCAACTTGGTCGGTCAGGGCCAACCAACGTGTCTGTGCTTGAGCCGTAGTTAAGGGGCCGTCATTGAACATGTTACGATAGATACGGTCCGCCAATTCCATTTTAAAGTCGGTGTTGTACATCAAGCCCTCAAAAAATGGTTTGA
Source organism: Anaerolineales bacterium HSG25 (assembly GCA_030377865.1). Taxonomy (GTDB): domain Bacteria; phylum Chloroflexota; class Anaerolineae; order 4572-78; family J111; genus JAUCGB01. Next base: position 47,318 of record JAUCGA010000031.1, on the reverse strand, counting down.
ACAGATTCGGTTGATCTGGAAGAGAGCTATCCGTCTTAATCCAGACGATTTGTGCGCCATCAATCCATGTTTTTTCTCCATCCCACATGAAATATTTTACCCGTCCGGTGGGACTATATACTCCCGCATACCAGTTATTTCCGCCCCAATCCCGATTACCGGCATACCAGTTTAAGATCAAATAGTCGATAAATTGGGTTGTATCAAGATAGCGTTTAATTTGAGCATATTTAACCGGATTGGGTAGATCGCCCTCTTGAGCCAATTTTTGTAAGGTTTCGGCGCGTTCTCCATCCCCACTAATCGGGCCAGAATGGTTAATGGCAAACCAATCCTCTGCCCTGCCGCCAAAGTGAGCGGCAGAGAAATCTGTATCAGGTCGTTCTACCAAATTATACAGCCCCCAGTATAAGCCATTTAAGTAGAGATGAACAAAAATACCCCGTGCCCCACTGCCAGACATCTCGATTTGAGAGCGGCGCATCCATTCATCTCGAGTATAGGTGGTCAGACGATGATAATTCGGTACTCTATATCGGGGTTTACCAGCAAAATTACGGTTGACTCCACCTCGCAAAATTAGGGTGTTAAACTCTTTGACTGGTGAATCGGGAAACAAGGGATAATTTAATTTTCCAGCGCCATAGCGCCGCCGAAAAAAGAGCCGAAACGAATGTTTGGGAACCACATCTCGTCGCCCGGCCCCACCCTGCATCCGAATACCTGCATTAATTTGAAATCCGAGTCGGCCATCTGTTTGAATCAGTTCCACCGAAACTGGTCGTTCCCAGTCGAGACCTCGTTCCTGAGCATGGATGTAAATTCCATAATTTGCCTGATCTGTAACAATTGAAACTGATGGTAATTGCTGGAATGATTGGATCAACTGCTCTCGATAAGTAGGCTGATTGACGATTTCTGAATCCATTTCATAATCGGCCAGAACTGGCTCACCTTGTTGATAATCCAGTACATCATTATCATAGTCGCCCCAATATTTGGGCCAGCCTGTTGGATTTGCTGGTTGCTCTAACACCGTTTGGGGAAAGATATAACTATGGGTGTTGGCGGTCGAAGGGTGGAAACCGGGGCGGGTGGCTATCGCCCGAATGAGGGAGGTACTGTTGATGCTGATTGGTTCGGTGTAGATAAGGCTGTTGCTTTCCGTCGGTTGGCTTCCGTCAACCGTGTAGCGGATGATGGTCTGGGGTAGGTCAGCATGAAGGTTGAGCCAAAATGGAGTCTCATACACGCCTCGGCTGACACTGAACTGAATCTGAGCCGCGTCACCCAGCCAAGCCGACGAACGATCATTTGGTAAACCGGGAGTCGGGTGGGTTAAGTAGTTGTAGGAATGGCTTGACAACTGTTGGTCAAAGTTAAACTGCCCTATTGAATCAGAAGAATTAACTGGCCGTGAGGGGGGTGTTTTAATTCGACCATAGGCAATATCGGAAAATTGGGCTGGATATGGAACCTGTATCACGTTCGTAAAACGACGGACAGAGGGTTCAAATAAGAACAACTCTCCCCCTGTTTTTTTTAACTTAAAGTTGGTGTGGAGATTAGGCGAGGTGATACGGTCTTTGCCGGAAGCAAACAGAATCAGATAACTATGGCTTTCTATAATAGTCGCGGGGAATGTCCATTTTGCGGATTGTTTTACATCATTTGTTAATGACCAGCCCGAGAGGTTAATTGGCTTTGAGGTCGGATTATAGATCTCAATCCAATCTGAATGATCACCATCCTCGTCAATCAAGTTGGTTCGATTACTGGCGACAATCTCATTAATAACTAGTGGTTGAGTCACGGTTGCCAACGATTGATAGGCCAAACCAACCAGTAAACAACTGACAATCATCAACCCAAAAAAAAGCGTATGGGATTGGGGAGGAATTATTTTCATTGTTACTTGAAGTAGTTTTCAGAACTAACTTGTAAAAAACGGAAGTGTATCCATAACAGGCGGGTGTATACCCGCCAAATACCCGTTGCGATTACATAATCGCAACGATCAGGAAAACAGGAGTGTCAAAATTGTATTTTGACAGCAAGAATAAAATTCTTGCACTCCGTGAAAAGTGACAACTTAGAAATGAAAGTTACTTGAACACCATGTGCTACTGTACAAACCAACGCCGAATCAACTCAACCTGAAATCTATATCCATTATCAATTTTCTCAATTAAATCACGCTGTAAAAGCAGTTGTATAATATGCGAAAGTGCATTCTCTTCTAAGTTAGAAAACTCCCCCATTAGCATCTCTGGCGAGGTAATGGCATCTTCTCCCTGTGTTGCAATATAACGCAGTACAGTCAACGAAGCTGGATTTATCTGATTCTCCTGAATATCAATAAAGAAGAAACTCCCCTTACTGAGGGCACTTGGCACGACCTCCTCAATATCTGCAACAGTAGCAGTATAACGAAATTCTGGAGGCTGTTCATTTTTTAGAGTCACCAGTTCATAACAGAGCAGTTGCAGTAGATGAGGATGCCCCCGAGTTAAAGAAACTATCCGTTCAATAGCATCTGGTTCATGGGTCAGGGTAAAATTTTTGATGGGATGTTCAATCAGTTGACGCACCGCATGCTCTTTGAGGTAACTGATTTTAATGGTTTTGACATTCACCATGTGGGTAGCCCAACGAGGCAACTCATCAAACGTGTGCGAACCGGCTAATAGTACCTCAAACTGGTCTCGATTTTGGATGAGGTAGCGTAACATGTAAAACATGTCCTCCTCATCAAACCGCCCTTTATCCAACACATGGTCTAGAGCCTCAAATTCGTCCAACACCAAAATCGCTTTATCAAATCCACTCTCTGCTAAATTATCCTCAACGAAATCTAACCACTCATTAAACACACTAAACGGGTCGTCACTTAAATTTTCTCTGGTTAAACGGGGTAACTTCAAATTATTTCGTTTAGCCGATTTCATCATCTCGCGGGCAACATTATAAAGCAGTCCCTTATAATCTCTGGCTACGGCAATTCCTTGACCATCTACAAAAAAGAAAATGACACTATCGGGTAGTAAGCGCCCCAAATTTTTCAAGAGCGAGGTTTTACCCATGCGCCGCTGACCATACAGCAAGGCCGGAAGTTGAATTCGATCAATTAAAATACGACGTATACGACTACTAGTATTATTTCGTCCGACAAATATCTCTTGTTGTTGACCTAAAGGCATACCAAACACATACGGATTGTCGATAAGAGCATCTGGCCCAGCTATATACTCTAGCTCTAATAAATAATTCTCGACAATTTGATACCATTTTTCAGCCACCGGATAGAAAATGTCATTGTTACCATCTCGACGTAACCCTAGCTCCTGTTTAAGTACCTGCAATCGTTCTCTAACCGGCTCCAACTCGTCATGTTCTTCGTATACGGTTGATTTTTGCAGGGCAGTTTGAATATCTAGACTGATTCGCTTGAAGCGTTGTCGCAAAACACCAGCCAAACTATTTGGTTTGTCTGACGGAAGGCCATAATGTATCTCGGCTAAATCTTGAACAATCGTGCATTTGTACATCTTAGCAACGTATTTCTTTATTTTTTCGGGGTCATGTTGAGTTCTCATCGAGGAAAATCCTTGTTACGAATTTATTAAATGCTGAAAAGAGGCTAACTGCTGTAATGCATCATCTCGCCAACGATCATCAGTGTCGCCATGCTCCAAGGTTGCCAGACGATTATGACTCAATAATTGTAGAGGCGCGGGCCAACAACCGCTTTGCTCAATAATCCAATCCTCATCCTCAGCAGAAAATTGGATTGGTGAATTGGCGATTAGGGAGCGAGCCTCCTCTTCCTTAAAGGCTTCCAAAGTAATAGTATGCCCAAAGATATTGAAAAATGGCGACGGTTTACCATGTTTGTCGGCCAGTTTGTTAGGTGTTTCCTTAGCAGTTAAAATAAAGGCCAATTTACCTTGGGTTTGATTACTGCTTAAGGAGCGTAAACTCCACCAAAATTCCTGATCCAACTCTGGTGAGGCTAGACCATACCCAATTTCATCCATCAAGATAATACTAGGTCGCTCCAAATTCTCGCTGATGGCATCAAGAAAATCATACAGATCATACGGGTCAGGTTGCGCCTCGATGCCCAACCCCTGTAAAATATGACGGAATAGCCGTTCCCGATTTCCCATGCGAGCATCCTCAAACTCAACCATGACCCATTGATAGTTTTCCGGTTGATGTAGCCAGTTGGCCCGTTGGTTGTCTCGCAATAGGTGGGTAGGGGTAGCCGTGATATTTTTTAGGTAATGAAGTAATGATGTTTTCCCCCCTCGGCGGGCGCTTAAAATAGCGATATTTTGCATCGGTGGGCGACGGAGCAGGTCGAATATCAGTTTTAGCTCAAAACTTCGGCCAAAAAACTGGTTGGGGTGAACAATCGGCCAACCAGTAACGAATGGAGAAAATCCACCCCGCGGCGGTTGCGCATTATCAGGAAATAGACTATAACTGAAATCTTTGGGGGCAGGATGACCAGCACTGTCCAAAAACAATTCTGTATCTTTGTGGGTGGGCAACCCTTTTAGGTTGACCAGTTCACGGGTCAAATTCTCAACATCGCTTATACGACGAGGGAAATTCCCTTTACGCCAATGTTCGAGCGCTGTTCCGCCTTTGCGTCCCACAGCTAGGCCAATCTCTTTTTGCACAATCTGTATCTTTTTTGTCTGCTGAATCGAGACTTCTCGAACAGCTTTAGTTAATAGTTTCGCAAATTCTTCTGATGATTTTGGCATATTATCTCATATCGGTATATTACCACGCTCATATTTGACAAAAAAAGTAATTGAAGATTCAAAAGTTTGTCATTTCATAGCATTTTTCGACAGGATTAACAGGATTGACAGGATTTTTTTGCTTGTAATCCTGTTAAATAAAATTTATCAAATCTATCAGTTATTTACTTTCCATAATCTCTAATATGAGACATGTAATATGCACCATGTTTTAGTAGTCAGTAGTATCATTACTACAATTTATAGTATATACTAGTTGAGCTATTTTTTCAAGAATCTGTGGTAGTCAAGATGATGTTGGAGTGCAATGGGTTCAGCCATTGCTTTTTTGGCAACGGCTAAACCCGTTGCACTCCATTTTCAACATCAAGCTGACCACTACAAGAATCACTTAGCAATAACTCCGATAATTCGGATAATTATAAAGTTTATAGCAGTCAACTTTATATTGAAAAAGGAGTGTAATAGCTTCTTTGCTATTGCCAAGACTAATCTTTTCTTTGATTTAGCTATATTAGCACAGAAGTTTATCATTTCAACATGATTAAAACAATATCTGACAGGATTAACAAGATTAACAGGATTTTTCACTTGTAATCCTGTTAATCTTGTTAATCCTGTCAAAAAATGCTTTTGGTTTTGTCAACATGTTAGGTCATGAATGAATCGACAAACTTTTGACTATCTACAAAAATGAGCAGAAGTTTATCATTTCTCGACAAATTTTTGATAAATAAGCGCGCCAGAATGGTTCAATCTTCAAGATTGAACCATTCTCGTGATCAAATCTACCCGTCAGCGCCCTAATTTCCCATGCCAATCAATTACCGTGTCTCCTTACTATTCATCACCCTGCTCGGCTTTGGCCTGCGGGTGCTATATCTCGACCAACAAAGTCTGTGGTACGACGAAGGTATCAGTTGGCTCATGGTTCAACATGAATCACTCGCGGGTCTTATCCGTTGGACAGCTGATGATATTCAACCCCCGGCCTACTACCTGTTACTCTGGTTTACCAGCCGTCTGTTCGGCACCAGCGAGTATGCCTTGCGTTTTCCGTCAGTCCTGTTCGGCACGTTGATCATCCCCCTGATTGCCAGCTTGACGCGCCAAATCATCCGCCCGCAAGAAAAGTTAGGCTCATCAACCAGTTTGTTGGCCGCGTTGTTGTGCGCCATCTCGCCGATTCTGCTCTATTACAGCCAAGAGGCCCGCATGTATAGCCTGCTCGTCTTTGAGGCATGCCTTTCCAGTTATCTATTGTTACGGTTGTTGATTTCTAGCGAAAAAGAGTTAGACCTGACAGGTACTAGCTTTGTGTTAGAAAATCTGTCAGATATGGAGAGTGCGTTGCGGTTGATATCTGGTAAGGCAGAGAGGTTAGACCTGACCAGTCTAGGAGTGGCTTACATGCTGGTCAGCCTTTTGGCTCTGTATACCCATTATTTTGCCGTGTTTTTGCTGATAGCACAAGGGTTTTATGTTTTAATGTTTGTGTTGATGCAGATCCAAAGAAACTCGCAGGAAAAACGTACTTTACTTGAAGGTCTGGATGATCAAAAGTATCTGGTACATGTCGGCTTGGCATGGCTTGGCATCGTGACTCTGTTTGCCCCGTGGCTGACTGTCATGCTGGCTCGGTTGGGCGACGACCCCAGCTATTGGAGCGGCGCGCTCAAGCTGAACGAAATCGTCCGCAAAATTGGCATTTCCTTTGCCGTCGGCGAAACCGTGGTCGAGGCGGTTGGTTTTTGGCTGATGCTCGGTCATCTGGCCCTCATCGGATTAGCGATTTTAGATAGACGATTTTGGAATTGGTACACAAATCTAAAATCCAAAATCCAAAATCGCCAATCCGAAACCCATGCACCGTTTCTAATTCTATGGCTAATCATTCCATTAGTTGGTATTTTATGGCTGACCACCCAGTCGCCTAAGTTTAACTCGCGCTACACCCTGATTGTTTGGCCGCCGTTTGTCATTTTGTTGGCGCATGGATTGAATCGCTTAGGTGGTTGGAAAAAAACTCAATTCTCTCGCCAAGGCGCAGAGACGCAGAGAAATCGGTTCATCAGGAAACTCGGCCCAATGCTCTTTGCTGTGGCCGCATTGTTTGTGGTGAGCAGTAGCCTCTACAGCCTCAACAACTGGTTTACCGACCGCCGTTTTGCCAAGGACGATTTTCGGGCGCTGGCTCAGTTTGTTAAAGAACGAGCCGCTGATGACGAAACGGTACTCCTCAGTTCGGGGCACATGTTTCCCGTATGGGCCTACTACTCTGGTTGGCAGGGCTGGACTCCTCTGCCAGACATGGCGCGGCTGGATGTGAATCAAGTGACCACGCTCGATATTGCTGAGGAGATGTACCCCGCCTTACAAGACGCGGGCGGGGTATGGCTGGTCAGTTGGCAAGATGAAGTGATCGACCCCAATCATGTCGTCCCCTTTTGGCTCGACCAGATTGGGGAGCGCCCCCACGATGCAGGCGATTTTTGGGGCGTACGACTAGAGCATTGGCGCTTAGAGGATACAGAACGGCTGACCGAATCACCAATTGAGCATGCCATCGACCTCAACGTTAATCAGCAGGTCAAACTGTTGGGGCTGACCCAACTGAATGATGCTGAACTGCTCCTGTTTTGGCAAGCGCTCCAACCATTGGATGATACCCTCATCTATAAACTCCATCTTACCGACGCGGACGGGTTCGATTGGGAGCGGCAAAGTTTAAGCGGTCAGCTTGGCTCGGCCACCTACCCGCCGAGTCGCTGGCCGGTCGGCGAGACAATCATCACGCGGCATGCTCTGCCTTGGCAACTTGGCGCGCCGCCGGGTTTATATCAAGCTGAGTTAGAACTAGGGCAGACGGTGGATGGTCAGTACCAAGGTTGGGATATTTTAGATGAGCAGGGACGGCCCGAACGTCGCACCGCCCTGCTCTCTCCCGTCAACCTGAGCCGTTTGATAGAGCCAGAAACTGGCTGGTTGCCCATGCAGAATCCGCTCATCGACTTTAGTCCCATCATCAGTCTGCGGAAAATCATCATGCCCCAAACCTCCGCCGAGCCGGGAGACCGTTTATTGTTGGCCTTGCTGTGGCAGGCGGGTGACTTTAATCTGGATGATATTTCGCTGAGGTTTGCGTTGATTGACGCGGCGCAAAAATCGCATACCGTCAGTCATGCCCTAACCCCAAGCCGTCGTTTTAATCTCTCTCGGTGGCGACCCAATCAAGTTGTGTTGGGCCAGTACTGGCTTGACATTCCACCGGATACAGCAGACGGTTTGGCACAGTTGCAGGTACATTTGGTCAATGAGCATGGTTTTGTCTATGATGAACGGTTCCCCCTGACCGAAATTGAGATTCTGCCCACCGAGCGAAACTTTACCCCACCCGACCAGCTTGATTTGCCAATACAGGCCGATTTTTCGGGGCAGGCAACCTTGCTCGGTTTGACCTGTAATCCAGCCTGCCCCGGTCAGGCTGATTTGGGCGACACCGTCAGCCTGACCTTTTACTGGCGAGCCGATTCTCGTATGGAGACGGCCTACACCATCTTTGCCCATCTGCTTGATGAGACCGAGCAGGTCATCGTCAATGCTGACCATGCTCCCCCCAAATCGAGCCGAGCTTGGGTAACAGGTGAGATTATCAACGATGAGATTACGCTGACCATCCCCGCCGACACACATCCCGCACTGTTTGAAATTGGCCTGTACGACAGCAATGATCCGGCCTTTACCCGTCTACCGCTAACCGATGGAGCTAATCGGGTTTTAATCCCTTGGGCGGAGATGAAGCCATAATCAGAATAATACTGGTAAAAGTTCAGTAATACCGCCCTAAAAACCCGATTTCTCAAAGAAATCGGGTTTCTGACGCCCTTTCTGGCGAGTTCACTGAATATTTACTTTTATAAGGCGATACTTTTAGTGATCCAATACACTAAGTGGTTTATAGGCGATTTGAGAGGATTTCATGATAAATTTGAAGTCTTTGTCAAAAACTACTAGAATCGCCCATGTCGCAACTGTCCTCTTGTATGGGTTTCTCTCTTGAATCTGTCCTCTAATGCGTCCATAAACTTAAATTTATCTAGCGTTATTAGCTGAAACTTGTGTAGGGTAGCTAGATCCAAAATTGGCAATCTGTTTGCTCCATCCTCTTTTTATGTTTACAATCCTTATTATAAAATAACCTCACAAACTCCTCACCCTTAAAAAGGATAAATAATGAGCTATTTAAACAAACCCAAAGTTATGGTTGGCAATGTCCAACGTGCTGTGCATGAGGGCATGCCAGTTTTTATTTTACAAGACCCGCTTCAAATTAACGATGCGGTTATTTTATTACCCCAAGCCTTAGGGCCATTGGTGATGTTATGTGACGGTCAGCATACCGTTCCCGAAATCAAACAAGAACTCAAACAAAATTACGGTATCAACCTACCTAATGGCACAGTTGACTATCTTCTGAGCCAGCTTGACGAAGCGCTCATGATCGAGGGCGGTAAGCTAAAACAGGCCAAACAAAAGATCATGGCTGACTACCACACCGCACCGTATCGCAAATCCTCCTTAGCTGGTCACTCTTATCCGGCTGATGCAGATGCGCTACGCCAGATATTGCAGGGATATGTGGACGAGTTGGACGACGTGACTCCACTATCCGGCAATGTACGAGCCTTGCTCAGTCCGCATATCGACTATCAGCGAGGCGGGCCAGTTTATGCCGGATTATGGACAAGTGCCGCCCAAGCCGTGCGAGAGGCAGAATTGGTGATTGTTTTGGCGACCGACCACAGCGGCGGGTTGGGTCGTATCACTCTGACCCCGCAAAACTACGCCACACCGTTGGGAGTTCTGCCCACCGAGCAACGAATTGTCAATCGACTGGCGACCGCGCTTGGCTCGGATGAGGTTTACGCCGAAGAGTTGCACCATATCAACGAATGGTCGATTGAGTTGGTGTTGGTCTGGTTGCAATATATTCGGCAAGGCCACCCATGCCCAATTGTGCCGATTTTGTGTGGTAGTTTCCAACATTTTATGCTGGATCAAGCCAATATTCAAGCCGAGCAGAAATTCCAGACCATGAGTGAAATTCTACGAGAAGAGATGGCTCAACGACGTACCCTGATTGTGGCCTCCGGTGATTTAGCGCACATGGGGCCAGCTTTCGATGGTGAGCCACTCGACAAGACTGACTATACCCAGATGCAGGTTGATGATACCATCTTGACCAACACTCTCGCTACCGGACAGGCGCAATCATTTTTTGAGCTGATGAAAACCGAACAGCACGAGCGCAATGTATGCGGTCTGTCACCATTTTATTTCACCCTTGATTTGTTGCAAAAAAGTCAAGGGACGCTAACTAGTTACGACCGTTGCCCCGCCGACGACCATAATACTTCGTTTGTGTCGGTGTGTGGCATGGCCTTGGAGTAAATAATATGCTAGAAACCATGATCAAAGAATCCTCCACCAAGACTGCTTGGTCGTCTGAGGCTCAATCGCAAGATGGCAAACAGGTTTCCGAAGCGGACTATTGGGCCACCTACTATCACGACCCTGACTTCTGTTATGAATGGAACAACGGTATTCTGGAGGAAAAACCGATGGCGGATTATACGAAGTATTTAATGTACACTTGGTTTGTTTATTTGCTACACGAATTTTTGAAAGCTCACCCCATTGCTAAAACAACTGGGCTAGATATTGGCTTCCGGCTCAACCTGTCCGATAAAAACGCAGGTCGTCGGCCTGACTTGGGAGTCATCCGAAATGACAACCCTATTCCTATTCATGGCCCTGACAACACCTACCAAGGCATTTTTGACATGTGTATCGAGTCCCTCTCCGATACCAGAAAATCAGTGATTACCCGAGATATAAAAGACAAAAAAGAGGACTATGCTAGGATAGGTGTCCCTGAGTATTATATTCTGGATGATAAAGCTCGTTATACGGCCTTTTATCAACTTAGCCCTATCGGTTTATACATCCCCATGCCCGTTGATGATGGGGTGATTCGCTCCACAGTTCTGCCCGGTTTTCAGTTTCGAATTGCCGACTTGTACCGTCGGCCTGAACTTAAACAACGGGTTGATGATGAGATTTACACACACTTTGTCATGCGAGATTATCAAGAAGAACGAGCCAAAAAGGAACGAGAACGGGCTGAAAAAGAACAAGAACGAGCCAAAAAGGAATGGGAGCGGGCTGAAAAAGAACGAGAACGAGCTGAAAAAGAACGGTACAGGGCTATGTTGCGCGAAGCTGGTCTTTTACCTGACGAGAGTTAAATGAAGCGCCCTGCAAAACAGACCAAACAGCACCGACAACAAAAACATCGCAAACCGACTGCAAAACCAACTCGCACTTTGTTATTTTGCAAACCGTACAAAGTGATGTGTAGTTTTACCGATACGGAAGGACGCGCTACCGTTGGCGATTATGTGGACGTGCCGAATGTATACGCCGCCGGACGGCTCGATTATGACAGCGAGGGACTTTTGCTCCTAACGTCGGATGGCAATTTGGCGCATCGAATCACCCACCCGCGCCACAAACTACCCAAGCAATATTTGGCTCAAGTAGAACGGATTCCCACCGAGGAGGCATTGACCAAGTTTCGGCATGGCCTACTCATCAAAGGAGTCATGACCCGCCCGGCTCAGGTAGAACTGCTCCCCACCGAGCCGGATATCTTTCCCCGCTCCGAGCCGATTCGGTACCGCAAAACCGTGCCAACCGCGTGGCTCAAAATCACCCTGACCGAGGGCAAAAAACGGCAAGTCCGCCGCATGACCGCGGCCATCGGACATCCGACCTTACGCCTGATTCGCAGTGCCATTGGCCCGTTACGTTTAGGAACCATGCACCCCGGCGAATGGCGTGAGCTAACCCCGCAGGAACTAAAAAATCTAACCAGCTAAGAATGGTTCAATCTTATAGATTGAACCATTCTCGGTTATAAAACAAGAAGAGGATACCGGAGTTTGTGGGACAGAAGATCGAAACGCCGAAAAAAGATGCAAAGAACTGAAACCGCTGAATCCCGCTGGTGATCAAGCCAGTATTTCGGGACAATATCCAGATCGAGGGGCAGTATCAGCGTTCTTCACTGCTTTTTGCTTTTTCAGATGTTCAGTATTTCAAAAATTATGCCACAAAAAACGTTACCATCAGAAACAAATAAGAGGATACCCATGACCATCAAACAAATTTCTATTATCATGCTCAGTTTCATGTTGATTGTTCACATCGCCGGATGTAGCTCCTCCGCTCAACCGGAACCGACTAGCCCGCCGACTCAATCCGAGTCGGAACCACTCCCCACCCCAACCAACGAACCCATGCCGACCAACACCCCCGAACCAACCGCTACCCCTGTACCACCCACCGATACGCCAGAGCCACCACCCACGAATACCCCAGAACCAGAGCCAACCGCCATACAGATTTCTGATGAGCAGGCACAGGCCGAGATTTCAGCCTTGATGATGGCCGAGATTCCTGTTTTGCCGACCCCAGAGTCGGAGGATGGATATGTGATGGGCATTGAGGGAGTCATCGTCACCCCTCTAACGACGGCTGAGGGACAACCACCGCTATGGGCGGCGAACACGTTTGGCTTTATCAACTTTGAACTGGAGCAAGCGCATCAGGTGAGCATCTACAGCCATGATGGGGAGACATGGCAAATGTTGGCCCGGACGGAGTTAGAGAATCTACCGACCATGTTGGGCGAGGAGACCATGACCCAATTAGTCGTGCCCAGTGACGATATTTGGTTAGCCATCGACAGCTTTACTGGCGCGCACAGTGGCTGTTTTGATGTGTTACGCTTCGACGGTCAAACCCTTCATACCGAGCATACCATGTGTAGTGGCAATCCGAGCGCGGGGTTCATCACCGATTTGAATGAGAATGGCTTGCCCGAAATTCTACTCAATTTTAGCGATTATTACGTTTTCTGTTATGCTTGTGGGGTGGTCTATGCCCAGTATGATGTATTACGCTGGCAAAACGACACCTACGAATCGGCTGGATTTGAACTGCTCGATGAAACGGCTGATCCAACAGTACGCGAGTTGAACAATCAAGCCGTGACCTACGCCGAGGCCGATTTGTGGCAAGATGCTCAAGTCACCATTCAGGAGGCGTTGACACTTGATGGGAAAAACGACACGATTATCTGGAATAATACCCTCATTCAGTTTTATGTAGATGATTACAGTCATTATGAGGAGTATACCGGTTTTCCAGTTCTAACCTACATCTTCGCCGGAAAGTATGACGAGGCACTAGAGCAACTGCACCCCTACACCCCAGAGGAAATTTTCAACCTTGAAGGGCCGCTCATCGTTGACAGCCCCGCCGTCGGATGGGAGGAGTACCTGTCGGAATGGCTGGTTACGATTACCACACCAGCTATCGAGGCTAAACCCGACCTCGCTCCAGCCTATTTTCTGCGAGCCTGGGGGACCTATCTGGTTGAGCCGACCAATCCAGCGATTATTGAGGATATTCAGAGCGCGGCAGAGTTGAATCCAGATGAACCGTTGTATCAAGAGAGCCTCATTCACTTTTATCAGTAGAACACGGGGCACGAAAAGTTAAGCTTTTTCAAGTAAAAAATATTCTTTTTTCAGATACCATGACATCTAATATATACTTAGGCTCTCCATTCAACCGCATATTTCAAAATCATAAAGAGGCACAGACAGCCTTTGAACTGCTCCGACAAACGGCCACTATACTGAAAATTACGGGTTCGTATGATAACCGTTTAGCAGTTACACTTTCATCACGAGTCTTACGATTCGACTTTTGCCGCTGGACGGTGCTTCGGTTTAATATTTGTCAGGTGAATATTGCCTTATTGAACAGTTTGGTTCTGCTTGATAGCCACTATCGAGCAGAACCATTCGTCACCGGTGCGAATGAGCCAGCCATTTATCGGTATAACCTTCCCTTTGAACAAATCCTGCCCATGTCAGATGAGTTACAAAATGCCTATCACCAAACACTGATTTCTATCACCCAAAAATTCACTGACTGGACACAAACTCCCTATCAACGCCATCATAAACCAGAAGTCGCCGAAATGATATTCGATTCGACCAAACGAGATCGTTTATTAGTAGAGGGTATTCCAGATACGACATTAATCTATGAACGGTATCTCACGCCATTTCAAGATGTAATTGGTGAAAAATCGACAGAATATAAAACTAGAGACACAAATACCGATGGAGATAATCAAATGTCTAAAGATATTGTTAACCAATTGGTTGAGAAATTCTCTGATCTAAAACAAAATCCGATCCATCATTTTATAATTCAACTAAGAAAAGAACGTGCAAAACAACTTCGCGAATTATTCGCCTCACCTACTAAAATTGATTTGAAAATATTTAATCACGAAGTATGGGCGATGGAACGGAAAACCCTCTACGCTCAAAAAAGGCAAAACATTTATCCAGAAAAAAATCTAACGAGGGAAAGAGCAATTGAACTAGAAAAAGCATTGTTGAATAATGAATTAAAATTACAAGGTAATTATATTTGGGGCGGCGGATCTAAAATTTATGCTCCACAAAAACAAGATACAGTCCTAAAAGAACAATACATTCGTCAAGCGCTACAGGTATTAAATGATACAGGTTTATCTCCTCTTGCAAAATCTAAAAAAATACTAGAAATTTACGGTTTTGGAAATAACAGTGCCACAGGTTTAGTTATGGTATTTCATCCTAATAATTTTGCTATATACAATAAACCTTCACGTGAAGCACTCACTGAATTGGGATATTCGGTTGAGACTCTTGAAGATTTCCAAACCGCTGTCCAGAAACTAAACGCTGTACTAAAGGCAGACGATTATATTGAATTAGATTGGTTTTTATATCAATTTAATCAGGGCTATATCCAAATACCATCACGTATTAATCAAACAGACCCACCACCCAAACCTCTCTACCCCCTGTCTCAACTGCTTGAGGATTGTTATCTTGACCAAACAATAATAGAAATATGGCTACGCGCAATGGAGCGAAAAGGCCAAATCATCCTCTATGGCCCGCCCGGAACGGGCAAAACCTTTCTGGCCGACAAGTTAGCTCGGCACATGATCGGGAGTGGTGATGGGTTTTATCAACTCATCCAGTTCCATCCGGCCTACAGCTACGAGGATTTTATGGAGGGGTTACGCCCCCAGTTAACCGAACAAGGACAACTCACCTACGCCATGCAGGCGGGTCGTTTTATGACCTTCTGTCAACGCGCCGCCCAACGCCATGATCCATGTGTGCTGATTATCGACGAGATTAACCGCGCCAACCTAGCCCGTATCTTTGGCGAGTTGATGTATCTGCTTGAATATCGCGACCAGTCGATTCAGTTGGCGGGTGGTCGCGCCTTCACCATTCCGGCCAATGTACGCATCATCGGCACCATGAACACCGCCGACCGTTCGATTGCCTTGGTTGACCATGCCCTACGTCGCCGTTTTGCTTTTATCTCTGTCCAACCCGACATGACGGTTTTACAGCGTTTTCATCACCAACGAGAGACCGGTTTTCCCGTTGATAAATTGATAACGGTCTTAGAACGGCTCAACCAAACGATTAACGACCCGCATTATGAAGTTGGGATAGCCTATTTCCTACACGAAGACTTGTCGATTCAACTCCCTGATATTTGGCAAATGGAGATTGAACCGTATCTGGAAGAATACTTTTTCAACCAGCTTGATAAAATACAATCATTTCGCTGGAATCGCATCAAACAAACAATTTTTGCAGTAGAGCAAAACTCATCTTGAAATCGAAATCTATACTGAAAGTAGAAAGAGACCGAAACTTTTAGCTCGACATGGCTTCGACAAGCTCAGCCAACGTAGCCTGAGCCTGTCGAAGGCGAATTACCATGAAAAAGTTCCGGTTCCAAACTAATCTCAGTATAGTCATGTCATTCCCGCATGGTTTTAGCGGGAATCTATAGCTACAATTCAGTGGATGCCCGATAACAACATTCGGGCATGACATTCTGTGTTCCACGTTCAGACAACTTTTGCGCTATTGCGATAATTGGAAGAAACGGATTGGTTCTCGATGACACAAATTAACCGAATTTGAATGTAATCAATCCGTTATCGGGGAGGTTTTTATCCGTTAAATCCCCAAATCTGTTGTAATCTTGCTCGCCCAAAGATTCCGTTAGCGTCAGAAATCCTGTTAGCG
This sequence comes from Anaerolineales bacterium HSG25, assembly GCA_030377865.1. GTDB lineage: Bacteria > Chloroflexota > Anaerolineae > 4572-78 > J111 > JAUCGB01. The sequence continues at coordinate 31,291 of JAUCGA010000031.1, read as the reverse complement.
TCAGGTAATTCACAATTCACAATTCACAATTCACAATTTGTCGGCCCATTTACCGCACCCACACCGGATCATAATCCTCAAACGGGTTATCAGACAAACTCCGAACCTCACGGCTGTTGAGGTCAATGACCCAAATCTGGCGTTTCCCCAATAACCCTCTATCTGACCAAAAGGCAATCTTTTTCGCATCCGGCGACCATGTCGGATGTTTATCAAAATTTTCGTTAGTTGTTAACCGCTCGTTAGCACTCCCCCCCAAATTAACCAGATAAATATCAGTTCGACCGGTTTCTTCTGAGACATAAGCGACCCGTAGATCAAGGGGAGACCAAGCCGCGTCATACTCATCTTTACCCGTACTGGTGATGCGCCGTCGAGACCCGTCGTTCAAATCAATCAACCACAAATCAAGCTGACCATCGCCTTGGGGCACAACCTGCTCTTTGCTCACCGCAGAAAATGGTAACTGAGCTTGGAGTTCGCTGTATATATACCATGCTTCACGTGGTAATGGCACTTGGTTAGATCCATCAGCATCCATACGATAGATAGAGGTCGCACCATCGCGGCCTGTTTTGAACAGAATTTTACCAACTAACTTTTCTCGAGTAACTGGCCCCTCATCAAGAGGATCGGTGATGATGACCGGCACAGGGGTCGGTACAGGTGTGTTAGTGGGGGATGGAGTGAGTGTTGGAGTTGGCGTTGGAGTGAGTGTTGGAGTCGGCGTTGGTGTTTGTGTTGGCGTTACGGTCGGTAATGGTGTATCAGTGGGGAGTGGTGTCGATGTATCGGTGCTAGTTGGGGTGTTAGTGGGGGTTTCGGTTGGTATATCAGTTGGAGTCTCGGTCGGTGGTAATGCCGTCGGGGTGACAGTTGGAATCGGGGTTGGAGTTTCGGTTGCGGTGGGGGGGACAAAACTGTCACTACTATTAGTTGGTGTTGAAACAATAACAACCGCTGTTGCCGAGGCTGGCGTGTTGATGTAGCTATTTACATAGATACCGATGAACATCAGCAACGCACCAATGGTACTGGCTACCATAATCACCCATATAGGGGTAACTTGTTTGATTTTTTCAATTTTCGGCCTATTTGACACCTTCTCAGTCGGTTGGGTGTCGGTTGGGGGAGGCGGCATAACCGGCAAAGCATGGTCACTAATTTGAGACGCGGGTGGGGGAGGCGGAACAATCACCGGAATGGGGATGGTGGCGGGCGCGGCTCGAACCGGAAACTCCGCTGACTCTAGCTGACCAAGTGTGCCCGCCCATGCAGATTCTAATGAACTGATTAACTCTGTGGCAGTGGGGAAACGGTCTTCTTGATTTTTTGCCAGAGCTTTCAGAATAACCTTCTCCACATCTCGAGGAATATCAGGGTTAATCGAAGTTGGGGTTGGAGGAGGGTCGCTGACATGTTTAAGCGCCACACTTAATGGCGATTCATCATCAAACGGTAGTTCACCCGTAATCATCTCAAATAAAATAATCCCTAACGAATAGAGATCACTAGCAGGTAAGGCCGCCGCAGAGGAGATAGCTTGTTCGGGGGCGACATAGTGGGGTGTGCCAAAGGTGTTGCCCAAAGTAGCCTGACTTCGCTGGGTAGGTAACATGACCAAACCAAAATCGGTCAGGATCGGTTGTCCCTGCGAAGTAAGCATGATGTTGGACGGTTTTATATCACGATGGATAACTTCTTGGGCATGGGCATAATCAAGAGCCGAGGCAATGCCTTTGCTATACCGAAGAATATCCTCTTTTGGTAAAAGCTCCTGCCGGTCTCGATATTTCTTGAGCAGTTGCGCTAAATCTCCACCGCCGATAAACTCCATCACCATGAAGTACCCATTATCGTGCTTCCCAAAATCAAAAATCTGCACAATATTGGGGTGTCTCAATGTGGCAATAGCCTGAGCTTCACGCCGAAACCGTTCGGTAAATTCTGGGTCTTCTTGTAACCCCCAATTAACCACTTTAATGGCGACATTGCGCTCTAGCTCGGCATGAACGCCACGATAAATACGGGCCATGCCTCCTTCACCAACCGCCTCAAGCACCTCATAGGAGCCAAGAGTTGTTCCAATAAAAGGATCGTAAGCCATTAGCGAGCGCCTTTTTTGACATCCATAATATCAAGTAAACTATTTATAAACGTGTTGAACCCAACAGCAAAGCTTTCTACAAGATGGTCAACAACCAATTGAGCAATATCAAGTCGATCTATTTTTGCAAATGCGGCAATGTAGGGTCGAAAATCTCGTAACGATAAACATAAATTATCGTTATTGTCACTAACCACACCCCATACTAAGGTTTTATTTTCGTTATCGTCCTTCGCGCTAATAAATCGAGTAATTGATGACCCATTTGCCACTCGCCCCACATTAGAGATCACCTCTTCTCCCTTTAATACCTCATTAAGAACGTCGATTCGTTCAGGGATTTCATTGAGAATTTCCCGAAATGCGTTCGGAAGATGAGCCAATAGTTTCATGGTTGCGGTACTAGTACTTCCACCTTGTAGAGCGACTCGTTTGTATGCGTCTAACAAATCAATAAAGTAACTCAGTTGGGTTAAAAATGCCCCACGACTATCGGCAAATTTAGACCAGTTAATCGGATTAGGCATCGCCAGATAACGGTCAAGCATGGTGACGGTTTTATAATGTCCACCCCAAATCTCACCAAAAGGATTACGGAAAGTGGTCGGATACAAGCGGTCGCGCGGTTTAACACCTGCCGCGCTTAATGGAATTAATATCGATGGGTTATTACTTTGCAATTTGGCGGTTATATTTCTAACCAGATTAACCGCCTCCAGAGCCTGACGACTTCCCGTAGATTCTAGTTCAGTTAAATATGCCTCTATCTCTTCAGAAAATTGATATTCAAATCCAAATTTACAACGATAAAGGATCAAAAAATCATTAACCGTTGGTTTTTTTTTCTTAAAATGGTGTTTGGGGAGTTGCTTGCGTAACCTGTTTAAGTTAGTTAGATTGATGGTTAAACTCTCCCCCGATATTTCAATGGTGCTTACTTGGGTAAAATTCTCTAAAACCGGCTCATGAGTTAACTGTAATGGCTGAATCGGCATGGCTGACGGTTCAGGGGTGGATAAATTGGTAAAGTAAACCGCCCAAGAAACAGCTTCACCCGTTAAAATTTCAGAAATGGCTAACCCATCTATCCCATCAAAAAAGATATGCGATTGATCGAATATCATAGATTGGTCGGTGCGGAAAATAGTTAGGGGATTGTCATTAACACCCCGTTTACCTTTACGGATGTACGCTAGAGGTTTATCAGCAGACTGTTCATCCCAATTAATCAGAATAGGGGCTGTTTTTAGCGCCGCTAGTTGGTCTTTTTTGTCGAGTTGACTTCTCGCTCGATCCTGCTCAGTACGCCCCACCTGTAATAACTGTTGGTCAAATTCAGGCAATGTCAACATCTCGGTGCTTGGTCGATTTTTGGCCTGCTGATAGATAGCCGCAATTTGCTGTCGTATGGTTTGATAATGAGCCGGGCGGAGATACCCATGTAGTTGTTGTTTCCCATCATAAACCTGTCCGCTACGAGCAACACCTAATACATGCCCTTGCTGACTGTACATTCTTCCATGACTGTCAACTCGCAAAGCATAAAAGGGGGCGTTGGGGGTAGTATCTTGAAATAAAATTGGCCGTCCGGCTTGGTCTGTGTAACAGGCTGGGATGAGGTAGTAGCTACCATTTAAGATGACTCCGACTTTGGTTTGCCATAAAGAAAGTGGCTGACGAACTTCTCGGTATCGTTCTGGATTCAAGGTCGACAAAATCGTCATCTGCTCTTGATAGGCGTGCAGTTCCTCATCCATCCGAGTTTTATATCGGTCACTAATTGTTTGTTGATGCTCAGGAGGAAGGAACTTTAGGCGACTCTCAATAAAATTATCAAAGCGCCGTCGTCGATACAGAGCATAATTTTCGTCTTGAGAGGTATCATGTCCCCGTTGATAGGGCTTTTGGGTAGCCCATGATTTCTGCAATCGCTGAAACTGGAGTTTCTCACCTAAACCAACCTCGTTAACTACCTCTTCAAACAGGTTTAAATAAACCTGTTCTCGCCAATCATTCAAGATAATATCATCGTATTGAAAATATATTTGACTCGCCGCGCAAACCCAAGCAGCGAGTTGATTAACGGAGTCTAAATTAAGGCTATACCGAGTTAACGCCGTCTGAAAACCAATCGTTTCATTCGCATGGTTAGCACTATCTTCTCGCATGGCAAACTCTAAATAGAACTGCCATAAACCATTAGGAAAAGCGCTCTCTTGGTCTTTACCAGTCAGTGTTAATAGGGTTTGATAGGCAGAGAGAATCGCCGCCGTTGGCACAAAAAATGTACCAAAAACTGTACGTGGTAATACTTCTATACCACGCAACAAGGCGCTCACATCAGATTGAGCCTGATTATCCGGCAACTTACGTCCACGTAAACCGGCTAAACTACTGGTGACCAAGGCCACAATATTACCAGCCGGAACAACATTCGCCACCTCTTTTTGCAATGCCTCAACTTCCTCAGTTGGACGATTAGAATAAAGAGTTAAGTCCTGAGTTGATACGGCATCTTTTAGGGTGTATAGTGTTGCTTTAACGGCATCTTTATAGGCTTTCTTATCAGAGATATTGCGGAAACCCATTTGGTCAACATGAGAAAAAGCGGTCATAGTACTTTTGGCCTATTATAGTGTAAGGTTCTTGGATTATAGCACATTGTAAGCGATACAACAATCAGCTTTATAATTTCTATCATCTTTATATTTTTTTGATTATCTTATTGCTAAGTTAGGTTATATTTTGAGTATAAATAGGTGAGCATAAATTCTGCGGAACACCTCCGAGGAAAACTGCATACCTCGGAGGTAAAAGTTCAGTAAAACCGCCCTAGAAACCCGATTTCTCAAAGAAATCGGGTTTCTGACGTTCCTTCTGGCGAGTTCACTGAATATTTACCCTCGGAGGTGATAAGTCCACATTATCTCCTCTAATAATCAGGGTAAGATTAAAATCCTATTGAAGTAAAGGGGCTTTTTGTTGTAAACTGTTAACAGAGTCGTCGCACATTTACAATTAAATTGTAGTTAGATAAATATTAACGAGCCAAGGTCATAGGGTTGATGCATAATCAACCTTATACATCTCGCTAGATTATCAAGTATACTTCATGTGCTAGAATGTATAGGTTAATGCATAATTACCTGTCACAGTCTAAAAATTTTGGAAACACGAAGCCGCAACCGTGGACGACTCTGTTCGTATGGTGCGGCTTTTTTATTTACATGGCTACATGACTATACCCCTAATTTTAGACTGGACGTAAATATTCAGTGAACTCGCCAGAAAAAGTGTCAGAAACCCGATTTCTTTAAGAAATCGGGTTTCTAGGGCTACTTTACTGAACTTTTACGACTGGACAGGTCGGATATATGACCTCTCTTCGACCAGATTACTTGAAACTTTAACAGAGGATTCGCATAATGGACTATATCGCTACGACAATCATCACCGCAATTGAAGCGGGAATCACAGGACAACCCTACCAAGTTGTCAAGCAAGAGCTAACAAATAAATACGGACAACATAGTGACATCATAGATGCTGTGGGTAAGTTAGAAAACAAACCCAAATCATTTGTGCATCGCGAGAGTTTGTATGAGAAACTCCATTTGGCTGGCGTAAATCAAGACAAACAGTTGCGTCGCCTTGCCAAAAAACTAGAACGGGCGACGGCAAATAAAGCACGGGTAGCTCAATTTAGCCATGCGTTTTTAACGGCCACATCTGGTACCACACCATTAGATGCAGTCTCACCTCATCACTCAAAACATAACACCACGTTTGATGATATTTTTATCCCTACCCCGCCCGATACCTCTGAGCTACAACCACCTGCCGTACCAGAAGAACCGCCAATCACAAAGCCATCTGTCGAGGTCGAAAACGAGGCTGAACCTGTTGAACCAGAAACCGATAATGACCCTGATTCAGAACATTCCAACACTTCGACCTTAAACCTACTTGAGCTACGCCAAAACCTTCAGACCATCGAAACTCCCATTGTCGAAGACCATGAAGACCATGAAGACTATGAAGACCATGAAGAAGAAGAGGAGGAGGAAAGTAAACTTCTAGAGCCTGAGGCACATGGCGATGCGCTTCGCCTCAGTTTAGAGCTATTTACGCAACATCGTGCTAAAGACCAGCCCCTCGTTGCAGACACACCTCCAGAATTACCTAAAAAACCTAAAGTAGTTCCAAATACAATTGTAGAGTTTGAATTACCACCACCCTCTAAGCTGGTTGCTGAAACACATGGCTCAGTACAACCGACCTTGAGTTTATATAAGATTACCAGCCAAGCTCGGCAAGTGCATAAAGATAGCCGAGTGAAACTCCCACCCGCCGAGAGTTTTATCCGCACGACCTCAGATGGTGAGCTTGAATTTGAGGATGGTTCCTTTAATGTAACGACCATTTATGACACCGTCCCGCATAGTCCACCTGTTGATTTGACCCTGCTTGACATGGCTCGCTCATGTTTAGCTGAGATGCCCGAAACCACCATACCCAACATCAGCCCCTTACCGCGTGGATCGCGTATGCCCCTAGAGCCAAACCCGCTTTTTTTAGGCCGTGACAAAGAACTGCGTCAACTTGCAACAGGGTTAAAATCGAACGAGACAATTGTTATCAACCAAGTCGATACCTCCTTATTACTGGGGCGACCTCAAGTCAGTAGCGAGTTTGGCGGTATTGGTAAAACTCAGTTGGCCGTTGAGTTTGTACATCGTTACGGTCAATATTTTACGGGTGGTGTCTTTTGGCTTAACTTTGCTGATCCCGGCTCAATTTCAGTTGATATTATCGCTAGTGGTGGTGCGTTTGCGTCACTCATTCGCTCCGATTTTAGAAACCTGCTCCTCGAGGAACAGATGGAACTGGTTCTATCTGCTTGGCAAGGGCCACTGCCCCGTTTGTTGATTTTTGATAACTGTGAAGACCCAGCCCTACTGGCTCGTTGGTTACCAAAAAAGGGGGACTGCCGAGTTCTTGTCACCAGTCGCCAGAGCGATTGGCCGGAAGCCTTAAACGTTACACAGTTGCGGCTCGATGTTCTTAGTCGAAACGATAGTGTCTCCTTATTACGCCAATATCGGCCAGACCCTTTAGCGAGCGATGATGATGTGGCGGAACTTGCCGCGGCCTTGGGGCATGTTCCATTGGCCTTACATCTTGCCGGAAACTTTTTGGTTAGCTACCGTGAAGATGCCGGAGTTGTTAAATATATCGAAGCCTTAAATGAGTTCGACACAACCGAACATCCTATATTTGATCAGTTGGCTGATTTTTGTCTGACCGAGCACGACACATATATCGCCCGAGCGTTGGTGTTGAGCTACGAACAATTGGGTAGCAGTGACCCGACCGACCTATTAGCTCAACTAATTTTGGTTCGAGCCGCTTTTTTTGCTCCTAACACTGCCATTCCTCGCGACCTACTACTCGCGACATTACATCGTGGCACATCTCGTCAAAGCAGACAAGATATTTGGGGTAAGTTACGCGGTTTTTTAGGCTCAAATAAGGCAAAAACCGAAACCGCCGACCTGCTATTACGCGCTAAGGATGCCTTAGCCCGCTTAGTGATGATGGGTCTGCTTGGGTTAGCCACTGATGGTGCGTTATATCTGCATCCCTATCTCCGAGAGCTACTACAAACCTTAGCCATCGAGACCGATACACAAGCGACGGTGCGTCAGACCTTGCTTGAAACCAGCCAACTGCTCAAAGAGTCTGGCTCCCCTACCGCTCTGTTGACTTGGGAGCCGCACATCCGAGCGACTAACGAAGCCAAAACAGAGGCTGAAACCATGATTTTACCCGGCCCATTTGGTAGTCAAATGATAGACCAGACTAGCGTATGGGAAAAATATTACTATGAACGTGCCCTAGCCATCAATGAACAGTTGATGGGTGAAAATCATCTTGACACAGCCCAAAGTTTGCATAATTTGGGGATTTTGGCCGGTTTCCAAGCTGACTATATCAGCGGTCGGTTTTATCTGGAACGCTCTTTAGCGATTCGGTTGGCCGAGTTGGGGGAGGAACATCTGGAGGTGGCCGAAAGTTTTAATGATTTTGGTGCATTACTGGCCTCTCAGGGTGTTTATGACAAGGCCAAACTCTATTATGAAAAAGCGTTGCACATTCGGCGCACTCGATTAGGTGAAAATCATCCAGATACGGCTCAGAGCTTGAACAATTTGGGGGAGCTATTCTATCAACAGAATAAGTTTGATGAGGCAAGGAGCTATTTTGAGCAGGCTCTGACGATTAATGAGGGTGTGTTGGGGCAATACCATCCTGAAACCGCCCGTATCCTCAGCAACATGGGAGCGGTGTTCGATATTCAGGGAGATAAAGTACGAGCATGGTTCGCTTATGAGGAAGCATTAATGGTCTTCAAGTCGGTATTGGGACGTTATCATCCTGACACAGCCAGCATGCTCAACAACTTAGGCGCACTGCTGGATGACCAAAGAGACTATCAAACGGCCTTAATTTACTACGAGCAAGCACTCGCCATTCGGAAAGCGGTTTTGGGTGACCACCACCCTGCCACGGCCACAACGCTCCATAATTTGGCGGTTTTGTTTTATCACCAAAAGCGATTTGACCAAGCCAAACCACTCATGAAACAAGCACTCACCATCCGAGAAATGACTCTATCCAGAGAACACCCACACACAGAAATATCACGCGAATGTTTAGCGGTCATGGACAACCCGCCACATGTTAAACAGCAACAGCACTATATGGGGCAATCACTTCAAATTGCGGCCTAGATTGGGATACTGGCAAGGGCGCATGAAACCTTGGGGAGTGTGAAAATAAATCTCCATACTGATAGCTGTTGATAAATTATTTTGCCCTAAAAAGGGTTAATATCAAAAAAAATAATTGCAATTCGCAAAAAGGTGCATTCTCTTTAAAAGATGATGCACCTTTTATTAATGGTAAATGGTGAATTATAAATGGTAAATGATGTTATGAAGGCACAAGCCAATCGCACGCACCACGCACCAGAATATCCGACGATCCGTTGCGGTGTTGTCTGCCCAAAAATTCTGTTAGCGTCAGGTAATTCACCATTTACCATTTACCATTTATATATATCAACACCCTCGCAGGGTTGATTATTTGGTGCTTCTACAATATAATTCCCTTTCAGAAGTTATCATTTCAACATGACTAAAACAATATCTGACAGGATTAACAGGATGGACAGGATTAAAGGCAAAAAAATCCTGTTAATCTTGTTAATCCTGTCGAAAAATGCTTTTGGTTTTATCAACATGTCAGGTCATAAATGAAACGATAAACTCTTGCCCTTTTATGTAAAAGTATAAAATCATGAAGGAATAAAAAGATGATGGATGAAAACATATCAAATGGCTATGGTCGAGATATGGGGATAGACCCAGATACAGAAAACCTTAATGGGTTACGAGCCTTTGCTAGACTAGGTGATTTCTTAAATGAGGATAGTTGGTATCCCCAGCAGTTGAAGGGCAAACATGTTTATAGTACCAACTACAGCGGTCAGAATGGAACTGTGCGTTGTTATGCTCAAATTCGGGTCGATTTAGAGCAGTTTATGTTTTATGTGTTAGTGCCGATCAATGCCCCAACTGATAATCTCCCCCAAGTGGCCGAATATATTACCCGAGCAAATTTTGGCATGCGAGTTGGCAACTTTGAACTTGACTACTCTGATGGTGAGATTCGATATAAAAGTAGTCTCGATTTTGAAGGCGAAATATTGAGCAACAACCTGATTAAAAATGTGATTTATCCAGCCGTACAGACGACAGACCGATATTTATCCGGCTTGTTGAGTGTGATTTATGGTGGTAAAACAGCATTAGAGGCGATTACTGAAGTTGAAGGGTCGGAGTAACTGATGCGTTTTTTAATTACTGGAGGAGCCGGTTTTATCGGTGTATCTTTAGCCAATCATCTGGTAGCTCAAGGGCATACAGTACGAGTATTAGATGACCTAAGTGCTGGATATGCAGAACGACTGCATACGGACATCCATTTTACGCGAGGTCATGTCGAAGACAAACCTAAAATATGGCGGCTACTCAATAAAATTGATTGTGTTTATCACCTTGCCGCCCGAGTATCAGTACCCGAATCGGTCTTGTACCCCCGCGAATACAACCAGACCAATGTCAGCGGTACGGTGGCGGTTATGGAGGCCATGCGAGATGCCGGCGTAAAACGGGTTGTTTTAGCCTCGTCGGGCGCTATTTATGGGGTACAGTCGGTCGAAAAAGTGCATGAGGGACTTTTGCCCAACCCAGCCTCACCCTATGCGGTTAGCAAATTAGCCGCCGAAAACTACGTTCATACGATTGGTAAATTATGGGACATTGAGACTGTCTCTCTACGAATATTCAACGCCTACGGGCCGGGTCAGTCAATCCCCCCCATCCATGCTCCAGTTATTCCGGCCTTTGTACAACAGATTTTAGGGCATGGTTCCATCTTGATTCATGGCAACGGTCAACAGAGCCGCGACTTTATTTATGTTGATGATGTGGTACGAGCCTTAGCCTTAGCCGCCACAGCCAAAGGTATCAATCGCGAAATTATCAATATCGGTACTGGAAGCGGTACCAATATGAAACAACTAATCGGAGCAATTGAAGTAACCACCCACCAGCGTGCTCAAATCATCAAAAACCCCACCATTCAACCCGGAGTTATTAACCTCGTGGCCGATACTCAACAAGCCGAAAACCTGCTGAACTTTACCCCACAAATCGCCTTGGCCGATGGATTAGCCATGCTCGTTGAACGTGACCCGCAGTTTCAACCAAACACGAATATACGAAAATAAATGAGTTCAGAAGTTTATCATTTCAACATGATTAAAACAATATCTGACAGGATTAACAAGATTAACAGGATTTTTTTACTTGTAATCCTGTCAATTCTGTTAATCCTGTCGAAAAATGCTTTTGGTTTTATCAATATGTCAGGTCATGAATGAAACGACAAACTTTTGTAAGTTGAAATAACCATTATCGGTCTGACAACACCTCGCCCTCTTACCAAAAAACAAAAAAGCGGCTGATTGTATGATCAGCCGCTTTTTTGTTTTTTTCTGTACTGGTCAATATGATGTTCGCAAATTCGCCGTTCGCAGACTCACTTCGCCAAGATTTCCTCAATCGCGGTCAACTCATCTTGACTCAAATCCAGATTATCCAACGCGGCTACCGCATCCTCCACATGACTAACTCGGCTGGCTCCGATGAGTGCCGAGGTCATGCTCTCGTGACGCAAAACCCAAGCAATCGCCATCTGAGCCATGCTCTGTCCACGGGCTTGGGCAATCTCATTCAGTTTATGGACTTTGGCAATCCGTGCTTGATTAACACTGTCACCCCAATGGAGTTCTCCTTTCCACTTTCCGGCCCGTGAATCGTCAGGTACATCTTGCAGATATTTGTCGGTCAAAATTCCTTGACACAATGGCGAAAAGCCGATACAGCCCATGCCCTCCTCATCCAACACGTCGAGCAGGCCATCCTCAATCCAACGGTCAAACATGTTGTAACGCGGCTGATGGATGAGACATGGCGTACCAAGGTCACGCAAAATTCTGGCCGCTTGGCGGGTCTGCTCTGGGTTGTAGGTAGAGATACCGACATACAAGGCGCGCCCACTACGGACAATATAGTCCAGTGCGTCCATTGTTTCCTCTAGGGGCGTGTCTGGGTCGGGGCGGTGGCTATAGAAAATATCGACGTAATCCAGCCCCATGCGCTTTAGGCTCTGGTCGAGGCTGGCAATCAGATATTTGCGCGATCCCCACTCCCCATACGGGCCGGGCCACATGTAATATCCGGCCTTGCTAGAGATAACCAGTTCATCTCGATGAGCGGCTAAATCTTGAGCCAAAATTCGGCCAAAGCTCTCTTCGGCTGAGCCGGGCGGTGGGCCATAGTTATTGGCTAAATCAAAATGGGTGATACCCAAATCAAAGGCTCGATGGATCATGGCGCGGCCATTTTCAAACGGGTCAACGCCACCAAAATTGTACCATAAACCCAAGGTTATGGCAGGTAGTTTGAGTCCACTGCAACCACATCGGTTATAACGCATATTGTCGTAACGGTTGTCTAATGGTCGATAAGTCATAAAAATTCTCCTGTTGTTTATGGTAATAGAGTTGTTCGGTAATAAAGGAGTGCAAAAGCTTCTTGCTTTTGCATGTCATGGATTGCTTAACTTAATGACATTGGGCTTACCATAAGTGTCAACTTAGGCCAATCAGACCTTGCAGGTTTCCAAAACCTACAAGGTCAAGCCCACGTCCTGCAAGGTTTCCGCCGTAGGCGAACCATGTAGGTCTGTCGTTAGCAACCTTAAATTGACGGATATGTTGGGCTTACTAACACCTACGATACCCATTCGGGCACTATAGGGGAACTACACACCTCGTAGGAGGTGGAGGCTCTGCTCGTGTTGGATCGCCGCTCGGTTTGGCGGGGAGCCGTAAGAGTTCCTTGTTACCCGATTTTTACTACTCCGACTGTAAACGTCGTTGTAGTTCCTCAATAAGTTGTTGTTGTTCGGATAAGACTTTGTCCTTTTCGGATAAGGCTTGTTGTTGCTCGGACAAGGTTTTGTCCTTTTCGGTCAAGGCTTGTTGTTGCTCGGACAAGGTTTTGTCCTTTTCGGTCAAGGCTTGTTGTTGCTCGGACAAGGCTTTGTCCCGCTCGGCAATCTCCTGTTCTAGCATGGTTAACTCTTCCAATATCTCATCTTCTGCCCGCATGGTGCGTCGCACCTCTGGGGAGGCGATGGCCGATTGTAAACGTCGGATAATCGGGTCATATCGTTCAAGATAGCTCCCCGCCGTAAAGTTCAATACCCATTTCTCGTCAGCAGTCGCCCAACGTTGGTCAAACACCATCAACAACTCTTCTACCTCAGTTTGATGGTCGGGGTGCAAAAGAGGAATCTGGATGATGTAGCTGTCATGAGTCAGGCTTTCGATGAATTCTTCGCGCGTTTGAATCTTCTCGCCAGTGGTGACATCATAATATTGTCGAGCCACTTTGATCACTGGCGCGATGATATTCTCTAACGGGTAGCCCAAAAAATAGATCGTCACAATCGGCAGTGGCTTCTGGACAGTTTTCTGTTTCTGCTCATCAAACACTGGGTAGGTATTGTTTTTATCTTGGTACTGTTCGCCCATATATTGCCGAAATCGCATAATGTCAGTGCTGATTTTCGCTTTCTGAATCTCGATCAGGACTTGTTTATGTCCTCCCTCCGGCAATTTAATTTTGGCTGAAAAATCAAGTCGGTAGATGGTCAAGGAGCGACGATCTAGGGTTTCTAGGTAGACCGTTGTCTCTTGGGGCAAAAATTCTAACTCGACAATCTCTTCTTCAATAATCGTGCCGATAATCAACTTGGCAATCTCATTGTCCTCCATGAGATATTTGAATACGACATCATAAATTGGATTAGCAATGTGCATAGGGTAAACCTCCTTGTTTTGAGTTGTTTAACAATGGATACAGAAATTTTACATCAAAGAAAGGGGAACTGCTAATCTGTTTAAGGTGGTGGGCGCACTGCTCGGTTTTCTCTCGGTTGCTTGGTTTGGCGGGGTGTACGCGTCCTTCAAGGTCTGGCTTACATGATGGTAACGGGCGTGTACCTGTCACCTATAACAGGCGGATTTACATGATGGTAACGGGTGTGTACCCGTTACCTGTAATAAGTGGGTATATCCTCCTTCAAGGAGGCTTCGCGCTACCCGCCAAATACCCGTTGCGATTACATAATCGCAACGATCAGGACAAGCCGCGCGTTCCAGAGTGGGTCAATCTCTAAGATTGAACCACTCTTATGACGAACCGCACATGTCAATTCATCCCGTCACCTATCTGCTAATTTGCCGATACTAACGCCGTCTCCAGCACGTCCTGCATGCGAGAAACCAGCTTAATCTCCATCTCTCGTTGCACCTTGCGCGGCACATCGACCAAATCTTTCTCATTATCAGCCGGAACAATCGCTATCTTAATACCAGAACGATGCGCGGCCAGTAGTTTTTCTTTTAGTCCGCCAATCGGCAAAACCCGTCCCCGTAGCGTGATTTCGCCGGTCATGGCGAGGTCATGCCGCACGGCTCGCCCCGAAAAGGCGGAGATAATCGCGGTTGCCATAGTGATGCCTGCACTCGGCCCATCTTTGGGAATCGCTCCCTCGGGGACATGCAGGTGCATGTCTTTGGTTTCAAACTGCTTGAAGTCAATCTGATATGTTTCGGCTTGCGACCGAGCAAACGAGAGGGCGGCCTGCACCGATTCTTTCATCACGTCACCCAACTGTCCGGTTTGGGTGACAGTGCCTTTGCCGGGCATCAGCACCACCTCAACCGACAGAATATCGCCACCGGTTTGGGTATAGGCAAGCCCCGTCGCAACCCCCACCTCATCCTCACGATTAGCTAACTGTTTCACATAAGTCGGTGGGCCAAGGTATTTGTTCAACGTTTGTTTGCTGATGGTCTTGGGCGTGGTCTTCTGTTCAGCCAAGCGACGGGTCACTTTACGGCACAATTGCCCGATTTTACGGTCTAAATTTCGTACTCCAGCCTCATCAGTATATTCCCGAATTACACTCCGCATGGTGTTATCAGGAATGTTCAAAGGAATGTCATCCAAACCATGCTCTTCGATTTGGCGTGGAACCAAGAAATCACGAGCAATGGCGAGTTTCTCCTCTTCCATATAACTGGTAAACTCAATCACCTCTAGCCGGTCGCGCAAAGCCGGAGGAATCGGATGGAGTAGGTTGGCAGTGGTGATAAATAGCACCTTCGACAGATCGTACGGTAACTCCAAATAATGGTCAGAGAACTCAAAATTCTGCTCTGGGTCGAGTGCCTCTAACAGGGCGGCGCTGGGGTCGCCCCGAAAATCAGAGGCTACTTTGTCGATTTCGTCTAACATAAACACCGGGTTGACTGAGCCGACGCGGCGCATATTTTGAATGATTCGCCCCGGCATGGCTCCGATGTAGGTGCGGCGGTGGCCTCGGATTTCGGCCTCATCCCGAATACCGCCCAAACTAACTCGGACAAACTCTCGACCTAGCGATTCGGCAATCGAGCGCCCTAACGAGGTTTTGCCAGTGCCGGGTGGCCCAACAAAACAGAGGATCGGGCTTCGCATTTTATCGCCAGCCCGTTGTTGAACGGCGATATACTCTAAAATACGCTCTTTGACTTTGGGGATACCAAAATGGTTACTGTCTAACACCTGAGCTACCTCGATTAAGTTGGTATTATCGTCGGTGGCGGTAACCCACGGTAGCTCGATAAGCCAGTCAAGATAAGTACGGATGATACCCACATCAGGCGCGGCGGGAGGCATCATCGACAATCGTTTTAGCTCCTTGTCGATTTTAGCTCGCACTTCGTCGGGTAGTTCTAACTCCTCTATTTTGTCCTTTAGTTCATTGACTTCGGCAATTTGAGTATCCAACTCACCCAACTCGCTTTGAATAGCCCGCATCTGCTCGCGTAAAAAATATTCCCGCTGACCCTTGTCCACCTCTTGCTGAACTTGGTCTTGGATTTTGGTCTCCAGTTGCAGAACATCCAACTCTTGAGCCAAAATGATACTCAATCGTTGCAGACGAGTGGTCGGGTCGGGCGTGCCAAGTACTTGCTGACGTTGCTCCAAATCCAAATCCATGACCGAGGTGACCATGTCGGCCAGCCAGCCCGGCTCGTCGATGTTCATGGCCGCGATGTAGGCATCGTCGGGAATGTTACGGTTCAGATGAACACATTTTTCAAACAGAGCCAAGACCGCCCGCATCAGCGCTTCAGAGGAGGGAGTGCTGTCGTTATCCTCCCGTAATCGACGTACTCTGGCTCGTAAATATGGTGTAATTTGGGTGTATTCCAAAATCTGAATGCGATAGTTGCCCTGTACCAAAATATTGGTTGTGCTATCGGGCATGCGTAACATGCGCCCAATCGTCACCTCTGTGCCAATCGTGTACAGATCATCAGGTGTGGGGTCTTCAATGTCAGAATCTTTTTGGGTAACTACTAGCAGTTGACTGATTTCAGCCAAGGCCGCTTCCATCGCCATCATAGAACGGTCGCGCCCCACAAACAGGGGGATGAGGGTGCGCGGAAACACAACCGTGTCTCGCACTGGTAGCAAAGGCAGTTCAATTTCTTCTTCGTCAATATTTGACAAATCTATATCATTTTCGATTATTTTCATGGTGGTTTATTAGTAAAAGTTCAGTAAAACCGCCCTAGAAACCCGATTTCTCAAAGAAATCGGGTTTCTGACGTTCCTTCTGGCGAGTTCACTGAATATTTACGTTTATTATGTAATACGTAACACGTAACACGTAACACGCAACACGTAACACGCAACACGTAACAGATACTCTACTCCGGCCTAAAATCCATCACCGGATCAACGGGGGGGAGTGAAATTGCATTTTTTTTAAGCCATATCTCCCGAACATCGGCGGACAGAAATAGGGAACCGGCGACACAGACAACCGAATTTGGTTCGGCTTGAGCTAAGACTGTTTCGAGCGCGGTGGATACATCGGGCATGGCAGAAACTTGGTAACCAAGGGCTGTCGCAAACTCAACCAAACGAGCCGGTTTTTCAGCCCGTGGATGACGGGATGCGACCACGAAGGTTTGTTTGGCAATCGGTAATAACGCGGTCAACATGTCGTTAATCGGATGATCGTTAGAGACCCCAAACAGCAAGGTAATTGGCTGACCGGGGAAATAAGTGGTCAATGTTTGAGCCAGTTTCTCCGCCGAGTCGCCATTCATGGCACTGTCTACAATTAGGTACGGCTCTTGACTGAGAATCTCCATCCGACCGGGCCATTCGACGGTAGCGATACCGGTGGTCAACGCAGATTCGTGGACGATTAAGCCTGTTTTACGAGCAAATCTTCTGACCGCGGTCAATGCTGTTAAGGCATTAACCACTTGATGATCCCCAATTAAGGGAACTTGCATGGTTAGCGGTTCAAAATCACCGGATAAGGGTTGCACCACGACCCGTTGCCCAGCCGATGAACTGTCGGTAACTAGCCACGTATACAACTGTTCAATTTGATACAAATCGGCCTCTTTTTCGGCACAAAATGCCTCAATTGTTAAACGAGCCTCTTCCGGCTGAGGGGCACTAACGACAAGCCCCTGCGGACGAATAATACCTGCTTTTTCACGGGCAATTAGGGTCAAGGTATCGCCCAAAATCTGCATGTGGTCATAGCTAATCGGGGTGATGACCGAGACTGCCGGATTGATGACGTTTGTGGCATCGAGCCGCCCTCCCAAGCCAACCTCGATTACGCTCGCTGAAACACCTGTCTCGGCAAAGGCGGCAAAGGCGAGAGCGGTAATCAGCTCAAAGGTGGTCAGGTCGTCGGTAGCCTCAAACATGGAATGATACCGATTTATCAGGCTGACTAGAAGTTCTTCGGCAATCAGTTCACCGCCGATTCGGATACGTTCTCGAAAAGAGTGGACATGGGGCGAGGTGTACAATCCTGTTTTATGCCCTGCTGTCTGTAAAATACGCTCGCAAACCGCGGCTGTAGAACCTTTGCCCTTTGTTCCGGCAATTAAAATTGAAGGGCATTGCTGATGGGGGTTGCCCATTCGGTCTAACAAATCATTTAAGCGGCTTAAATTCCAGCGCGATGTATCGGCGGGGTTATAGCTGATGTATGAATAGATGTAGGTTAGGGCTTCATGATAGGTTGTAATTAGCATGGTATTTGTAGGACGTGTTGCGTGTTGCGTATTGCGTGTTGCGTATTGCGTGTTGCGTATTGCGTGTTGCATGAGGGAGCAAGGGTAACTACGTTCCACATCCCAAGGAACGAGTCCTAAATGAGTTGTGCGATCCAGAGTGGTTCAATCTCTACCGTCTTTCAGATAATGGTTTTCAATTCAAGGCCAACCTTCCCGCAAGTTTAGAACTTGCGGGAAGGTGATAGCTGAAAATATTTATCTGAACATCTATAAGATTGAACCACTCTATGGCTTTACACATCATCTCATGAACAATCCCGTCGCCAAGCATCCAGATTGCGATCTTTTAGGATCACGCTGATACCGAGTTGTTCGGCTTGGGGACAAAATTGATTCTTAAATTCTGTTTCGGTGGTTGAGTCGGTGTACTCTGCCGCAAAGACTGGCTTACCAGCTTCAATAAATGGCGACATATCTGTACACCAACTACCAAACTCGTCAGCAAAACAATCTTCGGTTAAGGCCCAATCAAAATAGGGCAAAAGGTCAGCTACCTGATCGGAGTTGTTCTTGAGGCCAATCGACAACCCACGTTCATGAGCCGCCTCAGCCAGCCATTTGTTGTAGGCTAACTGGTCGTCAGCCGTTAGCGGAAAACCGGTGTTGTTTTGATAACTGTCCATGTTATCCGTTGGAATAGCGGGATAGTAGCTTTGGTCATAAGGGTAACTATAAATTTTGTTCATGTCGGATCAACCTTGGTGAGCGTACTTGGTATACCCGTTCTACATTGGGCATAACCTGTCGCAGTAACACCACCTTATGCGGGTAATTTTGTTCAAGACGTAACCATAGTTTTAAGCGATCAGAGTCATGATCAACCAGTTTTCCCTGATAAATTGCGACATAGTCACGGGGATATTTAACCCACAGTTTGGGATGTAAGCGACGAAAGGTTTCCATCTCACTCGCCATCTTTTGCTCTGCTTCACGTTGTAAATATTGCTGAATGACTTCTTCAACTAACGCCTCTACGGTGTGCCCTTTTTCACCAGCTACTTTCTGTAACTGATTAAAAGTGATTACATTGAGCGGCAATGTGGCTGTCTCTGTGACCTGTTTTGTCATCTCCATAAAAACACTTCCATATTAACTGGGTTAATTCTGGCTAAGGCAGTTCCAGAAAAATAAATCTCCCGCAGTCCCCTTCGACAGGCTCAGGGGACTGGCTTCGACAGGCTAAGTCAACGATTTTTGGGAGATTTTAAAAGTTGGAACTGGCTAAATTGTAAAAACTATTTGGCATGGTTCAAACTGGAGGAAATCAGCCTACTGTCCTTTCGTTAAGTTTCCTTAAGATAAACAAATCTTGCCTGTAACATATCTGTCAGATGGTTGTCAATGGTTTTGTGGACAGAGCTGTAAATCACAAATTTAGCATTTGATTTACCATCAAAAAACACGTGAACCTCGTTCCCCCATCCGGGGTACGGGAGGACAATCTTGGCCTTTGGATGGGCCTCCACAAAATCAATAGACCGGCTTAATATCTGTATTAGTTTTTCTTCCATTGTTCACCTCGATACATCTCGTGCATAGGAATGAGTTCTAAATAAGTTGCGCGCTCCAGAGTGGTTCAATCTCTAAGATTGAGCCACTCTCATGACGACCTGCACAAGTTAATTAATCCCGATTCCTAATATCATAACCAACCTTTATTTTTCCTGCTTTCACTCTCAAACAACGGGATGTTATAGTTCCCTCCATAAGCTCGGAAAATCTGGTTGATGCCGTCATGATCGGTAAAATAAATATCTTCCCGACCTTGCACATAGTTCAGAACTTTCCTCGAAAAACCACCGGTGGAAATGAGCCACAACTGCATTTCTGGAATCGGCAGTCCGGCCTCTTCTCGCTCCTGTCGTAATGCCTCTCTAGCCCTCTCCAATTTTTTCAACTGAGACAACCGCATCTTAGCTTTAGTATATTTACATTCGCATAGCCAAAATCGTCGCTGATTTCTCGTTTGAGCGCATTGGTCAATTTGATATGAGCGCGTGGTTGATGCTTTGACCTGCTTCGTATCGACAATGCCAAATAGAGGAACTTCTACCGTATTTGGCTCAGATTCGTCTGAAACGGGACGACCAAACCAACGCCCATCCAACTGTTCATGGTTAAATTTCATCATGGTCACTTGCACCACAATCTCCAAAAATCGACCTTTTAGATTGTTGAACTGCCTCTGCTGGCTTAAATCAATTTCATCTAGCCCTTCCATATCCTGCTCATAAACAAACTTGATAAAGCGCATCAAACATACATCGTTGAAACTGTAGAATCTGGCTCGGGTACGATAGACTAAATCAGCCGAGTAGAGCTTTTCGATTTTCTGCTCGACTTTCTTTTTTGACACTTGTAATGTCTTAGCAATGGCTTTGATATCAACAGGTTGGTTGTTATATTTGGTAAAATAGTAGATGATTTTCTTGCCCAGTTCCTCATCGTCATCGTCATTGATATATTTTCGATTATCCTCAAAATGGGTCTGCCAGAAGCCGTATATTTTGCCCTGTTGAATCTCGTATTCAACCAGTTTGTCAATCTGAGCATGGCTGGCAAAGCTCTTATTCATCTTATGAGACATGACCAAACAGTATAGGTAGTAGGGATGTCCGCCGACTTGGGCGCTGGTGTACAGGGCATTTTCTGAACTGATGGAGGAACTGTCGGGGAGGTAGATATTTTGCAGTTGCCGGAGTAGCGCCGCCCCATCGGGAATCGAGAATGGTTTGAGGTATCTGAGGTCAAACCGTCCGCCCAATGGCCCGCCCATAACGGTGCGAAAAATCATCGTCACCGCCGAGCCGGAGACCAGCATGGGAGCTTTGCGACTTTGGGCGCGTCGTCTATAACCTGCGGTCAAGTTGACACCAGCCCACTCATCGCGTTCACTCTGTTTGGCCTGAGACAAGGTCTCTTCAGCGACATTAAAGATATAAAACTTCATGTCCTGAAACTCATCAATAATAAGAGCCACCCGAGTCCCAGAATATGAGGCCAGACGTTCTGGCACTGTTATAAAGGCATCCCAATGATTGTGAGCATCACGATAATCTGCCTGATTGTATCGATTAAGAAAGGCTTTAATAGATTTTTGAGCCAGCGGAATTGCAGGATGGTCTGACTGAATGATGAGGAGTTCCTCCATTTTTAGGTCATCATCCTTATACATGGCTATATCTTGCAGACAGTAAGCGATATATTGCCGAAAAAAGGTGGTGGCATAATTTAGTAAAAACTCTCGTAGAGTTACCTCTTTTCGTTCCATCTGAAAATAGCAGGGCGCGACTCGATACTCCGGCTTAAAAAAAACGGTGTTGACTAACCTGTCTAGTAGTACCGTCTTGCCCATACGACGCGGCGCAATCAAGGCCGTACTGCCGGAGGCCATGCGTTGGATATTTTTGACCCAACTATCTAACTCTCGTAATATCTCCACTCGGTCGGTGAACTCCTCGTACGCGACCATCTCCTCG
The DNA here is from genome assembly GCA_030377865.1 of Anaerolineales bacterium HSG25. Lineage (GTDB taxonomy): Bacteria > Chloroflexota > Anaerolineae > 4572-78 > J111 > JAUCGB01. Next base: position 9,840 of record JAUCGA010000031.1, on the reverse strand, counting down.
ATTGGTAGATGTCTTTCTTCAGGCGACAATCTTTCAACGGTCATGGTTTACTCCTTTTTTTAGCCTCAAACAACGGGATATTATAGTTCCCCCCATAAGCTCGGAAAATTTGATTAATTCCGTCATGATCGGTGAAATAAATATCCTCCCGACCTTGCACGTATTTCAGAACCTTGCCCGTAAAACCACCTGTGGAAACGAGCCACAACTGCATCTCCGGTATCGGTATTCCGGCCTCCTCTCGTTCTTGGCGTAAGGCTTCTCGGGCCGCTTCCAACTTCTGCACTTGAGACAACCCCATCTTGGCTTTGGTATATTTACATTCGCATAGCCAAAATCGTCGCTGATTTCTCGTCTGAGCGCATTGGTCAATTTGATATGAGCGCGTGGTCGAGGCTTTGACCTGCTTCGTATCGACAATACCAAATAGGGGGACTTCTACCGTATTTGGCTCAGATTCGTCTGAAACGGGACGACCAAACCAACGCCCATCCAACTGTTCATGGTTGAACTTCATCATGGTCACTTGCACCACAGTCTCCAAAAATCGACCTTTTAGATTGTTGAACTGATTTTGCTGACTTAAATCAATCTCCTCTAACCCTTCCAAATCCTGCTCATAAACAAACTTGATAAAGCGCATCAAACATACATCGTTGAAACTGTAGAATCTGGCTCGGGTACGATAGACTAAATCAGCCGAGTAGAGCTTTTCGATTTTCTGCTCGACTTTCTTTTTTGACACTTGTAACGTTTTAGCAATGGCTTTGATATCAACAGGTTGGTTGTTATATTTGGTAAAATAGTAGATGATTTTCTTGCCCAGTTCCTCATCGTCATCATCGTTGATATACTTTCGATTATCCTCAAAATGGGTCTGCCAGAAACCGTATATTTTGCCCTCTTGAATCTCGTATTCAACCAGTTTGTCAATCTGAGCATGGCTGGCAAAGCTCTTATTCATCTTATGGGACATGATCAAACAGTATAGGTAGTAGGGATGTCCACCGACTTGGGCGCTGGCGTACAGGGCATTTTCTGAACTGATGGAGGAACTGTCGGGGAGGTAGATGTTTTGCAGTTGCCGGAGTAGCGCCGCCCCATCGGGAATCGAGAATGGTTTGAGGTATCTGAGGTCAAACCGTCCGCCCAACGGTCCACCCATAACGGTGCGAAAAATCATCGTCACCGCCGAGCCGGAGACTAGCATGGGAGCTTTACGACTTTGGGAGCGTCGTCGATAACCTGCCGTTAAGTCGGTACTGACCCATTCATCCCGCTCGCTCTGTTGGGCCTCAAACAAGGTCTCTTCAGCCACGTCAAACACAAAAAACTTCATATCCTGAAACTCATCAATAATAAGAGCCACCCGAGTACCAGAATATGAAGCCAAACGTTCCGGTATTGTTATAAAGGCATCCCAATGATTGTGAGCATCATGATAATCTGCCTGAGTGTATCGATCAAGAAAAGCGTTAATAGATTTTTGAGCCAGCGTAATTGCAGGATGGTCTGATTGAATGGTAAGCAGTTTCTCCAGTTTTAGGTCGTCATCGTTATACATGGCTATATCTTGCAGGCAGTAAGCGATATATTGCCTAAAAAAGGTGGTAGCATAAATTAGTAAAAATTTGCGTAAAGTGATGTTTTTTCGCTCCACCTGAAAATAGCATGGCGCGACTCGATACTCAGGTTTGAAAAAGACGGTATTGACCAGCCGGTCTAGTAGTACCGTTTTGCCCATGCGGCGCGGCGAAATGAGGGCTGTACTACCAGAGGCCATGCGTTGGATATTTTTGACCCAAAGGTCTAACTCTCGTAATATCTCCACTCGGTCGGTAAACTCCTCATAAGCGACCATCTCTTCGATTGGTAGATGTCTTTCTTCAGTCATGCTGGCTCATCCCTCGCTAAAGAAACTGAATTGCAAAAGTTATTTCGACATGGTATCATTTTTTGATGAACAGTGAAAAACGTTCCAATAACTTGCTTTACAAACTAGGCGGTTATTATCTAATTCCCCATGAACTGCTTCATGTCGTGGCCTACAAAATTATTGGCAAACGGTACGATTATCAATGGGGGGCTTGGCAAGTAAAGTCATTGGAGCCTAAAAACCGTCAAGAAAAGCTATTTGTATTGGCGTTTCCTTTTGCCACTTGTGTTTTATTTGGCTTTTTCTTTGGTTTCTGGTGGATAATATCGCCCCTATTTATTGATATTCCGCCAGAGCGGTATTTTATTGATGGCCCCACATGGCACATCATTTTTGCGATTCTTTCGGCAGTCTGTTTTTTTTACATCCATACCTGCGGTAAAGATTTAATCCAGATTTATGGATGGTTATTTGTTTATGACGCGGAATATGATCGCCCAGAACCAAGAGACGATTCCAAACAGAGCAATGCTCCCCGGCAAGAGCCATAAACAACCGACCCGTGGGTCACCCTCTTCGTTCCCTTCTGGGCCGATGAAAAACATTTTGTCTCCTACAGAATCACTAATAACCCCTTTGAGAAGTAACATTCCGATAATCAAGTTAATCGAACCACACATTAAACCTATTTGGTAGGAGATACCAGCAAATTCAAAAGATGCCCCAACGAAATATCCACTGATAGCCCAAAAGCTGGCCAATATCAGAATTTTAACAAGAATATTTCGATAGTTGTTCATGTTTCTCAGATACCTACTCCTCAATTGGGATATTTTGCTACAACAACTTCGCCAACTCTTCCTCAGCCAACTCTGGCTCTAATTTTTTGAACAGTGGACCCGGTTTTTGCATGGCTTGTCCGGTTGGTAGCTGACTTGGCTTCCAACGCCCAATAGCTTGACTATTGTCGTAACAGAGGGCAGTATGTTCCTGTTCAGTTTCGGCAAAGGTTTGGGTATATTGTCGGCCAAACAGTTGCCCCTCATAACCCAGATACTCATGCAGTTTTTGGCAGGTATGGGGCAAAAATGGAGCAAACAGAATCTTGAGGTTGTCAATCACTCGTAAAGCCACATAGATTGACGTTCCGGCGGCAACTGGGTTTTCTTTGAAGGCTTTCCACGGTGCTTTATCGTTCAGGTAAACGTTGGTCAAGCGAGACAGTCGTAAGGCTTCTTCTTGAGCCGCTTTGAGTTTAACCGCACCCAACAGATTGCCGATAGTCTCAAAACCGGCCTCAACCTCAGCCAGAATTTGCTTATCCGCTTCATCTAACCCCGCGGGGCCGATAGGTGGAACTTGACCCTCATACCGTTTGTAAGCAAACCCTAACACTCGATTGACCAGATTCCCCCATGCCGCGACCAGTTCGTCATTGTTGCGCCGAATAAAATCAGCAAAGGTAAAATCGGTGTCGCGAGTTTCGGGGGCGATGGCAGTCAGATAGAAGCGCACCGCGTCGGCATCGTAGCGGCTCAACAGGTCGGGAGCCCAAATCGCCCAGTTACGGCTAGTACTGAGTTTGGCTCCCTCCATGTTCAGGTATTCGTTGGCCGGGACATCGTATGGCAAATTGAGCGATTTGTTTTCGTCGGTTTCGTATAGTCGCCGTCCCGTAGCAAGTAGTTCAGCAGGCCATATCACGGCGTGGAAGGGGATGTTGTCTTTGCCAATAAAATAGTAGCTTTTGGCTGATGGATCGTACCACCATGCTTTCCATGCTGATGGGTCGCCGCTGTTTTTGGCCCACTCGATACTGCCGCTAAAGTAACCAATCACCGCCTCGAACCAGACGTAAAGTCGCTTGGTGTCATATCCTTCTAGGGGAATCGGGATACCCCACGAAATATCGCGGGTGATGGGTCGGCCGCGTAACCCTTCTTTTAAGTAACCCAAACTAAAGTTCCGCACGTTGGCTCGCCAATGCGTTTTTTCATCATTCAGATAATCAGACACTCCATCACTAAGCGCGCCCAAATCAAGATAGAAATGCTCGGTCTCGCGCAAAATCGGAGTAGAGCCATCGTTTTTACTGCGCGGATTGACCAGTTCAGTCGGCTCTAGGAGTTTGCCGCAGTTGTCACACTGGTCGCCTCGTGCGCCTTCAAAATCACAATGGGGGCATGTTCCCTCGATATACCGATCGGCTAAAAAGCGATTTTCTGTTTCAGAAAAGAACTGTTTTTCAGTTTTCTTAAACAGATAGTCATTTTCTAAACAGGCGGTGAATATATCTTGTGAGACCTGAGCATGGTTTTCAGTGTCGGTATGGGTGAACAGGTCGTAAGTTAAGCCAATCTGCTGAAACGTTTCTAGAAAGCTATTATGAAATCGCTCAAACAGTTCGCGCGGAGAGACTCCCTCTTTATCAGCCCGCAATGTGATAGGCGTACCATGTGAATCGGAGCCGGAGACCATCAGCACTTTGTTTCCTTTGAGGCGATGGTAGCGCGCAAAAATATCCGGTGGCAGGTAGGCTCCGGCCAAGTGTCCAATATGTAAATCGCCGTTGGCGTAGGGCCAAGCGGTACAAACTAAAATATGTTCGGTCATGACTCCTTCCTTATTATTAGACCTGTTCGGCAATAATTTATCATCGCACATTCTGATTCTGCGGAGTGCAAAAGCTTCTTGCTTTTGCTAGAGGTAAACATGCAAAAGCAAGAAGCTTTTGCACTCCTTTATTCCCGAACAACTCTATTTAACAACTATCGTCAATTCTGAAATAGTTTTACCTGAATCGTTCTTGGTTTCTAATATATACGTCGTGTCGTGGCTAGGAGAAACGGCTCTTTCACCCGGTGAGGGCACTCCTTCGGTGTTGCCGTCATAACCAAAGAAGGCTTCTTTGGCATTTGCTACATCCCACCGCAAAATAACGGTCTCACCAAAGTTAATCTCTAGTCGGTCAGCCACAAAACTGTTGATGGCGGGTGGCGACGAACCGGCAGGGGCACTGGAGCGACCAAAGGCAATGATTAGTTCTGATTTGGTACGACCATGATCATTCTTAGCCTCCAATCGGTAGGTGGTTTCATGTCGAGGTACGACAATCTTTTCACCCGGTGAGACCACACCTTGCTCTTTATCGTCATATTTCAAATAGGCTTCTTTGGCATTCGCCAACTCCCACCTTAGGGTGACGACATTATTCTCATCATCGTCATCACTGTCAAGATTGAAGCGGTCGGCGCTAAAGTAGTAGATAGATGGTGGGCCAAGCAGAGTTAGCGGATTTTCAGTGTCAACCGTAACCACGACCTGCGCGGTTGTCTCGCCGACATCGTTTCGGGTGATGAGGGTATAGGTGGTATCCTGTTGGGGATACAGCACCTTTTCTCCCGGTGAGACGACCCCTTCGGTCACACTATCAAAAGAGAGATAAGCTTCGTTGGCTTCAGACAAATCCCATTTTAGAACCAGTTTTTCATTGAGTCGAAGAGCGGTTTGATTGGCTTCAAAACTATGAATAATCGGTGCCCCTTCAATCGGAGCAGGGGTGGGCGTTTCGACCGGATCGACTTCGGCCTTGGCCTCATCGGTTGTCTCAGTCTCAGTTGTGGCTCCGGCTTCAGCCTCGGCGACCTGATCGTTAGAGGGGGCAGAAACGATTTTTACATTTTCGGTCTGTTTGGCAACTGTAAACTGGGCATCGTTCGAGACCCAAGCCCGCTGATTGCTATTGACCGGATAAACAATTTGCCACCAGGCTTTGTGTTTATCTTGCCCAGTGATTTGAGCAGTCTCATCTTGAGCCAGTTTACCCACCTTGGCGTAATCGACACTTGGCCCGGCTCGGACAAAGACCGCCTCAGAGACCACGACTAACGTGGCCTCGGTAATTTCACCATCAGCCGTATCTTCTGCGGTAGGTTCATCAGGTTCATCGGTGGCGGTCGGCTCGTCTGTGGGTGTTGGCTCGTCGGTGGCGGTCGGTTCCTCCTCAGGAACAGGTGTGTCGGTCGCCACAACTAGGGTGGCAGTTGGCGTGGGCGGTGGCACCTCGGTCGGAGTCTCGGTTACAGCAACTATGCCTTGCTCCACGGTCATAAAAATTTGAGCCGCCTCACTAACGTTTCCATCAACATTAAAGGCTCGTAGCTCAATCACATAACTGCCGATTGTATCAGGAGTCCAAATATGTTGAGCCGAGTAGATGTTTACCGGCGGGTCAACGGGTTGTACCATAACCGGCTCGCCATTCACCACCAGTTCTACTTGGCTGATACCGTTGACATCACGAGCCGAATATTTAACGGTAACTGGCTCATCGGTTTTAACGGTGCTATTTGAGGCGGGTTCGGTAATATCGGTTGTGGGGATGCTGGGCTGTTGTATTGCACTCCCACAAGCGGTCATCATCAGGCTGATGAGGGTCATCAGCCCGATATAAAATAGTTTCTGTCGCATGGACGGTCTCTCCTTGTTTTGGTAACATGAAAGAAGTAGGTACTTATCTTGACAATGTTAGATTACAATCATGTCATACTGAGCGAAGCGAAGTATCCCCCATGATGATACTTTTGGGTGGATTCTTCGCAAACGACGCTCAGAATGACATGGCATAGCGGACTTAAACGCTAATGTAACATTGTCAAGTTATACTGCGGTTAGAATGGAAACGTGACTTTTGCCATGTCATTCCCGCATGCTTTTAGCGGGAATCCATTCTTTACAGGATGTGTGGATGCCCGATAAAGACATTCGGGCATGACATGAGGAAAGTTTCGGTCTCAAACTAATTTGAGTATAGCTCCCTACTCGCTACGTTTTCTTTTCTACTCCCTGCCATTTATCAAAAGTAGGGACGCTTTAGCTTATTAAACGTCCCTACAAAAAAAAATTCACCTAAATTTTATCCCAGACAATATTTCTATGAACGTTACGATAATGGTTCAAACCCTTGTTCTGGATCAACACCTGCTGAATCTAACAGGTTTTGATGTCGCTCATACACCCCTTTGCGGTCATTTAGCCGGACTTGAATAATATCTTGAAGCATCCGTAATGTATCTTTGACCGGGTTAACTTTGCTTTCGTCTTGGGCATGCCAATGGATGGGGACTTGGTCGATTTTGTAGCCCCGTTTTTGAGCGATGTAGAGCAGTTCAACATCAAAGCCAAAACCATCGGTAGTTTGATGTTCAAACAGATCGGGAATAACGGAACGATGGAAACATTTGAACCCACATTGCGTATCCTCAAAGCCTGAAACGGCCAAAAGTTGCACCAGCCCGTTAAACACCCGTCCCATAAAATGGCGATAAATTGGCTCGTCGTACCGCACCGCGCCATGCCCCTCTCGTGAACCGATAGCAAGTTGGAACTTGACGCGCTGAGGGGGTAAAAATTTGGGTAATTCCGTTACTGGCATGGCCCAATCAGCATCGGCTAAAAAAGCATATTGTCCTTGAGCGGCCAACATGCCAACTTTGACCGCATGCCCTTTGCCCCGATGCTCGGCCTCAACTACCCGAATCGCGTCATGTTGCTCGGTAATCTGTTTGACTACCTGAACCGTATTATCGGTACTGCCATCATCAACCACTAAAATTTCGGTCTGATAATCCTGTACCGCAAAAAACTCGGCCACCGTGGGCAAGGTCTGAGGCAATCGACGTTCTTCGTTATAGGCAGGAATAACGATGGTTAAAAAAGGTTTCGTACTGTTCACAAGCGCCCTGTTATATCTAGGAATGGGTATTAATTAAATTGCGCGTTTTCACATAAGAATGAATTCTTATGCTGACACGAGAAACCTGCTTAAGCAGGTTTTCCGTTAAGACGCTGATTTCAATTTCAATCAGCGGCCTTATGCACAAGTTAAAAAATCATTCCTATGATTTACCAAATTGAGCTTGCGTGCTAACTAAATCGTTACCTGTTCACAATCTCAAAAGATAAATTCCTATTGTACCTTAAGGAAAATCCAACAGCGTATGATACACGTCCCTTTTTGTTTTGGCAAAAGTTGGCCTAGATGGGGTTTGGTAATAAGGTTGGGTAGTCCTGCCCAAGTAGTGATAATCTACGAAATTCGCCAGCTTGGCCCAAACGAAGATCAAGGCTGTTTTTGCCATGCCTTGTGAATGAATTCACAGGCTGATACGAGAAACCTGCTTAAGCAGGTTTTCCGTTTAAGACACTGATTTCAGTGGCCTCGTTGACAGGTTTGACAAACCTGTCAACTCTGTGCCAAGAATGATGTTACTCAAACAGATAGGTAAATCCATTCCATATTCTACGTAATTGATTTTTAAGTTTATGGCGACAGTTATCACAAAAAATCAACATATTTGGCATTTTGAGTGATTTAATCATCGTGGCCGTCTCTTCGGTTAATTCAGGGCTTAATAACTCCCCGCAATCTTGGCAATACAGTTTTTTTCGTTTTCGATAACGATTTTTCTTCTTTTTTGTCATAAGTTTTAGGCTCTCTAGGAGTTCCCGTGCAAAATTCTATTCGTAATAAAATTCTCGCAGAGGCGCGGAGACGCAGAGTTTTTATATTTTTCTCTGCGCCTCTGCGAGAACATTTTTGAGGATCGAGGATCGAGGATCAAGGTTCGTAGTACCCAATTTATTGGGCGTTATGCCTATTGGATGTAAATATTCAGTGAACTCGCCAGAAAGAGTGTCAGAAACCAGATTTCTTTAAGAAATCTGGTTTCTAGGGCTACTTTACTGAACTTTTACCATTGGAATGGACTACGAACTGTGTTAATATGTGGAATCAAAAGAGCCTGCTATTTAGCAGGCTCTTTTATTTATGGGCGGTACAAGATTTGAACTTGTGACCTCCACGATGTCAACGTGGCGCTCTAACCAACTGAGCTAACCGCCCTAACAAGAAAAGGATTATACGCTAAATTTTTGATATGGCAAATTGGTATTTGAAAAATGAGGAACAACTCTTGCCAAACCGACGCAGTCGCAGGAACAGAATGTTTCGCCCCGTCTTTTCAAGCTGATGAATATATACGGTGCGGTCAATAAATAGATGGCTGTCATTGATAATGGGTAACAAGCTGAGACCTTCAATCGCTCAAGTCGTATGGAGATTTATTTTGGAGCGATTTTGCCTAATCCTGTAGCGGTCAGCTTGATGTTGAAAAAGTTCATGTCACCCTGAGCGTCTTTTGCGAAGGGCCTATCTCACCCGAATCTAAGGAGATTCGAGTGGATACTTCACCTTTGGTTCAGTATGACATGTTTTCAACATCATCTTGATCACCACAGATTTTGCCTAATCTCCAGCCCCTAATTCCCACCCTCTCCCCCCTACCCGCTAATCATCAGTATCTAGGCCAGAATCGACCCCTTAAAAAATGTACCCTGTTTTTACCTACCAAAATGAGCGTTTTTATGGTACTATAGGATGAGATAGGATGGGATAGGATGAGATAGGTAGTGGTCAGCTACCCGCAAGTTTAGAACTTGCGGGTAGCTAACGGATCCGTACCACTACTTCTGCACCACTACCGAGCGGGTAGTCCTGCATAGGTAGTGGTCAGCTACCCGCAAGTTTAGAACTTGCGGGTAGCTAACGGATCCGTACCACTACTTCTGCACCACTACCGAGCGTTTTTATGGTACTATAGGATGAGATAGGATGAGATAGGATGGGATGGGATAGGATGAGATAGGTAGTGGTCAGCTACCCGCAAGTTTAGAACTTGCGGGTAGCTAACGGATCCGTACCACTACTTCTGCACCACTACCCAACATAATCAAACAAGGCTGGACATCGTTTCAAGTCGCACATTTGTTCAGTTTGTAACAATGCCCATTAAAGCTATTCGGCAATAAAGGAGTGCAAAAGCTTCTTGCTTTTGCCGGAGACAAACATGCAAAAGCAAGAAGCTTTTGCACTCTATAGACCTTAAATTTGAGTTTTTATACAA
>JAUCGA010000030.1 GCA_030377865.1 Anaerolineales bacterium HSG25 | reverse complement strand
ACATTGTCTCGAAGGCTTCACACCCCACCGTTGCCAGTGACGCATGCTCCGATAGGATACTGATGGCAGAACATCAGGTTACTTTCCTGCAACAAACACTCTCGACACTTCGTGTCGCACTCAATCTAAAAGATTGAACCACTCTGGAGCGTGCAATTTATTTAGACCTCATTCCTACGATACAAGAATCCGAGCATGGTTTGAGCCAAGCCCTCGCTGTTTCGGGGTGACAAGGCTTGGCCTGCAATGACGTGATTTTCGGGGTCTTCGGCCTGTTCAACCGGAATCATTACTTTGTTCTCACTCCCAAATAAAGGGAAATAATGGTGCATGGCCGGAACACTGACCACTTGGTCGTCAGGGCAATAGGCGATAAACATGGGAACTTTAATCTGAGCTAAATCAAGATCATGCATTAACTTGACCACGCCCATCATGGCTAATAGGGCACTTGGTGGATAGTCGTTCGTCCAATATTTAGCATGGAGCAGATTGTTAGGCTTCCAATGACGAAGTTTGCCAACCAATATGGGAATGATCGATTCGCCCCACGGCCAAAAGGTGACACCGCTACGCGGGTCTTTAATGGCAAAGTTGGGCGAGATAAACAGTAAGGCATGCAGATTGGTTGCTTCGGGGCGGTTGGCTAACCAGCAAGCCAAGGGCGCACCGGTTGAGGTGCCAATCAAGATGACCTTTTCACCCAACCGTTGCCCAATTTTAACTGCTTCTAACGAATCGTTGAGCCAATCGTTGGTGGTGGCTTGTCCCAACTCTCGCCCCAATTGCCCATGTCCAGCTAAACGGGGATAATAAACATTTGCCCCGATTGTCTCGGCGATACGTTCAGTCACGGGGGCGGTCTCTTGCCGATTGGCCGAAAATCCATGCAGGTAAACAATGGCGTAGGGTGTTTTCTGTTTATGTTCTGGATTGGCCCAAACGATGCATGCTTCTGTATTAGGCCGTAAATTCTTAACGTTTGCTTCGCGCTCAGCCAAATATTCGTCTAAATCGTCGGGCAACTCAATCGGACGGATGGTTTGGTCAACGGATAACCGCGGCCCAGTTAGGTAAAGGACAATCAAGCTAGTCACTATGATAAGGGTTATCACGAGCATGATGATTTTTCCTGTATAACACGAAGTGCAAAACTTGCTTTGCCTTTTTGACAAGGCAAGCCTCGCACTCCTCTTTTATCTTGGCAGGCAGTAAATATTCAGTGAACTCGCCAGAAAGAGTATCAGAAACCCGATTTCTTTGAGAAATCGGGTTTCTAGGCTACTTTACTGAACTTTTACCCCAGTTAAATTTCAGTCAAAATTCCTTTTAACAGTTTTATCAGTTTGGGGACGATAATTTTACCTGTATCCAACACTTCTTGATGGGTTGTTTCTTCATCAGAATCAGGGTTGCGAATGGCAACATTGGTGATGCTACTAATCCCCAACACCCGCATGCCCGCGTGGTTGGCGACGATTACCTCCGGCACGGTGGACATGCCCACCGCATCTACACCAATCGTCTCAAAGAAACGAATCTCGGCGGGGGTCTCAAAGGTCGGACCACCTAAACTCATATAAACTCCTTCTTGAATGGTGATGTCCTGTTCTGTGGCAACACGTCGGGCTAGGGCTTTTAAGTCGCGGTCATAGGCTCGGGTCATGCTCGGAAAGCGTGGCCCAAACTCAGCCAGATTTGGCCCCGACAGGGGATTGCTTCCGCCAAAGCCAACCATGTTGATATGGTCATTGATGAGCATCAAGTCGCCTGCGGTAAAGTTGCTGTTAATCCCGCCCGCGGCATTAGTGACGACAAGGGTTTCGATACCTAATAGTTTCATGGCTCGTACTGGCAGGGTGATGTGTTGCATGGAGTAGCCTTCATAAAAATGGCTCCGTCCTTGCATAACTAGCACTGTTTTACCAGCCAACTCTCCAATCACCAAGCGCCCGGCATGGCCGACCACGCCCGACACCGGAAAATTTGGAATATCATCGTAGGGTACATAGTCGGCTGGTTCAATCTCCTCAGCGAGAGGGCTGAGACCTGACCCTAGAATTAGGCCGATTTTGGGCTGATGACTGGTCTGCTGGCGGATATAATCAGCGGTGGCCGTAATCTTTTCATAGCTAAAAAATGGTTTGGTTGTGACACTCATTGTCTAAAACTCCTTGTGGGTTTAAAGGGTAAATTATGTTAGTGTCTCGATATTTTCGCCATGCCCTGTGAATGAATTCACAGGCTGATACGAGAAACCTGCTTAAGCAAGTTTTCCGTTTAAGCCACTGATTTCAATCAGTGGCCTAGTTGAGGTGGCGAAAAACTAATGATACTAACGAATTATGGAAATAAAAAAATGCAGAGCGAGGTAATCTGCTCTGCACAAAGTGACGTTTCTATAGGTACACAGTTATCTTAGTTGACGCTCCATCTTAGTAATTTTCAGAACTAATTTGTTAAAAAATCATGTGTCCGCTTGATGTAGCGGATGTGTACAGTCTTTCAGATAATGGTTTTCAATTCAAGGCCAACCTTCCCGCAAGTTCTAAACTTGCGGGAAGGTGATAGCTGAAAATATTTATCTGAACATCTATAGTATTTGGATAAACGTTACAACTTAGAATCGAAAACTACTTCTTTGTCAGTTTCGTTTTGGGTATACATTTGAGTGGTTGAGATATTCGCATGCCCCAATAATTGTTGAATATCCTGTAGCGATTTACCTTGACTGAGTTTATGAGCGGCAAATGAATGGCGTAACGTGTGAGGCGTTACATGAGTCGAAATCCCCACAGCTTTCACATATTGCTTAATAATCAGCCACAATCCTTGACGGGTCAGGCGACGACCTCGATTATTAACGAAGAGCGCCATCTCAACAGAGCTTTGTACCAACTGTTGACGGCCATGTTCGACATAATAACGTAGCGCTTCTAATACTGGGCCATTAAGAGGAATATCTCGACTTAAAGCGTTTTTCTTTTTGCCTTGTACTCTAACCTGACCGTTATCTCGGCCTAGATTTAGGTCGGTGGTATCGAGTGAAACCAACTCGGTCACTCGCATCCCAGAGCCGTAGAGCATCTCTAGCAAGGCTAAGTCTCGCTGGGATTTGGGGGTGTTAGCATCGTTGATGGGCGCTCGGAGGAGGCGGTCAACTTCAAGCGGGGTTAGGGATTTGGGAGACCGTTTTTCAACCTTAGGAGAATCTAGCTCTTTGGTCGGGTCATGGTCAATCTCTTTTTCGGCCACTAAAAAATGGAAGAACGATTTTACCGCGGCCACTTTCCGAGCAATCGTTGAGGAGCTATAACTGTAAGCTTTGTTGGTTTTTAGATAAGAGATATAGTTAGTTAATAAGGTTTTATCGACCTCACTCCAACTTTTTATCCCTGTATCATCCTTTTTGCTGGTTATATGCTCCAAAAATTGGAAGAGATCATTTTGATATGCAACAACCGTATTATCAGAGTAACCTTTTTCGAGCTTCAAAAACTGTAGAAAATCACTGATTCTACGTTTCATCTCTGTTAGTTCCTCGTCCCGCATGAGTATGAGTTTCAAGATTAACAACGCCCCAAATTCAAGATTAATAATGTCTTAACAGCAATATAAACAGGGTAATTAACTTTTCCCATTGTACCAGAACTTTCCATAACAATCAAGAGAGGTTTTTATTTCTGGTATCTTTAACAACTCACCAGAAAGAACGTCAGAAACCCGATTTCTTTGAGAAATCGGGTTTCTAGGGCAGTTTTACTGAACTTTTATGGCTGTCTAACTTAATTAATGCTCATTACTTATTAGAGTTGTTCGGGAATAAAGGAGTGCAAAAGCTTCTTGCTTTTGCCGGAGACAAACATGCAAAAGCAAGAAGCTTTTGCACTCCGCAGACCCAGAATTTGAGTTTTTATGCGATGATAAGTTATTGCCGAACAGGTCTATTAAGTAATCCAGCTAAACAGGCTTGCCGCATCACATCTGCCGGAGCCGTCTTGCCAGTCCATAACTCTAAAGCGGCCGCACCCTGATGGATTAGCATGCCTAACCCGTCAATTGTTTTAGCTCCAGCCATTTTGGCTCGCGCGAGAAAAACGGTCTCTAAGGGGTTATAAACTAAATCGCAATATGCGGCGGTAGACGGCATAGGGATATTTTTCGGCCAGAGGCAATCATCAACATGAGGATACATGCCCACCGAGGTGGTGTTAATCACTAAATCGAAGCTATCTTTTAAGGCTACAACTGAGGATTCTGTCAAGGGAGCAAAATGGAGGGTACTACCCGGAAAGGTATCAATTAAATCATCAATAAGAAATGCCGCTCGTTCAGCGGTACGATTCAAGACCACAACGGAATCAACCTCAGCCCAAGTTAGAGCAAAGACAACTGCTCTAGCCGCGCCACCGGCTCCCAACACCGCCACTCGTAGTCCTTTGGGATGACATTCGGCCTCAATTAGGGAGTTGAGAAACCCCGTAGAATCAGTATTGTAGCCGACAAATTTACCTTCTTTAAGATAAATAGTATTGACCGCTCCTATCGTCTGCGCCGCTTTACTAACCTCATCCATATAACGCATGACGGCCTGTTTGTGAGGCACCGTCACATTAACACCTTTGACATTCAGAGCCATTAACCCTTTTAAGGCTTTAGGGAGATCAGTTGGCCGAACCGGAAAAGGGACGTAAGCCCAATCTAAACCCAGTTGTTTAAAAGCGGCATTATGCATGTTGGGGCTGAGGCTATGGCTAACCGGCCAACCTAGTAAGCCCACGAGGGAGGTGGTACCTCTAACTGTTTCCATATTTTTGACCTAACGCGTAAAAATAGCTTTTATATGGTAAAAATTCAGTAAAGTAGCTCTAGAAACCCGATTTCTTTGAGAGATCGGGTTTCTGATGCTCTTTCTGGCGAGTTCACTGAATATTTACTTTATATGTATAGTGACTGACGCTGTTCTGCCGCTTTGGTCATCAAGTCCCGTAGCTTATCTTCATCCATCTCGTCAATGGCTTGTGTGAAAACAGCTAACTGTTTATCCATTTCTGCTAACGTTTCTAAAACAGCAGTTCGATTAGTCAGCAAAATATCGAGCATCATGGAGACATCCGAGGCGGCAATGCGGGACATGTCACGGAATCCAGACGCGGCAACATCCCATACTGCGGAATCCTGCTCGGCAATTGATTGAGCGGCCAAGACCAGTGTAGCCGACAAAGTATACGGCATGTGGCTAATTGTGGCAACTAATTTATCATGCTGGTCAGCGGCAATTTGACGTGGTTTAGCTCCAATCTCTACCGCGAGTTGATGGATCAGTTGAATGACCGCGAAGGGGGTTCGGTCAAGCGGGGTTAGAATCCAAGGGGCGTTTTGATATAAGGTCGCATCCGCGGCACTCAAACCAGATATTTCTTTACCACACATGGGATGCGAGCCGATGGGGTAGACCTCTGGAAAGAGTGAGTTCATGACCGTCATGATTTCTTGTTTGGTACTACCCATATCGGTAATAATCGCGCCCGGTTTATAAAATGGTTTGTACTCGCTAAGTTGACGAAGTAAAACCCGTACTGGGGTGGCAAATACCACAATATCGGCTTGTCCAAGCGCATGGGCAGGATCGGTAGTGGCCTCGTCAACCACATTAAGAGTTTCGGCCTCTTGTACAGCGGACTCGCGTCGCACCAAACCAACGACTCGACGGCATAACTGCTGTTGCTTTAGAGCTAGGGCTAATGAGCCACCCATCAATCCTAAACCAACGATGGTAATACAGGCATTATTGAGGGAAGGAAATTGC
Source organism: Anaerolineales bacterium HSG25 (assembly GCA_030377865.1). Lineage (GTDB taxonomy): Bacteria > Chloroflexota > Anaerolineae > 4572-78 > J111 > JAUCGB01. The sequence goes on along the minus strand of JAUCGA010000030.1, from coordinate 50,248 downwards.
GGTTCGAAGATACACCTCCTGTAAAACGGGATAGTCTATAAAAAATCTTGCTGGTTACAGCAAGACCTTCAAGGTATGCTTGTTCCTTGAAGGTCTTACATTTTTACTCAAAATCTGTTTGACAAATTTTTTACACACTCCGCCCAACAGCTTGGGCCACGCGTTTTACTTCTACCATCAGTTCGGCAAATCGTTTCGGTTTGAGAGATTGCTCACCGTCGCTGTATGCTTCGGCAGGGTTGGGATGGACTTCGATGATCAGACCATCAGCCCCGGCGGCAACGGCGGCTTTACTAGCCGCTTTAACCAACGTCCATTTACCCGTGGCATGGCTTGGGTCAACCACAATGGGTAGGTGAGTCAGCTCTTTTAAGACCGGTACGGCGTTAATATCAAGTGTGTTGCGGGTATATTTCTCAAATGTACGAATTCCTCTTTCGCACAGAATAACTTTATGATTACCGTTAGACATAATATATTCCGCGCTCATAAGTAACTCTTCAATCGTACTCATCATCCCTCGTTTTAGCAAAACTGGCTTGTCTGTCTTACCGACTGCATTCAGTAGGGCATAGTTTTGCATGTTACGAGTTCCAATCTGCAACACATCGGCATATTTGCAAATTAAGTCAACTTGATCAGGTGCCATAATCTCAGTAACAATATGTAGCCCTGTTTCTTTACGGACATCGGCCATGATTTTTAACCCCTCTTCACCCATACCTTGGAAACTGTATGGAGAGGTACGAGGCTTGAAGGCTCCACCTCGCAACAGATGTGCGCCCGCTTCTTTAACTTGGACTGCCGTTTCCATCATTTGATCCATACTCTCGACTGAACATGGCCCGGCCATAATAACAACCTTATCACCACCAAAAGCATGTCCATTAAGTGATATTTTAGTATCCTCAGGCTGGAAATCTCGACTAGCCAGCTTGAACGGACGTAGTACAGGGACGATACGGTCAACGCCGCCCGTACGAGTTAACGCTCCTTTGTCAATACCTCGGTGGTCGCCAATTACGCCGATAATAGTCCGTTCATCACCGCGTGAAATGTTGACTTTGAGATTTTCTTTTTCGAGCCGTTTTATAATGGCATCGACCTGACCAGTTTTTGCTTGCATTTTCATTATGATAATCATGGTTTCTCCTAAATATAGCCTGCTGTTGAATATGGGTTTTCAAAAGTTTGTCGTTTCATTCATCCTGACAAAATCAAAAGCATTTTTTGACAGGATTGACAGGGTAAATATTCAGTAAACTCGCTAGAAAGAGCGTCAGAAACCCGATTTCTTTGAGAAATCGGGTTTCTAGGGCGGTTTTACTGAACTTTTACTTGACAGGATTACATGCGAAAAAAAATTCTGTTAATCTTGTTAATCCTGTCAGATATTGTTTTAGCCATGTTGAAATGATAAACTTCTGGGTTTTATTGGTTATGATATTCGAGATGGTTTGTTTGACTAGTCAAAAACAAAAAGGGCGTAGTCGAGATGACTACGCCCTGTGATACCTTAATTACAATGTTACTTTATGTATCGATTAGACGCGCCACCATAGTTGCCACCAATAGCTATAAAAATAAAAAACACTCGCGGTAAAAAACACGAGCGTTAGTAGCCAAAAGTTAACGGTAAGCGCGCTCTTAGGTTGAGTTGCAACAGCAACATTTAGATGAGGTTGTTTGTTTTTGGTACGTGGTTTAACCATAGTAGTAAACTTTTATTGTCGTGAACATCAAAACTAAATTGGGACAATCCTATCATAGATTAAGGTCGATGTCAAGAATTTTTTATGGTCAGCAGATTGGTTCAATCTTAAAGACTGAACCAATCTCTCTTGTACGTCTATTTCGCAAAATCAACAGATCTAGTTTCTCGAATTACCATCACCTTAATTTGGCCCGGGTATTGCAAACTTTCCTCAACTCGACGGGCAATATCTTTCGACATCTTGAGAGCCGTATAATCATCAACTTTTTCTGGGTTGACGATAATCCGAATCTCTCGCCCAGCTTGAATGGCAAAGGTTTCTTCAACCCCATCAAAAGAGTTGGCGATATCTTCTAGGGCTTTAATCCGCTTGACATAGTTCTCCAAACTTTCACGGCGCGCTCCCGGTCTTGCTCCAGAAATCGCGTCAGCAATTTCAACGATAACCGCCTCTAACGATTCCTGCTCAACTTCATGGTGATGAGCGGCGATACAGTTAACGACGTTAGCTTGAATACCATGCCGTTTGGCGATTTCGGCTCCGATAACAGCGTGAGGGCCTTCCATTTCATGGTCAATCGCCTTCCCTATATCGTGTAACAATGCACCTCGTCGACAAATCTCGACATCGGCTCCCAGTTCATTGGCGATAATCACCGCGAGTTGAGAGGCTTCAATGGCATGGGCATGCTGATTTTGTCCGTAACTGGTTCGATACTTGAGCCGTCCGAGCAATTTTTTCAGTTCAGGATGCAAACGTGGTACACCAGCCTCATACGCGGCTCGGTCCCCCTCCTCGACAATGACACGGTTTACTTCATCGCGAGCCTTTTTGACCAGTTTTTCAATCCGAGCCGGATGAATACGACCATCGGTAATTAAGCGACTCATAGCTAAACGAGCCACTTCTCGCCGAACAGGATCAAATCCGGTTAGGATGATCGCTTCTGGAGTATCATCGACTATCACATCCACCCCCGTAGCTTGTTCAAATGCTCGAATATTACGCCCTTGTCGGCCAATAATTCGGCCTTTCATGTCATCACTAGGCAACGGAACCGCCGATGCTGTCGTCTCGGCTACCTGCTCAGAGGCGATACGTTGCATAGCCATAATCACGATTTCACGCGCTCGGCTGTCGGCCTCTTCCTTAATGTCAGCATCAACTTGGCGTAAGACCCGAGCCATGTCTCTGCGGGCGCTGTTCTCAACCATTTTGAGTAATTCATCTTTTGCCTCATTTTTTGTCATGGCTGAGATACGTTCTAACTCGGCTCTTCGGGAAGCATGTAGCTTTTCGATTTCACCACTTTTCTTATCCAATGTACTCTGTCGCCGATTTAGATTTCGCTCTTTTTTATCAAGCGTCTCAAAGCGTTTATCTAACTTTTCTTGCCGAGATTGGATTCTCTCTTCTTGGCGTTCTAATTCAACTCGTTTACGCTTATTTGCTTTTTCCGCGTCATTACGAATTTTAATCGCTTCATCTTTTATCTGAAGCTCCGCCTCTTTCTTTTCGGCCTCAGCTTGAGTAATAATCTCTTGAGCTTTTGCCTTAGCCCCCTCGATAGTTAAGCCAGTTTCGCGACGATAATAGTAGTAACCAGCATAACCACCAGCGGCGGCTCCAACAACAATAGATACGACTATAGCTATAATTGTTTCCATTTATACAATCCTTGTCTCCTTAATAATCTAGTATATTACGTACTCCAGAATGGTTCAATCTTAGAGATTGAACCATTCTCACGACCAACCGCACAAGTTAACTAATCCACATTCCTTAACAAAATAAAAAAACCGTGACATAAATATCACAGTTTAAGAATAAAACACACTCAGGGTTTCTAATATTTTAATTTAATATAAAAATATGGAATGTAGTTTAATAGCCAAAATATGTTCAATTTCTAGATTGTCTATCATAGACAATCACTCATTGATGCTTGATAGTACTGCATTAGCCATCATCGCAACAACATTGCACTTGAAATGGTATTTTAGGTCTATTTGCTGGGCAAATCTTAGTATTTTCGCAAAAAACACCAAGATAGCAAAACCAAAATCAGCTACCACTCTAGGTTTTGAAATGAGTATATACAAAACGTAAATAAACCATTTTTAAGAAATGGTCTAAAAACAATTATCTAGTTGTATTGACTCGCATATAGGCTTTACACTGCTACTAACATTTAGGTAATTTAATTATTTAGACGAAAGGCCCTCGCTATAACATAGTAGATGTTATTTCTGACAGAAACAGTAATTCATCTTGTAATACAGGATTTACAAAGTTACATGTTGGTGTTTATGGCTGTTTCAGTAGGTTATATAGCCTAGAGGCCATCTAAATAGTTTTATTATTACCTATTAAGTAAAATCACACAATCCATAATAAAATTTAATAGGAAACCCGCTGTATATCTTCTTGTTAAACGATGACAGCGTCGGACAGATGTACCCCATCAACGTTAATCGGTATGCCATCATGACAAACATCAGTTACTGGGAAGTTTCGAGTCAGAACACACTTATCATCAAAACTGGTCATGATTTTTGAGCAAATAACTTGGAGTACTCTGTAATGTTAGGAACGGGATTTTAATAACTTGCGCGTTTACATGAGGAGTTAGGCACATGTCGTGCCGGATAAGGCCGCACCACAGGTGCTAACTCCTCAACATGCACAAGTTAATTAATTCTCAATCCTATTTTGTTTACTTACAATTTATTAGTGTTGTTACCTCACTTGTTTCCTGTCTCTGGCACGACAGATGGGTCTAATTGGGGTAAATCAAACTTAGTCCGAACTCTGTTTTCTATTTCAAAAACAAGTTCGGGATGCTCTGCTAAAAATGTTTTTGCATTTTCGCGACCTTGAGCTAAACGAGTGTCACCATACGAATAAAATGAACCTCGCTTTTGGACGATTTCTTCGGTTACGGCAATATCAATAATATCACCAACTTTTGATATGCCTTCGTTATACATAATATCAAATTCAGCAATTTTAAACGGAGGAGCCACTTTGTTCTTTTTAACGGTAACTTTTGTCCGGTTGCCAATAATATCGCCACCAGATTTAATAGCTTGGATACGGCGTATATCAAGCCGTACTGAGGCATAAAACCGTAAGGCCATGCCTCCCGTGGTAGTCTCAGGATTACCAAACATGACCCCGATTTTTTGCCGAAGCTGATTGGTAAAAATAACGAGTGTGTTACTAGTTTTAATCGCTCCAGCCAATTTTCGTAGGGCTTGGCTCATAAGACGGGCCTGTTTTCCAACATGAGAAGCCCCCATCTCACCTTCAATTTCAGCTCGAGGCACTAAAGCCGCGACTGAATCGACAATTACAACTGACATAACACCGGAGCGTACAAGCGCCTCAGTAATCTCTAAGGCTTGCTCACCAGTGTCAGGTTGCGAGACATATAAATCATCAGTAATAACCCCACACATAGCGGCATAGATGGGATCGAGTGCATGTTCAACATCAACAAAAGCGGCTAACCCACCCATTTTTTGGGCTTCTGCAATGATATGTTGACATAGGGTTGTTTTTCCTGAACTTTCTGGGCCATAAATTTCAATAACCCGTCCTTTAGGAACACCACCAACACCTAAGGCAATATCTAAAGCCAATGAGCCTGTCGGAATAGCTTCAATCTGCAAGTGCCGAGCTTCGCCTAACTTCATGATGGCGGTTTCGCCAAATCGTTTATGAATATTGGAAATCGCCGCTTCTAATGCTTTTGTTCGTCCGTTATTTTTTGCCATACGATGATAATAGGTCTAAACTATCTTACTTCTTGAGTAAATTTTATAAAACTGTCTGTATTTATCTAAGTAGTTTTCAGAACTAACTTAGGCAATTCCAAGAAAATAAATCTCCCAAATTGAGCAGAGTCTCTACCCCCTCCCAGCCTCCCCCTTGCAGGGGGAGGCTGGGAGGGGGTAGAGTGTCACAATGGTTTTGGGAGGTTTTAAATTCTGGAACTTCCTTATTAAAAACAGGAGTGTCAAAATTGTATTTTGACAGCAAGAATAGAATTTTTGCACTCCGAGAAAAGTGACAACTTAGAAATAAAAGTTACTTAAACAAATCAGCAAAATCTTCATAACGCATTTTTAATATTGCTGACATGTTTTTTGAACTTAGTTAAGTTTACGTCAACCTGATTGAAAACGCAAAGAAATAGTAATGCACCAAAATCACCAAAGGACATAATTAAAGAATTTTACCCAGTAAACTGTACACCTATGGCTTTTAATAATTGCTCACCATAATTTTTCACTTGCCAGTCTGTTAATTCTTCAATATCGAATAGATTTTCGAGCGATGTTGGATCATGCCGCGCAATCTCCATGAGAGAGTGATTATCAATGATAATGTCGGCGGCAACCCCTTTACCTTCTGATAAACTGTTACGCCAATGCCGTAAACGCTCATAACGAGACATCATTTTTGGATTTGGACGATGTCGTCTATCATAATGAGGATCTAGAGGTGGTGAATTTCTCTGACCGATTTGAATAGCTTTTATGATCTTTGCGCCATGATAACGACATATTTTTATATTAAGCCCCTTAAAATCAAACAACTCATTAACATGCTGAGGTTGCTGTTTGGCTAAATTAATGAGAACAAAATCGTTCATGACCTTAAAATGAGGCCGGTCAAGTTGTTGGGCAATTTTATCTCGTAATATAAACAACTCACGCAGTATTGACTGTTCTGATGGTTGTATATGACGTGCCCCTTTCACTCGCCAGAAATCGTCAGGATTAAACACTTTAGCGGTTGTTCGGCTATGAGTTGCTCGCTCAAAAGCATCAGAAGCAAGGTGGGTTAGCTCTTTTCTTTTAAGTTGATTACTCTGAATATTACGTATTGATATTAAAAAGTGTGTATCCATACGAGCATAATTAAATGCTTGAGGAGATAAGGGACGTTCACCCCAATTATATTTTTGGAAACGCTTATCTGACTTTACACTAAATTCGCGCTCCAGAATAGCGGCTAGACCATGCCGTTCCCACCCCAATAGGCGAGCGGCAAGCATGGTATCAAATAGATTATTAATCGAAAAATCAAAGTCGCGCTTTAAGCAGGTAATGTCATACTCAACCGCGTGGAACACTTTTTGAATACTGAAATCACTAAAGAATGACTCTAAGTCGGTCACATCAACATTAAGTGGGTCAACCAGATAGTCTGCGGATGGAATAGAAAATTGAATTAAACACACTTTCTCAAAATAGCTATATAAGCTATCACTTTCTGTATCAACCGCTACAACCGGCTCTTTCATAATCTTGTTGATGAGCTTATTTAATTGTGCTGGTGTATCAACCCAAATAGGTGGGGATTCAACTGTTTTTTTAAACATAGTTATTTGCCGTATCTATACTGCTAATGCTAACCTATATAATAGCAGAATTTGAGTCAATGCCAAGTTGTAGAATGTTGACCCAAAACAAGCTGATGTTTTATATAAATTCACATTTTAATCTATTACTAAGGGAATAACCATGAAAAAAATATCTGTTAGTTTACTACTTATACTTGGAACTTTTTTGTTTTTACCGACTGTCTTTGCTCAAGACACATTGGAGGTTGAGATTATCAATGATGATTGGGAGGCTGAATTCCGAAATCATTTAACCTTTAATCTCCATGCGGAGAGCAAAACGGATGTATCGGAACTGTTTTTATTTTACAAAATCGTGGGACAACTCGCTACCTCTCGTAATGAGGTTGAGTTTACTCTCGGTACAACCATCGAGGCCAATTTTGAGCTTGACCAAACTCAGCCAGTCAACTACATGCCATCCGGTGCAGAGGTTGAATATTGGTGGAAACTGGTTGATAATGCCGGAAACGAATTCAAAACGGAACGCCAGAGAGTTTTATATCTTGATAATCGGCATGAATGGGAGAATTTATCAAATGACCGTCTTACCCTGTACTGGTATGAAGGAGGTGCAGATTTTGGTCAACAGCTTTTTGATCGAGCAAACCAAGCATTAGACACATTAGAAACCGATGTCGGAATCCAACTCAAAGAGCCGATAAGAGTTTTTATTTATGCAAATCACAATGATTTATTAGATGCCATCTCGACTGGTGCCCAAGAGTGGACAGGAGGCGTAGCTTATACCGAATTTAGCGTGGTAGCCATGGGAGTCAGTCCACCCCAATTAGATTGGGGTTTGCGTGCCACAACGCATGAGATGACCCACTTAGTTATTCATCAGGCCACTGATAATCCGTATGGCGATTTGCCTCGCTGGCTAAATGAAGGAATTGCCGTTTACAACGAAAATAAAGACGAGCTAGTTGAGGATTTTCGTCCACTTGTTGAAAAAGCGATAGCCGATGATCGTTTGATGACCCTGCGTACCTTGTCCAGCCCATTTCCCTCAGATCCGGTTCAGGCAAATTTAGCTTATGGTCAAAGTGGTACTATGGTCAAATTTATTATTGACACCTACGGTACTGATGCTATGGCTCATCTGCTAGAGATATTTTCGGAGGGAGCGTTGTACGACGAAGCATTAGAAGAAGCACTAGGCGTAAACACTGATCAACTTTACGATGCTTGGCGCGAGAGCGTGGGGTTGTCTCGGCTTATGGCTTCTGCTTCAACCGAAACAGACCAAACGACAGATCCAGTAGAATCAACAGAGGTAGAAAGACAAGACGAGACAGTTGAAACAAAGCCAGATAACGAGGTTGCCCCTATCCCTACCGAAACATCGACTCCGGCCTCTGTGGTAGAGCCAGAAGATAATGGCCTAGCCAGTCGCTTACCATGCCTAGCTGGTATTATACCGTTCTTCATGATAGTTGTTGTCGGTTCTGCAAAAACAAACCTAAAGGCAGTTCCAGAAAAATAAATCTTCCACCGTACCCTGAGCTTGTCGAAGGGAAACTGGCTTCGACAGGCTCAGCCAACGATTTTTGGGAGGTTTTAAAAGTTGGAACTCCCAAAGACGTAGGACCATAAGTGTCAACTTAACGTTTGTAGTAGGCGATTCATCACCCTCAAAGGCACTGAAGTGCCTACTACGAACCTCTTAAGTTGACAGTCATGGATGTAGTAGGACTTATACCTACTTAGTTATGTTAAGTTTCCTCTTGAATCAACGATTAGTTATTGGTATAATAGAACTGTCTAACTTTTAAATTTGCTCCTTAAAAAACTTATCCAAAAATTCGCTATTGTTTTCACTAAAAATTCTTCAAATGTAGGCTGGTGGTATTAACCATGATAAAACCCAAATTGCTTTTTTGTTTATTCATTAAATCGGTTTGGGTTTTATTTGTTAACAAAAATTTTTAATAGACGTTGACAAATCCCTTAAAACGTCGATATAATTAGCTAGGTATAAGCCTTAAAAAGGGATTTAACGGAGGTGTAAATAGGGAAAAAATTAGAGCCATAAAAACAGGTTTGGTATTCTTGTAGCACCAAACATAAAATGTTTGAGGCTACAATCATCTTTCAACTTTTAAAATTTGTAGTATAAGTTCTAAACTAACTTAGGGAGACAACGATGAAAATCTCACGAATTTTAGCGATTGCAGTAATTGCTATTGTTTTACAATTTACAGTCGCCTCGACGGGACTCGCCGCCACCTCTGAGCAAGGATACGGTGGGGCATGGCACACCGTTCAATACGGTGAAACGTTGTTCAGTATTGGACGCATGTATGATGTCTATCCTTATGCCATTGCCGAAGCAAATGGTATGTGGAATCCGGATGTAATTTATGCTGGTCAAGCTTTATACATTCCCGATGGCCCTCCGTATTATCAATGCGGTGATTGGGACCCCTGCAATAACAACGAATGGGATAACAGTGGATGGAATAACAACGGATGGGATAACAGCGGATGGAATAACAACGGGTGGGATAACTGCTACGACAACTGTGCAAGCCCCGGCTACGGCAATCAACAGCCATGTTATGGTGACAATAGTGGTTGCGCCCCCCAATATAACTATGGCTACGGTTATGATGGCGCTGGTTACTACTACGATGCCTACTATCCCGGCACTGACTACGGGCGTTACAGCTATCCATGTGGTCAAACCTATAACTGCTACTAATATTTTTGTAGAGGTCTATATCTAGCATAAAAGAGCGAGATATAAGCTAACAGAAAAAGCCTTACTCGTTGAGTAAGGCTTTTTTAATATAACCTTTTGACTAATACCCATTTGACGAATCAGTTATAATTCATAAACTTCTACTGCGTTATTAACACCCCAACCGTAAGGATTAGGGAGATTTGCAGTACCCAATTTAAGGCACGTGGAAGAATTAAATTGTCCCACTTAGTACCCGACAGAAAATTTAGCATGAACTAATTAACACAGAGATTCACAGAGGAACACGGAGAGACGCAGAGAAAAAGCGAAGAAATTTTTCCTCTGCGTCTCTGTGTTACCGTTTTAGTCTTCCCTAAACCACTTTGTCGGGTAACAAGATTGTCCCAATATCTCGTAAGAGAACCTTGGGATGATTATTTCTTTCCCTATGCCTTATAGGTATCAGCATGCACACAGGTAATACTCATTATCCCGTATTGTCAGATTATATAGAACGCTCGGAGGGTTATCTCAATTTTGTTAGCTAAACGTTTGAATGTTTATATAAAAGTAACTGTTTTTCTACTAATAGCCATCACCTTAATTTGGTGGGGGCTGGTGATAAACACCGATGCCTTAGCCGCACCCGTTGCTCAAGGCCAAGACATTGCCGCCATCAATACCCCCACGAGCGGCCCTGTGCAAGGACGAATTCAACTTATCGGCAGTGCCGACCATCCAACATTTGAATTTTATGTCATTGATGTTTCGCCAGAAGGAATAGATGGTTGGCAGTTTTTAGCCGATGGTCGTAGCCCTGTTATCAATGGGGCATTAGGCAGTTGGGACACCACCACCCTGCCTGACGGGGCATACAAGCTACGTCTACGGGTTGTTAGAATTGATGGCAACTACAGTGAAGCCTTCGTTCAACAGGTACTGGTTAATAATTCTCAACCATTACCGACAAATACACCAAGTTTACTAATAACCCCGACTACAACGGCTGAGTTCTCTCTGCCGGACATCCCAACGGCTACCTCTGTACCTCCAACTCCAACTCCTGAGGTAACAATCGAACAACCGATTGTTGACACTCCGACCCCTCGCCCATCCGAAACACCGACTGGGCCATCTTTAGAACCAACAGAACAAAGTATTATTCCCAAAATTACGAACTTTTCTACAGTTCCACTGATTGATGCGTTTCTATACGGTGCGGGATTGATGTTGGGTCTATTTTTGCTATTTGGATTCTTCTCCGCCTTACGGATGGTTATTCAAGGATTTATTGACCGACGTAAAAAACGGAAGTATCGTTCATAGGGGATTAATTATCATGAAATTTCCATTTTTTGGGCACTCTGGTGATGACACACCTCCCTCAGGGCCTCCACAATGGTTGATTGTTGGCTTAGGTAATCCGGGAAAAAAATATCTCGATACTCGCCATAACGCCGGTTGGCATCTGTTAGACACCATCACCCGCGACCATTCGCAATTTCGGTTTGATGAGAACAGGAACAAAGCTCTAATTGCCCGCGCCAATTTAGAGGGTGTAAACGTAGCTTTGGTAAAACCTCAAACCTACATGAATCTCAGTGGTGAATCAATTGGCCCTTTAGCCCGTTTTTATAAAATCCCTCCTGAACGGGTGTTAGTCGCTTATGACGATTTAGATTTATCACCAGCTCTGTTACGCCTGCGACCAAAAGGTGGCTCTGGTGGACATAAAGGCATGAAAAGCATCATGCAACATTTAGGTACGCAAACCTTTCCCCGCATCCGCTTGGGGATTGGGCGACCTCTCGGCAAAATGCCCGTTGAAGCCTACGTACTTCAAAAATTCAGCCCTGATGAGTGGACGACTATGATCGACACATATCAACATGGAGTTTCAGCGATTAAGTCGATTTTAACCGATGGTTTAGACATAACCATGAACCACTTTAATAGTACCTCTTAACCCCAACAGAAATTTGACAAATCATAACACTTTGAAATATAATTGTACGTTACGGTTAGCTATCTTATTTGATATTATTTTACCTCATTGGAGAGGTAATTACCCTCATTATAAACACCATGCTAACCTAAAACCCTCTCAATAAAAAGGTAAAACGACCAAACGATCAAATTAAACAGGTTTTTTCAGTAAAAGTGTAGTGGTCAAGATGATGTTGAAAATGGCGCGTTGGCAGACAGCCAACATGTCGGCTGTCTGTTGACGCGCCGTAAACCCGTTACTTTTCAACATCAAGCTGACCACCACATTTTTTCAATAAAAGACGTAAGATGTGTTAAAGATTATAGATATTAACACGTCTATTCCGTGTTTATATATTAACGTTAAGTAAGGAGATTTTAGGCAATGTCTGATAGTCCATTACGAAAAAAGAGTTACGCTCGTACTCCCGATATTATAGAGCTACCTCGTCTTATCGAGGTACAATTACAATCATTTAAGGATTTTCGCAAAGAAAGGTTAGGGGAACTGTTTTCAGAAATATCACCAATTATCAGTTTTAATAAAAATCTGGAGCTACATTTTTTAGATTATCGCTTTGATGAATCAAAATATACAGAGGACGAATGTCGCGAGCGAGATATAACTTATTCTAGCCCACTATGGATTAATATCAGGCTCGTAAACAAAGAGACCGGCGAGATTCAAGATCAAGAAGTGTTTATGGGTGACTTTCCACTCATGACAAAAAACGCTACCTTTGTCATAAACGGTGCAGAACGGGTCGTTGTATCCCAGCTTATTCGTTCACCCGGAGCCTACTTTACCTCAGAAGAAGACCGCGTCACTGGGCGTAACATGTCATTCGCCAAATTGATTCCTAACCGAGGCGCATGGCTAGAGTTTGAAACCTCTCGACGTGATTTAATCTCAGTTAAGGTTGACCGTAAACGTAAACTACCTGTCACTGTCTTATTACGAGCCATTCAGATTGCCGAGTTGGATGATGAACAGTTACGTCTCGTCATGAAAGACCCAAGCTATTCTATTGAGCATGGTTTGGGCAGTGATGAGCAGATATTAACCATGTTTGAGGATGTTGATAATCAGCCTGAGCATGCCTACATTCCTTCAACAATTGACCGTGACCCAACCAAAAATACGCACGAGGCACTCTTAGAGTTTTACAAACGATTACGCCCCGGCGACCCACCGACAATTGATAATGCTGTCAGCTTCTTAACATCTTTGTTATTTTCAGGACGGCGATATGACTTAGGTAAGGTAGGGCGATATAAACTCGACCGTCGTTTAGAACGAGAAATCCCCGTCGAAGAACGAATTTTAACCATCGACGATTTGAAAAAAGTTGTCTCTCGTATGATTCAAATCAATAACGGCGAGCGTAAACCTGATGATATTGACCATTTAGGAAACCGTCGGGTTAAAACCGTTGGCGAACTAATCCAAAATCAGTTACGAATCGGTTTATTACGGATGGAGCGAGTTGTACGGGAACGGATGTCGATTCGAGATCCCGAAAGCATGTCTCCCATGTCGCTGGTTAATATTCGGCCTGTAGTAGCCGCTACCCGCGAGTTCTTTGGTGGAAGTCAATTGTCACAGTTTATGGATCAAACCAATCCTTTGGCCGAACTGACCCATAAACGAACCATCAGTGCCCTAGGCCCCGGCGGCCTCCGTCGTGAGCGAGCTGGTTTTGACGTACGTGATGTTCACCACAGCCACTATGGTCGTATTTGTCCAATTGAAACACCTGAGGGGCCAAACATTGGATTAATCGGTCGATTAGCCGCTTTTAGCCGAGTTAATGAGTATGGATTTATTGAAACACCCTACCGCCGAGTGATGAGTCGAATACGCAGTAACGATGTCGATAGACTAGTCGGTAAAACGGTACGAATCACCATTAAAGACCCTAATAGTGACGAGGATGTTGCTCCGGTGGGGACGCTTATCGATGAAGACCTCGCCATCAAGATTGCCAACCTGAACATAGAAGGACAGGTTCATGTGCGCGCTCAAGTCACCGAGGAAATTACTTATCTATCGGCTGACGATGAAGATCGTTACACCATCGCCCAAGCTAACGCGGGACTTGATGAAGAAAAGCATTTTCTTGATGAACGGATTAGCGTCCGGCATCACCAAACATTTGACCTTGTGACTCCCGAAAAAGTTGATTTTATGGATGTATCACCGAAGCAGATTGTCGGTATCAGTGCCGCGCTCATTCCATTTTTGGAGCATGATGATGCCAACCGAGCTTTAATGGGATCAAACATGCAACGTCAAGCTGTGCCTCTTATTCGACCTGAATCACCCGCAGTTGGTACAGGCATGGAGACCCAAGCCGCCGTTGATTCAGGTCAGGTCATTGTTGCCGTCAACACTGGTGAGGTGGTTAGTACAACCGGTCTGATGGTCACAGTTCGAGAGGAAGACGGCACTTATCATGACTATCCATTGCGTAAATTTAATCGCTCAAACCAATCAACCTGTATCGACCAACGTCCCATCGTACATAAAGGTCAATGGGTAAAAAAGGGGCAGGTATTGGCCGACTCTAGTTCAACCCAACAGGGTGAATTAGCCTTAGGCCAAAACGTTTTGTGTGCCTTCCTCAGTTGGGAAGGTGGCAATTACGAGGATGCGATTCTAATTAGTGAAGAGTTGGTTCGCCGAGATAAATTCACCTCAATCCATATTGAAAAGCACGAAATTGAAGCTCGTGACACAAAACTTGGCCCAGAAGAAATTACCCGCGACATCCCCAACGTCGGAGAGGATGCTTTAAAAGACCTTGACGAGCGAGGTGTTATTCGAGTAGGAGCAGAAGTTGGACAGGGTGACATTTTAGTCGGTAAAATTACCCCCAAAGGCGAGACTGAATTAACCCCCGAAGAAAAACTGTTACGTGCCATCTTTGGTGAAAAAGCACGTGAGGTCAAAGATTCTAGTTTGCGTTTACCTCCGGGAGACAAAGGCATTGTTGTTGATGTCAAAGAATTCTCACGGGAAGAGCATCGCGACCTTCCCACCGGTGTTGACCGCATGGTTCGGGTAATGATTGCTCAACGCCGTAAGTTGACCGAGGGTGATAAAATGGCCGGACGGCATGGCAATAAAGGGGTTATCTCTAAAGTTGTACCAATCGAGGACATGCCATTCTTAGAAGATGGGACTCCGGTTCAAATTATTCTAAACCCCTTAGGTGTACCGGCTCGGATGAATATCGGACAAATATTGGAAACCCATTTAGGCTGGGCAGGCTATCGCTTAGGATTTAAGGCTATCACGGCTGTTTTTGATGGTGCTGAAGAGGATGAAATCGCGGCAGAACTCTCACGAGCTTGGTTGATTGATAATGCTTGGATCGAGATTACCGATAGAGCTTGGAAATGGGTAGCAAAGCAAGGGCTTGAGGCCGAATATTTACGAAACGAAGATGAAGCACGGGCTATTTACATGCTCAATCATTTCGATTCTGAAGAGTATGATGATGATTTGTTAGGCTCTGATTATACCTACACTCGACGTGTTGTCTTACGAGAATGGCTAAAAGAACGAGACTATGACCCCGATTTCTTATTGGCCTTTGAAGGCCAACGTCGCCCAAGAAAAGTTGGCCTAGAATCTCGTGAAGCAGTACGTTTAGTTTGTCTGCGAGAATGGCTAAAAGCAATGCAAGGCCATGTCGATAACGCTATGGATGGTCGCGTCTCGGCAACACTCGATAAAACTGACATTGAAGCGTTAACCGATGAAGAACTAGACCCATGTGCCTTCAAAGTGTCAAGAGAGTTAGTATTACCACTTCCGACCACAGGTAAAGTGACCTTATTTAACGGTAAAACAGGTACTCCGTTTGACAAACCTGTTACGGTGGGCATGATTACCATGCTTAAATTGGCTCACTTGGTTGAGGATAAAGTCCATGCTCGTTCAACTGGCCCATATAGTTTGGTCACTCAACAGCCACTCGGTGGGAAGGCTCAATTTGGAGGACAACGTTTCGGTGAAATGGAGGTATGGGCCTTAGAAGCCTACGGTGCGGCTCATACATTGCAAGAGATGCTAACCGTTAAAAGTGATGATGTGATTGGTCGGGTAAAAACCTACGAAGCCATCGTTAAAGGTGAACCAATTCAGGATCCCGGCCTACCAGAAAGTTTCCGTGTTTTGGTAAAAGAATTACAATCATTAGGACTCTCTGTAGAAGTAATCTCTGAAAGTGATGAAAGAATGACTTTTGGCAAAGAAGAACAAAAAGAACGGTTACCAAAACTAGGTTTGGGTCTTGGTATTCCGGGTGGAGCAAGGTAGAAGTTCCATTAGTAACAAAAACAAAAACACCCCACAATTTTTACACTGGGGTGTTTTTGTTTTTAGGTGAAATACCAGTTCTTATCATGTTAAAACTTATGAGAGCAAAGCTCTCAAATGATAACTATGACAAAAAACTGTACTGTTTAGGTATTGAGCACACGGCTCACTTGCGAAAAGGGTTTCAACCCACCGGGGTACACCCTGAGGTGTCGCTCACCTGTCCTACATTACTATTGCTCTGAGTACTCCTGGAGCCAAACAGAGAAATAGCCTTGCGTGCATGCTGACTACCACAAATCGGGCAATTCACAATCACCTTAGCTTTCATGGTACGAATGAGTTTTTCATATCGCTCACCACAATCTAAACAATCATACTCATAAATAGGCACAAAAATAACCTCCTTGTAAAGTCTTATATACCCCCTAGGGGTATATAAGTTATTATAGACTATTGTAATAATTTTGTCAATATGAGTATCAGCTTATTTCCCACTAATTTTTGAGGGATTTGTATTAGTTTATAGAACTATGCTAAAATTTAACCACACGCTACAAAAAATCTTTTATCACCATAACCTTGGCAGGTATATAATGTCAGCAACTAAATTGATAGCAATTACAGTAATTGGTTTGTTATTTATAGTCTGGAGCGGAACGTTGAGTTTAGCTCAGGGATACTGGCCTGTCCAGCCTCCAGCAGAAGAGGCCATATTTGTTCCCGGCGAGATTATCGTTAAATTCAAAACAGGCGTTTCAAACCGAGCCGGGCAACGCTCTTTAGCATCTATCGGATTGCAAACCCTAGAAGCCTCAGTTCGATGGCATTTATTACGCGTAGCAGTTCCACTTGGAAAAGAAGCGGAAACAATTGACGAACTGCTTGCCCGCGGCGATATTGAATTTGCTGAGTATAATTATTACGTCCGAGGTACAGAAGAGCCAAACGACCCAGAGTTTGGCAGGCAATGGAGCCTAGACAACCCAGACGATTATGATATTGATGCACCTGAGGCTTGGGATGTTAGCACTGGCAGTAACCGAGTCATCATTGCTGTTTTAGATACTGGAATCGACAGTGACCATCCTGATTTGGAGCATAAAATCGTGGGGGGTAAAAACTATATCGACGACAATGCTGATCCTGAAGATGATAATGGGCATGGAACCCATATTGCGGGGATCATTGCCGCCTCAACCAATAATGACACCGGCATGGCTGGAATAAGTTGGGAAAGCCGAATTATGCCCCTCAAAGTCCTTGATGCTGATCAAGAAGGGGATACTAATAAGGTTGCTCAAGCCATTCAGGACGCGGCTAATACATCTGGGGTAAAGATTATCAACCTAAGTTTTGCTATACCAGGATCTTCATATCCATGTAACAGTTCTGCTATGCAACAGGCTTTTGAATATGCTGATCAAAAAGGAGTATTGATAATTGCCGCGGCAGGTAATGAGACGGTAGGAGATGAAATTGGTGAAGTTAATTGTCCTGCTACACGTGATGAAGCGATTGCTGTTGGGTCAACAGATAGGTTGGATAAATTAGCTGTCTCTTCAAATCGTGGGGAGCGTCTTGATGTTGTAGCACCCGGACACCGAATATATAGCACTTATTTGGATGGTGAGTATAAATACATGTCTGGCACCTCTATGGCCGCGCCCCATGTAGCTGGTTTAGCGGCTTTAATTTGGTCGTATACCCCCTCATTGAACCATACCGAGGTGCGCCAAATCATCCAGTCAACCACCGATGACCTCAGCAGCTCAGACCGAGCAGGTCAAGATGATGAGTTTGGTTGGGGACGAGTTAATGCACGTCAAGCTGTGGAATATTTGGCAAAACCAAATGTTATCCTCACTCAGCAAACGTTCTGTGTGGATGACAGTACAGATGGCAACATCGAATCAGCGACCCTGACAATCAAAACTGCTAATCCAGAGGTGCGACCTTGGACCGCTACAATTTCACCCACCGTTTCATGGCTGAGTAGTTCTAGCCCCATGTCAGGCACGGTTTCAGCCTCGTCATCGGCTGAATTAACGTTGCTTCTCGCTAAACCAGATGATGGTCCCGGAACTTACCAAACAACCATCACGATTGAAGCGGATATCGCGGCCAGCCGTAAAGAGATTAACATTGAGTTACTCTATACGGATATATGTAAAGAATTCGTTTATATCCCCGTTTTACTTCATAAATAAAAGACATTAAATGGTATATGATCTACATGTCTTTGGACGTTAACAACTCATGCCTTTTCGTTTATTCTATCTATTATCATGGCTATTATTGATGATATTATTTGCTGTCCCTAGTACAGCCCAAAAATCAGATCAAGCCACAAAGACATCGTCAATATCAGGACAATTGATTGTCAAACTAAAAACCGATTCTAATAGGCGAGTAGGACAACATTTGATACAGACACTTGGTTACACAGCCTCAGACTATTTACCACATTCTCACTCACTTCGAGTCTATCTACCTGCTGGTCAAGAACAAAAAGCTCAAGAAGATTTAGCTAGCCTAGATCAGGTTCAATTTGTCGCCTATAATCATCAAATTCAGGCCTTAAACACACCAAACGACGCGAATTACGATAAGCAGTGGTCATTACATAACTCAGATGACTACGATATAGATGCTCCTGAAGCATGGGATATTACCACTGGCAATGATAACATCATCATCGCAGTGATTGATAGTGGACTAGATTTAGAGCATCCCGAATTTGAGGGACGAATCATAACCGGATATAACTACATTGCCCCCGGCACACTCCCTATCGACCAATATCAACATGGGACGCATGTTACCGGCATTGCCGCGGCGAGTGGTAACAATGAAATTGGTATTGCTGGACTGGCGTGGCAAGCTCAAATTATGCCGCTCAAAGTATTAGATACTTCAGGAAATGGCGATTCAGCAAATTTGGCAGAGGCTGTTTATTTTGCAGTTGACCATGGGGCTAAGATTATCAACATGAGTGTAGGCGAGCGATACTCGAGTTGGCCTTGTGAGATGGAAGAAGTCGAAGCCGCGTTTGAATATGCAGATCAGAATGGCGTATTATTGATCAGTGCCGCGGGTAATGATTATAGGCAGGGTGTCAACTGTCCTGCCGCTTATGAGCAAGCGATTGCAGTCGGCTCTACTACAGACGAAGACCATCTATCTAGTTTCTCTAATTATGGGCCTCGTCTTGATATTACTGCGCCCGGTGGGGGAGGCAAGACCGATATTTATAGCACCATTCCGGATAGCAGCTATCGTTATAAAAGAGGCACCTCAATGGCTACTCCGCATGTTTCGGGGGTTGCGGCTCTTGTTTGGTCGATTGACCCGACTTTGACCCATCATCAAATTCGGGTTATCTTGGAGACAACATCTGACGATTTGGGTAGTCCGGGTTGGGATAGATTTTTTGGCTGGGGACGGCTAAATGCTTGGCAGGCGGTAAGCTACTTAACCCGTCCGCAGATCAAACTCCACAATTGGCAAGTGAAAATTGATGATGATGACTCGTTTCCGATGCAAAAACAGGCTTATGTAGAAACCAAATATACAACTGAAACAGTCACATGGACCGCGATAATAACACCACAGGTCTCTTGGGTAAATATATCAACAAATAAAGGTATTGTTTCCAGTAGTTTACCGGCCCAACTAACCTTAAATATTGAACATCCGGAAAGTTATGATGTTTATACAACAACCTTATATATTGATGTTGGAAAAAGTGTAGGGCGTACAGAAACAGAACTGAGACTAGACTATCTACCAAAATGGTATAGATCGTACCTACCTATAGCCCAATAATCGATCTTAATCACAAAACGTAGACCACAAGCTTAGATCTCACTCTTTAAAATGTAATATCTCCCAGAACAACACGGTAATACAATCACAGATAAAAAACATGTTTATCGCTTACAAATCCAACTAAAGAGCTATATTCCAAGATGATACTAATTAATGTTTTAAAAAAGTCAGCAATGGACATCTATGACGATCTTTTGCACCTTGTATTTTTTAATGTTATATGTGTAATAAGTATGATACTATTACCTCTAACTCTTTTTGGATTATTTGCCACCGTATATGATATTGGAAAAGGTAGAGCAATAAAAATAAGTCACTTTTTTACCCATATCAAACAAAGTTGGAAACAGGCACTTATCTGGGGGGCAGTCAATTTAGTTGTAATATTTTTATTTGGCATTAGCCTTCCTTTTTACGCTGAAATCGAAGCGACGTGGGCTTTTGGGCTAGAAATTCTGATTATTGGGGTGTTTATTTATTGGGTACTAATACAATTTATTAGTTTAGCTTTGTATCCAAGATTAACAGAACCTAGTTTTGTATTAGCGCAAAAAAATGCCGCCCTTATTTTAGCCATACAACCGTTAGGAGTTTTACTATTAGGTTTTTTGACCGCTCTCATTCTTCTTCTAACAACCTTTTCCCCCATCGTCATGTTTTTGTTTGGTCTATCTTTCTTAGCTGTGTATTCTAACCGTTTGGTAGAAGCGGCAATCAAACAAAACTCAAACGCACAAACAAAAGAGTAGTACCGTCACTCGTAAATAAATCTATTCGTTGGTTCTCTGATGGCAGATATAGGTTCTTCAAACAATACAGTCCAAGATCGCTCAAACACAGTTGTAGAACAAATTGAGCAAGCAAAGCAAGAGTGGGAAGTCACGGCTGATGCACTGCCTCAGTTGATTTGCCTTTTAGACCAAGAGGGTAAGATACTCCGAGCAAACCGAACCGTAGAACGTTGGGGATTGGGGCAGGTAGAGGAAGTAAAAGGTTTGACCTTGCTTGAACTGTTACATGCAAAATCCTCATCAACCTACTTTTATAACTTTTGGCATCACGTTTGGTCAGATTTGAATGAGGGTAAGCCTGTAAAGATGGAGGCCCAAGATAAGTGGCTAGGGCGTTACCTAGAGTTTCAGCTTCGACAAATCGACACCGAAACAACAGAACGAGATAAACTATCGAATAGTTTCGCGGTGGCTATTATTCGAGACGTTACCGAAGAGCGAACAGTCCAACATATTAAGCAACAAAATGAACGATTAGCCGCCTTGGGACAGCTTGCCGCGGGAATATCTCATTATTTTAATAATATTCTAACTACAATTATAGGTTTTGCCGAACTACTAAATGTACGACCAGACATATCCGCAAGCTCAAAAAAAGACCTCAATCATATTATTCGTCAGAGCCATCGTGCCGCTCGCTTGACAGCTCAGATATTAGACTTTAGTCGTCAATCGTTGGGTCAACAAAATAAGGTTGATTTCGAATCGATCTTAACTAGATATACAGATAATCAATATACAAAAACACCTAACAACGTATCCATCAAATTAACTATTAAACCGGGTTCATACCATCTAAAAGCAGATGAGAAGCAGATGAAAGATGTATTTGATAACTTGTTTAGCAATGCTTATGATGCTATGCCTCATGGCGGGCAATTATCGATTAAGTTATATCATCAGGTACTTTCTTTTGATGAATTGCCCCCCCACCCAAATTTATCAGTCGGTGATTGGGTCGTTTTTTCAGCTATAGATACAGGCATAGGAATTGACCCCAAAGACAAATTACGTCTTTTTGAGCCATTTTTTACCACAAAAGAAGTAGGTAAAGGAACAGGTTTGGGATTAGCTCAGGTATATGGAATTATCAAACAACATGGTGGTGAAATTGATGTCCAAAGTAAACCAAATGAAGGAACAACGGTTAACATCTATTTTCCAGCCATATAACGATAAGGTTTCTGGGCTAGGTAAACTGTCATCTCTTCAGTTGACATAGGCTTACCAATTAAGTAACCTTGAACATAATTACACTTATGTTTTCTCAAAAACGCAAGTTGTCCCTTATTTTCAACCCCCTCTGCGATTACGGTTAGCTTTAACCTATGCGCCAAATCAATTATTGAAATAATAATTGCCTCATCTTTTTCATTTTCACCAATATTCTGCACAAACAATTGATCAATTTTCAGGCCACTTAGTGGCAATTTTTTTAGATGAACCAATGATGAATACCCTGCTCCAAAGTCATCAATAGATATATGAATCCCCGCCTCACCCAAATTATTCAGTGATTTCAAATTAGCGTCCACATCTTTTAATAGCGTATTTTCACTAACTTCTAAATTTAATACAGTTGCAGGCAACTTGTTTTGATCTAAAATATCGATAATTGTATGCCGTAATTGAGGTTGTTGTAATAAACCCACCGACATATTCACTGCAACTTGAAGCTGTGTATATCCTTGTGCATGCCACAACGCACTCTGCAAACAACTATATTTCAACACCCATTGGTCAATATCAGCAATTAGCTCAATCTCCTCAGCGATACCCAAAAAGGTATCTGGAGTAAGTAAACCACGCTCTGGATGTTGCCAACGAATTAAAGCCTCAACTCGGATTATTTCTTGTGTTTCTAAATTTATAATTGGCTGATAAAAAACAACAAACTCTTCATTTTCTACCGCTTGTCTCAGTTGACCCTCAAACCGAATTCGGTTGACAAGGTTCACATGTTGGGCAGAGTCAAAGACTATATGTTGACCTCGCCCTGCCGCCTTAGCTTGATACATGGCCGTATCAGCATCTCGCAACACATCTTCGGCCTGTTGATATGGTTTTTGATTGGTGGCAATACCAATACTAACGGTCACAAATAGTTGATGGTTATTCAACTCGATTGGATCCGCCAGCCGTTTCTGAATTCGAGAGGATACCCCAGCGACATGACTAATGTCATGAATATTGTCTAACAGGATAACAAATTCATCACCACCTAGCCGAGCCACCATATCGCTAGGGCGCACACACTCCTGCAATCTATGCGACACTGTAGCTAACAACTCATCTCCGACTGGATGCCCAAAAGTATCATTAATCAGCTTAAAATTATCTAGGTCAAGAAAAAACATGGCAAACAAATAGTTGGGGGTTTCTTTGGCTCGTTGAATTACGTTCTCTAGGTGATGCATAAGCATAGCTCGATTTGGTAAGCCAGTTAAAGTATCGTGCAGAGCATCATGACGCAATTTTTCCTCTGCCGATTTTTGCCCACTAATGTCGGTTTGAGAACCAGCAATCCGATAGGCATTATCCTCTGAATCGCGAACGGCCAACCCTCGACAAAGCATCCAATAATAGCTTTGGTTTTTATGAAGTATTCGATATTCACACTGAATATTGGCTGTTTTTCCAGCTAAATGCAATTCGATTTGTTGATGAAGTTGCTCGGCATCATCGGAATGTATTCGCTCAAACCACTCGCTGATCTTCGGTTGTAGCTCTGCCTCCGAGTAACCTAACATATTTTTCCAACGTGGTGAAAAATAGATATAGTCATTTCGCAAATCCCAATCCCATAAACCATCATTTGCCCCACGAGCGGCTAAGGCGTACCGCTCTTCGCTTTGGCGTAACGCGGCCTCAATCTGTTTCCGCTCATTAATCTCCTGCTCTAACTGTAGGTTTTGAGCCTCCAAACTTTTTTGCAGATTTCGGATCATAAGATGCGTCTTAATTCGAGCCAGAATTTCTTGGAAATCAATCGGTTTGGCGACATAATCGACCCCGCCAGCCTCAAAACCAGCCATTTTGCTGTCAATATCAGCCAAGGCAGTCATAAATATAACTGGGATGGTATACGTCTCTTCGTTCTCTTTCAAGCGCCGGCAGGTTTCAAATCCATCGATACCGGGCATCATCACATCAAGCAAAATAATATCTGGTTGTGCGTATGCCGCTTGGCGCAAAGCGGTTTCTCCATCTTGAGAGACTAGCACCTTAAAGCCCGCTTGAGTAAATCGATTAAAGAGTAGAGTTAGGTTCGTTGATGTGTCATCAACGACTAAAATCGTGTCTTGAGGTTTTGTACCATCATTGTCACTCATGCTATTTTCCTGTTTGAGATATAATTTTTTGGTTTCTTGAAACCATAGTCATCCAGAAAAATTCTAGATCAAACCTAACATGTCTAAAATTTAGATACACTTATCTGGATGATACTATTTCGAGTTACATGAAATCAACCAAAGAACCCATATTTTGGTATCTTCTCAAAAAAGCACGGTGACGTTGGTTGAGCTTGTCGAAACTAACAGCCTTCGACAAGCTCAGGCTACGTTCTCCCCGAAAAATTGAGTGGATACATATTTTTTATATCAATCAAATAGAGTTAAACTACATAAGTGTCAACTTAACGTTTGTAGTAGGCGATTCATCGCCTTCAAACGGCACTAAAGTGCCTACTACAAACTCTTAAGTTGACGGTCATGGAGTAAACTACAGGGCTAACCAACCATTGCATCAATCAGAAAAAACAGAAGTATCCTATACCAAGCCCAAAAGCAAACGATTAAAAAGAGTAGTTAGAAAAGATCAATCATGATTATAGTAGTCCGTATCATACAGTACAACGAGCTAAAATGATATTGAAAGCAAGCAAGGGTCAAAATAATAGCCAAATATCAATAAAACTCATTATAGCGATACTCTTAAGGCTGGGCAATCAGACAAGTTAACGGTTGAAACGAAAAACTTGCGCTAATCATCAAGTACAGATAGATTCTATGGTGAGCATAGCCGTGACCTGAACTTGTCGAAGGCCGTTGGTTTCGACAAGCTCAACCAACTGTCTTTCGGCTTAAGTTGATAGCCCATAACGAGAACCAGAACAGGAGACTAGTCGATGTATTCAGCAATTGCAACCCAGAACGATCGTGATCCAAACACCCCTCGGTTTGAATCGCACTACGCTAGCAGTCCCACAGATTTCAACGGTCTAACCACTGTCATGACATGGAACATTAAGCTATCAATTCCAACAGAGATGATTATCACCGAGTTAAATCGCTTAACCACCAGTCAAGGCTCAGTTGATATTGTACTATTACAAGATATTGACGAGATTCGAGTTGACCAGATAGCCAAACAGTTGGCCTATAACTACATCTATTTTCCTATTTCTAGGCATGGCCGTCATGACGAAAATCTAGGTAATGCGATTATTACGAAATGGCCGCTTGTTAAGAGCAAAAGATTACTATTACCGTATAAAAATCCCTTAAACGACGAAATGCGAGGTGCAACCAAAGCCATGATTTCCGTAGGAGGAGATGATATACTGGTTTATAGCGTCCACATGGACACTTCATTTTTGAGCCGCGCCCAACAGGCTACACAAATCCAGACCTTATTGCAGGATATTAACCCTAACTGCGAACAAGTCATTGTGGGCGGTGATTTTAATAGTTTAACCTCTAGTGATGTAATTAATTTAGACAAACTATTTCGACAAGTTGGCCTAGATAGAATCTCTGCTGAGGCAGGTCATACCCATAAATTTTGGGATGTAAATTTTACTTTTGACCATATTTATGCCAAAGGGGTCTCAGTAGTTGAGGCAGGGGTTTCAGAAGGAACACCAATAATTGACCATTTTCCGCTATGGGCAAAAACTCTACCAGTACATCGTTTTGTCGATGAATAGGCATTATGTACGGTTGTAATATCATCCTATAACTGGTAAACTTCTCATAAATTTAGCACAAGGATCAATTATGAAACAACATAAACACCACCGTATTCAAACCCAAGCTGTCCACGCTGGAGAAAGACCCGACCCAACCACTGGCGCGTCATCACCTAATTTGGTGATGTCTAGCACTTATGTAACAGAGGCCGACGCAGTTTTTTCGGCCAACGATTTAACGCCGGACATGCCCTACATTTATACTCGTTGGGCCAACCCAACTACCAAGCAGTTAGAGGAAAAATTAGCTGTATTAGAAAATGGAGAAGCGGCATTGGCTTTTGCCACCGGCATGGCGGCTATCACTAACCTGTTTTTATACCTACTCAAACCGGGTGATCATCTGGTTATGAGCGATGTAGCTTATGCGGGGAATGTGGAGTTTGTCCACGAGACCTTACCCAACTTTGGGGTTGAGGTTAGCTTCGTCAACATGTCGAACTTGGATTCAGTAGCAGAGGCGATTCGACCTAATACTAGGCTGGTCTATGTCGAAAGTCCCGCGAATCCGATTATGCGTCTAACCGACATCAAAACGGTAGCCGAATTAGCTCATGCCGCTGGAGCAGAGTTGGCCGCGGATTCCACGTTTTCAACCCCAATTGCCACCCGTCCGCTCGATTTAGGAGCCGACTATGTCATCCACTCGCTGACCAAGTATATCGGCGGGCATGGCGATGCACTCGGAGGCGCGGTGATTGGTCGAGCCGAGCAGATTAACAGCTTACGTCAGACAATCAGCATCCACATGGGCAGTACAATCAGCCCTTTTAACTCGTGGCTTATTATGCGAGGAGCCGTTACATTACCACTACGGATGCGCGCTCATGAAACCGGAGCCTTAAAGGTCGCCCAATTTCTGGAAGATCATCCCAAAGTAACAAAGGTCATGTATCCCGGCCTACCATCCCATCCTCAGCATGAATTAGCCCAACGTCAAATGGCAAATTTTTCGGGCATGCTAACCTTTCAGGTAGAGGATGGTCCAGCTATGGCTCAACAACTCTCAAAACGAATGAAAGTATTCCATTATGCGGTCTCATTGGGACATCATCGCAGTTTGATCTTTTATCTCTCTACCGAAGATATGCAACGCTCAACGTTCCGTCTCAAACCGGCAGGACTGGCTCGTTATCGGCAGTTTGCCGGAGACGGTATCTTCCGTACCTCGATAGGTATTGAGGATCCACAAGATTTATGTGATGATTTGGCCCAAGCGCTAGGAAGTTGAGGCCGAAAGATTAGAGTTGTTCGGCAATAACGGAGTGCGCCTCGAATTTGAGTTTTTATGAGACGATTAGTTATTCCCGAACAGGTCTATTGTTAGCATGAATTGGCTGTTTTGCCTGACGACTCTAGCCATTCCTTCAATAAAAATTTCAACAAAAAAGAGGCTCGATTCTGATTTATATCGAGCCTCTTTTTGATATTAGAGCGTTTACTGAGGTCAACCTCATCCTAAATAGGCGCTAACTTCAGCGGCATTAAACGGCCATTGTAGTTCTGTATCGGCATGAGGAATACTAATCACTGGAATACGGTTTTCATACTTTGGTTTTAGCGCATGGTTATGGGTATGAGCCACATCAATTATGTCGATTTTGAGAGGGTTGTCATAAGTCAAATCCATCAAAAGTCGATATGCTTCATCGCAGTTTTTACACCCTAATTTCGTATAAAACATCACCGTTTGCATGATAGTTCCTTTGTTTAATAGTAGCTAAAAAATTGGTTGACAATGGCCTAACTATACTCGATTAACCACTCAGGGACAAATTGATTAGCCCAATTGTTAAGAATGGTGAACTGCCCCGTAACTAGCAATATGCCAATAATAATGATAAACGCCCCACTGAACCGCTCTATCGTGCCCATATATTGATTTAACATACGTAAACGGCTGGTTGCGGCTGATAACATCCACGCCGTAACCAAAAATGGAATGGCTAGTCCCATGGAGTAAACGAACAGATAGGCCGAGGCCAAGCCTACGTTTTGTCCCGTTGCGGCTAAGGTCAAAATAGCACCTAACAACGGCCCAATACAGGGAGTCCAGCCCGCGGCAAAGGTCATACCGACCATCATGCTCCGCAGATAACCGGGAGTTTGTCCATGTCCGTACTCAAATTTTTTCTGGACATTGAACATGGGGATGGTGATGATACCTGTCAAATGAAGTCCAAACAGGATCAACAATATTCCCCCAACTAGGACGAGGCTGTCGATGAGGGTGAAAAGTTTAGCTCCCAAAAAGCCAGCTAAAGCACCAAAAGTAACAAAGATAAAGGTAAACCCAGCCACAAACATCAGCGAATGAGCAAAGACAAATTGGCGAGGTGGTGGCTCTTCACCGCTGATTGTGGAGCCAGTTAAATAGCCGAGATAAACCGGTATTAATGGCAACACACAAGGCGAAATGAAAGAAAGAAACCCTGCCAAAAAAGCGGCAAAAAAAGTTACGTTTTCAATACCAACCATAAGACCTCCTTATGAATCTTGTTTTTGTTGGGTCAACTGCTCCAGCATCTCAACATCTTTCTGTAGACTTTGCTGACGGCTGACCATACTAAAAATAAAGACAAACGCGGCTAACCATATCACGGCGTAACCTGCAAATAAATATATCATTTCATTCATGTTAAAAACCTCATTTTTATAATTTACTGATACAAAACATCCTGCTTCAACGACTCAACCCGATGTTTTATCATCTCCAATTTAACTCGATGGTACATCAAATTGATATAGAAGATTGTAAAGGCCACGGTGCAAAATATCAAGGCGTTGCGAATATCGGGCGACATGCCAAAACCACCTTCGCCACCACTGTTGTTGCCGGGGGAAAGCACTGCCGGATGGATGGTGCGCCACCAACGAATCGCCATCCAATTGAGGGGGATTGACAAGGAGGAGATGATGGCAAACACGGCGGCGAATCGAGCTTCTCGCTCTGGGTTGTCGATCGCGCCGCGCAACATGATGTAGCCGATATACAACAGCCAACATATCGTGGAGATGGTTAGGCGTGGATCCCAAGTCCACCAGACGTTCCATGTCGGCTTGGCCCAGATTGGCCCACTAAGCATGACCATGGTAAAAAAGGCCAATCCCACCTCTACCGAGGAGAGGGCTAGGGCATCCCATTTTTGTTGGCGTTTAATCAGATAGATAACCGAAAACAGGGCAGAAAAAATAAAGGCTAAAAAGCCAACCCAAGCCGCTGGAACATGGAAATAAAAGATACGTTGGGCATATCGTTCGACTGGCGAGGCCAGATTAACCGCTTCGGGAGCCCAGACCAAAGCGACATACAAGGCCGTCAGCATGATAAAGCCGGTAAAGATGGTGAACGCAGCTCCCCAGCTAAAAGCACTTGTTTCTGTTTTTGATTGTTGAGATGGTAATGTATTTGTGGTCATGATAATTTTACCTATTAGTAATTTTTTCTTCGAATAGTGTATTCTGGAAAATTGGTAATCCTTCGGTATTATTACCAATTGTTTTCGTGAGTCTTTCCAATGATTTCTGATAATATTCTACATTGGCTTCAAAACCAACAAATCTACGTTTTAATAGTTTTGCCGCTACTGCCGTTGTTCCACTGCCCATAAATGGGTCAAGAACAATTTGATTTTCTTGCGTTGTCAACTTAATAAGATATTCAATTAAGTCAATTGGCTTCTGTGCTTCATGTATTCTTGTTTCACTCTTCTTAAAACCGAATTCAAGTAAATTAGTAGGACTTGAGCCATTAAATTTACATGCATCAATATTCATCGCTCCGACTTCATTTTCCAGAATATTATCTGTAATTGTTCCTCCAATTTTATAAGGTTTCGTAAACCATGCTATTGGTTCCCAAATTGGCGCTAAATTGCCTAATCGCCATCCACTCCATCTTTTAGCCTCTTCAATCAGTCCTCGACGCTCAAGAACGATACTAACTCTTTGCGCTCTATGATGCGCAGAAGGTTTTTTCCATGCTAAAATATCCTTTAATAAAAAGCCACTATCCTCAAATGCATTGATTACTCTATGTATGGTTCTTCTTGCCCCAAAAACAAACAAAGAAGAGCCTCTTTTCATTTTTGGGTGAACTTTTGTTGCCCAATTCTTGCACCATTCTTGATACTCTAAACCAATATTTCTGTCCGACTGTGACCAGCCATTTATCGGTTTCCCTCTACGCTTAAATCCAGATTTTCCTTTTTGGGCAGGAGATTCACCCAATAAGGCAGAATTTGTATTGTTGTGCAACACATCCCAATCATCTAAGCTAATTCCATAAGGAATATCTGACAAAAATAGATCAATACTGTTATCCGTTAACTTTGGAATAAAGTTCAAACAATCACCCAAAGTGATTTTGTTCATATAATCTTTATTCATGTCACAAACCTACCCAAAACTAAGAACTCCATTATCAGAAACAGAATTAATGGCTTTAATTTTGTTATTTATTTTACTTGATTTTAGGATTTCTTTAATTGCATCCTCTTTTGAAAGACGCATAATTCTTTCTCTTTCTAAAGCGAGAAAACCAAGTGCTTCCTCTCTCGATATATAGATAGCCTCAACAGATGCTTGTTTTTCATTGTTCCATATACCGCTTATTTTTTTATCAAAATCTAGCATTCTACGATTCACAATTTGCCAATATGTATTTGCATCTTTTGACGGATTCATAGCCTCAACGGCTTTAAATACCTCATGCAATAACCTCATTGCTCTATTCTTGCTTGTGGTTTCAGCATAACGAACAAGAACCGCAAGGTGCGTATATGTCCCGATGCAAACTGATCTAGCTCCTGCTTGTTGGTAAATTTGACTTTTACGTGAGGGCAACTGATATACTGGACATACAACCATTGCGTATGGTTTTCCATGCTTCCAACTATCCATCGCTTGAATTTTAAAGTCCTTTTGATTTTTTGCCGTCCTACTTAGTCTAAATGCTTTTGCGTCTGCAACAAAACTGTAATTATCGCTTACACATTCAACATCCGCAACACCTGCTCTTTCTTTGAGAACTAAACTATTGAAGCCCATATATGAATATGCTTCATGAATTACGACATCCGTATATTTTGAATATAATTTTTCCTCACTCGAATCGTGGTGATATCTTTCTGGAATTGCCCCACATAGACGCAAGTGCCCAACTAATGCGTCCATTCCATTATTTTTAATTTCCTGGTTAACTTTCTTCTCTATTTTTTCCGAATTAGCAGTAAAATCACCGCTCAATTGATTAATTTCATTAATCCAATAATTTCGGTTTCTTTGTTGTTCTTTTGAAATAATTTCGATTTTCATTTGGTAGTACACCAAAAAAGTTTTGATGTATAGAGTTAAATTCTGTAAGTTCTATTGTTTACCTTTTCTATACCTAAAAATTCTAAATATAACTCTTCGTTAAATTTAGAATTCGTTAAAAAATACTCGGTATGTATGGGCAGGTACTCAAGGTCTCCACGTAAAATTTTGTGGGTATTAAAAAGGGATCTAAAAAGCCAGTTTATAAGGTTACTATTAAGCATGTCACAAAGCTGTCTTCCTGATATGGGAAATTCACAAGAAGGAATAAGCATATTAGCACTGTTTAATATAAATCTCTTCTCAGTGTCATAAAAAAAACATAAGTTGGATGAGATAAATTTGTATATCAGTTTTTCAGGTGACTGAAATAATTCAATGGGAGCAACTTGTTGATAAAGCGAAAGGTCTGCCGGAATAAAATAGCTTGCCTCCTTTAACCTTGAAGCTTTTATGTCAGCCCCCTTATAAACAGGCATATAACCCTCTTCTAATTTCTCTTTGCAGAATTTTTTATTGTTGCCTGTTACAATTCCAAGTCCCCATTTTGCACGTTGCTTTAGCGTTATATGTGGAATAGAAAAAATCTGACTAATCACATCCGAATCATTTTTATTACAATGAAAATTAAAAATATGTTTCGGATTTTTAGCGAAGGTTTTTGCTGACCTATAAAATCTTTCCCCTCCTGTTTTGCAAACCACCTGATAGGAGTTATTGAAAGGCTTTTTTTTATCTAAAACTATGGCCTGCGCTTTTGTCACTAATCCTTTAAATGCCTTTCCATAATCTATAAGGCTATGAAGTGAAAGAGTCAGTGCCTTAGCTCTTGCATCTTCAAAAGTTGAAATATTAAAGAAAGATTCTGGAAGCAATAGACCTAGGCGACCAAACTCTTTTAAGCAACCTAGACATGCAAAGAAGAATAGCGCACTAGTATCTAAGCTTTTTCCGGCATGAAAAAACTTACCATAAAACCTCTTTTTATCCTTCTGTAGTTTTTTACCCCACGGGGGATTTGTGAAAATAAAATCGAAAGCAACATTTTTTGTTTGAGTTGCAAAATACAGAAAATCTTTCTGAATAACATTGTTCGATTGATAGCCGGTTCTCTTATATATCCTCTGTTTTGTTATCGCAACTGCAACTGGGTCAGTATCATACCCATATAGATTTTCTGGACTGAATCCTAAATCCAACGCACGTATAATAAAATTACCTGAACCACAACAAGGATCGCAAAAAGTTCTTAGTGATGTATCAGAAGCAGGTATTCTGAAAAGATCGTTTACTATTAAGCTTGGCGTATAATAAACCCCCTCCTTATTTTTATGAGAATTAGAGAGAGCGAGTTCGTATTCTTCACCCAAAGACTCGGTACAATTATCATACGATAGTTGTTTAAGTATGGTTGCTTCTAATTCTGCATGGTCATGAGAATCTTTTAGTGATTTATTTGCTCGACTATTCAACTTTTCACGACCGGCAACCTCTTCAATAAATTGATCTAATGATTTTAGATCAACGAAACCCTTTCGTCTTAGTTCCAAGTATCCGGTTTTAATCCAATTCCGAATTGTCGCTGATGATACACCAGTTTTTTTTGCCGCATCAGCAATCGATAAGACAGGGTCTTCAATGTCGCTAAAAAGTGTGCATTGAACTTGTTTCATCCATAACTCTTCATTTTTCGGTAATGTTGTCTTGGCTGATGACACATCAGAATAAATCCCGATGCTGATAGCTAAAGCAGACTAAAGCCAGCTATTTAGGCCACTTTTAGCGGTCTTGAGTTTTTAGCCTTGTGGCTTTAGTCCAAGGCTATCAGTCAACACGTCAACACTACCCATTTTTCTAATGTATAATTTTTTCATTCCTCAACCACATACTCAAAGAGCATGTAGGACATGGCGATAAAAATCACATCAAAAGCAACGAGTAGAGTCAACCAGTGGCTGACATCAGCAAAAAGCAGACCGTCTAACACGGCGGCAGTTAAGCGCACCGCGGCCAAAATGAGCGGGATAATCACCGGAAAGAGCATAATTGGCAGTAGTACCTCTCGCGCTCGAGTATGAACCGCCATTGCCGAAAAGAGCGTCCCCACGCCTGACAGGCCGATGACCCCCAACACGACAATACCACCCAACCACGGGAAATGGGTAAATGGTTGGTTAAAAACAATCATATAAACCGGCAGAACCACAATGGCGACCACACTGATAAAAATGATGTTGCCAATCATTTTACCGAAATAGATGGCGCTTCGGTCAACGGGAGCGAGGAGCAGTCCTTCTAGCACTCCCTTGTCATGCTCTAACACAAAACTGCGGCTTAAGCCCAACATGCCAGCAAAGGTAATGGCGACCCACAACACCCCCGGAGCAAGGGTTTGCACGTTGGCGGCTCGAAGGTCAAAGGTAAAGTTAAAGATAAAGATGATGAGCAGAGAGAAGACAAACATGGCGCTGACCATCTCTTTAGTGCGGATTTCGGTGGTGACATCTTTGCCTACGATGGCTAAGGTTTTACGGATATATCGACGTAGATTCTGGTTCACAGTGGTTGAGGAATCGGGATTAATTAACTTGTGCAGTTCGTCATGAGAGTGGTTTAATCTTAAAGATTGAACCACTCTAGAACGCGCAACTTATTTAGACCTCATTCCTTAATAATACTCCCGCACCTGAGTCATGGAAATCTCGCCGCCTTGCGAATCATAAGCCACTTGCCCCTTAGCCAACACCACGGCTCGATTGCCCATCGACACGCCCCAATCGAGGTTGTGGGTAGTCATCATGGTGGTTCGTTTATTGCTGTTTTCAGAAGAACCAGCAGAATCCCCCCCCATCTCGGTCAGCAGGTCGCCCAACTGTTGTGTAGCATGTTGATCTAAACCGGTGTCCGGCTCATCGAGAATCAGAATCGGTGGATTGTGGAGCAAGGCTCTGGCTATTGAGAGACGCTGTTGCATACCTCGCGAATATGTCCGCACCAGATCATTCTGCCGTCCCCACAAGCCGACCTGTTTTAACAACGACTCTATACGAATTGATGAATCGACCACATCATACATTTGGGCATAAAAGGATAGATTTTGCATGGCGGTCAGATCATCATACAGCAAGGTTTTGTGCGAGACTACGCCGATAAAACGCCGCAGTTGGCTGGCTGAATCGGCCAGATCATAACCATTTATGAGAATTGTTCCGGCAGTCGGTTTACTTAAGGTCGCGATGAGATGTAGGAGTGTCGTTTTGCCAACCCCGTTTGGCCCCATAAGGGTCACAAAATCACCTTCATTGATAGTCAAATTAACTTTGCGGAGAACGATACGACTGCCAAAGGCTTTGCTAATGTTACGCAGTTCAATCATTGAATAACCTGAATCAACTCGGCCTTATATTTGGCTCTGGCGCGGTGATAGACTGTTTCGTCTAGTTCTCCAGCTTCGGCCATTTCGTCTAGGCGAACCAACATCAGCAAGAGGCGTTTCTGCTTGGTTTCGTCATTTTCTGGTTGAGGGTATATGGTCGGATAAAATATCACCGCCAGCAACGCCGACAGCCCGCCTAGAGCCATAATAATGGCTAACCATGTAGTCTGCTCAAGTGGCCCGTTTGATAAAATCGAAGCCACCGCGGCTGGAGCGGAGGGGTCTCCGCCCGGTGGGGTAAAGGTTAGGTTGTCTAGGTCGCTTATGGTTAATGCAAAGTCAGTCCCTCCCTCCAAATTCTCGCCAGTAAATAGCGAATATAGCTGGTCTTGAATTTGGCGTTTGTTGGCAAACTCAAGTCGGTCACTGGTTAAAGTCGCGCCTTGGTCTTGCATCAGCGCACTAACATGATCCACATCAGCAGAGATGGGCATGGTCAAGGAACTACTATCGCCGTCATGCGGAATAAAGTATGTGACCACAATCGAAGCCCCTTCAGTACCGGGAGCAATCGGCTCGGTGTCGGTGTAACCATCGTCTGTGGGGACAAATCGACTGCCAGTTGTATCGTTCTGGAAGGTGATACCCTCTGCCTCAGCAGGCAATGTAAACTGAAACGTTTTGCCATCCTGCCCGATATAAGTCTCTTGACCGCTGTTACCAACAACCATAATCTGGTCAATCCGAATCTCGATCGGCGACAGAGAGATGAGGTAATGAAGTTGGGTGATGTTGATTCCCGGATCGGTGGTGGTGGTGTCGTATACCTCCACATCAAGAGTCAACAGATTCTCTGCCGGAGCAAAGGAGGCGGGTTCTTGGCTGAGATAGAATATATCCTCATACACCGCCTCGACCATGTACTCAATTAAGGGAGATGTCGGCAAGTCGGAGAATGTGTAGTTTCCATCAGCATCAGTTTGCGCGGTGAGGGTTTCAAGCCGAGCCTTGTTCTGCAACAGATGAAGTTTAACCACCATGTCGGGCATGGGCTGGTCGGTGGTTCGATTGATAAGTTGTCCGGTTAAGATACCATCGATGCGAGGCTGGGCAAAGGCCAAGGTACGCAGGTAAACCAAGGTCTGCCAAGTCTCATCGTCCGACATGGTCGCCACATCATCATGGGCTAAAGATTGGCTATAAGCGGTCTGAATAACGCTCAAACTTTGCTGACTTAGGCTTTGCCAATCTTGAAAATCGGGCAGATTCGTCTCCTCACCCGTGCCATTTTCGCCATGACAACTGGCACAATTTTGAGCATACGTAGCCTGTCCTGCCTCAAGGTCGGCTTGAGAAGTACTCAACAATAGTACGTACGCGATCAAATTCCATATCTGCTCGTCAGAAAAGCGACCTTTCCAAGGTGGCATCATGTTCTCTATCCGCCCCTCTTTGATCGTCTCAAGATAGTCTGTGGGCACAACCTCTTGAATAAAGGCGGGGTCGGTAAAGTCCGGTAATGGGCCTGCAATTGAGGCCGCGGTTGAGCCATCTCCCACGCCAGTTTGTCCATGACAGGGCGTGCAGTTCTCGCTCCACAAGGCTTGCCCTTCGATTGCAGAAGGCCCACTTATTGGTTCTTGCGCGCTTGCCGTTCCATGCGATAGACTAATCAAAATAAACAATAACAAACAGCCAATCATCCCGCTACAAAAGAAAGAGATAGCATTAGTAGATGTAATATATGATAGTTTTTTCATGATAGATATAGTTTTGCCGGATTATTAGTTGGTGATGATGGTCCAAGTGACTGCCCACATTTGGCACAGAAGACATCATTGGCCTGCACATCCTGCCCACAATTGGGGCAAGATACAACGCTTATTTGTTTTGAGGAAGTCGGCGAGGCAATTGTTTCACCACAGCCAGCACAAAATGCGTCATGTGGTTGATGAGGTTGCCCACAGTTGAGACAACTTAACTCGCCCTTTTTGATTTTAGTTGCTTTGAGCCGCTTAAGTTCTGCCTCGACCGCGTTAATAACGGCTGTCTCGTCCGTAGCAGAGGTTGTTTGGGCTTGTTTAATCATCATCTCTGCTTTGGCATCCAAAGCAAATTGGTTAGCCGCTTCAACTCCAGTGGTAAAATGGTCAATCTGTTGACGAGTTTTGGCCGCCTCCAGTTTACTCGCTTTTAACAAGGCCTGATAATCATCAGTAGAGATTTTGCCGACTTCATAATCGAACATTAACTCTTTTATGTTCGCCAGTGTGGTCTCATAGCGAAGATTATATTCATGTAAACGGTTAGCGAATGGCTGAGTGGTTTGCGTGGTAGTTTCTGGTAATTGCTGTTGCGACTGCCAAACTGGTACTAAAATCAAGGCCAAAGCACAGCCAATCAAAATAATGATGATAATTAAGGTTACGAAATCCATAATAAAGTTCCTATTGAGCCACGAGTTTATCTAGCAGGGTGATCAAACTGTGGTGTTTGATGGGGCCAATCTGGACATGGGCAATGTTGCCTTCTTTGTCAATAAAAAAAGTTTCAGGAACTCCGGTAATGGCATATTCCTGAGAGATTTTATCGCCAAGGTCTGGCCCATTGGGATAGGTGATGTTATATCTTTCGATATACTCTAGGGCCGGTTTTTCGGTGTCCAGATGATCGACCCCAATAAAAATAACGCCTTTATCTTTGTAGTCTCGCCATATCTGTTCCAATAGATCCGCCTCTTTGTAACATTCGACACACCAACTGGCCCAAAAATTGACCACGACCACCTGCCCGCGTAGGTCAGACAAAGTAATCGACTCACCTTCAAACTGGTCGAAAAGGGGCAAAGTAAAATCAGATGCGACTTGGCCGTTCAGGTCGGTGGATTCGATATTTTGCAAATTAATTGCCGAAATAACAATCAATCCGACCAAGAGCAGTAGGCCGATAATTAAGACGATATTTTTATCAAATGTTGCTTGTTTAGGCTGAGTTGTTGTTTGAGTCATAAAGTTATACACGCGATGCTAAATTGGTTCAATCTTAAAGATATTGTGTAAAAGTTCAGTAATGCCGCCCTAGAAACCTGATTTCTTTGAGAAATCTGGTTTCTGACGCTCTTTCTGGCGAGTTCACTGAATATTTACGATATTGTTACCCAACAAGGTTTTTTAGTCTCAACTAAACACAAAAGAATATCTGACAGGATTAACAGAATTAACAAGATTAAAGGCAAAAAATCCTGTCAATCCTGTCGTAGGTCCTGTCGAAAAATTTTTGTTTAATCAGCATGTCGGGTACTAACGCAATTCCAAGAAAATAAATCTCCCAAATTGAGCAGAGTCTCTACCCCTCAGTCCCCCCTGCAAGGGGGGAAGCGGCTCCTCCCCCTTGCAGGGGGAGGCTGGGAGGGGGTAGAGTGTCACAATGGTTTTGGGAGGTTTTAAATTCTGGAACTTCCTAAGCAATCTTAGAGATTGAACCAATCTCTCGCGCTCTTAGTTAATTAAATCCTGTTCAACTTGTCCAAGATAATCATCGGTCGTAGTTGCTGAGGTGTCGTTGACCTCTGAAGTAGCCGATTTGGGGGCAATAGTTTGCCAGCGTCGCATGGTATAGAAGAGCCAGCCTCCACCAATGATTAAGGTTACCACAGGCAAAGCCCACAACCAGAGTGTAATTCCGCTAGTGGGTGGTTCTTGTAATACTTGTTGACCATATTGGATTGAAAAATGGTCTAAGACTTCTTGTGGGGTGTATCCTTCGACCAACAGGTCTTTAATCTGGTCTTTCCATTGCTGACAAGTGATCGTCGGACAGTCGGACAGACTAAGTCCCGAACAGGTGGGGCAGTTTAACTCCTGAGCCACCTCGTTAATCTCGTCGAGCGTTGGTCCTTCTTGCGCCAATAAAAGAGTAGGGAAAAGAAAGGTAATGGCAAGAACCAGAAAGAGGATAGTGAATAGTGAATAATGGATAGTGGATAGTGGATAGTGAATAATGGTCTGTTTTTTGCGATTCATAGATTTACTAAACTCGTGTTGCGTATTGCATAATGTACGCACTACGCAATATACAACACACAATAACACTATATCTGTTCGGCAACAACTAATTATCTCATAAAAACTCAAAATTGAGATCACACGGAGTGCAAAAGCTTCTTGCTTGTAAAAGTTCAGTAAAGTAGCCCTAGAAACCCGATTTCTTAAAGAAATCGGGTTTCTGACACTCTTTCTGGCGAGTTCACTGAATATTTACCTTGCTTTTGCCAGAAATAAACATGCAAAAGCAAGAAACTTTGTAGTGGTCAAGATGATGTTGGAGTGCAATGGGTTTAGCCATTGCTTTTGGCAACGGCTAAACCCGTTGCACTCCATTTTCAACATCAAGCTGACCACCACAAAAAGCAAGAAACTTTTGCACTCCTTTATTTCCGAACAACTCTACTATCGTCCTAACGATATAGAGATTATGTTATGGTCTAAAAATGGATCTTCATCAAACATAAAGGTTAGCTCCGTAGCCGTGGCGGGAATTTCAAAGCCGACCATGCCCGTGTTTGAACCACCAGCAGGAATTTCGGCCACAAAATCATTGCCATTGTCGCTGATAACCACCGAGGCCATTAGGCTTTCTTCATAGATGTTTCCGGCTCCATCAGTTAGGGACATGGAGATAATACTGGCAATAATCTCCTCTTCTGCGCCGGTATTGGCGACTGTGACCTCAACAGCTAAATAGATGTTGCCATCCTCTGGTTGAATAAAGTCAGAGCCGTCTATCTCTTCGACTCGGTTAACGGTGACAACTAAATCGGCCACCGGAACCCCGTCCCCAATTTGAGCTATATCGCCAGAACCGGATGCAGGCTCAGGCGCGGCGTTTTCGCTAGGTGCGGCGGATGAAGCGTCAAGCAGGATAAAGGAATTCCAAAAACGCTCTAGCTCCACCTCCGGCTGTTTCTCATCTATCGCAGTGACGAGTAGTTGATACAGTTTATCACCAACAATGTACAACCGCAAAGAATATGTGAGTGTATTATCTGTACCGCTTGGCCCGACGACCACTATCTCGCGTCCTGCGTACCCATCTAGGTCAATTTTTTCACTGCTAACCAGCTCTTTGTCCCCCAAAAACCCCTCTTCGGTGTTCTCTAAAATAGCATCGATTTCAGTGTCACTAAAGGAATCGCTCGGCAGGTCGATATAGCCCACGGCGTAGGCCATGCCCGCTTCTGGCTCAGACATGTACATAATGCTCCCCCCCAAATCTTGCTCGGTGGGGGTGCTGGGCATATCGACCGAAAAACTGCCCTCTGGACTGATAAATGTCTCCCAGTTAGAGCTTGAGGGCAGGCTTGACGAATCGCTATCTTCAACCGTTGTCTCACCAGCAAGCAGTTGGAACGATTCCCAATATCGCATGATGTTGGCTGGATTATCGTCAGCTTCGGGGGTGACGAGCATAATCTGATACAATTTGTCCCCGATGATATACATTTGGCTACTAAACCGCATAGGTTCCCCGTCACTGTCACCCGTAAAAATAACCCGTCGCCCGACATAATCGCCCAAGGTTACACTTTCGGTGCTGACCAATTCATTGTCAGGATCATTGAAGATACTCTCCTGAGAGCTATCTAACAACTCTTCTGGGTCAACCTCAGATGCTCCAGTCGGTAAGGGGCTATACATAACTATATAGGCCGATTCACCAAAATCAGAGCCAAACAGGCTCATGCCATCGGCCTGTAGTTCTTCAATCGGTTCACCGCCGGGTGGAATCATGACTGAAAATCCACCATCTTGGGAGACCATCTCCTCCCATCCCTCGCCAGAATCAGCACCTAAAGCCAGCAGTTCGGCTTCGGCGATGGCTTGCAGGTCAGAATTGTCGGACAGTTCTATCACCGTCTCAAAATCGCTCCGAGCCGAGGCAGAATCGGCCAAACTGGCATAAGACAGCCCACGATAGTAGTAGGTATCGGCATAGCTGGAATCAAGCTCAATAGATTGGCTTAAATCAACAACGGCCGCCTCGTGATTTTCTAAATGCTGATGAGTCAGCCCTCGATAGTAATAGGCCGCGTCGTACAACTCATTCCGCACAATTGCTTCATCAAAGTCAGCAATGGCCTTTTCGTAATCATCTTGTTGATAGTAGGTGAAGCCACGGTAGTAATAAACTTCCGCAGATTCAGGGTCAAGTTCAATTGCTTGATCCAAATCAGCCAAGGCCAAATCGTACTCTTCCATGGTCGAATAGAGCAACCCTCGTTGATAGTAAGCCGACACGTATTCGGGGTCAATCTCTAATGCCTGTTCAAAATCAGCCAGAGCCAAATCATATTCATCGAGCAGATAGTAGATAAAGCCGCGATCATTATAGGCTCGTTTCAGTTCGGGATCAAGTTCAATCGCGGTGTCGTAGTCAGCCAAAGCCGAGACATGATCATCTAAGTTGTAATAGATCTCACCCCGATTTGAGTAGGCCAAGGCATAAGCATCATCCAATTCAAGCGAAGTATTAAAGTCAGCCAAGGCACTCTCATAATCACCCAAATTACCATGCGTAACCCCCCGATTATTGTAAAACAATGGGTCTGAGTCGTCGAGGGCTATCGCTTGATCATAGTCGGTTAGAGCCTGATCATAGTTGCCCAAATCATCGTAGACAATACCACGATTGTTGTAGGGCGTACTGTCATCGCCAGCCAACTTTATAGCCTGATTAAAATCGGCCAAGGCTTGATTAGATTCACCCAGTTCATAGTAAGACAAGCCTCGATTGTTATAGGCGTTAGCAAACTCATCATCCAGTTCGATGGCTTGGTCAAATAGTTCAATCGCCTCGCTAAAGTTACCCGCATCGTAGGCGGCTTCGCCCTGCCCATACAACTCCTCGGCCGATAGTTCCGGCTCAGGAGTATCCGTCGGTTCGACCTCCGCGGGTGCCTCAGTTGGCGGTGGAGCCTGTGGCTCCTCGGTGGGTTCATCACCGCCAAAGCCACAGGCGGTGCCGGTGATGAGTAGAACAATTAATATGGTGATAAATCT
Source organism: Anaerolineales bacterium HSG25 (assembly GCA_030377865.1). Classification (GTDB taxonomy): domain Bacteria; phylum Chloroflexota; class Anaerolineae; order 4572-78; family J111; genus JAUCGB01. The sequence continues at coordinate 8,774 of JAUCGA010000030.1, read as the reverse complement.
GTATTTCATAATGTCTCCTTAATTTACCACCTACGAGGAGCTATCGCACCTCGTAGGAGAAAGACTCCGCCTCCTTCAAGGTGTGTAGTTCTCCTTGAAGGTGTTTCTCCACTACCCCTGACTAATACTGCTGAATCGCCTTCAACTCCCAACCACTAAAAGCTAAGGCCACTTTGATAATCTGTCCGCCCCCACTGCGCTTGATAATCCGTGTATCGGTGGCATACTGGTTCAGTTGAGTTTTGGCTTTATTTAGCTTCTCCTTCAGCTTTTCCTCTGTGAATTCAGTTCGGGTCAGATATTTCAGCTCGATCAAATAGCTATATTGCAGATGATCATACTTTGCCAAAAACGGCTCCATGTACAAATCTACAAACCCCTTGCCTAGCTCTTCCTCGGTGCGGATGATAAAGTAATCGGTCACACTCAGATAAGCTAACAAAAAGGTCTGTATCACCTTTTCGCCGGTCAGATAATCTCGGATTGAGGTCTGTTTCTCCACCTCGTCAGCCAAAAACTCAAATACAGGTCGCCATTCACCTTGATAGGCCATGTCTTGAACCAGATTCGACAAGCGCCAGATATCGACATTGAACACATCCACATCTTGATAACCTCGCCGTAGGTAACTGTACATCAACTGCTTAATCGTTTGATTAGGTATCGTCAGCCGATTGGTCTCAGAATAGCTCAACAAGCCAAAGTAAAACAACAACGAAATAAAGTTCTCCGATTTAATAAGGTCTTCGACCGGGAAACTCGGTACGACTCTCGTTGCCTGTGTTCCCTGTGTTTTGACAATCTCGGCAATGTGACTGAAATTGCCATTCAACCGTTTGTCTAACACAACCAGATACCGCAGTTTACCATAATCTATCTTCACATTCTGGTCTATCATGTCATCTGGATAGGTACCCAGTTCTAACAGATTATCCACAAAATAAAGTGCCATGTCTGTGTTAAATAGTTTGGTTTCAACTCGACTCGAAAAACGATAATTATCATACCATGCTTTCATGACGTTCAGAGTCTTATCAAAATCATCTACTACTAAATTACTATGTTCTTGATAATATCGTAACAACTCTATCACATCAGGCTCTGCGAACCCTAACAGTTCGTTAAAGTTGGGATGCAAGCTGATATTCTTGCCGATATTAAAACCACTGGTCACATCATCCATCGTCACCGGAGAGACTCCCGTGATAAACATCCTGCTGATTCCAGAATCGACCTGATCAACCGCTTCTTTTAATACGTTAAAGAAGAAGCGAAAGAAACCTGCTCCGTGCGTCAGGTTTTGATAGGCCGTCTGTCCAGCAGTGGTCAAAATCGTGTTGGCGAAGTTATCATACTCATCGATCAATACATAAACTTGGTGGCCTTTTAGCCCCACATAATTCAACAGAAAACGCAATTTTTGATGAGGTGTCTTCTGCCGCTCCATCATGGTAAAGTAGTCATCATCCAACCAAGCCCGATATTTCATGCCAAAAAAGTAGAAACAGTTATCTGTATACCCTTGAAATGAATCCTCAACCATATCCGGTTGAGGATTGACTGCCGAAAAATTGAACTTCAAAATCAGGTGGGCGTTCTTCTCCGAGGTTGGCTGGTCGTAGATGTCGGTTCCCTTGAAGAAAAAATCGAACTGCTCCGAACGGCTGATGTCGTAATAACTCTCTAAAACCGTTAGCCATGACGACTTGCCGAATCGACGCGGGCGGATGAAAAACAGAAACTTACCCGTTGCCTCCAGTTGAGGAATATAACGGGTTTTATCTATGTAGTAACAATCGTCTTCTCTAATTTGTTTGTAGCCTGATAAACCATAAGGTATTGGTTTCATTTGTATGCTCTTGTAATAATGATTTTTCATTCGACACACTCTGACCAACAGACACCTACCCGAACTACCAACGGGCGAACGAGGAGCTATCGCACCTCGTAGGAGAAAGACTCCGCCTCCTTCAAGGTACGTTAGTTCCTTGAAGGTGTTTCCTCGACTGACTCAATCGCCTTCAACTCCCAACCACTAAAAGCTAAGGCCACTTTGATAATCTGTCCGCCCCTACTGCGCTTGATAATCCGCGTATCGGTGGCATACTGGTTCAGTTGAGTTTTGGCTTTATTTAGCTTCTCCTTCAGCTTATCCTCTGTGAATTCAGTTCGGGTCAGATATTTCAGCTCGATCAAATAGCTATATTGCAGATGATCATACTTTGCCAAAAATGGCTCCATGTACAAATCTACAAATCCCTTGCCTAACTCCTCTTCGGTGCGGATGATAAAGTAATCGGTCACACTCAGATAAGCTAACAAAAAGGTCTGTATCACCTTTTCGCCGGTCAGATAATCTCGGATTGAGGTCTGTTTTTCCACCTCGTCAGCCAAAAACTGAAACACAGGTCGCCATTCACCTTGATAGGCCATGTCTTGAACCAGATTCGACAAGCGCCAGATATCGACATTAAATACATCCACATCTTGATAACCTCGCCGTAGGTAACTGTACATCAACTGCTTAATCGTTTGATTAGGTATCGTCAGTCGGTTGGTCTCAGAATAGCTCAACAAGCCAAAGTAGAACAGTAGCGAAATAAAGTTCTCCGATTTAATAAGGTCTTCGACCGGGAAACTCGGTACCACTCTCGTTGCCTGTGTTCCCTGCGTTTTGACAATCTCGGCAATGTGACTGAAATTGCCATTCAATCGTTTGTCCAACACAACCAGATACCGCAGTTTGCCGTAATCTATCTTCACATTCTGGTCTATCATGTCATTCGGTGGTCTGCTAAGACGTAAAAAATGCTCAACAAAATAGAGTACCATGTCGGTGTTAAACATGGTCTGTTTGGTCTCAATCGAAAAACGATAATTGTCATACCATTCTCGCATCAGGGTCAGTGTTTCAGCCGAATTGATATTATAATGTTTCAATATATCTATCACGTCTTGTTCAGTGAACCCCAATAGTTCATTAAACTCGGCATACAAACTGATATTCTTGCCGATATTAAAACCACTGGTCACATCATCCATCGTCACCGGAGAGACTCCGGTGATAAACATACGGCTGATTCCAGAATCGACCTGATCAACCGCCTCTTTCAGGACATTAAAAAAGAAGCGAAAGAAACCTGCTCCGTGCGTCAGGTTTTGATAGGCCGTCTGTCCAGAGGTGGTCAAAATCGTGTTGGCGAAGTTGTCATACTCATCAATCAATACATAGACTCGGTGGCCTTTTAGCCCCACATAATTCAACAGAAAACGCAATTTTTGATGAGGCGTTTTCTGCCGCTCCATCATGGTAAAGTAGTCATCATCCAACCAAGCCCGATATTTCATGCCAAAAAAGTAGAAACAGTTATCTGTATACCCTTGAAATGAATCCTCAACTATATCCGGTTGAGGATTGACTGCCGAAAAATTGAACTTCAAAATCAGGTAGGCGTTCTTCTCCGAGGTTGGCTGGTCGTAAATATCAGTTCCCTTGAAGAAAAAATCGAACTGCTCCGAACGACTGATGTCGTAATAACTCTCTAAAACCGTTAGCCATGACGACTTGCCGAACCGACGCGGGCGGATGAAAAACAGAAACTTACCCGTTGCCTCCAGTTGAGGAATATAACGGGTTTTATCGATGTAGTAACAATCGTCTTCTCTAATTTGTTTGTAGCCTGATAAACCATAAGGTATTGGTTTCATTAGAGGTCAAACTCCTCACAAAACTCCTGTGGCGACATCACCTCAAAATGATGACCCGCAGACAGTCCACGCAAAAAATCTCGATTATCGGAGACGATTTTGTCTACCTGTTGCCACTCGACAAAACCACCAATAATGGCATCACCTTTCTTTAAGCCTTTTGCTTCAAACATAGAGATATATACGTCTGGCACGCTCTCATAGTTAAACTGAACATCTGCTTCATGGGAGACCTGATAAAATCGTTTAACATATTTTGAAGAAAGATTGCGTTCTACTTCAGCTCTAACTTGATTTGGAACGACTATATCAAATTCTGATAGATTTAGCAGGATTTTTTCACAAAACGAATTGCTACCTAACAATGCAAAAATCCATACATTCGCATCCAGACTAACTAGCATACCTATCCCCATACAACTCGTCATACACCTCTTCACGAGTTTGACGCAACTTCTCCAAAATCTCTTCTCGACTTAGTTTCATAAATGGATGATCTTGACGAATATCATGCATGAGTTGTTTCATATCATCCCGCCATGTTTCCGTCTTGTCATCTTCTCCCTGAAACGGCTCTATGTCTGATTCTATCTTCGCTGAATTTTTGGGTGTGGCTTGAGTATCGTTCACCACCGCCTCAACCATTTCTGATGATTGCTGATGCGATCTAGCAACTTGCTCCAGCGGATCAATCAACGCTCGGATAATCCGGTACAGCACCTCAAGATACTGCTCCGGCACATTGTCGATTTCTGCTTTAAGATGTTCTTTGGTTATGATCATGATAACACCTCTAAGATACGTTCATGATTTAAGACACCTCCGAGGAAAACTACATACCTCGGAGGTGGACATCTCCGCCTCCTTCAAGGTGTGTTTTTCTCCTTGAAGGTGTTGCCCCATGACCACCTGCGAGGAACTTCGTACCTCGCAGGAGTAGACTACCCAACCGCCACACTGCCCGCCGAAACCTTGGCCTTAGAGGTACGACGCTTTGGCTCAGGGGTGGGCCAAGCGGCGACCATAGTACCGGCAATAAAAACAAACCCGCCAACCCATAGCCAGTTGACCAGCGGGTTAATATAAGCTTTAAAGGTCGCAGTTTCGCCACTGCCTTCCCAACCACCTAAAATCACATACAAGTCGCTCAACAGAGGTATGACCATCTTATCGGGGATGGTCATGGGTTGCTGTTGTACCACAAAATATTCCCGTACCGGAACCAGTTCGCCGATGGTTTCACCATTGTACGAGACAGTCAGATAGGCTTCAGTGATAAGTCGGTCATCAGGACTATCGCCCTCCTGCAAGCCTTGGTAGGTCATGGTATAGGTGCCGAACATGTCACTATGAATCTCCATGCTCTCGCCCACAGCGATGTTTTGTTGGGTTTCAGTCTGATAAAATTGACTGCCTATCACGCCGATAGCGATGAGAATCACGCCGAGGTGGATCATGTAGCCGCCGTAGCGACGACGATTTCGAGCGATGAGGTTTTTCAGAGCTACAGGGTAACTCTCACCACGATGATGACGCACTCGTACCCCGCGCCAATATTCAACCACAATGGTGGTCAGGGTGAAAGCACATAACCCAAAGCCGAGTACCGCCCCCCAAATCGTAATCCTAAGGGCGACCAACGCGCCCATAGTTATCAAGGCCACAATCGTCGGCCAAGTGAAGGCTTGACGTGCCCTTTTGAGTGACGTACGTCGCCAAGGAAGTAAAGGAGCTACGCCCATCAGCAAAACAAGAGCCGCCCATAACGGTGCGGTGGTCTGCTCGAAAAAAGGTGGGCCGACGACGATTTTTTCATCACCAATCGCCTCGGTAATGAGGGGATAGTGCGTCCCCCACCAGACAATAACAGCCAAGCCGATAAAAAGCAGGTTGTTGAGTAGGAAAAACGATTCACGAGAAATTAGGGAGTCGAGTTCGTTGTCCGAAGAAAGATCATCCCAACGGGTGACGAATAGGTAAAACGCTCCGGCAAAAACGATGGTAATGAAAATCAAAAAGAGAGGGCCGATAGCACTTTCGGCAAAGGAGTGTACTGAGGAGAGCATGCCTGACCGTGTTAGGAAGGTGCCTTCTATCACCAAACAAAAGGTCATAATGATAAGCGCCATGTTCCACCGTTTGAGCATGCCTCGATTCTCTTGCATCATGACCGAGTGTAAAAATGGGGTGGCGACCAACCACGGAATCAGCGAGGCGTTCTCGACCGGGTCCCAGCCCCAATATCCCCCCCAGCCCAACACATCATAAGCCCACCAGCCACCTAGTAGTAAGCCGATGCTCAAGAACATCCAAGCTATCAACGTCCAACGACGAGTGGTGCGGATCCATGTATCGCCTGTTTGGCGGGTGATTAAAGCGGCCATGCCAAAGGCAAACGGAACCACAAAGGCCACAAAGCCGATATAGAGCATGGGAGGGTGGATGATCATGCCAAAGTGACGCAGTAGCGGATTCAAGCCCTGACCATCGAGTGGGAAAAAGGGTAACTGCTCAAACGGGTTGGCGATAAATATCACCAGACCGATAAAAAAGGTGACGGTAAATTGACTAACGGCGATCACGTAAGGAATCAATGGTCGCATCGTTTCCCATTTGGCATGAATGGCCGCGGCCGCGGCGAGAGCCATCAACCAAGCCCAAAATAAAAGTGAGCCGTCTTGCCCACCCCACAAGGCCGTCATGCGATAAAACAGGGGGGCGGCTAAGTTGCTCACGTCATGCACATATTTAGTTTGATAATGTCCGGTAATGAGAAGGTATTCGATGACAGCTATCGAGAGGGTTAAAAAACCAGCCACACCAAAAGTGGCATTACGACTGCTAAGAAGAAGTTCAGGCCGACGTTGCCATACGCCCACTAACGACACAACAAAAGCGTAAATAGACAACATAAAGGCCAAAGCTAGGGTAACATATCCAATATTAGGCATAGTTTGTATTGCGTGTTGCGTATTGCGTATTGTATGATACACAATACGCAACACGCAACACGATAATAGTTCTTAAAGCTGACCAGATTTGTCAATCGCTTGTAACTCGATCTCTTCTGGCTCACCTTCATACTTGCTTGGACATTTGAGAAGCAGGTTTTGCGCCTCAAACGAATGACCGTTGTATGTACCTTCGATGATGGCTTCGGTACCGGCTTGCATCTGGTCGGGTTTAGGGCCGTTAAAAACCACAGGTAGCGCCTGACCATTTTCGCCAAGTACATCAAACTTCAAAATGAGATCACGATTGTTAAACTCTATCGTCTCCTCATCAATCATGCCAGAGACACGCACGATTCGGTTCTCGACATCGGCTCCTTTGGCGTACAGTTCGTCGACAGTCATAAAATAGGTGGCGTTACTTTGAAGCCCAGCATACATCAAATACGCAATGGCTAAAACAATGAGTACCCCACCGACAATAAATTTAACCTTTTTGTTTGCTCCTCGCTCCGAAATCTGGATCGAGGAAATTCCTGATTGTGACATGTGTTACCTCCCAAAACTTTATGTTGTTATGGAATGAAGTTTTTTTAAGTTGTGCTTATGACCACTGATTGAAATCAGCGTCTTAAACGGAAAACCTGCTTAGAAAGTTCCAGAATTTAAAACCTCCCAAAACCATTGTGACACTCTACCCCCTCCCAGCCTCCCCCTGTTAGGGGGAGGAGCCGCTTCCCCCCTAGCAGGGGGGACTGAGGGGGGTAGAGACTCTGCTCAATTTGGGAGATTTATTTTCTTGGAATTGCCTTAAGCAGGTTTCTCGTGTCAACATAAGAATGAATTCCTATGTAAAAACGCGCAACTTATTTAATCCCCATTCCTATGACAGAGTAATAACTCTGCCTATTTTGAATTTAACCAGCAAAATCTTATGTAAAAGTTCAGTAAAACCGCCCTAGAAACCCAATTTCTTTGAGAAATCGGGTTTCTGACGTTCTTTCTGGCGATTTCACTGAATGTTTACCTCACTCCAACTCCGCTAACCTCATTTCAGCCAGACCAATCCACTGCTCATTGTTGCTTAAGGCAATGAACTGCTCCAAATCGGCTTTGGCCTGCTCGGCTTGCTCCAATTCGGCCAAAATCAGGCCACGGTTAAAGTAAAGTGGGGCATGGCTCGGATCAATCGTAATGGCTTTATCAAAATCGGCCAAGGCTTGGTCGGTTTTGCCTAAAGCATATAACAGTACCCCACGATTAAAGTGAGCCGGTACTGAACCAGCATCCAGACTGACGGCCATGTTCAAATCTTCGCGAGCGATGTTGAGTTTTCCCAATTGATGGTGCAACTGCCCACGATTGGCGTAGAGCGTCGATTCACCCGGCTCTAGCATAATCGCCTTGTCTAAGTCGGCGACAGCTTTACTCAGTTGTTCCATCGCGGTATAAGAGGCGGCACGTCCAGTTAACGGCAACGCCCAATGCGAATTCGCCTCAATCGCTACATCAAAATCAGCAATGGCCTTTTCATGCTCACCTTGGCTGGCATAGATGACGGCTCGGTAATGGTATGGGGCGCTCCGTTCTGGAGCCATCTCAATCACTTGGCTAAACATCTTAATGGCGACAGCATTGTTACCAATTTCCATCTGGTCAATGGCCGCGGCTTCTAACACAATCGCCGAATTAACAGTTGTACCCGTTTCTGTTTGAACCTGAACCATGTCGGTCTGTTTTTGCATAGAAAACAGCCCCCAAACCGTAAGAGCCAAAATAAAAAAAAGTATCCCTCCACCCCCAATTAACATGGTGATAGGTCTAAGCGGTGATGGGTTATTAACTGTCCCTGCATTGTTACTCATAATTACTCCTCATATACCTATATTATAAACGAATATCCCCAACCAAGAAAACTTGGACTGGGGATATTTTTAATGCTGTAACGCTAATATTTTTTTAGGTCTCATTGTCGAGGCTAGAGACTATCTTAGGCAATTCCAAGAAAATAAATCTCCCAAATTGAGCAGAGTCTCTACCCCCCTCAGTCCCCCCTGCTAGGGGGGAAGCGGCTCCTCCCCCTAGCAGGGGGAGGCTGGGAGGGGGTAGAGTGTC
>JAUCGA010000134.1 GCA_030377865.1 Anaerolineales bacterium HSG25 | reverse complement strand
TTTTCCGTGCAAACGTCATGATTGTGTCATCATCTTCCCGCAAGTTTTAAACTTGCGGGAAGATTGCCCATCAAAGTATCTAATTTAAGGCGTAGTTTTGAGTTGCACGGAATCTACCAGAGAACCACATAGTTTTCAACATCTTGACCACCACAGAAAGACCGAAATTAGAACTCAGAAATTAATATAAATAGTGTTGTTGCGAAATAAAATTGGGACACTGACAAACGCGGATTAGCACGAATCAAAAACAAAAGCAATTAACTTGTGCGTCCTAGAGCGGTTCAATCTTAGAGATTGAACCACTCTAGTGCATTATCCAAACTTAAATTTCGGGTAAAGCTGTTTGAACTTAGTGCTGATATTGAAGCACAATCAACAGTTTTCTATATTGTAAAACCCGAATTTTTAGCTTAGGCGATACACTAGTGACCAACTGCACAAGTTAATTAATCCCGATTCCTAAGCAGATCTCTCGTGGCAGAATAAGAATTCATTCTTATGTGAACACTACATTATATCAATTTCTTACTTCTAATTTCTAAAAAGTGACTTATTTATGTTTGGTGAAAAAGTACGTGAACAGAGTCAGTTTTTCCTACGTCCCTTAGCCCGTTTTTTTCAGTCAACGGGAATTACCCCCAACGCCTTGACCATGCTTGGCTTCGTTCTAATGGTTGGGGTTGGAGGGATTATCGCCCAAGGGTATTTACTATTAGGCGGTATTTTAATTATCGCCGTGGTTATTTTAGATGCGGTTGATGGCCTGATGGCGCGCATGATGAAGCGCACCACCAAGTTCGGAGCCTTTCTCGATTCAACCCTCGACCGGTTTTCAGAGGCGGCTCTATTTTTGGGGCTATTCATCCATCTGGCTCGAGAGCCGGAGCGCAAGTTAGAGCAGATATTAACCTTCGCCGCTCTAGCAGGTTCGCTACTAGTCAGCTATGTTCGAGCCAGAGCCGAGGGCATCAACGTCCCCTTAAAAGATGGTCTATTAACTCGATTTGAACGCATCTTTATCTTATGCACCGGTTTAATCTTACATCAGTACTTGCTGACCACAGCTCTCTTTTTGTTGGCTGTTCTATCCAATTTTACAGCCATTCAACGCATGTATCTGGTTTGGCGTTACATTCAAGATAAGGGAGAATAGCAGTTTACTACCTAACAAAAATCTTAGCCTAACCTAACTAACACCGAGATTCATAGAGACACACAAAGTTCTTAAAAAAAGATTTATTTTTCCTTTGTGTGTCTCTGTGTGTCTCCGTGAATCATGGCAATTTTTTTACTTTTTCTTCATGACCTTCATGATTAAAAATTGCTGATACTACCGGAGTTTGTGGGACAACGTTGAAACGCTGAAAAAGATATGAAAACGACTGAGTTCGCTGGTAAAAGTTCAGTAAAACCGCCCTAGAAACCCGATTTCTTTGAGAAATCGGGTTTCTGATACTCATTCTAGCGAGTTCACTGAATATTTACGACGACTAAGCCGATATTTAGAGAATATATCCAGTTTGGGAGGCAAAATCAGCGCTTATCATTGTTTTTCATACGTTCAGTGTTTCAAAAACGGCGTTGGTCTTCATTTGGGCTAGAAGAACGTAAAAATTCAGTAAAGTAGCCCTAGAAACCCGATTTCTTTAAGAAATCGGGTTTCTGACACTCTTTCTGGCGAGTTCACTGAATATTTACATAAGAACAGGATGTGCGGCCCGAAGGGACACTGATTAAATCATGCCAAAATCAGTGTCATTCCACACATCCTGTTCTAAGATTGGCCGAAATAAAGACTATAGTGTAGTGGTCAGACTGATGTTGAAAATGGAGTGCAACGGGTTTAGCCGTTGCCAAAAGCAATGGCTGAACCCATTGCACTCCAACATCATCTTGACCACCACAAAACAAAGACTATAGCCTCAAAAACTATGCCCACAAAAAACGTTACTGTCAGAAAAATTGAGTTTTTCAGTAATGTCAAACAAGAGAGGAGATTAACCATGCAAATTGGACCAATTCAAATATTGGTGATTGGTTTTGAAAGTAACGATAAATTTACCGGCGAGATTATGCGTGAGCTAGAGCTAATCCGAGGCCGGAGTGTAATTCGGGTATTAGATTTACTGTTTGTGATGAAGGATGAAGTTGGTAACATCACCACCTACCAAAACAACGACCTGAACGACGAGGAAGAACTGGAGATTGGCGTGGTTATCAGTCGTATGATGGGCTTGAAAGAGAGCAGTCAAGCTGAACATGGACTTGAAGAGGCGCTATTAGCGGCCAACTATGGCATCACCCAAGCCGACATTGTTGATCTGTCGAACCAGATTGAACCGGGCAGTTCCGCGGGGGTGTTGATGATTGAACATACATGGGCTTTGGGCCTTAAAGATGCCATCATCAACGCCGGTGGACGCATGTTGAGTCAAGGCTTCCTGACCCGTGATGCCATGATGATGATTGGCGCAGAACTACAAGCCACTGCTGAAGCCGAAACCAGTATCGAGATGGCCGAAGCGGTGAAAGGCGCGGCCCTACTTGATGTCCTCTGCACCGTGGCCAAAGCCAAAGAGATAGAAGAAGCGGCCATTGATGATGCGACTGAAGCCATCGTCGCCGCGGAGTTGGTCAAAACAGCGCTCTCGGCTGATGTGATTCGCACCTTAATTGTGGCTAACCTACTAGAAGATTCTGCGGCTGAAGAGGCGATTATCGCCCTCATCGAGGCCGGTCTGATTGATCCGCAAGCGGCTGGTGAGGCTGAAGATACAGTTACCCAAGCCGAAAAAGTTGCTACAGAAGCATTTGCCGCTTTCCGACAGGGTGATGACGAAGAATCTGCCGAGCAATCGGAACAGGTGTAACGATTGACAAGAGTGGTTCAATCTTTAAGATTGAACCACTCTTTTAGGCAGTTCCAACAGTAAATATTCAGTGAACTCGCCAGAAAGAGCATCAGAAACCCGATTTCTTTGAGAAATCGGGTTTCTAGGGCGGCATTACTGAACTTTTACGTTCCAACGTTTAAAATCTCCCAAAAATCGTTGGCTGAGCCTGCCGAAGCCAGTCCCCTTCGACAGGCTCAGGGACAGCGGGAGATTTATTTTTCTGGAACTGCCTTACAGGTTTTTAAAACCTGATTAAAATTATACTCGGAGCTATATCTATTGTCGTCCCTTGAACCCCCGCACACAAAAATAGGGCCATTTTATTGGGCCTTTGATAAAATGTATCCCCTCATTCGTTTTACTTATGAAAACATGTTTGGACATCCTTGGTTTACCCAAATTATGCCCCAACTGTGGCTCGGCGGCGCGCCGACCTATCAACGTGATTACGACTATCTGCTGGCGAACAACATCAACGCGGTCATCAACATTCGAGCCGAACGAAGTGACTGGTTAGAGTTTTATGACCAACATGACATCACCTACGTCCATTACAAAGTGTGGGACACTCGCATCCCCGACGGGACGATTATGGACGCGGCAGTCAGTTGGACGAAAAATCAGATTGAGGCCGGACGTACTGTGTTGATTCATTGTGCCAAAGGGCGAGGTCGCTCGGCAACCCTGCTCGCGGCCTACCTCATGGCCGAGCAGGGCATGGATTTTGAGCAAGCGAATGGGCTTATGAAGTCAAAACGCCCTCTGACCAAGTTGGAGTCTCGACATCAAAAGGTGTTGGAAGCATGGATCGCGAGTAAACAGTCATAACTCTCAAAAATTTGTTGTTTCATTCATGACCTGACATGACCTGACATATTGATAAAATCAAAAGCGTTTTTCGACAGGATTAACAAGATTAACAGGATTTTTTTGCTTGTAATCCTGTCAATCCCGTTGTAAAAGTTCAGTAAAGTAGCTCTAGAAACCCGATTTCTCAAAGAAATCGGGTTTCTGATACTCTTTCTAGCGAGTTCACTGAATATTTACTCCGTTAATCCTGTCAGATATTGTTTTAGTCATGTTGAAACGATAAACTTCTGAACTCTGTTTATTACTGAGCGTTTGTCTCATCCTCTGCCAACTGTCGATCCAATAAGGCAAAAAAGGTGTACGGATCGACGACGGTGTAGTTTGGTTGCAACACCTTCCCGTCTTCGGTCATAATAATTCCCTCATCCTCATGAACCTTAAGTCGTTCTCGTATTTCCCACAAAAACGAGGCGGAAAGGAAGGTAGACCGAAATACGAGGAAGGGCGGACGATTGGGGGCGAGAATATCTCGTTGATAGATTTCATGCACTAGATGCGCCGACGAATCGGGAGTGCCGCCAAAGGCGTTGATGGGAATGACCGATAAGGGTGCCCCATTTTGATAACGAGGCCAAGGGTCATCGGTCTGGATGTCGATGGTCAGCATGCCGACCGGAGTGATATAACTAAAAGCATCCAACCGCCGTTGGGACATGTGCGCGCCGTCGCCATTGATGATAAAGCCAAAAATATCGTACCCATATCGCTTGTAATAGTAATTAGTGCGCCATAACCAGCGTAAAAAGGTTAATTTGTCGGGGCCATCTGGATTGATGTACCCCGCTCCAGAGTTGGTGCCGACAATAAAATCATTATCGGTGGCTGTGGCAAACCAGTAGCTCATCATGCCGGGAATCTCCTCGACCATGCCGGGATTTAAGCCCCACGCTAATGGAATCTGACCCCGTTTTTCATCTTGCCACGGAGCAGGGGGATAGTTGGCTAACAAGGTGTGAGCCGGATGGACAATATCATAATCGCCAACATAAAACATCAAAAAAGTATAATCGTCTGAAACTGTACCATCAGCATTAAGATAGCCTTTCTCCATCAATTCTGCCTCGGTGGGTAAAGGAGACGGCGTGCGTGGTGCGGGAGGCGGCGCAAATCGATGCACCGAGATATTCGACATAGAAAGGCCGTTTACATCCCCACCGCCACCTTCCATATAACCACCATGTTGAGAGAAAAACCAAAGATAAACCCACTCGCCCATAATTGGATGTTTCTCGCTATCAGGATCACCCCCATCAAAATCTGGGCCAGCATATTTTTCGTACCACGGATGAAACCCCCAAATTTTGATCAACTGACCATTGGCTTGACTTTTTGCTGAAACGGCAATCTGTTTGAGCGTATCCGCATCAAGCCCCAACGATTGATGTGGATCATCAATCGGCACTTCGTCAGGCCACGGTGAAAGGTCAAAAGCAAAGCCACGCTCCTGCACCACGTAATCTCGCTCAAAAGCATACACCCCACCGCGAGTCATCTGCTGATTTTGATACCGCACAATCGGCCAACCGTCACCTAAAAAACCCATCACTAATGGATTCGCCAATCCTGTCTCCAGATAGTTTTCCATAGCCCATAAATGTGCGTCGATTTTGGTCGAACCGGACGAAGGCGTGTTACTATCAGGTAATGTCGTAGCGTTTGACCGAAACAGCCCAACTAAAGATTTTTCCACCGTCAGATATTTTTCAAACAGCGGTAGAACAGGACTATCGTTCCGTAGCACGACCAAATCTTCCACCCCAGCAATGGTCGTGGCGACGTTTAAGGTGGCGGGAACGTCGGTGTCCCACAAGACAATCCCCTTGGTTAAGGGTGCAAACTCTTCCAAAAGCGCCTCAACCGATTCAAGTTCGATAATTTCAGTGTCGGCCAGCCAACCATAAGGCTGGTTTTGTTGTTGATAGATCTCTAGCCAAAACATGTCTACCCCCAACTGACCATCACGGGCATGATCTTGGTTCAGGTAAAGTCGGGGTTGGTCACGATTAACGATGCCCTGCAAAGTCGTCAGCGCGTTGAGCAGGTCGTAGTCATAGATGAGGTCGTCAAAGGTTTTACCGGCTGGTGGCGGCGAATCTGCCGGACAACGGTTTTCCTCACCATCGGT
>JAUCGA010000003.1 GCA_030377865.1 Anaerolineales bacterium HSG25 | reverse complement strand
TGTTCAGTTCTCCATGCTTGTCACGCTACAAGCGTGACCTCCACGACCTCATGTCTGACAAAATTACTGTAGGTGACGCTTGTAGCGTCACGATTATGCCCATATAGATTAGAACTGAACAGCCCTTGTCCCATGCACCTCTTGCGTTTTTTGCGTTAGAACATCCGCCAAAACCGCTCCCCGCCCATGACCGTCCTCCCAATTTCCCCAATATAATTTTCTCGATAAAATCCAACTATTAAACCTGCTCTTGTTACCGACAAATATTTAACTAAAATTAATATCAGGCCGGATTAACAAGAATTTTTTGCTTTAATCCTGTCAATTCTATCAAAAAATCCTTCTTTAATCAATATGTCGGGTAGCAAGAATCTAACCAACGGATCACACATCCACAAGGAGTTTATTATGCCGAACCGATTAGCTCAGGAAAGTAGCCCCTACCTCTTACAACATGCCAACAATCCTGTAGACTGGTATACATGGGGCGAAGAAGCCCTTTATAAAGCAAAAACCGAGGATAAGCCGATTTTTTTGAGCATTGGCTACTCGGCCTGTCATTGGTGTCATGTTATGGAGCACGAGAGTTTTGAGAATGAGAAGACGGCTCAGATTATGAATGAGCTATATGTCAACATTAAGGTTGACCGCGAGGAGCGTCCCGATTTGGACACCATCTATATGAAAGCGGTGATGGCGCTGACAGGGCATGGCGGTTGGCCTATGAGCGTTTTCTTAACGCCGGATGGTGTGCCATTTTATGGCGGAACCTACTATCCTCCCTCGTCGCGATATGGCATGCCTAGTTTTGAACAGGTGCTAAAAAGCATCTCCCATGCCTATCACAACCAAAAAGAGGATATTACCAGCAATGCCAATACCATCTTGAACCATATTCAGGCCACCATGTCGCTCGATAGTCAAAACTGGCTCGATTCATCAGTTATCGAACAGGCGGTGCAGTCGTTGGCTCATAATTTTGACCACAAGAATGGAGGTAATACTGGATCACCCAAGTTCCCGCAACCGATGGCCTACGATTTCCTGCTCCGAGCCTATCAGCGAGACCCCCAAGCCAACATTCTCGAAATGGTCGAGATAACTTTGCAGAAGATGGCCCAAGGCGGCATGTATGACCAACTCGGCGGTGGCTTCCATCGCTACTCCGTTGATGCGGTGTGGCTGGTGCCTCATTTCGAGAAAATGCTGTATGACAATGCGCTTCTAGCTCGACTCTACCTGCATGCCTATCAATTGACCGGCAAACCGTTTTATCGCCAAATCGTCGAGCAGACGCTTGATTATGTGACCCGTGAGATGACTGATCCGGCGGGAGGGTTTTACTCGACTCAGGATGCTGATAGTGAGGGAGTTGAGGGTAAATTCTTTTTGTGGACTCCACCAGCAGTGCTTGATTTGTTAGGCGAGGAGGATGGACAGATTTTCTGCGAGGTGTATGACGTGCGTCCGAGTGGTAACTTTGAGGGAGAGTCGATTCTGCATCTGACTCACCCCCTCAGCGAGATGGCTGAAACGTTGGACATGCCGTTGGAGCAGTTGCAGGAGATGCTAGAGCGAGGTCGTTCAACGTTGTTTATCGCCCGCGAGAATCGAGTCAAACCGGCTCGTGATGAGAAAATCATCACTGCTTGGAACGGCCTCATGTTGGCCGCATTTGCCGAAGCAGGCAGGGTGCTAAATCGATCTGACTATATCAACACGGCCATTCAAAATGCCGAATTTACCCTCTCGACCATGCAAAAAGAGGGGCGGTTGTTCCGTACTTGGAAAGCCGATGCGGGTGAGGCCAAACTGATGGGCTATCTTGAGGATTACGCCTTTTATGCCGATGGTTTGTTGGCGTTGTACCAAACCTGTTTCGACCCTCAGTGGTTCAATTGGGCTAGGGGGCTGATGGATACGGTTCTGGAGTATTTTAGCGATGAGGCGGACGGTGGCTTTTTTGACACAGCTGACGATCATGAGCAGTTGGTCACGCGGCCAAAGAATTTACAGGACAATGCTACCCCATCTGGTAACAGCATGGCGATTCGGAATTTGTTATTGCTGGCCGCCTTTACCGGTGAGCACACCTATCACGAAGTAGCCACTAGAGCCTTGGCCGCCTTACAAGGGCCACTCAGCCAGCATCCGGGCGCGTTTGCTCACTGGTTGGGCGCGTTTGAGTTCGCTACCACGGCTCCCAAAGAAATCGCGTTGGTGGGTGAGTTGGATGACCCGACTATCCAAGCCATGCTGGAGACGTTGCAGAAACCGTATCGCCCCAACCAAATCGTTGCTGTGGCCTCGGCAAGCGACGCGGATGATCATCCCGAACTTCTGCATGATCATCCGGCACAAGGTGGGATCGCGACAGCCTATGTGTGCGAGAATTTCACATGTCAACAGCCGGTTGCTACAGTATCGGAGTTGGAAGGGCTAACATCAGCTAAATAAAATCTATACATATCTCGACATATCTATACATTATGTGTATAATTGAGACTATGAAAGTTTCAATAAGCGAAGCGGCAAAAGAGCTAGGTGTCACTCAAGAGACATTACGTCGATGGGAGACTGCTGGCAAGATAGAAGTAGAACGAACCCCTGGTGGTCATAGACGTTATGATTTGAGTAAACTGTATGGACTAGTTCCAAGGTTAGAACGGCAATCAAGTCGGGTAACATTGGCCTATGCCAGAGTATCAAGCTATGACCAAAAGGATGATTTAGCCCGTCAGGTAGCATTACTAGAAACATTCTGTGCGGCAAATGGTTGGTCATTTGATCTCGTTAAAGATATAGGTTCAGGGTTAAACTATCGAAAGCGTGGGCTAAAAAAGCTAATTAAGCGATTGTGCGCTGGTGACATAGAGCGATTGGTTATAACCCACAAAGACAGGTTACTTCGATTTGGTTCAGAGTTGATATTCTCACTATGTGAGCAGTTTGGAGCCGAGGTAGTCATCATAAATGCCTCAGAAAGTACAATCTTTGAGGAAGAGTTGGCTCAAGATGTATTAGAGATAATTACGGTATTTTCTGCTCGGTTGTATGGTAGTCGAAGCCATAAGAATAAGAAGTTGGTTGAGAAGTTAAAGGAGGCGGCAGACGATTTATGAAATCAGCCTGTAGGATACGCCTCGCTGTTGACTCGGATACAACCAGTTTACTTGATAGTCAATGCGCTTTGTCGGGATTATGATGTGATTGCTATTGGTGACTATACCCCACGTGGTGGTGGCATTACCACTAGCATGCGTCGAGCCATGAACAACCAGTCATTGATTGGTCGGTTTAAGCAGATCGTCAAATGGACATGTCAGAAGTCGGGTAAGACCTATCTGGAATATAACGAGAAAGGTACAACTCGCACCTGCCACACTTGTCAGGCAGTAGTGAAAGGCGGTATTTCGCCCGACATTAGAGAATGGAAGTGTGAAGTTTGCGGCACGTCTCACAACAGAGACGAGAACGCCGCGTTAAACGGTTTAGACCGTGTATTAAATAATTTATGTTTGCCTCGCTCAGGCCATTTGTCCGTAACGGATAAATGTACTTGGCGGGTTACGTCTAGTGGAATCTCGGTTCTGCGGGGACGTGACGGGCGCAACGCCCACCGTCAAGATGAATTAAAACAGGAAACTGAGAGTTCCTGACCCAACTGTGTAGGTTTGTGTAGGTTTGGGAGAGCGGTTGTTAACTTAGGAATGAGGTATGGTTGATCTAAACAATAGAGTTGTTCGGCAATAAAGGAGTGCAAAAGTTTCTTACTTTTGCCATCAGTGAACTCGCTAGAAAGAGCATCAAAAACCCGATTTCTTTGAGAAATCGGGTTTCTAGGGTGGTTTTACTGAACTTTTACATTTGGGTAAGGGAGACCCTTCGCAAAAAACGCTCAGGGTAACATAGTCTCTTTCAACATCAAGCCGACCGCTACAAAAAATCGTTATAATCCTCGATATGTCCACAACCGATTGGCTCCAAAGTTCCAAAATAGAACAATGCCAATCGCCGCGGCTTTGGCGAGATTGTCACTGAGCAAGGCACTTTCGACATAAGGGGCGATAAAAGCGTATGCAATCAGTAATATAATATTATTTAGCAGTAAACCAACGACATTAACTGTGGTAAACTGTACCAGTTGTTTTCGTTTTTTACGTGCCCGTGATTCTGGAAATGTCCACAGCCGATTCCAAGTAAAGTTGCTGATAATCGCCGCGCTGACCGAGACGGTGTTTGCCATCAGCAGAACCCAGTTTACGTCCAAGCCAAACAATTGCCACGAAATTTGTATTTGCCACACGTCTCGTAATAAATAAAGCATGATATTAAATAGGGCAAAGTCAACAACTGCGCCAATTAGTCCTACCACTGCAAACTTACCAAATCGGATATATTCTTTGGAATGTAGCTGTGGGTTACTAATAATCTCTGCTAATTTTGTTGTAAATCCAGTTTGTTGAGACATAGTCATAATTTATCCTCGCTTATCGGTTCCCATACATAAGACCTGTTCGGCAACAACTTATCATCGCATAAAAACTCAAATTCTGGGTTTGCGGAGTGCAAAAGCTTCGTAAAAGTTCAGTAAAGTAGCCTAGAAACCCGATTTCTTTAAGAAATCGGGTTTCTGACACTCTTTCTGGCGAGTTCACTGAATATTTACAAAGCTTCTTGCTTTTGCATGTTTGTCTCTAGCAAAAGCAAGAAGCTTTTGCACTCCTTTATTCCCGAACAACTCTATAATTTCTTTTTGACATCAGTGAAATGATTCCAATTATTATACCCACATGCAGATACATTCCTTGGACATATAGGTTATCAAATAGATTGTGTAGATGCAGGTGAACCAATATCCCCGCACAACCAACCACCACGGCTCTTTCAAAACCTTGATTATCCACTCCAATCTGCCATATTACTCTAAAAACAAGAATCCAGAAAATTAGGTAACAGGCTATGCCGACAAAACCGGTTTCTGCGCCTAGATTAAACAGGTAGTTATGGGCATGCCCTAGTGCATCCTCCCAGCGCCCAATGGCATAAACTGGGTAAATAACCTCATAATTACCAAATCCAACCCCCAACCAAAAATTATCACGCCACATGTGCCATGCCGTTTGCCAATGAGCCAATCGTTCTAAGGTCGCAAAATTTTGGTTGGTTAGTTCGACCGCGGCCACATCCTCAATTTGGAAGATTTCAGCGGCAGAGACAAATCGGCCTAACACGGTTTGATATAAACTTTGCTCCTCCATCGCTGGTGTTGTTATGGTTAAGCTAAATGATCCCGCCAAAGTGACCATCATGATTAAACCTGCTCCAAAGGAAAATAGCAGGCGAGCCATCTGACTGCTCAAAACCAAAACCATGCCAATTGCTCCGATTGCGGCCAACCAACCGCTTCGAGATTGTGTGGCGAAGAGTGCCAGCAACAGGACTCCAACTATTCCCATCAGAGCCAATAGTTGCCAGCTATTACTATTCAAACGAGTTAAATCGGTTGTTTGACGGATGTCAGAGAATTTCCACAATGACAAAGATATGGCTAAGGGTAAGACTAATCCTAAATATCCAGCATAGGGGTTGGGCTGACCAAATGTTCCGTAAGCCCGTAAAAATAGGCCATTAAAAAGCAGAAATCCTTCTGGCCCAACCTTAAACACAAATTGATAAATCCCCAACATGGCTTGGGTTAATCCGGTCAACAGAATTATGATCAACAGCCAATTGATTTGTTTTTTTTGAAGTTGGGTGCCTACAAACAGATAAATCAATAACATCTCAACCCATTTAACCGTTTCAATCAAGCTGGCTTTAATCGACAGAGTAGTTAGCCACGACAACCCAATCCCGACAAATAAAATAAAAAATAGCCCCCAAAACGGGTCTCGTGACCACATCATTTTTGGGACATAGGTTGATTGCGCTTGGGAATCATCAGGATTGACCATTTTCTGTAATATGGTCAATCCGATTCCGGCAAGTAGGACGATTTCCATCAGGCCAATGGTTAGACCGCCTATCGAAACCCCTAACAAAGGACTAAAGGGGATGATGGGGATAAGCAGGTAAAGATTGAGAATGGGATTCAGCAGTAATACAGGTAAGGCAATAATCGCTCCCACAAAAATGATGGCTTGGGTTAATGGTAGCCAGCCGACTAACAGTCCCATCAACAATATAATAGCCGGAACGAGAAACCGATATAGTTGGTCTGGAATAGCTGGCATGGTAATGCCAACAATCCAGGGTTTAAGGTGCTTAAGTTGAGGCAAAATGGTGTTAAGTAGTTTTCAGAACTAACTTGTAAAAAACAGAAGTGTACCCACAACAGGCGGGTAGCGCGAAGCCTCCTTGAAGGAGGATATGCCCGCCAAATACCCGTTGCGATTACATAATCGCAACAATCAGGAAAACAGGAGTGTCAAAATTGTATTTTGACAGCAAGAATGGAATTCTTGCACTCCGGGAAAGTGACAACTTAGAAATGAAAGTTACTTAAAAAGTTAGAGATTGGGAAATGAGGCATGGTTATACTCCATTTCACCAATCTCTAGGCTGTAGGTATGATTTTTCTACTGCGGAGGTTTACTTCTCATTTAAAACACGGGGCCTGAAGAATTCAATCGTCTTTGTTAATCCATCGTCTAGTGATACTTGAGGCTCCCAATCTAAAATACGGCGAGCTTTCCCAATATCTGGTTTTCGTACTTTCGGATCATCTTTAATTCGGGTATCTTCTGGCTCAACAAAACTGATTTCCGAACTACTGTTGGTTAATTTAATTACTATTTTGGCAAAATCTAAGATGGACATTTCAGACGGGTTGCCGAGGTTAACCGGATCAGGTTCATCTGACAATAATAGTCGATAGATTCCTTCAACCAAATCGGAAACATAACAAAATGAGCGGGTGCGCGTCCCATCACCAAAAACGGTCAGTGAGTCACCACGTAGAGCCTGAGCGATAAAGTTTGGTACTACTCGTCCGTCGTTGAGCCGCATGCGTGGCCCATAAGTGTTAAAAATTCGTACAATTCGGGTTTCAACGTCATGATACCGTTGATAGGCCATGACCATCGCCTCGCCGAAACGTTTGGCTTCATCATAAACACCACGTGGCCCAATGGGGTTAACATTGCCCCAATAATCTTCAGTTTGGGGATGAATCAATGGGTCGCCATAGATTTCTGAGGTTGAGGCAAGTAAGAGACGAGCATTTTTAGCTTTTGCCAATCCTAAGGCTTTATGTGTCCCTAGTGCGCCCACTTTTAGGGTTTGAATCGGTAATTTAAGGTAATCAATTGGGCTGGCCGGTGAGGCAAAATGGAGGACTGCATCCACTTTTCCTTCAATGTAGATAAAGTTGGTCACATCATGTTTGATGAATAAAAAATCAGAATTACCTGCCAAATGTTCGATATTGGCAGTTTTTCCGGTAATTAAGTTGTCCATACCGATGACTGTATGACCGTTAGCTAAAAATTTGTCACATAAATGAGAGCCGAGGAATCCCGCGGCTCCGGTTATTAAAACTCGCATAATTAAGTTTGTTATGGGTTGTCAGTAATTAGAAATCAACATAAGATCAAAAGTTTGTCGTTTCATTCATAACTCGACATGTTGATAAAACCAAAAGCATTTTTCGACAGGATTAACAGGATTTTTTTGCCTTTAATCCTGTCAGATATTGTTTTAGCCATGTTGAAATGATAAACTTCTGATAAGATGACTAATCACTACTGACAACGAAATTTTTTTCTTGATAGATTGGTAAGGTAAAGTAAAATGTTGTTCCGGATTCACCGTCGCTTTCGACCCATATCCGTCCGCTCATGGCCCCTACTGCTTGATAACAAAAAGCCAAACCTAGACCAAATCCGCTTCGTCCAGCTTGGTTATTTTTGACCTGTTCAAAACGGTTAAATATCTTATCTTGTTCCGCTTTGGGGATACCCGGCCCCATATCTTTTACACTTAATTTAATAAACGCCTCCTCTGGTTCGCCACTTATTACAATCGAACTGTTGCGCGGTGAAAATTTGATAGCATTATCAAGAAGGTTTTCCAAAACGCGTTGGGTCATATGGGCATCAGCATATAAAAGTGGTAAATTATTGGGAATTGCTAACTCTATCTCTAACCGATGTAAGGTCAAAAGTGGCAAAATATTTTGGCTCGACTCGGCAACCAAATCCTCCCAAGCGAATGGCTCCAAGTCGAGTTCGACTCGGCCATCCTCTAACCGTTGCCCCTCTAGCAAGGTCTCAATCAGGCGTAACATCTGGTTGCCGGCTCCGATTGCCCCATTTAACATGCCCCTATTTTTATCAGTGAGTGATATTCGGGGGTCAATTAAGGTAAAGTTTAAAGCTCCTAACACCGCACTCAACGGGGATTTGAGGTCATGTACGACCATGCCAGTAAAGGTTTCTTTGAGCTTGTCTAGTTCGCGTAATTTGGCATTAACTAGTTGGAGTTCCTCGTTTTGAGCGCGTAATGTTTCTTGAGATTCAAGTAGGTTTTGCTGAGTTGTAATCAATTGTTCGGTTAAGGTTTGATTACGATACCGACTATTCATCAATTCTAGAACCTGTTCAATAACTAGGGTAACATAATCTTCTTGCAACGGAACCAGTAGCACACTATGAATTTCGTTCTGTATCGCTTGCTCTACGGTATCGGCTTGGGTAACAAGGACGATGGCGGTGTTTGGTACGAGGCGTTTTATCTGAAATATCAGTTGCCGAGTCGCCTGTGTTGGGGTTCGATAATCGAGTATTAGCACCGCGGGCGAGGTTGTTCTGACCAGTCGTTGTGTTTCAGATAGAGTTGTCGAGCTTTCAACTCCGAAATCATGAGCCTGGAGCATGATGGTCAGCGATTGTTGTAGGTCAGGTGCATCAATTGCTATAACGGCTGTCGGGCCACTTGCGATTTGCCTATTTTTCTCCGGCGCAATCAATTTATCAGAAACTCGCATAAAACGGTTTAGGTCGACTGGTTTGGGCAGAAAAGCATCGTAATACAGGGTTTGTCGTTTGTTACCGGGCAAAAACCGTACCGATTCATTCGCCGAGGGAAGCATTAAGGCACTAACTACTAAAATAGGAATATGAGCGGTCTCTTCATCTAGCCGAATTTTTTCCCAAACTTCATAGCCATTTAGCCCAGCCAACAAAAGATCAGAGATGATTATGTCGGGTTTTGTCGTTTTGATAAGACGTAGCGCGGCGTTTCCATCTGCGGCAATCAAAACGTTATAATTGTTTCGCTGAAGCATGCCCTGTAACTGTTCTAAATTCTGGGCATCAGCATCCATTAAAAGTGCAGATTTTTTCATGGTAAATTAAAGTTATTCGGGAATAAAGGAGTGCAAAAGCTTCTTGCTTTTGCCGGAGACAAACATGCAAAAGCAAGAAGCTTTTGCACT
Source organism: Anaerolineales bacterium HSG25 (assembly GCA_030377865.1). Taxonomy (GTDB): domain Bacteria; phylum Chloroflexota; class Anaerolineae; order 4572-78; family J111; genus JAUCGB01. The sequence goes on along the minus strand of JAUCGA010000003.1, from coordinate 112,187 downwards.
CCGCAGACCTCGATTTTGAGTTTTTATGAGATGATAAGTTATTGCCGAACAGGTCTAATAAGAACAGGATGTGCGGAATGACACTGATTAAATCATGCCAAAATCAGGTAAAAGTTCAGTAAAACCGCCCTAGAACCCGATTTCTCAAAGAAATCGGGTTTCTGACGCTCCTTCTGGCGAATTCACTGAATATTTACAAAATCAGTGTCATTCCACGCATCCTGTTCTAAGATTGGCCGAAACAAAGACTATAGCCCGTTTTTTTCATCATTCGCTATTGTGTTCTTGGCCCAAATGAAGATTAAGGCCCTTTTGCATGTATACCTCTGGCAAAAGCAAGATGCTTTTGCACTCCTTTATTGCCGAACAGATCTATTGGCCCAAACGAAGATCACTGGTCACTGAAATCGGCATGGTATTACTTTGGTTCTCTTGTTGTTGTCATCTGTTTAGAACTGTTTATTGGTGTTGTAACACGTTGATGAGCGACCCAGTTTAGATGACTAACCTGACTATCTTGGGTGAGTGGTATAGGTGGTGAACCTTGATAGTTGACCAGATAAAGATTGCCATTGTAGACAAATAATAACTGTTCTCCATTTTGTGACCACGCCAATTGAGGTAGCTGGACTCCCGGTTCAACCTGAAAGGGGAATAGTTGACGTAAATTACTGCCATCCCAGTCGATTAGCTTTAATTTATAGCGACTGTTGACCGACTGTAATGGGTCAACGGCCTCTCCGTAGGCGATTCCCTTGACTCCCCATGTTGGATTAGCCCACATGCCTACCTGCTCGGCTACCTTAACCTTGAGCCTTCGATTCTCGGTCATTCCCTCAGCCTGCAAGAGCCATACCTCAAACTGTTGACTCTCCTCTGCTGGTTCTGCTCCGATAGGTGGGCCATGCAGTACTGCCGCCAAAAACCGGCTGTCAGGCGACCAACTGATTTGAGGCACCCATCGCCAGTCGCTATGGGTTTCAAGCGGTGCAACCTCGACCAAGGGTGTCACCTGATAGGTGATGGGTCGACGGGTAGTAAAGGTAATAATCCCAATTTCGTCAGGACGAGCGTAGGCAATCGTAGAACCGTCCGGCGACCATGCAAAATTACTCCCCCACCACGCATACAAACCGCTATTGTCTGGGGCTAAAACTTGAATCGGACTAGGCTGACGGGTTAATGGATTTATCAACCATAGGTCATTATTCGCTTTCCAACCCGGTGCGCTGACCGTTCGTTCAGCAGTGCTGTAGGCTATTAGCGATGAACTAACCACCGGCGACCATACTGCTTCTAAGACATTGTCAATAGCAAGGGATTCGGGTTGTTCGCCGACAATGGTGGTTGAGGCCAGCCATAACTCGTTAAGCGGCAAATCCATGTCGTCGCTGAGTGGCTGAGTATACAACAGATAGCCCTCGTCGGGTGATAAAGCAAACACATGCTCGTCGAAATGGCTTCCTGTAGCGATGAGTCGCCGATTGGCACTATCGCCCCGCATTAGCCAAGCATTGCCGTTCGACAGATAGGCGATTGTCCCTGCAAACGGTATAGGCGGTAGGTCGCTCGGTGGACCAACCACCATAATTTCAGGAATCGGCTCAATTGAGACTTGACGATCAATTTCGGTTTTTGTCGTTACCGCTCCGTCTTCGTAAATTAGCCGATAAGATATACTCTCTTCACCTGCTACGCCCAACTGCATTAGGCGTGTTTCACCCGGAGCCAGAGCTTCGTTGACTACGGTTTGTTGCTCAAAAGGGATAATCTCATGCTCAACCAGAACTTCCTCATTAACTCGGGTGACGATAATATGAGAGCCGGAACTGACTGCATGGTACAAATCAGGCTTGACCTGATCTAAGTCGCCCAATTCAATGCTGGCTTCGAGCAAAACTTCCCGTACTGTTTCGGCTGAAGTGCTAAGAGCCTGAGTCTGCCCATCAACCGCAACTGTGATCTGTTTGACAACTGGAGATGTTTGACATGCTCCGAGCATGGCCGTCAAACAAATCAACATGAGAGGAAATAATACACTTGTTCGGGAATAACTAATCGTCTCATAAAAATTCAAAATCGAGGCATACGGAGTGCAAAAGCTGATTGCTTTTGGCAATTCCAAGAAAATAGATCTCCCAAATCGAGCAGAGTCTCTACCCCCTCCCAGCCTCCCCCTGCTAGGGGGAGGAGCCGCTTCCCCCCTAGCAGGGGGGACTGAGGGGGGTAGAGTGTCACAATGGTTTTGGGAGGTTTTAAATTCTGGAACTTCTTTTGCATGTTTACCTCTGGCAAAAGCAATCAGCTTTTGCACTCCTTTATTCCCGAACAACTCTAATGCATTGTTTAATAATACGAACTTCTGGACACTGAGTAACAGGGGTAAAGATAGATTCTTTTGACGTGTCTGTATTTCTTCTCGACAAATCACTTTAAGTATCCACCATGTCCCAAGGCCACCAAATCTTGTCGAGTGAGCCGCTCCCCGCTTACTAGACGAGGCAAAACCATGTCGATGACGTTGTGCTTCAAACTGCGCGCACAACCGGGGGCACCCACAATGGGAATATCCTGATAATAGCCTAACATCAACAAGTTACCGGGTTCAACCGGCACACCATGCTGAATAATTTGACCGCCTACCTGTTTAATTGCTCGTGGAATGATGTCGTCTTCATCCATCGTCGAAGTCTCACCCGCGAGTATAATTAAATCCATGCCATCTGACAAGGCTGTCTTAATTGCCTTACTAATATCTGTGACTGATTTTGAAACATAGGGGCCTGAAATTAACGAGGTGCCATAACCTGTCAATCGTTCGCGTATAGGCGGTGTAAAACTACCAACAACTTTCTCTCGTACTATTTCTCGTCCGATAGTAATCAATATGGCTTGTTGGAGGACAAACGGATTTATCGTGATGAGTGGTTTATGGTAAGCAAGCATGTCGTGAGCTTGTCGGAGCGTTTTTTGTGGTATCGCGTAGGGGATAATTTTGAGTGTGGCAAGAATTTTTTTAACAGACACGGTGGTATTGTTACTCAAGGTAGCTAGAGTTATGCCCGAAATTTCATTTAGAGTCAATAACCCTGCTATATTTACCTTAAATACACCCGCTTTTTTGGCGATGAGGCTCACCCGTCCGGTGGTGGCTTTGGTCACTCGTATTGATTCTGCACAAACGATGCTTCCTAATTGCCGAGCCGCTTCATTTTCGCCAATATCATCATTTGCCAGCACCGCTACATAGACGGTGTCTTGACCAGAGGCTTGTAGAGTCGGTAAATCGACCGATTTTAAAAGGTGGCCTTTGCTCAATAGTCGGCGACCTGTTTTGCCAACAAGGTTGTGTATTAAAATGTGACCAATTGATTTTTCTAAGGGTAATTTTCGTATATCCATAGGGTTCAATTATACCACAATTATATCAATCCCGCGTAATTGCTCTGTTCGTATGGTTTGACCGGCTACCAATTTAGGGTGCGACAAAACACATCGGAATAAATCCCCACGTTATCTGTTTCGCCTTATGTTTATAGCCGTTTGACCAACTTGTCAGCGTGTGCTAATATCAGAAGGTTTATTAAACTTTTTCTTTGGTTCAGTTGAAAACAGGACTACAACGGATAATTGGAAGAAACGGATTGGTTCTCGATGACACGAATTAACCGAATTTGAATGTAATCAATCCGTTATCGGGGAGGTTTTTATCCGTTAAATCCCCAAATCTGTTGTAGTCTTGCTCACCCAAAGATTCCGTTAGCGTCATGAAAATTGAACCTCTCCTAAACACCTCATCAGAAAAATGTGAGCAGTTGACAATTGTTAATAATTCGTCAATAATGGGCTATTACCTATGAGTTTTGATTGGATGATATTGGGTCTACGGATATTAGGAACTGTCGTTTTGTACAGTTTTTTAGGTGTTGCCTTATACACTATCTGGTATGCCCTTCAACAGACGGCCAAGCAAACAATTTTTGACAGCCAAACCTCGCCGCAATTACGAGTTCTTCGTACTCCAAATAGCCAAAATCTAGTCGTTGGAGACATGATTGCTCTCGAGACGGTTACAGTTTTAGGAAGTATGCCCGATAACCGTATTGTTTTGGATGATGCTTTGCCTCGTCACCTTCGTTTATTGAAAGAAAACAATACGTGGTGGATAGAACCACTCGCAGAAGCTGAAATCTTGGTTGATGACACCCCAATTGTGACCCCGATTCGCTTAAAGAACCAAACCGTTATCGCTTTTGGCGCGTATCAATTTAGATTTGAACTGACGTAACTATGTATTTAGAGAAACTATCAAACGCTTTTGGTGTTTCCGGCTCCGAAGAAAATGTCCGAGACATGATTGTTGAAATTGCCAAACCTTATGCCGACGAATGGCAGGTTGACACGATGGGGAACCTATTCATCACCCGTCAGGCTCGACGAGGTTCCAAAACACCCGCCCAACGGGTAATGGTGACGGCTCACATGGACGAGGTTGGTTTTCTCATCTCGAAAATCAATAACGATGGTCTGCTTAAATTTGAGACAATCGGTGGCTTCGACAAACGAGTTCTCCTCGGCAAATCTCTTGTTATCGGTAAAAACCGTATCCCCGGTGTCATCGGCCTAAAACCGATACATCTGTTAGACCACACGGAGCGACAGAGCGTCCCCTCCATTAAGTCGATGTATATTGATGTGGGCGCTAATAGTAAAGGCGGAACCAAAGTCAACATTGGTGATTCTGCGACATTTTCCACTCAATTTGGCTATTTGGGTGGTACCCCTGTCGAGGCCGACTCTCCACCACCCAAACAAGGTCGGGTTAAGGGAAAAGCGTTTGATGACCGTGTTGGATGTGCTATTTTGTTAGAACTGCTTAAGGATGAGTATGATTTTGACTTGATTGCCGTGTTTACGGTACAAGAAGAGATTGGGATACGAGGCGCAAAAGTGGCCGCATATCGAGCCAATCCAGACCTCGCCATTATTTTAGAATGTACTGCCGCCGATGACCTGCCTCGACCCAATGAGGAGGATGAGGTCGGCATCCCACGTCTTGGTGACGGCCCCGCCATTACCATCATGGATCGCACCTTTATCGCCAACCGAAGCCTAGTAGACCTCTTGACCGAAACGGCGATCAATGAAGGTATTCCCTACCAGTTTAAGCGCCCCGGCATCGGTGGTACCGACGCGAAAGAGATCCATATAGCTCGGAGTGGTGTACCCAGTGCCGTGGTCAGCGTTCCGGCTCGTTATATCCATGCCCCCGCGGCTGTCCTCGATTTAGCCGATTTTTGGCATGCCGTAGAACTCGTACAAGCCACCCTAGAACACTTACCGATTGAAATATAATTGTAGCACAGCCTAAGTATACGCTTTGGTACCCGACATCTTGATTAAAGAAAAGAATTTTTCGACAGGATTAACAGGATTGACAGGATTTTTTGCTTTTAATCTTGTTAATCCTGTTAGATATTTTTCTGTAATTAGGCCAAGCTAAATTTTCTATCGGGTAGTAAAAAGTATACGCTACATGGAGAACTACTGTGAAAGAGACCATTAAGTTATTAACGGAAGCCTACGGCCCATCCGGTTACGAACAAACCGTTCGAGAGATTATAAAAAATCAGGTTGAATCTTATGCCGATACGGTGGAGGTTGACCCGCTTGGTAATCTGCATGTTCTCAAAAAGGGAACGGGTGACGGCTTAAAGATAATGATCGCGGCTCACATGGATGAAATCGGGTTAATGGTCTCATTTATTGACAAGCATGGGTTTGGCCGTTTAACTGGTCTTGGAACGTTATTTCCGCAAAGTTTGGTCGGTAATCGAGCTATATTTACCGACGGTACGGTCGCAGTCATTAATGCCGAAAAATGGCCTTTCCCAGAACGTATTGACCACTCCTTTCGCAACCTTTATCTTGATTTTGGGGTGTTACGCAAAGAAGATGTGCCGGTACACGTGGGCGATGTAGCCGCCTTTCAGCGACCATTTGTTGATTTAGGCGAAACTCTGCTGGCAAAAAGCCTTGATGACCGGATTGGTTGTGCGGTGATGATAGAAACCCTTAAACAGTTAAAAACCACTCCGCATGAGATATATTTTGTCTTTACCGTACAAGAAGAGGTTGGCACCCGCGGCGCGATCACATCAGCTTATAAGGTACAACCCGATGTCGCCATTGCTATTGATGTAACGGACAGCGGCGACGTGCCGGAACATAAGCAACATTTTGAGGTCAAAATGGGACAAGGGCCAGCTATCAAGGTTATGGATATTGGCATGCTGGCTCATCCCAATTTACGAGAATGGATGGTTGAGACCGCCATCGCCAACGACATCCCCTATCAACTTGAGATTTTGCGCTTAGGCTCAACCGATGCCAGAGCCATGCAAGTTGCCGGAGCAGGGAGCATGGCCGGTGGTATCTCCATCCCTTGCCGTCACCTGCACACCCCGTCTGAGATGGTCAACTATCAAGATGTGCAACAGACAGTGCAACTACTGCTGGCACTGCTGTCGAATCCGGTGGTGCTGGGGTGATTATTTAACTGAAACATAACAAAATAGCCAAGTCAGAAGTTTATCATTTCAACATGATTAAAACAATATCTGACAGGATTAACAAGATTAACAGGATTTTTTCACTTGTAATCCTGTTAATTTTGTTAATCCTATCAAAAAATGCTTTTGATTTTGTCAGCATGTCAGGTCATGAATGAATCGACAAACTTTTGGGTGGTTTATGAGTCAAAAAAGCGAACTCAAAGGTTCGCTTTTTGTTTATCTTTAATTTTATGACCGCTTCAATTCAACTACCCCAACTGTTTTAGGTCTCGCAAAGCCAGTTCACGTAAGCCAGTTGAGGTATCCCAGTCGATAATTCGCTGATACTCGTCCTTTGCCTCTACTGGTTTGCCGTTGCCGACCAAACTCCGAGCCAGATAGTAGCGGGCACTAAGCGCATGAGGGTTCAGTTTGACCGCCTGCTTGAGCGTCTTCTCGGCCTCGTTTGCGTCGCCGGTAACAAACTGCATCCAGCCTAACATCTCGTACCCTTCGGCATGGGTGGGGTTGCTTTTGACGAAGGCTTCCATATATGGTAGGCCAGTTTCGGTTAGTTGGTAGTTATGCTCCACGTAAAAACGAGCCAGTAACAGTTCAAATGTTGCTTTATCCTCGGCCACTTGTAAAGCCTCTAAATACCAAGCCTCGGCCATTGTCAGATTCCCTTGCTCGGCACGGGTGATGCCCATTTCGATGTATGCGGCCGCGTTGTGTGGGTCAAGAATTACCGCCTCGGCGAAGGTGCGTCGGGCTGACTGTAGCGCGCCCTGTTCTCGTAAATATCGACCCTGCATATACAGCACCATTGTCGATTCTGGGTCGATGCGGCGGGCTTCCTCAAATAGCTCAAAGGCCGGGCGACCAAGTTGGGCTTGAGCCTTGGCTAAAAAGGCAACCGTCTCCCCATGGGGCGTATCGCCCTGTAAGTTGAGAGCTTGACGTAAAGCATGGCTGGCGAGGTTCCATTCACCCATTTGGCTTAAGGCGATACCCATCGTCTGAGCAATCTCCACTTGCGGCGTATCGGTATCAAACTGAGCCAGTAGTTCGAGTAAATTGTCACGCTGATTTTGCCAATAACTGTTTCGGCTGGGCGACATGGCGTACAGATAATTACGGGCGGTAACAAGGTCACGCGGGGCAGTTAAAGCGGCCAAATACCAATGACTCTCCGTGTCGGACTGTTGCCGGAAGGTCGCTTCGGCAGAGGCAAAATCTCCCTGAAGTAGATAGGTACGTCCTAAACCACTGGCTAATCCGGGTATGCTTGGGTTTATATTAGCTAGGTTCTGCCAAACCACTAATGCGGATGTAAGCCGCCCTTGTTGTAACAAGGTCTCGGCCAAACCGGCCATAGCCCAAGTATGATCAGCATCACGAGCTAAGGCTCGATTAAAGGCATCTTCGGCCATCAACCAACGATGTTGCATGAGGTAGATTTGGCCGATATAAACGAGCGGTTGCGATGAAACAGAGTAGGTCGCGGCCATGCGCTCTAGCTCGTCAATCGCCGCTTGAAACTGTCGCTCGGCGATAAGAGGTTCTACTTGGGTTGTATATTCAGGATGGGAAAATTTAGGGTAGATAATCGACTCAGGGGTAGGCTCTACAAGTAGAGAGCCTAACAAAACAAGTAAGAGAATACTCGAACTCGCGATATACATAATCAACCAATTGGCTGACTTTTTGGCTGACTTTTTGGCTGACTTTTTAGTTGGCGTTGGCTTGTTTCGTGGCGGCATACCTAACCTGCTTGCTGGTAATCATCATTACATTATGTCAATTGATATATTATGTCAATTATAGCATGATGAATGTCAGACGGCAAGGGAAGTTGGCATGGTTTATGAATTACGAATTACGAATTACGAATTATGATGTGGTTTTAACTCCAATAAATCCCACAAGTTCCCATATAAATCCTTAAAAACTGCCACGGTGCCGTACGGTTCGACCTTTGGCTGGCGTACAAATGTTATTCCTTGGGCGACCATGTCGTTATAATCTCGCCAAAAATCATCGCTATTGAGAAACAGAAAAACTCGACCACCTGTCTGGTTGCCAATCGTCGCTATCTGTTCGGGAGTGGTGGCTCTGGCTAATAGTAAATTTGTACCGGTTGACCCCGGCGGAGCAACTACCACCCATCGTTTGTCTTGAGCCGGTTGATAACTATCTTCTACCAAGATAAAATGAAGTTTTTTGGTATAAAATTCAATCGCTTCATCGTAATCACGTACCACCAGTGCGATATGCACAATTGATTGTTTCATAAGTTGTTCATCTGTCCGACCAACTCCGGTTGACCCCACACCGCCCAAGTCCACTGATGGTCGCCCAATGATTCGGTGGCAAACTCAATGCGAGACACATCGCCAGCGGATAGGTCGAGCGGAATTTGTACGGCTTGCCATTGGCAAACATTGGTCTGATTACCCCACACCCGCATGCCATGTAAATATTCAGTGAACTTGCCAGAAGGAGCGTCAGAAACCCGATTTCTTTAAGAAATCGGGTTTCTAGGGCGGTTTTACTGAACTTTTACGATAAACGCACCCCAAATCAGTGTCGTTCCACCAATCCTGTTTTTTGACCAACGCTCAATTTTTTCAACATCAAGCTGACCACCACAGATTTTCACAAATAGACACTGCTTTCTTTTAATCCGTGTTCATCTGTGTCCTAATTTTATTTTGCAACAATTCTAATGCTCATTTCTAATTCGCTCGGTAGCGGCAGTAAACTCGTCTTGTAAGGCTTCATAAGTCCGGGTGACAGGGAATTGAGGGAACTCAGCCACGACATTATCGGGCGGACTAAACAGGATTCCCGCATCAGCTTCATGCAACATGTTGATGTCGTTGTACGAGTCACCGGCGGCGATGACCTTATAGTTGAGTAGCTTAAAGGCTCGTACCGATTGCCGTTTAGATTTCTCTTGTCGTAGCTGATACCCAGTCACTTTGCCTTGGCTGTCCACCTCCAGATGATGACATAGGATCATCGGGTAGCTTAGTTTTCGCATGAGTGGCGCGGCAAATTCATAAAAAGTGTCGGATAGAATTGCTAACTGATACCGTTCTCGTAACCAGTTGACAAACGCCTCGGCTCCTTCCATTGGCTCTAAAGTGTCGATAACTGCTTGAATATCAGACAAACCAAGGTTATGTTCAGTCAGAAGCGCCAACCGTTGTTGCATCAACACATTATAATCGGAAATGTCCCGCGTGGTCATTTTTAGTTTTTCAATACCTGTTCGTTCTGCGACATTAATCCAAATTTCGGGGAATAAAACCCCTTCTAAGTCAAGACATACTATTTCCATGATTGTTTTCTTGATAGGGAATCGAGATTAAATAAGTTGCGTGTTTGATTGGAGAGCTACTGGCTTCCAGCCAGCATGTCGGCTGGAAGCCGACGCGCCAACTGCACAAGTTAAAAAAATCTCATTCCTAGGGTGAGGAAGCAGGTGTCGATGTATCCTTACCTCCTACTTCCTTTACTCCCCACTCCCATTTTTCAACATTCCTTGAGCCTGCATTAACTCAGCATTTAGGACAGAGCCACCCGCCGCGCCCCGAATAGTATTGTGAGCCAAACAGACAAAACGAACATCCAGCACTTCGCAGGGACGTAGGCGACCAATCACCGCGGCCATGCCTCGCCCCTCGTCACGGTCAAGTCGTGGTTGTGGGCGATTTTGTTCGCTTTTTACTACCAATGGTGGTTGTGGTGCCCACGGCAAATCGAGTTGCTGTGGCACAGGTTGCCAGTTACGCCATGTTTCCAAAATACCATCAATAGTTACTTCTTGCTTGAACTTAACCGATACCGTAACGGTATGACCATCGGTGACCGGCACTCGGTTACAGTGGGCGCTAATCGTAATACCCGCCTGCTCAACCTTACCATTGGTCAGCAAACCCAACATTTTGTTTGGTTCAGCGCCCATTTTCACCTCTTCGCTCTCAGCCACAAAGGGAATCAAATTGTCCAGCAGATCCAAACTCGGCACACCCGGATAGCCCGCTCCCGATGCGGCCTGCATCGAGGTGGTGATTGCCGCCTCAACCCCGTATTTAGCATGGAGCGGAGCCAAAGCCATTGTCACCGGAATCGAGGTGCAGTTTGGATTGGTGACAATAAATCCGTCTGACCAGCCCCGCTTGGCTCGTTGGATTTCCAACAACCCCAAATGGTCGGGGTTCACCTCGGGGATTAGCAGTGGCACATCTTCATCCATGCGGTGTGCGCCCGCGTTGCTAAAAATACCATATCCTGCTCCAGCCAATTTGCTCTCCCATTCTCTCGCTTGCTCTGTGGGCAAGGCTGAAAAGAGGTACGGGCAGTCGAGGTCGGTAGACATGGGTTGTACGGTCACATCGGCCAGCGATTCGGGCATGGGGTCGGTTAATATCCAGTTGGTCGCCTCTCGATAAGTTTTTCCCGCCGAGCGATCCGACGCGGCTAACACCTGCAAGTCAAAATATGGATGGTCAGCCACGAGTTGAGCGAATCGTTGTCCGACCGCGCCGGTGGCTCCTAAAACACCTACTTTTATTTTACTCATAATAATCTCCGAATTTTAGATTTTAGATTGACGATTTTAGATTGACATCATATGTCATAAGTAACTTTCATTTCTAAGTTGTCACTTTTCCCGGAGTGCAAGAATTTCATTCTTGCTGTCAAAATACAATTTTGACACTCCTGTTTTCCTGATCGTTGCGATTATGTAATCGCAACGGGTATTTGGCAGGTATATCCTCCTTCAAGGAGGCTTCGCGCTACCCGCCTATTATGGGTACACTTCTGTTTTTTACAAGTTAGTTCTGAAAACTACTTATTTCACAACTGTTTCTCAATCACTCGTCGGACAGAGTCTAAGTCAGCCCCGACCTTAACGGGTGGATTAGCAAACTTTGCCTCGGCCCAGTTGCCAGTATGGTAATCGACAGTGGCAACTGGGTCTTTAAGAAGGTTGCCGGTTAAAATGCCGACTACAGTCTCATCCGGCTTGATGACTCCCTCCTCGACCAGACGACGTGTCCCCGCCAACGACGCGGCAGAGGCCGGTTCACACCCGATACCTGCCTGATCGACAATCGCCTTGGCATCCATAATTTGCTGATCGTTGACGCTTGTGACCACACCGTTTGTCCAGTTTAATGATCGAATAGCGCGTGAATAACTGACCGGATTACCAATACTAATTGCCGTAGCAACCGTGTTGGCTTTCATGGTGATATGCTCCTTAAACCGAGTTTCGTAACTTTGGAAGAAAGGGCTGGCTCCAGCCGCTTGCACACAGGCAAGGCGAGGCATCTTGCTGATGAGACCCAACTCCTTAGCCTCGTAGAGCGCTTTTCCAAAGGCCGCGGTGTTGCCCAAATTGCCCGCCGGAAGCACGATCCAGTCAGGCGGATTCCAGTTGAAGCCCTGAATAATCTCTAGTGGAATCGATTTTTGTCCCTCTAGTCGGAACGGGTTGAGCGAGTTGAGCAGATAGATACCCATGTCGTTACAAACTTCCTGTACCAGATTCATGGCATCATCAAAATCACCCTCAATCTGTAAGGTTTTCGCTCCGTAGGCCAGTGCCTGAGCCAACTTTCCGGCGGCGATTTTACCACTCGGAATGAAGATGAAGGCGGACATGCCAGCCAGAGCGGCATAAGCGGCCAACGAAGCCGAGGTGTTGCCCGTTGAGGCGCAGGCCACCGCGGTCGAGCCGAGTAGTTTGGCCTGTGTCACCCCGACCGTCATGCCCCGATCCTTAAAGGAGCCACTTGGGTTTTCCCCTTCATGCTTAAGGTAAAAATTGTCCACCCCAGCCCACTCTGCCACACGGTTATGCTGATACAGACGGGTGTTCCCTTCTGGGCGCGAGACAATTTGGTCGGGCAGAGCCGGTAAAATTAACTCTCGATAACGCCACACCCCCGATTCGTCGGTTGGAACGACGGCTGGACCGGGCGCGCCAGAAACTCGGCCATTAAATAACTTTTGGCTGAGTTTGGGCGTAAGTGCCGCCAAATCGTGCCATACATCAAGTTGACTACCACAGTCACAGCGATAACGTACTTGGTCAACTGGATAGGTTTTATTACAGTCAATACATTTTAGTTGAAATGATAGATCATAAGACATAATATTATTCCTTGTTTGTAAATATTCAGTGAACTCGCCAGAAAGAGTGTCAGAAACCCGATTTCTTAAAGAAATCGGGTTTCTAGGGCTATTTTACTGAACTTTTACCCTTGTTTTAGGTTATATAATGAACGTGTTGCGTGTTGCGTGATACGTGTTGCGTGTTGCGTGTTGCGTGATACGTGTTGCGTGATACGTGATACGTATTACCTTATTACGCTTCACGTATTCACATATTCATATATTCTGTAGTGGTCAGCTTGATGTTGAAAAAGATTATGTCACCCTGAGCGTTTTGTGCGAAGGGTCTCTCTTACCCGAATCTCCTTAGATTCGGGCGAATACTTCGCCTTCGGCTCAGTATGACATGGTTTTCAACATCATCTTGACCATCACACATATTCACATATTCACGTATTCACGCTTCACGTATTCACGCTTCACGTATTCACGCTTCACGTATTCACGCTTCACATATTCACGCTTCACGCTTCACGCTTCACGCTTCACGTATTCTGACTAAGCCGATACAACCAGACCAATCCCATCAAAAACATGGCCGTCGCCATTAGAAAAAGGCCGCTCAGGCAGAGTAGTGGCCCGGTGGTCGCTAACCAACTGGTCTCAGCCTCTGCTTCGGTTTGAGTAGGGGCACTCTGTCGGTCTGACGAGGGCGCATCGGCGATTGGCTCCACTCGTTTTGCGACCGCGGTGGCATCGGGTGTGTTTGTTGGTGAGGGCGTGGCTGACGGAGTCAATGTCGGCAAGCGATCTGGTGCTTCGGTGGCCGCAATCGTCGGCAGTTCCGTCGCTGTCTCGGTTGAATTATCTCCGGTCTCTTCATTAGAATCAGTGCTGGCATCAGCCTCAGAATCCGACTCGGTTTCATTTTCATCAGCCTGAAACTCTGCCTCATCAGCCTGATGGGTTGTTTCATCCGATTCTGCCTCCGACTCGGTCTCTTCGGTTGAGGGGGTGGGTGTGGCGATGGGGCTAGTGTTGACCGCCGACAGTTCCGAAATTTCGGTATCGCTGATGGTGTCGGTTTCTGCCATGTCAGCGTCGATTTCAGTTGCCTCGTCAGCACTAACCTCCTCTTTACCAGTCGCCTCGTCAGCACTAATCTCCTCTTCACCAGTCGCCTCGTCACTACTAGCAACCTCACTTTCGTCGATCTCCTCTTCAGCCTGAGTTTGCATGTCCGGTGTATCGGTGGGGGCAGGCTCTGGGGTGTCGGTCGGAGCGGGTTCGGGCGTATCAGTTGGCACTGGCGCAGGCTCTGGGGTGTCGGTGGGAGCAGGCTGAGGCACGTTATCACCGGACACCTGTCGCATGCCAACATCATCAATCCAGAACTGGTCTTTGCTCGGCGGTAGATCAAACCCCTTTTCTTTGGCTCGTAGCTTCCAGCGGTCATCAATCCGCACAAACAGAGTAATCACATCGGCCTGCGCCGTGGCCGTCACCTCCTGACCGTCACAAATTTTACAGTCGCGGCGTTCATTCTCCGGCCCCCAAATTACATTGGGTGAGCGAGGATCAGTACCGCCAGTGGGATCGATGCCTAATTTCCGTCCAATTGGCCCGACTTGTGCCCGAATCCCGCTGTCATTACTGAGCGAGTCTAGCACCAACCAGACCACGTTGGCCTGATAGGTATTGCCCGGTGCAACCGACACCTGCTGATAGATACCGCCCACAAAATAGTCAGTCGTCACCAGATAGGCGGCTGGACAGTCGGGCGCATGACATTCACCGCCGCCTTGCAAGACCGTAACATCAGCCCCACCTTCTTCAAAATAGGGAACCCAGCCCTGTAATCCGGCACTAAAGTTGCAATTGGGTAAAATATTCTCGCCACCCCTACATATTTCCGGCGGACTGTCGGCGGGGGGAGCAAAGGCTACCAGAGTCAAACATAGAAGGCCGAGTAGTATAGTTATAATTTGATAGTTGTTATTTTTTTGCATAGTTGTAAATTGTGACAAGTTTTCTCAGTACCCGACATGCTGATTAAATAAAAAATTTTTCGACAGAATTAACAGGATTAACAGGATTTTTTGCCTTTAACCTTGTTAATTCTGTAGTGGTCAGACTAATGTTGAAAATGGAGTGCAACGGGTTTAGCCGTTGCCAAAAGCAATGGCTGAACCCATTGCACTCCAACATCATCTTGACCACCATATAATCTTGTTAATTCTGTTAATCCGTCAGATATTTCTTTGTGTTTAGTCGAGGCTAAAAAGCCTGTCGGGTAACAAGAGGGCGGCTACCACTTGACAACAAAAAAGCCAGCCATGTTCCATTCGGAAGCGACCGGCTTCGGTATCGAGGCCCTTAAGGTATTGGATTGTGGGTTGTTTGTTTACAACCTTGTCCGCGTGGGGCAACCTCCGATCACTAATAAACGGCAAATAGTTGTGCTAGGTGTGGCAGTTAGCACAACGTTGGTAGTGATGGTGTTGGTAGTATTGGTCACAACTTTTGCCGTGACCACGATTAAGTTGGATATTTGATGGTTGGAACTTAGCATAATCGGCTTTCAAACCCCATATAACAAGGTCAGTTTATAAATTAGGCGTGATTATAACATTGTCTCGATATGCTGTCAACATGGGTTGTAGGGATTTGTTACCCGACAGGTTTTTTAGTCTTGGCTAAATATAGAAAAATATCTGACAGGATTAACAAGATTAAAGGCAAAAAAACCTGTCAATCCTGTCGTAGGTCCTGTCGAAAATTTTTTATTTAATTAGCATGTGGCTATGGTCTTCGTTTCGGCTACAACACCTGCGAGGAAAACTACATACCTCGCAGGAGAGGTCGAGTAGCGTCCTTCAAGGGGATTTTCCCAAAAATGGGTCTAAGTTGGGACAGAGTTGGGTTAACTATTTGGGCAAAAGTTTGGTATAGTAGTAGGTGTAGATTTCGGTTCCATGATCTAAATATGATTGAAGTCAGGAGTTATTTATGGGCATTAGTGAAAATATTCGACAACAACTGATCGAAAGTTTTAAGTCTGAGCAGGTTGAACATGTTCAAAAAATCAATCAAGGGTTGTTGGCTTTAGAAAAAAATCCAACCACTGCTGAACGACAAATGCTCTTACAAGAGTTGTTTCGAGAAGCGCATAGCCTAAAAGGGGCGGCTCGTTCGGTGGGCATGACCACCATCGAAAGTATTGGGCATGGCTTGGAGGATATTTTGTTACAGGTTAAGGAGCAGGGTCGCCAATTAAAACCGGAACTGTTCGACCTGCTTTACCAAGCTCTTGACGCGGTTGGGCTGATGATTGAGCGGGTTGATGCTGGTCAAACCACCGCACCAGCCACTGTTATTGCCCTACTCAGCAACATTGAAGCGGCTAGTAAAAATCCTGACCCACCCCTAGAAGATATTAACACCACGCCTCCTCCTTCTGAGGTGATACCGGCGGTTGAACTCAACGGCGAGGATCAACCGCCGGTATCTATCGTTGACGCATCTGATAAAATGTCAGATCCATCATTAAATCAGCAAGATATTTCTGATGATTTAGTGCCAAATCCAGTGACTTCTAATGATTTAAGTCGATCGGCTACTTCCTCAGTTTTTGCTGATGAAACGATTCGGGTTTCAGTTAATAAATTAGATACCTTAATGGCTCAGTTTAGCGAGTTGTTGGGGACAAAAATTCGGATTGAGCAACGGTTGGCCGAAGTGCGGGATATGCAGAATTTTGCGACTCAATGGCACAAAGAATGGCTTGGTTTGCGGGGAAATCATAATCGTTTAACTCGCCAAGATGAGGCCAATACCGACAAAGATGTGGCCGCGGTCGTTAATTTTACCTCCCAAACACAAGACCGAATTCGAGCCTTAAATGTCCAGTCGAATGTTTTATATCGGCAACTGTCTAATGATGCCATGCGTCTCTCTTTAGTGATTGACGAGTTGCAAGAGGAGATTAAGCGGATCCGCATGTTGCCATTGACCACCATCACTACGACCTTTGAGCGCATGGTGCGAGACCTAGCCCGTCAGCAGAAGAAGCTGATTCGGCTCAATATTGTTGGTGGTGAAACCGAACTTGATAAACGAGTGCTGGAAGAAATAAAAGATCCGTTGATGCACTTGCTTCGTAACGCGGTTGATCATGGCATCGACACCCCTAAACAACGCCAACAGGTAGGCAAGCAGGTCGAGGGGTGTATTACCCTGTCAGCCAAACAACAAGGTCATAATGTAGTAATTACGGTCAGTGATGATGGTGCTGGGCTAGATTTAGAGGCCATCCGACATTCCGCGATGCAAAGCAAGCAACTCACGACTGTTGAGGCTAGAAAGCTAACCGATCATGATACGGCCATGTTGATTTTCAGTTCTGGCCTGTCAACCAGTAAAATTATTACAGATATTTCTGGGCGTGGGGTAGGCTTAGATGTTGTTCGTCAAAATGTGGCCGAATTACATGGAACTCTAAATGTTAGCTCTGAACCGAAGCAGGGGACGATATTTACAATTACTCTGCCATTAACCTTGGCTAGTTCACGCGGGCTTTTGGTACGAGTTAGTGACCAGATTTATGCCTTGCCCTTCTCGACGGTGGAACGCATGTTAGAGGTTAATCAGACTGAATTGGGACGTGTTGAAGGTCGAGAAGTCATCACCTATCAAGGACAAGCCGTGGGAGTTGTTTGGCTAGAAGACCTGTTAGAACTACCGGTCAGCCCGCGGAGGCATCAACAAAAACTAACAGTGGTCGTGGTCGCAGTGGCCGAAAAACGGTTAGGGTTAATTGTAAATAGTTTGGAAGGCGAACAAGAGATTGTTATGAAGAACATGGGCAAACAGTTGGTCAAAGTCAGCGGTATTGCGGGTGCGACAGTGCTTGGCTCTGGTGAGGTGGTTTTGGTGCTTCATACCGCCGATTTGGTTAAATTAGCGAATCATACCCAAAGTCGAACTGTGACCGATTCCCATATAAATGGGCAAAATAGTACTATCACTGAAAAACGAATTTTGGTCGTAGATGATTCAATCACCACTCGTACCCTAGAGAAAAACATCTTGGAGGCCGCCGGATACAATGTTGACCTTGCCACCAACGGTCAAGAGGCGTTGTCTTTGTTGATGTCTGAGGGTTTGCCTAATTTGGTTGTGTCTGATATTAATATGCCTTACTTAGATGGTTTTTCGTTGACTGAAAAAATCAAAGCTGATTCCCGTTACTCCATAGTACCGGTTATTCTCGTTACCTCGCTCGATTCTCCCGCTGACAAGGCACGGGGAATTGAGGTCGGCGCAGATGCTTATATTGTTAAAAGCAACTTTGATCAGGGAAATTTATTGGAAACGATTGAGCAGTTAGTGTAACGCTTGCTCCAGAATGATAAAGAGTTTTTATACCAGAAATGTTTTGATCTGTACGTTAATCTTCTCTTGTAAAGAATTGGAAGCAAATGAGTTGCGTGTTCCAGAGAGGTTCAATCTTTAAGGTTGAACCTTTCTTATGACCAACATGCACAAGGTAATTAATACTCATTCCAAATATGAGAGGGGGTTTCGTTCAACGACCTTGTTTTATTGTTACCAACAGGTCAGCGACTAGTTAGGGGAGTAGGCTATGTGGAAGAACAAAATCTCTATTAACAACATGGCGGATGTTTTTACTGCTCGGATGCAGGCTCGGCAATTAGCTAAGGAGATTGGTTTTAACACCGTCGATCAAGCTCGTATATCATTAGCTACTTCAGAATTGGCTCATCTTATATGCGTCAACAATCATCATGACGGTGAAATTGTTTTATCGGAAGCGGCTCAAAACGGGTATAATGGTTTTCAAGTTGATTGTCTTATTAGCAAACCTGCCCATCAAACTGGTACATTGATGTCAACTTGGTCTGATGAAGGTGGTTTTCAGCGTAGTATATCTGGAGCCTGTCGGTTGGTTGACGAGAATGTCATAGACATGGAAAACGAAAAGAATCAGACCCAAATCACTTTGATTAAATGGTGTAAATAGTCTATTTTGCATCACAAAAAAGGAAAAAATTATGCAACCGTCAACGTTTAGTGTTCTAATTGTAGAGGATACCCATGTACAGGCTCTTCAGTTCAAGTCGATGTTAGAATCGATTGGCTGTCAGGTCACATGGGTTGATACAGGTGAAAGTGGAGTCAAGATGGCAAATCGAAAACCGTTCGATTTGATATTGCTTGATATAGAACTGCCCGATATTAGTGGATTTGAAGTTTTGGAGCGCCTAAAAAATAATAGGGATTTATCGAATACGCCGATGGTGATGTTAACCACCCACGATGAGGCCGATCATGTATTACATGGTCTAGATTTGGGGGCGATTGATTATATCCCTAAAGATGTTTTTGCTGAGGTTGTTTTGCGTGAAACGGTGAGGAGTTTATTGGAAAATGGTAATGGGGCAGGGGTATCAGTTTGACCTAAAAATTAACAATTAATTAACTTGGAATTTAATAAGTTGCGCGTTTGACTGGAAGCCGACGCGCTAACTGCACTCGTTAATTAATACTCATTACCAGGGAGTCCGTCAAGTAAGGATAATGACTCTTCTAAAATGGGAGCTACTTACCCATGTCATTCCCGCATGCTTTTGGCGGGAATCCACTGTCTGCATACGAATGGATGCCCGATAAAAACATTCGGGCATGACATGGCGGAGACCTTTATTTCAATTTGGTCAGTGCGTTACTTTGACTCAGTCCCTGATTACTTGAACATTCGCCTACAAGAGAGGCTGAATGATTAAAATTAGTCGCGCTAAATTTTCTTGATTAATGTAAAAAGCGACCAATGTAACTTATTGGTCACTTTTTTGCGTGTGTTTTTCTTGAGAATCTGATTGATAAGTACCCATCTCCTCCGAGGTATGTAGTTTTCCTCGGAGGTGTTCCGCAGAATTTATGTTCACGACTTATGACTCATAATGAAGATCATGGGCTTCATTATTCGCTATATTGATAGCTGTCGACTAATGCACCAGTTGAGTTACGTAAAAAAGCAGTATCTCCCTTATTATTCCACACTGATTGATCAACTAACCCCCAATACAGTTCGTTATCATTATCACGTCCTGTGCCGCTATACAGCCGAACCGTTTGTCCCCTAGTGAGGCTGAAATTATTAAATTCGTAAAAATTATTGGCCGCATCTTTTAGATTATAACCATTCATGTTGATGGTATCACTACCCTGATTCTTAATTTCAATCCATTCACCATTTGGGTTCTCGTTATCCGAGCCGGGGGCGTTGGCCTCCACATGGATAATCTTTAGAGCCACACCCGCACTTTGCCAAATACCTCGTTCGGCTTGTTTGGCCTGTTGTTCCGCCTTCTGAATTTCCGTCTCATAGCGGGTATTTGGAGGGATAAAAAAGGCGTTCGCGTATCCTGCATTAACGATTTCTAAATTGACTAGCCGATCATCTACCCACAGATAGGCTAAGGTTCGGCCATACTGATCTTCAGTCTCAAAATCATACTCAATCTGAACTGTACCTTGTTGTAAAAGCTGGCGGTTTAGTTCGGTCGCTTCATCATAATAGGGCTGGTCACGTTCTGGGGTGTTGATACCAATGTAACGTACTCGTTGTCCATCTGCAAGTTCAATAGTGTCTCCGTCAACGACTTGTGCTACCTCAACAGTCTCTAATTCGGTGGGCGGATTGAGGTTAAACCCACTTTCGGATATAGGTAGTTCAGTTTGAGAGGGTGGGGCAGACTGTCCACAGGCCACACCTAGTAGTAAAATCAATATTTGATACCACAACCCTTGCCGTTTATTAGGATGTATCCGAGACAATGCCTTTCGACCCGGCCCACAAATTAGTTTGAAGATTTGTTTAAACGTTGTATTTTTCTGTTTCATAATGATACTCCTGAATTTTGACCGATTCCTCTTGTTGCCCGACAAGGTTTTTTAGTCTCAACTAAACACAAAAGAATATCTGACAGGATTAACAGAATTGACAAGATTAAAGGCAAAAAATCCTGTTAATCCTGTTAATCCTGTCGAAAATTTTTTATTTAATCAGCATGTCGGGTACTGAGGCCGATTCCTAAACAAACAGTTCGGCTATAAACATAAGGCGAAACAGATAACGTGGGAATAAATCCCCACGCTAAAAGTTGAAGACCGCTTAAAGCGGCCTATTTAGCTGGCTTTAGCCTGCTTTGGCTATCAGCATCGGGATTTATTCCGATGTATTTTGTCGCACCTTAAATTGGTAGCCGCCCAAGCATATTAACTTGTCTATATTTTGTTTTGAAATGTCGTTTAATACAAGCTCTAACGCTTTTTTGTTTCCGTGAATATCTGAAAATACGGCTATTCTCATAAGTACCCTTTGTTTACGGTGTCACTTTAAGATATATAGTGATTGAACAATCGTTTTATCTGCTCATTTTGATTATGAGTTGGAGGAATTGAGAAGCATCCACCCACCACTAATCAAACTGATTAGTCCACCAATTAACGCTACCCACCAGCCTGCGCCTAAAACAACTGCTTCATGATAGGTGTATTCAATGGGAGTATGCACCAACCAGAATGTTTGCATGGAAAGATATAGACTAGTTGGCATAATAATGAATAGTGCGCTGACTAAAATCCACAGAGGAATTTGACGCAGTAATGGCGCAATCACTGTTAGGCCAAGGGCCGTTATAGCCAGCATGGTTTGCAAACGGAATTCGCTAGTTAACAAAACATCGGGAGCCCATACGGGCGATAGAGAGGCAAGGGCTAGGGGAATGACGGTAAAACGTAACGACCATCGTAACCAACGAGGTAAATTTAAGCGTTGATTTTCTGCAAATAATGGAAGTAGTAGCATCGCTCCAAATAGAGGATATAAAAAATAGAGTCGCTCAACTTGGATGATTCCATTTCGGACTTCTGCCAAAAATTTAACATATTCAGCCAAGCCGGGCGCGGTCAACTGTAAGGCTACCGCATCTCGCCAAATCCAAGGGATAAAGCCTCCTCCCATCCCTGTTAGAAATAACCCTAAAACAATTAAATAATTCTCAAAATAACTAATCTTTGTGGGAGATGACATGTTTTTTGAGGGTGAATGTATACATTGACAATATTACAGTAGCGTTTAAGTCCGCTATGCCATGTCATTCTGAGTGCTGTTTGCGAAGAATCCACCCAAAAGTATCATTATGGGGGATACTTCGCTTCGCTCAGTATGACATGATTGTAATCTAACATTGTCAAGATACTCACCTGTTTACTCGTTGACCTCGTGGAGTTGTAGCTCTTTTTCGATAGTTCGTTCGGTAATCATATACCAATCGGCAATGTTACGGAACCGGTCGCCGGGGGTAATCATGAGACTAAGTTGCACGTCATAAACCTGATTGCTAACCCCGTAGGTAAATATTGGTTGATAGAGAATCAACGCCGGAACCTCATTGGCAAAAATTCGCTGAAACTCGAAATAGAAGTCGTTTCGATGACCACGGTCGGTAACAATACGAGCCTCTTCTAACAAGGTTGATACTCGTCGATTATCCCAACCCGCAAAGTTTTGTCCATTTTCGATTTGGCTGGCATGCCACAGAGTATAAGGGTCTGGATCACCAAAAAAGGAAAGTTCGGCGAGAGCGACTTGATAGTCATGCTGTTGTAATCTTTCTCCCAACTGAGCCTCAACGATTTCGACCGTCACCTCGACCCCTAGCTCACCCCACTGACGGCTAATTTCATTGGCTACGGCAATTTTTACAGGATTGGCGGGAGCTAGTAATGTTACTGCTAATCGGACATCGCCCCGCTCACGGGTACCATCATTATCAATATCGGCCCAACCCGTTCGGCCTAACAGAGTTTTGGCTCGTTCAGGATCAAACTCCGGCTCTGGTTGAGCTAGGTTATAAGCCCAGCTCCAAGGTAACATCGGGTTAGCCGTCGAAATACCGCTTCCCTGAACGGCTTGATCTATCAGGATTTGTCGATTTATACCGTATCCTAATGCTTGCCGAACCTCAATCTCTTGCAAAAATGGAACTTCTTCCTCGTTTTGAAGATTAAAGTAAATCAAATTGTAACCCGATAAAGGGGCATGATATAAATTGAGGGATTTGATCTTGCGAGCAATTGGCTCTGCTTCAGTGGGGATAGCTCCGCCTAAGACATCTTTTTGCTCATAAGCTGTTAAAACTTCTTGGGGGGTGGGATAGAAACGAAATTCTAAAGAATCAAGACGCGGTTCCAAACCATTATAAAACCGACTAGCCGATAAACGCGCGAATTCTGTATTTATCGTATCAATCTTAAACGGGCCAGTACCTACCGGAGCAAGATTAAAGGGGTGGTCAAGTAGCTCTGAGGCGGTTATTTCATCAAAATGATGGGCAGGCAAAATCCCAACAGTAGTAAAATTTAAGAAAGTAGGGAGGGCTGTGGGTAGAACAAAACGGATGGTATACGGGTCAACCTTTTCGACTGTCACCATCTGCCAAAGCTCCTGTAGTTCTGGTAAACCGGGGAAGTCAGCAGATTGCATTAGCTCAATTGTAAAGATGACATCATCAGCCGCGAACAGGCGACCATCTTGCCACCGAATATCATCCCGTAATTGAAACAAATAGCTTAATCCATCTTCGCTAACTTCCCAATTTTTTGCCAAATCAGGTACAATTTCACCTGTTTCATCAACTTTGGTTAGTCCGTTAAAAATCAAGGTTACTAAATCTTGGTCGATTTGGTTGAATTGTGCCAACAACGGGTTGATAAACTGTGGGCGACCAGCCACCGCCTCAATATAGGTTCCCCCAGTTTCTGAGACGGTGACAGTGGTGCGAGAAAAGGCCAAAAATGTTAAAACTGCTAAAGTTAAGGCAATACCAGTAAAGGTAATAATGGCTTGCCAACGGATGTGTTGCCCCATGTTAAAAAATTAGAGGATGAGGAAATCTTTTCCTCTATTTACCTCAAAACAGTTAATAGGCTAGGTAAACAACCGATAATAAGGAGAGCAGACAAAAAACAATGGCTAACCCAATCGTAACTTGATGTAGAATTTGTTCGACTCCACGTCGAGTTCGGTAAACGCCTCCTGCATCTCCAAAGGCACTTCCTAGGCCAGACCCTTTGGCTTGCATGAGAACTAGCCCAACAATGGTGATAGATAAAATAATCTGAATAATTTGTAATGCTATAATCATGGTGTGTAACTCCCTCACTAAAATTGAGATTTATAGTTGTAAAATGTAAAGCGTATTGCGCTGAACGTCACGCAATACGCTTGTTGCCTTAGTTTAATCATTTATTGAATTTAGACAAACGCGGGATTTAGTTGTTGTATCGACCAATGGCTACCACAACGTTTTGTCCACCGAACCCAAACGCATTAACCAGCGCGAGATTAATGTCGCAGGCTCGCACCTCGTTAGGAACATAGTCCAAGTCACATTCTGGGTCGGGGGTTTCATAGTTAATGGTCGGACAAATCATGTTATCTCCAATTCCCATAACAGCCGCCAAAGCAGAAATGGCACCCGCGGCTCCTAACGTATGTCCAATTTGAGACTTCGTACTCGTCACTGGGATGTGATAAGCATGGTCACCAAAAACCTTTTTTATGGCAATGGTTTCAGCAGTGTCACCCAAGGGAGTACTAGTCCCATGAGCAAATATAGCGTCAACATCAGTCGTTGTTTTTCCACAATTAACCAATGTGCCAGATAACGCCGCGACTGCACCCCGCCCTTCCGGTTCTGGCGCAGTTAGGTGAAAGGCATCAGAGGTTAAACGTCCACCTAAAACTTCGGCATATATTTTAGCCCCTCTAGCCCTAGCATGGCTCTCAGTTTCTAAAATGAAGGCCGCCGCAGCCTCACCAAAAACAAACCCATCTCGGTTTTTGTCAAAGGGACGACTAGCCCGTTGAGGGTCGTCGTTTCGTTTTGATAGGGCCTGCATACGTCCAAACGCGGCCATAATCAAAGGTGAGATAATTGCCTCGGCTCCACCAGCGATAATTACTTCAGCTTCACCACGTTGGATTGTATGGTAAGCATCCAACAGAGCATAGTTACCACTCGCACAGGCTAAAGCAGATGTATTTAAAGGGCCAGTTGTGCCGAGTTCTAACGATACAGAGCACGAGACCGCATTGAGCATGATGTTAGTCACCAAAAAAGGAGAGGTAGCCCGCGGCCCCTTTTCCTCAAGAAGTAGGGTGGCGGCTTCCATGTGGCTAAGTCCACCTCCACCAGAGTTGAACACTACACCAATCGAACTTGCATTTTCGTTAGTAACCTCTAAGGTTGAATCGGCTAGGGCCTGTTTGGCCGAGGCAACAGCAAAATGTGTTGAGCGAGCTAGTCGTTTAGCCGTTTTGCGTTTGAGCCAATCGGTTGGCTCAAAGTCCTTAACTTCACAGGCGATTTTTGAGGGGTAGCGGTCAATATTAAATCGAGATATGACATCAGCCCCTGACTTGCCTGCCTTCATGTTTTCCCAAAATGTGTTCACATCGTTGCCAACGGGGGTAATTGCACCAAGTCCCGTAACAACAACTCTTTTTTTATGACTTGTAAGTTGTTCCATACTTAAAAAATATTAACTGCCTTTGGTGATTAGGGCATTAAGTGCTTCTTCGGTAATCACAGAAACGTTTAGGCTTTGTGCTTTGCTGAGTTTGCTACCTGCTTTTTCACCAGCTAATAGGTAATCAGTTTTTTTAGAGACGCTTCCGGTAATTTTGCCCCCATGTTGTTCGATGAGGCTCTTCGCCTCGGAGCGGTTTAAGGTGGGTAAAGTTCCAGTAACTACAAAGGTTAGTCCAGCTAAGGCTTGCGATTCATTTTTGATTGTTTGGGTCGATTGGTTGAGGGTTACTCCCGCTTTTTGTAGTTTGAGGATAACAGCTTGATTGGTCGGTTGGCTAAACCATTCTACAATTGATTCGGCGATTCGTGGCCCAATGCCATCAATTGTCTCTAACTCGGCTTGGGTGACCTTTTGCATGGCAAATATATCGGAAAAAGCCTGTGTTAAAAACATGGCGACGACACTGCCTACATAACGAATCCCCAATCCGGTAATGACTCGGTCAAACGGTTTTTGTTTGCTGATTTCGATTGCCGCTAAAATTTTGTCTGCTTTTTTTTCGGCAAACCCCTCTAAACTTAGCAGTTGTTCCCGCGTTAGGAAATAAATATCGGCAATATCTCGCACAAGATTAGCGGTGGCAACCTGCTCACCGATTTTTGAGCCGAAACCCTCGATGTTCAGGGCCGGACGAGAGACAAAATATTCAATCTGACGAATTAGCTGGGCTGGGCATAAAGCGTTGGTGCAGAACCAAGCCACTTCGTCACCAAATTGGACAAGCGGCGTTTGATGTTCGCATGGACAGTGTTTCGGAGGGTCATAAGCCGGTGAATCATCGGAGCGCAAATCAAGAATCGGTTTAACTACTTGAGGGATTACGTCTCCAGCCCGTTTGACAACGACTGTGTCGTTTTCACGAATGTCCTTTTTCGCTATATCCTCAAAATTATGGAGCGTGGCTTGCCGAACCGTCACTCCGCCGATGTTTACTGGTTCTAGCACTGCATAGGGGGTGACTTGCCCAGTGCGTCCAACATTAACCTCAATATCCAACAATTTTGTGGTTGCTTCTTGAGCGGGGAATTTGTATGCAATAGCCCAGCGAGGCGTGTTGCCGACCACTCCCAAATATTTTTGCAAGGTTAGATCGTTGATTTTAATGACCGCCCCATCTGCATCATAGTCGAGTTGGTCTCGTTTTTCCATCCACTCATGGATGAAACTCAATACCTCATCAAAATTTTTGGTGCGTAGTATGTCGGGGTTAAGAGGGTGTCCGAGCGCCTGCATGTAATCGAGTGCTTCACCATGTGTGCGAATTTCAGCCCCTTCAACATAACCAATCGCATAAGCGAAGAAGGATAAGGGACGTTGAGCCGTAATTTTACTGTCTAGCTGACGTAATGACCCCGCGGCAGAGTTACGCGGGTTTGCATATACACGTTCTCCTTTTTGGAGTTGTTGCTGGTTAAAGGCGTTGAATGCATTCAGGGGCATATAAACTTCACCCCGAATTTCAATTCGTTCAGGCGGAGCGACTGCTTCTTTTTCGGCAGGAATACTGAGAGGAATAACATTAATAGTGCGGATATTGGCGGTTACGTTTTCACCGACTCGGCCATTACCACGAGTGGCGGCTTGAACTAATGTCCCATTTTCATACACCATAGCTACTGCCAAGCCGTCAATTTTCGGCTCAACCACAAATTCAAGATCATTAACATCGTACCAATCGGGCAAACGCCGAATGACACGATCAAGCCAGTTTTTAACATCCGTATCATCAAACGCGTTGCCCAAACTAGTCATGGGCAATAGGTGGGTTACTTTTTCAAAACTGTCTAACGGCTCAGAGCCGACCCGTTGCGTGGGCGAATCGGGAGTGATTAGTTCAGGTTGGTCTTCTTCGATTCGGCGCAGTTCATGAAACAGCTTGTCATACTCAACATCACTAATGACGGGGTCATCAAGGGTATGATACCGATAAAGATGATAGTTTAGCTCATCTCGTAATTGATTGATTCTTGCTTGAATATCAGTCATAGGTTTAACGATTGGTAGTGGTGCAGAAGTAGTGGTACGGATCCGTTAGCTACCCGCAAGTTCTAAACTTGCGGGTAGCTGACCACTACCTATGCAGGACTACCTAACGATTTGGCCCTATACTTGGCTCTAAAAAATCGGTGGCAATCCAGCCTTCTTCGCCATTTGGGGCAATAACAAACCACCAGATATAATCTTCTAAATTTTCAGACTCACGCGGCCCGTCTTTAATCTCGACGTTCGCGTTTTCGGGAATAACCTCTAACCGAGCGTTGTTGGTTCCCGGTCCAGCCCGCATGCTCACTCCGTACCCATCGGTGTTCACAATTCGCGCAAAACCACCAATCTCGATGGTTTTTGGTACTTGGGGGACGGGGGTGGCGCTTGGTATTGGGGTTACCGTTGGTGGCAAAGTAACGACCGGCGGAATAGTTGGAGTAGCTTCTGTTCCGTCGTCTGAAATAGGGGCATCCAAAATGGGTTGAGTAGGTGCTAATCCTGCGATAAACGGGGGGGTTGGGGTAATTGCTTGGCGACGTAATAAGTTTAATGCACCTAAGCTGACTAGTCCTATAATCAACATCGCGGCCAGTAATCCAATTAAAACCCAAAGGATCGGAAAGCCTATTTCAGCAGAGTCTTCTTCTTCAATTCGTCTTGGGCGACGGGTGCGACGTGTTTTTTGATCATACCAATTCATTATTGTGGCTATATCTCCATAGGAATGAGTCCTAAATAAGTTGCGCGATCCAGAGTGGTTCAATCTCTAAGATTGAACTACTCTCATGACGACCTGCACAAGTTAATTAATCCCGATTCCTAAGTTACTCTACAGCTTTAACAACTAACATCGTCAAATCATCGGGTTGCTCTTCACCTTCACGGAAGTTATCAATATCTTGGGTGATAATTTGAGCGAGTTCTTTGGCTGGGAGGTTATGATTTTCAAGAATTACATTTTCTAAACGTTCAATGCCATACATTTCGCCACCGGGGCGGGTTGCGTCGGTCACACCATCACTGTAAGAGACTAA
This sequence comes from Anaerolineales bacterium HSG25, assembly GCA_030377865.1. GTDB lineage: Bacteria > Chloroflexota > Anaerolineae > 4572-78 > J111 > JAUCGB01. The sequence goes on along the minus strand of JAUCGA010000003.1, from coordinate 83,797 downwards.
AATATCGCCAACGTCAAACGTCAAACTTGCCTCTTCAAGAATAAGATTGGGTAACATCCCCAAAAAACGCCCCGGAATATTGAGCAATTCGGTGGTACGGTCAGCGGTTTTGAAGAAAACAGGTCGGTCGTGTCCACCCCGAATGTAGCGCATGTAGCGAGTTTCTATATTGATGGTGGCATAAAATGCAGTGACAAACATTTCGCTAGTGGTGGCTCTTAACAATAGTTTATGAATCCGATGTGCCACTTCCGTGGGAGAGGTGGTCAGATCTGTCTCACTTAAAAACAAGGCTCGAACAACCGCCATGTAGATGGCCGCTTGTACGCTTTTACCTGATGCATCAGCCATAACGATACCAATATGGTCGTCCGAAATTTCCATGACATCATATAAATCGCCGCCCACTTCACGGGCTGGACGAGACACTGCACCAAAGGCAAAACCCGATACCTCTGGAAAGGAGGTCGGTAGGATACTTTTATGAACTTGAGCCGCGATCTCTAAATCCCGCTCCAATCTTTCACGACGTAGGAGTTCATCTTGAGCGGTTTTTAAGTTCTCTAAGGTTCTAGCCAGCTCATTATTTTTTAGTTGCAGTTCGGCAATGGTGATTCGGTCGGTATCTCGAACACTCCGAATAATCCCCCGCATAATGGTTCGGGCAACAGAGGGGCTGAGATCAAGAACGGTTTCTAACGTTTCCTCTTCAATCTCAATTAATACACATTCAGAGATCGCATGCACTGTTGCCGCTCGTGGTGCATGGTCAAGCACGGCCAATTCACCAAAAAATTCGCCTTGTGCCTTTATACCTAACAACTGATCATCGCCACCAATCATTTTTTTGGTAAATGCAACTTGCCCTTCTTGGATGACATAAAAAATTGCTTCTATCTCACCCTCATGGCAAACTACCGAACCGGCCTCATGGGTACGAACCACGACCTGTTTGGTTAAAACATCTATAACTTCAGGCGTTAATTTTCCTAAAGCATTTTCTAAGGTTGAGCGGATGTTGCCCACCATTATTTTACCCCTATTACTCTGCAACAACTAACTCGCGAGCCATGTTTTCTTGTCGAATTGTAGCCATGCCTTGCACTCGACATTCTTTTATAATATTCTCAACCCAAGGGATTAACTGTTTTGGCATAATCGGTTTAACCAAATAATCGATAACCATTTTGCTACTAGCAAAGGCTTGGGTAATTTCTTGCGGTAACCCCTTCGCACTAAAAAAGAGCACTGGTAAAGTAGGGTGTTCTTGGCTAATAATACGAGCCGCATCATAGCCCGTCATCATCGGCATGCGAATATCTAAAATGACCAAATCGAGTTGTTCATCACGAACAATTTGAACTGCTTGCGCGCCATTTCGAGCTTCATAGATTTTATGTCCTTTTTCTTGAAAGGCATAAGCAAAAAGTTCACGACAATCACGGTCATCTTCTGCATATAGAATATTCATCATTCTCCCTTTCTCTACCGACTACGTTTGAATTGTACCTTGCTCGATGCGCGTAAGTAATAGTTAAACTTCGAGTACAGCATGCCCAAAACCCTATTATTTTGGTTGAATATATGAGCATATATAGGTTTGTATACCTATAGACTACTTTACGTTATGCAAGTTCTTTTTAAGGCTAAATATTTGGAGTGAAGTATAACACGGTTTTCGGAACTTTACAATGCGACTAGCTTACAATGCCACCTTACCCTACTTTACCCGATTTTCATTGTGTACTATAATTCGATGAAGTTTGTAGGTTTGATTGAGGAATGATTAACATGTGCAGTTGGCACGTCGGCATCCCTGCCGACTAGCTGAACGGGTCGGCGAGGAAGCCAACACGCCATTTTCAACATCAAGCTGACCACCACACTTTCATACATATTATCGTAGGAAATTTTGGTAGTGGTGCAGAAGTAGTGATATAGGTCTGTTACCTACCCGCAAGTTTAGAACTTGCGGGTAGGTGATCACTACATGTGCAGGACTACCGGAAATTTTATTATCATTGGAGAAACGTATGAATTTTGATGAACAATATCAAAAAGCTACCCTTATTGGTGCTGTTATTGGCGCTATAATCGGTGCAAGTGCCGCTTATTTATTGGTTAGAACTCCAGCTAGCTTAGCCTTTGATGAAGATGCTGGTTACGTTAAAACCAAAGATTTATTAGACTTAACAAATACAGCAACAAGTCTAATACGTCAACTCGATTCTGTACGGAAAAAAACATGATACGTTACGTTTTTGGGCTTGCGATTTGTTGAATAAGGTAACGCCGAGTTTTAAAATCTCCCAAAATCATCACTAGGAATCGGGATTAATTAACTTGTGCAGTTTTATGGTGAGAGTGGTTCAATCTTAGAGATTGAACCACTCTGGAGCGCACAACTTATTTAGACTTCATTCCTATTATGGTATAGATTCTTCGCCTTCGGCTCAGAATGACATGGGAGATTTGTTTTTCAGAAGTTTATCGTTTCAACATGACTAAAACAATATCTGACAGGATTACAAGTAAAAAAATCCTGTTAATCTTGTTAATTCTGTCAAAAAACGTTTTTGATTTTATCAATATGTCAGGTCATGAATGAAACAACAAACTTTTGGTTTTCTTAGTACTTCCTAACAAACCACAAACCCAAAAACTTATGAGGTTATACAATGTCCAACAAAGCTAATATAAAAAAAATTGTCTTGGCCTATTCTGGTGGATTAGATACTAGCGTTATCGTTCCTTGGTTAAAAAACAATTATGATTGTGAAGTGATTTGTATGTGTGCCAACCTTGGTCAAGAGGAAGAGTTGACCGGTTTGGAGGAAAAAGCTCTAGCTTCTGGAGCCAGTAAATGTTATGTTGAGGATTTGCGAGAGGAATTTATCACCGATTACATCTTCCCCACTATTCAGGCTGGAGCAGTTTATGAACGGAAATATTTATTGGGAACGAGTTTCGCTCGTCCTTTGATTGCCAAACGGCAGGTCGAAATTGCCGCTTTAGAGGGAGCCGACGCGGTCAGTCATGGTGCTACCGGAAAAGGAAACGATCAAGTTCGATTCGAGCTAACTTATCAAGCCCTAAACCCGAAACTAGCGGTGGTTGCTCCGTGGCGAGAGTGGACAATTCGTTCTCGTGAAGATGCGCTAGATTATGCGGCAGAGTTTAATGTTCCTGTTCCGGTGACAGAAAAGTCGATTTACAGCCGCGATAAAAATATATGGCATCTAAGCCATGAGGGTGGTATTTTAGAGAATCCTTGGCTAGAGCCAGAAAAAGCCATGTACCAGTTTTCGGTAGCTCCCGAAGAGGCTCCAGATGAGCCGGAATATGTCGAAATTGAGTTTCAAAATGGCATCCCTAAAAAAATTAACGGTGTGGCTCGTGGCCCTATTAGCCTGTTAACTGATTTGAATGTTATGGGCGGACGACATGGCGTGGGTCGAATCGACCTTGTCGAGAATCGATTAGTCGGCATGAAAAGCCACGGCGTTTACGAAACACCGGGTGGAACAATCCTATTTGAAGCCCACCAAGCACTCGAACAACTCTGTTTAGATAAGGAGATGCTTCATTATAAAGAATTAATTGCTCATAAATATGCTGAATTGGTCTATAATGGGCAATGGTTTACCCCGTTACGTGATGCGCTTGATGGATTCGTGGCAGTTACTCAGCAAAATTTGACTGGCTCGGCACGTCTCAAACTGTACAAGGGTAACGTGACTCTGGTGGGCCGTAAATCTCCGTACAGCCTTTATCGAGAAGATTTTGCGACCTTTGGTGAAGAGGATGTTTATAACCAGCAAGATGCTGAAGGTTTCATTAAACTGTTTGGCTTACCCATGAAAGTTGAAGCATTGCTGAACATTCAAGGCGTGAGACGTGGTTCGCATGCTGAGCCAGATTATAGTAAATTCAAACGAGATTAGATAGGGCAGTACAACGAATTTTGGGATAAACGAATTTTTTATTCGTTGTCTTAGACCTGACAGGTTTCTAAAACCTGTCAGGTCTTAAGTTGACGACTCATGACTGTCAACTTAAGAAGTTCGTAGTAGGCACTTTAGTGCCTTTGAGGGCGATGAATCGCCTACTACAAACGTTAAGTTGACACTTATGGTTGACGACTATATTCGTTGTACTTCTCAATAATATCATGACAAAACAAAGTTCTTTAATTCCGACAATTGTAGGTGGCTTACTGGGTGTGACGGCGATTGCATGGTGGCGTTCGACTGTTTCTAACGTGGACAAAGCACCCAAAACCACTGAACCAGAAGTGGGTGAAGCCGTTTCATCTCATTCAAATGGTCAAACGAGTAGTTGGGGAAATTATCCCAAAATTTCGGCCCAAGAATATACCTTTAAGACGATTGACGAGTTACGGCAACTCCTCAAAAAGTTGTCTGACGTTATCCCGCGTGGCAATGGGCGTAGTTATGGCGATTCCGCTCTAGCTCCGCATCTAATCTCAACGTTGGATTATAAAAAATTCCTATCGTTTGATGCTGAAGCAGGTACAATTTGTTGTCAATCGGGTGTTTTATTATCCGAGCTATTAGATGTCACCGTGCCTAAAGGATGGTTTTTGCCGGTTACGCCGGGCACAAAGTTGATTACGGTCGGCGGAGCCATTGCCTCGGATGTGCATGGTAAGAGTCAGCACAAGGCCGGTAATTTTAGTGACCATATCGTTAGCATGGATATTATGTTGACCGATGGCTCGATTGTCACCTGTTCGCCGACAGAGAATGAAGCGCTGTTTTGGACGACTTGCGGTGGCATGGGCTTAACCGGCGTGATATTACAAGCGACCATGCGTCTACTTCCTATCGAAACTGCCTACATTATTCAAGAGGCAGTTCGAGCCGATAATCTTGACCAGATGATGGATCTGTTTGAAGATTCGGAATCATGGACTTATTCGGTGGCTTGGATGGATTGTCTAAAACAGGGCAAAAACATGGGGCGAGGATTTATCATGCGTGGCGAACATGCGCGTCTGGAGGATTTGGCTGGCGATGCGCGGCGTAAACATCCCTTTGAGCTAAAGTCAAGACCCAAAGCGATTGTCCCCTTTAACTTTCCTGAATTCGTCCTAAATGGTTTGACCATGCGAATATTCAACGAGCTTCTTTACCGTAAACAGTTCAAGCGGGTTATCAAAAGTGTCATCGATTATGACGTGTTTTTCTATCCGTTGGATGTCATCTACAAATGGAATCGGATATATGGTCAGCGAGGCTTTACTCAATATCAGTTTATTCTACCGAAGGCTAAAAGCCGCGAGGGGTTGACCACCATTCTAAACAAGATGGCCGAACGAAATATCGGCCCGTTTTTAACCGTGATGAAACTATACGGCAAGCAAAACGGTTATCTACCCTTTGCTATGGAGGGGTACTCTCTCGCTCTCGATTTTCCGATTCGAGATGGCCTGTTTGACCTGTTGGATGAGTTAGATGAGATTGTTTTAGGATACGGTGGTCGAATATACCTGACCAAAGATGCACGTATGACCGAGCGTATGTTCAAGCAAACCTATCCTTATGTTGATACATTTTTAGAAAATTTGGAAAAAATCAATCATGACCATAAATTTCGGTCATTACAGTCAGACCGAATTGGGTTAACTAACCCGCACAAGGATTAAAATCTTCGTTACGAGAAAAAACTTAGGCTCTTTGGGGCTTTCCGTGCAAACGTCATGTTTGTATCATCATCTTCCCGCAAGTTTAAAACTTGTGGGAAGATTGCCTCATTAAAGTATCTAAGGCAGTTCCAGAATTTAAAACCTCCCAAAACCATTGTGACACTCTACCCCCTCCCAGCCTCCCCCTGCTAGAGGGAGGAGCCACTTCCCCCCTAGCAGGGGGGACTGAGGGGGGTAGAGACTCTGCTCAATTTGGGAGATTTATTTTCTTGGAATTGCCTAATTCAGGGCACAGTTTCGAGTTGCACGGAATCTACCAGAGAACCAAAACTTATATGGGACACGTTCTAATTTTAGGAGCCACGTCTGACATTGCACAGGCGTTGGCTTATCGATATGCTCAAGAGGGATATAACATCACCCTCGCCGCTCGTCAGGTCAATCGGTTAGATAATCTGGTGAGCGATATAACGATTCGGCATCAAATCAACGTAGAATTGGCCGAATTTGACGCGCTCGATTTTGATAGCCATGCCCCGTTTTATGATGGCTTGTCGAGCCGACCAGACGTTGTTATCTGTGTGTTCGGCTATTTAGGCAACCAAGAAACCGCTCAAGCCGATTTTGCCGAAACCAAAACAATCATCGACTCCAACTATACTGGCGCGGTGTCGATTTTGAATCTGGTAGCAAATGAGTTTGAACGCCAGAAAAACGGCGCGATTATCGGTATTAGCTCGGTGGCCGGAGACCGAGGCCGAGGCAGTAACTACATGTATGGAAGTGCCAAAGCTGGTTTCAGCGCCTACCTATCTGGGTTACGAAATCGTTTGGCGAAGTCGGGCGTACAGGTACTAACCGTCAAACCCGGTTTTGTCCGTACCAAAATGACCCAAAATTTGAAGCTCCCGCCAGTTATCACCGCTACGCCAGAACAGGTAGCAAATGATATTTATCGTGCCAATCGCTCAGGCCGGAGTGTGCTATATACCCGTTGGATGTGGCAATTTATCATGCTGATTATTCGCCATATCCCTGAATTTGTGTTTAAGCGATTGAGTTTATAAATGATGCAGAATGGTTCAATCTTTAAGATTGAACCATTCTTATGCCGCACACAAGAACGTACTAATCACTCAGATCCCTTCCAAACTGAGTCCCTTGTTCCCTTGTTCCCAAACTGAGTTTGGGAACACAATTGCTCAAGCAAACTCTGTTTGCGACTTGCAACATGCCAGAAACAGAGTTTCTGTGGCAAAATACGTTCCCAATCTGGAGATTGGGAACGAGGGGAATTGCTTAAAGAATGTGGTGGTCAAGGTGATGTCGGAGTGCAAAAGCATCTTGCTTTTGCAGGCAATAGCTGAAAAGCTATTGCACTCCTTTTTCAACATCAATCTGACCACTACAGAATTGCCTAAGGAACGTGGAGAAACATTTGTTGAAAAAATTTAATCTAACCCTTATCATAATTTTAGTTTTATTCTGGCTATCTGGCTGTACCCTCTCACCCCGTTTCAACCAGTTTGTACAGATCACAGATGACACGCCAACCGCTGTCGCCGAGGCCGTGGTCGCCACGCCTAAATCGACCTTTACTCCCACCCCTGACTGGACAGCCACCCCAACTAGCACGGCCACGCCGTTACCAACCGACACCTCTACGCCCACTCCAGAACCAACCAGCACCCCAGAAGATACCCCCACCCCAGAACCAACCGATACTCCACCAGCTACCGATACGCCTGAGGCCACAGAGACTCCAGAGCCGACTAATACTCCCGAATCCGTTAGTCAAGCACCACCCCAACCGACGGAGCCACCTCTGCCTACCAATACTCCCGCTCCACAGTGGGAATATCAACAGGCCGAACTGTTTCATTCACCGAGCGAGGCCACTATCTTGTCGATTATAGTCGCCATTCAAGGACATGACGGCGGTTGGATTCCCGGCATTCGCGTGGTTGGGACTGACCCCAACGGTCTCATCACCAAATCAGAGCCAAGTGCTGACCAAAACACGGGACATAGCCCCGCTGGGGCGGACGTGGTAAAATCGGGTAACACCAAATTTGAACCACAACCGATTGCCGTCTATATTACTGGTAGCTGGAAATTTCATCTGGAGACGGTCGATGGTCGGCAGGTTTCCGATTCATTTACTTTGAACATGAGCGAAGAAAATCGAGAGTGGTATTTTTTCCGGTTTGTGCCGTTTTAGAGCAGAATTTCAAGGATGGGAGAATAAAAATTCTCCCATCCTTGAAATTCTGCTCCAATAGTCATTGCCGGATCAATAACCGGCATGGTGTCGCCCAGCATGGGTATCGGTTTACGGTGGAGAGGGCGTTGCGGATGAATATAATATCCGCAACGATCAAGCACATGCTGGTCTGAGTTCTCTGTGCTACATTAAGGAGCAAAAAATGTTAGTTACTTTAGATTTGTCTACTGAATTGGAACACAAGCTACAACGGCAGGCCGAGTTACAAAACACACCGTTAAATCACTTTATTGAAACGATTTTAACCAAAACGGTCAACCTTGAACGGGTAGAGTTAATGCGCCGTTTAGGCAATCATGCTACTATCAACGAGGCAATTCACAAAGCGTTTGAGTTTTATGTGCAATATCTACAACAACAAGAGATTCTGGCTGAATTTGGCATGATTGAGTACGCTGATGATTATGATTACAAACGGCAACGGAGTGTGGCATGAGGGTTTTGGTTGATACCAATATCTGGTCATTAGCCTTGCGTCGACGACAACCAACGGATGACCCAGCCATTCAAGAACTGACTCGTTTGATTCAACAAACACAGGTGGTTATGTTAGGCGTAATTCGACAAGAGATTCTGTCGGGAATTCGGGAGGTAGAACAGTTCGAGCGGTTACGCACCAAATTATGGGCTTTTCCTGATTTTCCACTTACAACCGATGATTTTGAAACAGCGGCTCAGTTTTTTAACCAATGTCGCGCCAAAGGTATACAAGGCTCCAATACAGATTTTTTGTTGTGTGCCGTTTCCTACCGCCACAATTTCCCCATTTTTACTCAAGACAGAGATTTTGAGCATTTTCAAAAACATCTGTCCATTCGATTACATCGTTGGGAGTAACCAGATAGCAAATACCGGCAGTGTTGCAAACTGAACAAATGTTCGATTTGCAAATTCGACAAGATTTGCTTATCAGTCTCTCGTAGCCAGCTCCGCACGGCGATAAATCACCGTGCTATAGAACAGCACCCGATAAATCGGGTTATCTCTGAGCGATTTAGCCCAATTTACATTGTGCCTGAATAGGTATTGGGCACTGTTCTATAGCCCTGAAATTTATTTCGGGGCTGTCAAACGCGAGTTATATCCTTCGCAAAGTATTCACAGGTTGTCCAGTTACCCTATTTATTGAACGCTACCCTCAAAACTGCCAAGTCCGTGACTTAGCAGAAGTTAAAAAAGTGTAAATCGAACATTTGTGCGATTTGAAACGATGCCCGTAAATGAGATTATCCGTGAAACCATAACCAAATTCCATCAAAGCCAAATTCCTTCCAACCGAGCGGCCTACTATATTACCTCGGAGTATGGGCGGCTTCTAGAAGCGAGAGCCAAGGCGGAAGCGGACAATCGAGCATGGCGAGGGTTACTCACTCAACTCGAAAGAGCCTGCGCTGGTTACGCCATGCGAGATTTTACCAATTTGGCAGACAATTCATGTTATCAGGCTGAGATTCTCCTACATAAAAATATACCATTTTTAGAGGATGACGAGGCGTTACTGACTCGGTTAGGTAGCCCTCGGTTGTTATTACGCCTGTTCGTCAGTGTGTTGGGGCCGTTCTACCATTGTTATGTCGAGCAGATGATCGATAGCTATCAATTTGAACTGGTCGAGAGTCATCCCCTTATGCCTGTGGTGCAGAAGGTTGTTGATGGTCAGAGGTATCATTTTCTCGCCCGAGATAAGCTGTTGGAGCTTCTTCCAATGTTGACAACCCCTTTCCATAACCAAGGTGAGGTAGTTTTATTTCATGGCCTTTTCAGTGATTTTATGGGAGAATACATGGTGTAAGGAATATCTCATGGATCAATTGAAACAGGGAGAACAACGAATAGAGGGAAAAACGAATGATTGACCGATACAAACAGCGAGTAATGGTTTGAAATTGGTCGATTATTACTCTTGAAGCGAAATTCGTTGTTCCCTAAATTCGTTGTCCTTACCCCTTATTCGCGGTACTGTTGCCCCAGAGAGGAACCAGTAACAAGGCTTTGGGGGTATTTGGCCTCGATTTCAATATGTCCATTGCCTGTATCAGTAACGATTATCGTTATTGAGTAACCTCTTAAAGCAGAACTCACCTAATAAGAACTATTAATCTCTCATTAGGTGAATTCTAATTTATAAAAAGGTAGAAAAACGTGAAGTTTACCGTTCAGTATGATTTGCCAGAAAGTGCGGTTGAAGCGTTCCAAACACATTGGAATATCATTGCACGAAAAAATTTAGAAGATATTACAGTTATTGGCTATAAAATCGGTATCTTGACCAGCTATCAAGTTCAACAAATTCTTGGCTTCTCTTCTCGATGGGAAACAGAAACATTTTTGCATAAACATCAATGTTATCTCCATTATGATGATGATGATTTCCAACATGATGGTGACGTTCTACAAGAGATAATGGATCATAGGTCTTCGCCCGTTATCCAAAATTTCAGACCCCACTCAGAAAAGGGCCGCCAAACAGGTTCGTAATTGGTTCAAGGAGATATTTATCTATGCCATTCCAAATTGATGGTTCACTCTATCCTGATGTAACGCCTCCTGAAATCCTTGATACCTTAGCTGACCGAGTTGATTTTCTGGCTCGTTTATGTTCGGCTTGGGATTTTGGTTTATTACCAGATCAATCTACCGTGATTGAAATTCGGCGTGAGGAGTGGTGTTTTACGGTTGATGAATGTCGATTATTAACCTCGCCCGCTTACCATCTCCTCCGAAGATGGCATGATTTGCCCTCATTGCCTTATTTGGGTCAACAGTTGGCTTATATTCGTGATGACCCAAGTTTAGAGTTTATCTAAAACGACGAGCATGGACAATCCATAATATTGACAAAAGTTCCCTCCTGTGTAGTGACTGGGAATTTATGCAGTTAGATGATACCGTGGTCAGAATTGACTATACTGAATATCTGATTGATAATCCGGCATGATTTTGGCGATTTTTATGAACCATTTGACAAACAATCTGCTTAAGCATGAAAACCAAAGCCTCAATCAACCGATTTTCGTACCTCTTGCCGCACAAAAGCGGCATAGGTGATAACCAGAATCACGGCGAAGGTGAACCATTGCATGGCATAACTCAGGTGTGGGCCTTCGTCGAGGGCTACGCCGACATGGTCTTGTCGAGGAAGTTCCGTTGCCTTAAGCGGGTCATCGGGAATCTGCTCAATATAAATATCGAGCAGTGGATAGGGAACTTGCTTCTGGATGCGGTTTATATCAACCCGCATCCAGCCATCGAGCCGAGTTTGACCCGGTTGTAACTCTGGGTCTCTGGGCGAAAAACCGCTCGGTTGCGGTTGCGAAGGGTAGGCAATACCGGTCAATGTTATTGGTTTGTTAAGGTCGTAAATCTGGCGGCTTTCGGGTGATGGGTCACTGTTGTTGTGGGGAATCCAACCACGGTTGACCAGTACTGCCGTATCACTGTCAGTAATTTGGAAAGGGACGAGCAAGTCGACTCCGGCCTGACCCTCAACCGAGCGTTGATTACGCAGAATCATGCCTGCTGAATTATCAAACCGTCCACTAACAGTTACATGCCTAAAGTGGAACTGAGTTGGCTCGACTGGTGAGCCATCAAGATTAGTGATAGGTTGGTCGAGCGCGATGGCAACATTCTCATTATAGGCTCGGCGTTCTTCTAATCGGTTCATCTGCCAACGGCCTAGATTAATCAGAAAGATTAAGCCGATTAAAACAAAAAAATGGGTTATCATCCAGCGGGGGGTCGTTAATTTTTTCGATATAGACATGCGTTTCTCCAAATTTTTTAACATTGGGATGGTTATCCTATACTTTTGACTACATAGCTATGGTATATTCTAGTATATGGTAGTTCTATCCACCACCAAAAATTAGGGACAGAGCGTCGAGATTAGAACAATGGACATGCCACAAACTATCCTAAACGTTGAAGATGTACAACAAAATCGAGATTTGATTAGACGTATCCTTGAAAGTGAAGGATATCGGGTTGTTGACGCGGTCAGCGCTCTTGAAGGAATTGCGATGGCTAAAAGTATCGAACCAGCCTTAATTTTGATGGATATTAATTTGCCTGACCTCGATGGTTTTACCGCGGTGACCCGATTACGTAGTTTCCCTCATATCAATCATGTGCCTATCGTGGCAATTACGGCTCGAACCGTGTCTAATGACCGTGAACGAGCAAGAGCAATTGGTTGTGATGGTTACCTAAACAAGCCTATTGACTTTGATGAACTTGTCTCTGCGGTGGCACATCATATTAAAAAGGGGCACGTTAAAAGTGACGTTGAAACCAAACGAGAACAGTATCTGCAAGAACAGAACGTTAGCCTAATTGTTGAATTAGAGCAAAAATTTAGTGAGCTACAGGCCGCTTATGATCGGCTTAAACAGTTTGAAGAGGCAAAAAGCGATTTTATATCTGTCGTGTCCCACGAACTACGAACACCCTTAACGGTCATCCATAGTTACACCCAAATGTTAGAGATGTTGCCCGTTATCCAAGGCGACCAACATGCCAAAGATTTATTAGCAGGCGTGGCTCGTGGCTTTAGTCGTCTCCAAGACATTGTTGAGGACATGGTCAGCGTCATTCGGGTAGAATTAGCCGATACCAGTTTTGATTATACACTTGTTTCAATTCGTAGTATTCTTAGCTCTGTCAAAACAGAACAAACGCCCAATGCTAAAGCCCGTAATATCGAACTGATTGCCGAAGCGCCAGAAGGGTTGCCGGTGGTTCACGGTGACAGCAAACAACTACACTCGGCATTGTCTCGAATTGTAAGCAACGGTATAAAATACACGCCCGATAATGGAAAAGTTTCAATTCATGCTCGACATCTTCCTAAAAATGACAAGGATAGTCTCTCATTTATTGAGGTGATTGTGACCGATACTGGGGTAGGAATTAACCGAGATAAACAAAAATTGATTTTTGATAAGTTTAGCACGGCCTCTAATGTGGCATTGCATAGTACCAGTAAAACTGAGTTTATGGGCGGCGGAGCAGGATTAGGCTTGACGATTGCTCGGGGAGTTATAGAAGCTCATCATGGGCGCATTTGGGTCGAAAGCCCCGGACATGATCCTGAAACGCTACCCGGTAGCAAGTTTTATATCCTGTTACCAACTCAGGAAGATTAGCCTAAATAAGGCAATCAATTGCTTTTTGTATCTTAAACACCCAATCTGCTAAGATTGGGTGTTTTGTATTTTGTCTTGTTCCCCGACAAAAATTTTTAGCCTCAACTAAATACAAAAAAATATCTGACAGGATTAACAAGATTAAAGGCAAAAAATCCTGTCAATTCTGTTAATCCTGTCGAAAAATCTTTATTTAATCAGCATGTCGGGTACTGAAGTATTTTCAATTGGCACAACTAATTACCACTCGTTCCTAGCGAATTCGCTGAGTTGTTATGCTTGCTAGAATAGCACATCTACGTTATCATCAGCAGAGCCTATGATTATTATCTACCTTATTATCGGTTGGTTAATCGCCATGTTGATTAACCATGCCGCCAATCTGTTACCTCGTCGAGAGTCGATTTGGCAAGCGCCAACCTGTACCAACTGTCAGACAAAACGGGACGGTCTTATGGCTTGGAGCATGCTGGTCAGCATGGCTCGAAACAGCTTGTCATGCCCTACCTGTCAAGTCCAATCAGAGACTTTCAAACGTGCTATTGTGGTCGAAATTGTCATGCCACTGTTGTTTATCTTTTTATACGGTCGATATGGTGCTTCTAGTCAAACTCTCATTATCATGCTCTACACAGCCATTTTAGTGTTGATTACAGTGACAGATTTAGAGCATAAACTGATTTTTAATCTCGTCATGTTACCGGCCATTTTGCTGGTGATTCTGCTGGCCTTTGTTACTCCCTTGGCCGGGTTTTGGGAGTTTGCCCCCAGTTGTAACTCCATCTTACATGGCATTTTGACCCTGTTTATTATTCGCCCCGATAGCTTTTGGTCCATCGCCATTATTGGCGGTGCAACAGGTTTTATTATCAGTTACGGGGCTTTTTTATTTGGAACACTGACCTATGGTCGGGGTGCGCTCGGCGCGGGAGATGTCACGCTATCTGTATTTTTGGGTTTGATTCTCGGCTTGCCATATATCCTGCTCGCCTTTATTATAACTGTCTTTTTGGGGGCAATTATCCCCCTGATGTTACTTCTTACTCGCCGCATTAGCCGTAAAAGCTATATCCCTTATGGGCCATTTTTAACCCTAAGCGGCTGGCTCATGCTGGTTTGGGGCGATGAGATTTGGCAATATATTTACTGTTAATTTTAGGACTTGGTACCCGACATCTTGATTAGAAAAAAGGCAGTAGAGCAAAACTCATCATGAAATCGAAATATAGTCATGTCATTCCCGCATGGTTTTAGCGGGAATCTATTGTTATATCTGTGGATGCCCGATAACTACATTCGGGCATGACATTCTGCGTCCCACATTCAGACGATTTTTGCGCTATTGCGAAAAAAGATTTTTTCGACAGGATTAACAGGATTTTTTGCTTTTAATCTTGTTAATCCTGTTAATCCTGTCGAATATTATTCTATAATTAGCCTGGGCTAAATTTCTTGTCGGGTAGCAAGATTTTAGGATTTATATCATGACAAAACGAATGAGAATGTTGATTGAAGGGCAGTTACAAGGCTTAAATTTCCGCTTAAATGCCCAAGAAGAGGCTCAACGCCTAAGCCTCGTCGGATTTATTCGCACCCTTTCTGATGGTCGAATTGAGATTGATGCCCAAGGTGAGGAACCCCAGTTAGATACTCTGCTAGAGTGGTGCCAAACCGAGCCACAAGGAAAACGAATCAGTAGCATCTTTTATCGCTTTGAGGATTCAATGTTGAGTTACACGGAATTTGCAGTACGGCGGTAGGAATCGGGATTAAATAAGTTGCGTGTTCCAGAGTGGTTCAATCTTTAAGATTGAACCACTCTCATGACCGACATGCACAGGTTAATTAATACTCGTTCCTAGAATTTTCTATGACTAAACTCGTTTCAGTAATCGTACTTAACCACAACGGACAACATTATCTGGCTCGTTGTCTGCCCTCGATTTTTGCTCAGGATTATCCCCATGTCGAAGTGATTGTGGTCGATAACGGCTCATCGATTGAAGATGGCTCGGTGGCATGGGTCAAAGAGCATTATCCGCAAGTGACTTTAATCGAAAATGGTGATAATTTAGGCTTTTGCCTTGCCAACAATATCGGCCTGCAAAAAAGTACCGGCGAATATCTTATTTTGCTAAACAATGATACCGAGTTAGAACCCGGCTTCTTGTCAGTGATGGTTGAGGCGGCAAATAGTGGGGCTACAATCGGCATGGTGGCTAGTCAAATTCTGTTTGATCATGATCCGACTCGCCTTGATTCTGCCGGAATCGAGGTTGACCGCGCCAGCATGGCTTGGAACCGCCATCTTGGCTTGCCGGTTAGTCAAGAACCGACAGAACCGCATGATGTATTTGGCCCTTCGGCCGCGGCGGGGTTATATAAGCGGGAAATGCTCGACCAGATTGGCTTGCTCGACGAGGACTACTTTATCTATTATGAGGATGTTGATTTGGCTTGGCGAGGTCAACGGGCCGGATGGCGCTGTCTCTATGCCCCCCAAGCTAGAGTGCGGCACATCCATTCTGG
This sequence comes from Anaerolineales bacterium HSG25, assembly GCA_030377865.1. Taxonomy (GTDB): domain Bacteria; phylum Chloroflexota; class Anaerolineae; order 4572-78; family J111; genus JAUCGB01. The sequence continues at coordinate 68,169 of JAUCGA010000003.1, read as the reverse complement.
GACTACCGGACAGTGGCCCTCTCGCAAGAGTTACCTGATGGGACGTAACAAAATTCGCACGATGATCAAAAACTATCCGACCAATGCCCTATGGAAAAATCTCCCGTTAATTGTTATCTTTGAGATAGCGGCTATTTTTTACGGATTGCTCGTGGCACGTGACACCGCGCCATTACGAGGGCGCTTGACTGCCTTAACCGAAATTGGAACCTATTTAGCAAAACGAAAACAGCTTGGTCAAACGATTTCAGGGCATCCGGTTCAACTAGCCGCAGTCAAAAAACCAAACATTGCATGGAAAATGCACCGGGGGATTCCTACACATTAGACGAATCGACGAATAAGATTGAGGATGTAAATTTAGGGAACGAGTTCTATACTCAAATTAGTTTGAGACCGATACTTTCCTCATGTCATGCCCGAACGTTTTTATCGGGCATCCACACGACCTGTAAGGAATGGATTCCCGCTAAAAGCATGCGGGAATGACATGGCAAAAGTTACGTTTCCATTCTAATCGCAGTATAAATACGTCGCTCACTCTTACCTGTCGATTCGTCATAATAAAAACTATGAAAGCACTTGTTACTGGCGGAGCTGGTTTTATCGGCTCGCATGTCGCCAAACATTTAATTAAAAACAATTATGATATTACAATTTTAGATGATTTAACTGGTGGGAGCTTAGAAAATTTACCACCAAAGACTCAGTTTATTAACGGTTCTATTACCGACTACGAACTAGTTAAAGAGATGTTTAATACCGAAAAATTCGACTATGTCTACCATTTGGCCGCTTATGCCGCCGAGGGATTGAGTCACTTTATTCGTCGTTTTAACTACACCAACAACCTCATCGGCTCGGTCAATCTCATCAATGAAAGTGTTCGCCATAAAGTAAAATGTTTCGTCTTCACCTCTTCGATTGCCGTGTATGGGGCAAACACGCCGCCTATGACCGAGGCTATGTCGCCCTTGCCAGAAGACCCATACGGAGTAGCGAAATATGCTGTCGAAATGGATTTGGAAGCCGCGCATAAACAGTTTGGGCTAGATTATATCGTTTTCCGGCCTCACAACGTCTATGGTGAAAATCAGAATATTGGTGACAAATACCGTAATGTCATCGGAATATTCATGAACCAGATTTTAAGCGGGCAACAATTGACCATTTTTGGCGACGGCAAACAGAGTCGGGCCTTTACCTACATTGATGATGTGGCTCCGATTATTGCCCAGTCGGTGGAGAATCGAGCCGCTTACAACAACGCCTTTAACATTGGTGGTGACACACCATACAACCTCAATGAGTTGGCTCAAGCAGTTTGTCAGGCTATGGGCGTAGAAGCCGAATTGACCTATTTAGCCGCTCGTAACGAGGTGACTCATGCCTATTGTGATCACTCTAAACTGTTGGCAACGTTTGACTCGCCACCCAAAACTGACCTAACAACTGGCCTTGCTCGTATGGCACAGTGGGTACGCGAGGTGGGCGCGCAACAGACAGAACTGTTCACCGAAATCGAACTTAACGAGGGGCTACCTGCGGGGTGGTAACTCATCAACATTCTGAAAGATTCTTACGCTTCCCAAGGCATATCATACCAGTGCATAAATTCGTAGATGAAATTTTCGATGTCACAAAAGCTGGATTCGGTCATAACCATTGGGGAATACCTCCGTTCTAGTGGTTGATAGATAACATACCATAGGGGAGTAAAAACTGAAAACGTGGGACGGACAGTGTGAGGTTTACCGAAATGATTGATGAGGTGTTGTGATGTGCTCTGCGGGCGGGATAATCAATTAAGAATGAAGATTTAAAAATGAAGAGTCGAATGCTCTGTGAGTATGGTTGGGTGATTTGATGATTGGATATTTATTCTAACAAAGTGACTTTTTATTTTTCAGGTAAGAGAAGGATTGACAAATATTTAAACTTGTAGAATAATGAGCCTTGATGTGTGTATTTAGATAATACGTACCTATTATTTATTAAGTTGTACATCACAAATAATTATGACAACAAGTTTTGATATTTCATCACTTTTATTTTTAGATCCTCCTGAATTTTTGTGTAGAAACTGCTTTTGTCTTCTTGGTTCTTCTACGATACATGAGTATGACTTTGAAAACTGGTTTTCTTGTCCAGAGTGTAAGAAGTACCATTATACTCAAAATGACTTTATAAAAATCACTTTTTCGGACTTAATAGGTCATAGTCGTCAACTGGCCAGTATCGGAGAGTTGATGAAAACCAACTTAAAAAGCGGACAAATTCCACCTATGCGTATCCTTTTATCTGCATTACGAAAGGCACAGGGATTTGTGCATTTAACTACATATGGAATGAGTCATGTTTTGCTTGGGGTTCTTAAAGTCGTATCCCAAGAAATTCAAGTACGAGGAATCGTTGCAAATGCTCATCCATCATTAGTCAAAGAAATAGGCGATTATACAGATGAAAATCCAGGATTAGAACTTATCCCAATCCCAGCTACTAACGATTATAGAAATGCTGATCAGATACCTCACCAAAAACTAATTATTATTGATGGATTATTAGCTTTTACAGGTTCGGCTAATTTTACGTCAACAGCTTGGCGTAAAGCAAAAACAGGTTATGAACATGTTGATGTAATGACAGATATTGGACATATTCAGGACATTCATAATCGACTGTTTTGTAAAACATGGCTAAAACTGAATCCTTCATCAGAATATTTTGAGGATGAAATACCATTTTAGTATGTCTTTATGGGCATTTCCAAATAATTGATTTTAGTATCGTTTCCGTATTCACAAATGTGTATTGTATTTGTTCCGCAATCGTCTATTTTGGTTCGAGAGTTTTTCGACGCGTTTCACCCCCAAACATCTTCAATCATGGAGGCTCCAGCGTGGTCATGATAGCTTAAGGAATGGGTATTAATTAACCTGTGCAGTTGGCGCGTCGGCTTCCAGCCGACATGCTGGCTGGAAGCCAGCGCTCCCAGTCAAACGCGCAACTTATTTAACCCCGATTCCTAAGTTAGATCCAACCAAACTGGTAAACCAAATCCTGTACCACTACACATGATCACCGCAAATATTTTTAGACAAAGATACAACTTCAATCCCAAAAATTGGCTAATTGGCGGCCTGATCATCGTTATTGCGTCGGTTATTGGACTTGGTCTTTATCATCTGAATGTACAGAGTTATACTGTCGATTCCCATGCTTATGGTCGTCGTACCGGCACGCATGCCTCAAGTGAGGTGGAGGTTCGGTCGCGAGTTCGTCAAGTAACAGAGTGGTGGTACAATCCAAATGGGTATAATGGACAACAACTGTATGTTGGATTAGCAACGCCTGTGCTCGGTGGCCCAACATGGTTGATTTTTTATAATGCTAACCAAAATTTAGTAAATAACTGCTATTTCAGACCTAATTTAGCTGATGCACGTAATTTTGTGAATAACAAGGGGTACACCATACCTGTAGCTATATCACCAATACCCTAAACAAAGGTGTAGAGAATGAGACAAATTGTTGTAGAGGCCGTTGCTCAAATAACCAATCAATTCCATAAAAAACAACCTTGGTCAAACAATGAGATGGAGACTCCCGTAATCGGTAAAGATTACAGTTTTAAGTTGTCTCAGGAACAGTATCGTGCCCTTAAACAAATGAAAACTAAGCTCGAACAGCTTATCCCTGATTTACAGGAACAGTTACCAAAGTACTCCATAGAGGTAGGGACATCTACTTCAATAACAATCCGAGACCAGAGTTTGATCGTTATTGAGCTTAGTTTATATGGAAATTTAGCCGCAGTGTTTACCTACGGTAATGTGCGACAGGTAACCTTAGCCAAGATTAACGAAGTATTACAAAAGAACACCCTGTTTCAACTGCTCGAAGAAGAACGATTAGAGCTAGAAAAACAGGGTATTTATCAGGATTTATTTTAATACCATCGTCTGAGGCCGTTCTAATGTTTAAGTTTTTGTAATGGTCAGCTTGAACAAACCTGAAGGCTTGGCAGAAGTTTATCATTTCAACATGGATAAAACAATATCTGACAGGATTAACAGGATTGACAGGATTAAAGACAAAAAATCCTGTCAATCCTGTTAATCCTGTCGAAAAATGCTTTTGATTTTATCAACATGTCAGGGTTATGAATGAAACGACAAACTTTTGAGCTTGGATTCCATTTATTCTATTTTACCGCACCCGAGGTCAAACCACGAATCAACTGTCGAGAGAAGATTATGTACAAAATCAAAATTGGGATCATGGCCAGCGAGAGGGAGGCCAGTACTGCATTCCAGTCGGTGACGAACTGACCGAGGAAAATTTGGGCCCCTAAGGTAACGGTTTTTACACTTTCACCAGAGGCTAAAATCAACGGGAACCACAGGTCGTTCCAGATTGGGATCATGGTGAAGACAGCCACGGTGGCGAGAGCTGGTGAGACTAAGGGTAAAATCAGCCAGTAGATGCGATACTCGCTGGCCCCATCGACACGGGCCGCGTCCTTCAAGTCACGGGGGACTTGTCGCATAAACTCCTGTAGCACGAATATGCATAGCGGTAGCCCCATCGCGGTGTAGACTAAAATCAGGGCCGTCAGAGTGTTCATCAACCCCATCGAGACCACAATGCTCATAATACTGACCGTGCCGAGCCGAATCGGGATCATGATTCCCAAGGCCATGTATAAACCGAGCAAGGTATTACCGGGGAATTTGTATTCCGACAAGGCATAAGCGGCCATCGAGCCGGTGAAAAGAATCAGGACTAATGAGACGACTGTCACCACGATACTGTTGGTGAAATAGAGCGGAAAGTTGGCTCGTTCTATCACGGTTGCATACCCTTCTAGGCTAAAGGTGTCGGGTAGAGGCGGGAGATAAGGCGCTTTAAAAATCGCCTTGCGCTCTTTCATTGAGTTGATGATGACGAGGAAAATGGGGAATAGCGCCACACAAGTGTATCCGAATAAAATGACATGGGGCAGAACGGTTTGGGTGAGCCACCGTTGCCAAGCTGATGATGATGATTGATTGACCATAATTATTTACTCCTCCGATTTGTATTATTATGAAACATTAAGGATGGGTTTGAGTATGTATTTGGCGGGCCGCGTGCGTACTCACTCAGTATGATAGCGGATACATAAGTAACTTTCATTTCTAAGTTATCACTTTTATCAGCATGTCATTCCCGCATGCTTTGGGCGGGAATCTATGTATTGTCAGTGGATTCCCGCTAAAAACGTGCGGGAACGACAATTTACAAGTTAGTTCTGAAAACTACTTATCCGCTATCATCAAGAAAAAATATCCGTGTTTATCCGTGTCCAATTAAATTAAACCTCATAGGTTTGGATATTACGTTGCCAGCCATATAGGTACAACAGAACGCCGCCCAAAATGATCATGAACATCATTCCGGCCACAGTTGCGCCCATGGTTGGATTACCAAGTTGCAGTTGGAAACCGAAGAAGGTACGGTAGAACAGCGTCCCCATAATATCGGTGGAGTAGTTTGGCCCGGCTAAACCGCCCTGCACTGCATAAATCAGGTCAAAGGCGTTAAAGTTACCGACGTAGGTCAAAATCGACACGATGCCGACGGAGGGCAGAATTAAGGGGAACTTGATGCTCCAGAATACTTGCCACGGATTAGCGCCATCCACATGAGCCGCTTCGACCATTTCCTCGGGGATGCCGAGCAAAGCGGCATAAAAGAGCATCATAGGGATGCCGATAAATTGCCATACCGAAATCAAGGCTAACACAATCAGGGCCGAACTTTCCAGTCCGAGCCAAGGCATAAAGAACTGCTCCATGCCGATGAAGGTCATCATGCCTTTGGCAATGCCCCATAATGGGCTGAGAATCAGTTGCCAGATAAAGCCGATAATCACCACCGAGAGCATGGTTGGGGTAAAAAGCATGGTACGGTAACTGTTGCGGAAGCGTAACTTCCGGGCGCTTAACAAAGCCGCTAAGAGCAGGCCAACTGGGTTTTGCACAATCATGTTAATGAAGAAGAAAACAAAGTTATTCCACAGGGCATTCCAAAACCGGTCTGACCATAACTCGTCGGTCATTAGAGTGATATAGTTTCCTAGCCCGACAAAGACCGCGCCGCCCTGTCCATCGGGGGCGAAAAAACTTAATCGCAAGGAGTCAATCAGAGGAAATACCATAAACACGGTATAGATGATAAAGGCTGGAGCTATAAACACGATGATATGAGTCGGAAACGGCTTGCGGCTTGTTTTAGTGATTTCTTTTTCCATAGGGGCCTCTTTGATAGTTATCTGTATCGAATAAAACGCTATAGATTTAGGAACTGTTGGTAAGAGTGGTTCAATTTTAACGATTGAACCACTTTTTTGTGATTATAAGTTTAGAAATCGGGATTAAATAAGTTGTGCGTTCCAAAGTGGTTCAATCTTTTCTCATGACCGACATGCACAGGTTAATTAATACCCACTCCTACGCGCTTTCAACAGACCTTGCAGGTTTTTTAAGCCTGCAAGGTCAAACAAATCTGTCATTACTGGTGTTATTTTACAATAATAGGCAGACTCACCTTATCCTTTTTTTCAGGTGTTTCAAAACTAGATCGTTCATCTAAGAAGGCAGTCACCCAAACATACGGGGCATGCAGGTCGATGGTCGGTTCGTTGGTGGAGTAGGATTGGATGTCATCGGCAAAACATTTTTGCGGCTTACATCCGGCCAAAATGGTAATATAGGGGTCATACTCGTCAAAGCCAGAGTTAGGGCCACCGGCTAACAAACCACGTGGGGGCGGCGGATAGTTAGCATCAGCCTGATGGGAAAAGAAGGCATGATGTGGGTTGCGGAATGGTCGTTCACCATAGCCAACCACATAAGATTGCACTAAGGCATTACGACCTAACAGATAATCCATGCCCGCAACCGTCCCGTTTAGATAGGTTTCATCAGCGGTGAAGTCGTAGGCGACTCCCATCAATAACATGACGTTAGCCACAAAGGAGTTTGACCCCCACGGGTAGGCTGTACCTTGCACCGGATGCTCAGACAGTTTGAACGGAGTACCATATCCTTCGGCAGAAGTCGTATCAACATAGATTTTAGCGGCTGAAACGACATTGGTTTGAGCTTGTTGTACTAAGGTTGCAGTTAAACTGTTGGGCACCATAGCCAGCGATAATGTCCCCAAAGTTTGGGTATCTTGCCACGTCATCGGCGAGAAAGCTCGTGAGCCATGTTCGCCCACATACTCAGCCACACTTAAAAAGTGGGGCGAGTTGGTGAGATAAGTTTGATACTCAGTTTTGCCGGTGGTGATGAACAGTTCGGCCGCGGCCCAGTAAAACTCATCGGTCATATCATTATCATCATACGGGCCACCGCCATCAAACGTAACCACGCCGGCATACTCGGTGGGATGATTTTGGGCGGCTTGCCATGCTGTTTCAGCGGCGGTCAGACATTGAGCTGCAAAATCGGCATCAATATCTTGCCAAATTCGACTGGCTTGAGCCATCACCGCGGCAAAGTTTAGGGTTGCGCCGGTACTTGGCGGGATAAGATGACGAGCTTTTGCATCCTCATGCGCGGCTTCGCCCATGTCTCCATAACCGGCACTGTGCATTTTATGGTGTACCATGCCCCCCAAATAGTCAACCAACTCTGGCTGTTGCGTATCTGAGTTGTAGCGTTCGATGGTTGCTCCGGCTGGAACCTGCATCTTAAGTAACCATTCTAACTCCCAGCGTAGTTCGTCCAATATGTCAGGAATATTGTTGTTATTCTCAGGAATTTGCAATGTTCCATCGGCAAAGGTACTGCTATCGGCATGGCTAACATGCTGATTACGCTCGACCATATTTTGCAAGGTCCAGACTGTAATACCGCCATTAACGACGTATTTACCATAATCTCCGGCATCATACCAGCCGCCGGTCACATCTCGATTATAGGGTGTACCATCTGCAAACGTACATTGACCTGACCATGCAATAGCTGGAGTGGCACTGTTACCAACAAAACAAGGTACACTCGTATCACCTTGGTTGTCGCCTTGGGAGACGTGTCCCGCCGGACGAGTCCACATGTCGGTTTGAGTAAACATGGTGTCGGTGTACACAAACGGCACATCAACATATTGTTGTTCGATGGCGATACCACTTCGAGCATGGTAGAAGTAGGCCAAAGCATCATACTTAAGCTGGCTGTAAAGTCCCTCGCTAATGTCGAAGGGATAGCTGACCTCATCACTAATTTTTAGAGTGTAGCTGATACCGGTTTGGGTGTAGCTAGAGAAGTCGATGGTATGGACATGGTCACCCGAGGCGGCATCGTCGCCAAGTACGGCGGTTGTGCCTGATAAAACAACCGCGCTATCAGCATTGAGCAGTTGCCAATCAAGCGGGGTGGTGACGGTATTGCTGACGGTAGCTCGTTTCGCACCCAAGGGGAAATAGCCAACTTGGTTGACCCGAATGGTTGGTGGCGGAGCCTCAACGATGGGGGCGGGCGGGTTGCCGACTAAACTAATATCATCTAAAGTGACGGTTAATGCATCTTGACCACCAATTTCGAGTTGTAAGGTCATGTTGCGGTTGGTGTCCTCAGAGACAAAGCTAAATTCATAAGGTTGAGGGGCGGCTCGGTTGGTTGAGATGGTGGGGAAGGTGATGACATCGGATAGATAGGCCACGTAGGTAGTGGCATCTTGTAAGGAAACATAGAGCCTCTTACCGGCTGTACCACTAGCAGAAAGGGTTAAGGTATAGGCTTCACCTTCGGCAACTTCTAGTTGAGGGTACTCAACCGAAACCACCCAGCCGTCGGTACCACCTTTAGTAACATCTGCCTGAAGTATTTCATCAGTGGTGGTAAAAGTCGCTTCTCCGCCGTTATCTGCATAAGCGTTAAATTTCCAATTGGTATTACCATCAGAAAAATCACCATTTTTTATCTGATTGGGCAGACCACCGGTGGCGGTAGGTATAATCACCACATCATCCAGCCACATAGTAAATGCGCCTAATGCACCAGCCTGAAAGGCAAAGTCGGCGGTGGAATCACTATATTCAGAGGTAAAGCTGTATTTATACTCTTTTAATTCGGTGGTCAGGGCAACCGTTTCACCAAAATAGGTGGTGTATGGGTCGGCGGCTTCTTGCCATAAAAATGGTACGTTCACCGCTTTATCGGCTTTGGCCTTAAAACTGACCTCATAGGTGGTGCCTTCTACAATGGGCACACCACTGTATCCTAAAATGACATGCCAATCGGCAGTGCCACCGTCGGTAATGGCGAGTTCGGCCATGCCGTCAACCACACTGGCTTGACCCGTGGCCGCATCGTCGATATAAGGCCACCAAGGATTAAGTTCATCACTTGAAAAATCACCATTTTCTATTAAGCTGTCTGCCGCCAAAGTGATTCTTGGTACCAGTAACGACAATACTGCGAAACCTAACAACAAACAACCTGCTAATAACATCACGGAACGTTTTTGCGTTGATAATCCGCTATACATCTTATTTCTCCCTTAAATTGTTCTTACTTATGCTAAAAGTTTAAGCAGGCTAAAGCCAGCTATATAGGCCGCTTTAGCGGTGTTCAGTTTTTAACCTTGTGGCTTTAACCCAAGGCCATCAGTCAACAGGTCAACACGATCAGGAAAATTTGTGCAAACGATTCCGTTCGTAGCACCCAATGAATTGGGTACTACGAACCAAGGTGCTACGTCATCGAGTGCCGAAATGCACAACTTATTTAATCCCGATTCCTTACTGTTGCGGTTCGTACCATTTCGCTAAACCACTTTGTAATTGCTCGGTTGCTTCTTCGGGAGACAGAGTACCATTGATAACTTGGGCACTGACGCTCCACAGGTCGTTTTCTAAGTTTGGCTCACCGCGTGATAGAATTTGGTAGGAGTTACGAATGGTCGAGTCACACTCACCACGCCAATCGACAAACTCTTGGGCAATCGGGTCACTCAGGCTGACCGAGTGGTTGGAGAGAGGGAAGAAGCCCGGCAGTTGGTTGCCATACAGACCCGCAAACTCAGCCGAGGAGACCCAATCTAGGAACACCATCGCCGCGTCAGCATTTTCGGTTGAGGTGTTCATGCCCAAGCCGATGTCGGTGTGATCGCTGATGTAACAACCGCTACCACCCTCTGGAACCGGCGGTGGGAAGGCTCCAAGGGCAAACTCAGCATCACTGTTAAAGAGGGAGATGTCCCACGAGCCAGCCGGATAGATGGCGGCCATGCCCAAGGTAAACAGGTTTTGTGAGTCGGGATAGGTTTGGGCTTCAAAACCGTCGGGCAGATATGGCCCCCATTTGGCGAGTGATTCAAAGGTGGCGACATATTGTGGGTCGGTCAGTTTTTCTGACCCATCAATCAAGCCATTACGACCGGCTTCCCCGTTCCAGTAGTTCGGGCCGATGTTTTGGAAGCCCATGGTGGCCGCTTCCCATTGGTCAGCAGTTCCCATGTCGAGAGCGTAGTAGGTTCCGTCAGCTTTGATTGCGTCCAACACTTCGTAAAACTCAGCTTCGGTGGTCGGCTCGCTCAGACTCAACTCGGCAAAAGCATCAGCATTGTAGATGAAACCATGAATAACTGAGGCCATCGGCACACAGAATGTCACCGAGCCGTCATCTGTCGTCCAAGCACTCTTGGCGACATCGCTAAAGTTGCTCAAACCAGCGAGATCGTTCAAATCAGCCAACTGTCCGTTGTCATACAAACCCAGAGAGGTGTCGAACGGACGACAGGTGATCAGATCACCGGCGGTTCCGCCTTCCAATTTGGTGTTCAGGACTGAGTTATACTCAGCCGGAGCAGTTGGGGCAAAGGTGACGTTGATGTTCGGGTATTTGGCATTAAAGGCCGGAATTAAGATATCTTCCCAAATTGCCAAGTCATCATTTCGCCAGCTTTCAATCAGCAGGTCGCCAGATGCGGCGGCCATCTCATCGTCGGACATGCCAGCACTACTTTCTTCTTCGGTCGCGGTATCCATTGAGCCACCAGCAGGGCTGTACCAAACATCAAGACCGTCTTGCAGTTGTTGCGCCCCATCAGCCGGAGACAGCGTACCGTTGATGACCTGAGCGCTAACGCTCCACAGTTCGTTTTCTAAGTTTGGCTCACCGCGTGATAGAATTTGGTAAGAGTTACGAATGGTCGAGTCACACTCGCCGCGCCAGTCAACAAACTCTTGGGCAATCGGGTCGCTCAGGCTGATTGAGTGGTTGGCGAGGGGGAAGAAACCGGGCAACTGATTACCGTACAAACCAGCAAACTCAGCTGTGGTGACCCAATCTAAGAAGGCTTTAGCCGCCTCAGCATTTTCGGTAGAGCTGTTCAGGCCCAAACCGATGTCGGTGTGGTCGCTGATGTAACATTTGTCTGAGCCATCCGGCACAGGTGGCGAGAAAGCGCCAAGGGCAAAGTCGGCTTGGTCATTAAAGAGAGCGATGTCCCATGAGCCAGCCGGATAGATGGCTCCCATGCCGAGAGAGAAGAAGTTTTGTGAGTCAGGATAGGTTTGAGCTTCAAAGCCGTCGGGCAGATATGCGCCCCATTTGGCGAGTGATTCTAACACCGCGACATATTGCGGGTCATTCAGCTTTTCTGAGCCGTCAATCAAACCAAGGCGGCCTGCTTCACCGTTCCAGTAGTTGGGGCCGATGTTTTGGTAGCCCATAGTGGCGGATTCCCATTGGTCGATAGTTCCCATAACCAACGGAGCATAAGTTCCGTCTGCTTTGATGGCATCGAGCAGGGCGTAAAATTCGGATTCGGTGGTCGGTTCGCTCAGGCCGAGTTCGGCAAAGGCATCGGCATTATAAAGGAAGCCGTGAATGACTGAGGCCATTGGTACACAGAAGGTGGCTGAACCATCGTCAGTCGTCCATGCGCTTTTGGCGACATCGCTAAAGTTGCTCAGACCGGGTAGGTCATTCAAGTCAGCGAGGTGTCCGGCATCATACAAACCGAGTGAGGTATCAAACGGGCGACAGGTAATCAAATCACCGGCGGTGCCGCCTTCGAGTTTGGTGTTCAGGACAGAGTTGTACTCAGCCGGAGCCGTGGGGGCGAAGGTGACATTCACGTTTGGATAGTGGGCGTTAAAGGCCGGAATTAACACATCTTCCCAGATGGCTAAGTCGTCGTTTCGCCAGCTCTCAATCAGCACCTCACCGCTCACATCGCTACTTGCGGCAGGTTCCTCAGCCGGAGTAGAGGCGCTGGCCTCACCGGGAGTATACCACACATCAAGGCCGTCTTGCAGTTGTTGTGCGCCATCAGCCGGAGACAGCGTACCGTTGATAACTTGGGCGCTGACGCTCCAAAGTTCGTTTTCTAAGTTTGGCTCACCACGAGATAGAATTTGGTAAGAGTTACGAATGGTTGATTCACACTCGCCGCGCCAGTCAACAAACTCTTGAGCAATCGGGTCGCTCAGGCTAATTGAGTGGTTGGCTAAGGGGAAGAAACCCGGTAATTGATTGCCGTACAGTTCGGCAAATTCTTGGGTGGTCATCCACTCAAGGAAGGTTTTGGCGGCGGCGGCGTTCGAGGAGGCGTTGTTGATGCCTAAGCCGATGTCGGTATGGTCGCTGATGTAACATTTGTCTGAGCCATCTGGCACAGGTGGTGAGAAAGCGCCAAGGGCAAAGTCGGCTTGGTCATTAAAGAGAGCGATGTCCCATGACCCCGCCGGATAGATAGCTCCCATGCCGAGAGAGAAGAAGTTTTGTGAGTCGGGATAGGTTTGGGCTTCAAAGCCATCGGGCAGATATGTGCCCCATTTGGCGAGGGATTCTAGCACGGCCACATATTGCGGGTCGTTCAGCTTTTCTGAGCCGTCAATCAAGCCAAGGCGACCAGCTTCACCATTCCAGTAGTTGGGGCCGATGTTTTGGTAGCCCATTGTGGCGGATTCCCATTGGTCGATAGTTCCCATGACCAGTGGGGCGTAGTTGCCGTCGGCCTTGATGGCATCGAGCAGGGCGTAAAACTCAGATTCGGTGGTCGGTTCACTGACCCCAAGTTCAGCAAACGCATCGGCATTATAAAGGAAGCCATGAATCACGGAGGCCATCGGCACACAGAAAGTAGCCGAGCCGTCATCGGTGGTCCAAGCGCTCTTGGCAACACTACCAAAATTCTCCATGCCTGACAAATCACTTAGGGAGATTAAGTGTCCGGCTTCGTAGAGACCTAATGAGGTGTCAAACGGGCGACAGGTTATCAAATCGCCCGCGGTGCCACCTTCCAACTTGGTGTTCAGCACTGAGTTGTACTCTGCTGGAGCAGTTGGGGCAAAAACAACTTCAATATTCGGATAATGGGCGTTAAAGGCCGGAATTAACACGTCTTGCCAAATCGCCAGATCATCGTTTCGCCAGCTTTCAATGGTTATGGTTACTTTTTCATCGGTCGCTGGTTCTTCTTTTGTTTCATCGGTTGATGCTTCTTCTTTTGTTTCTTCAGTTGATGCTTCTTCTTGAGGTGCTTCTGCTTTTGGTTCTTCCTTCGGGGCGGGGCCACCTGCGGAGGCACAGCCGGTTAAAAACAACAACAAACTGATCGTTAGTAAATAGTAAAGTTTCTTCATTATGCTCCTTTTGTCAATCAAAAACCTAAGTACAGGACAAAAAATTTTGGTAAGGACAATGGTGTCATTCCGCACGTTTTTAGCGGGAATCTATGGATTTTAGATGCCCGATAACTACATTCGCATGACATTTCCATTCAATCTGGCTGGTTTTTGTCCGGTACAGAGATCAAAAACAATCAATCAATAGTTAATATAGATTCCCAAAAATTGGGATATTTCAAAAAACCTGTCATCATCTCCATAACAGACGGATGATTGGTGAGACGTGAAATATGATGCACCATTGTCACCACCTGCCCCGTTTCACCAGTCAGTTACACGATTTTGATTAGAATTGCCTGTTTGTTGAGACGTTGATAAGGTTGTTAATAAGTTTATCAGTGTTTGGAGATTTTAGCCATAATGCTTGGCGGGATTTAGGAGAAAACTTAATAAGTCCAATGACTTTATTAAGTTTGAGTATAACATATCCGTGTTGTTTTGTCAAGATGAAATTTTATTTCTTTCGGGCAACCAGTTGTTCAATGGGTTCTTGCCCGTTTCGGCTAAGGCGAGTCAATAGTTTGGAGTGAACAATCTGCATAGATTGGAAGGCATGGTGCAGTTCGTGGGGATGTAGATAATGCGCGGGGCGTTCGGTGGCATACTCAGGTTTAACAAAGGTTTCCATTATTAGCCAGCCACCGGGTTTTAAGGCTTTTTGATAGAGCGGAAACAAGGTACGTTCTAAATAGTAGAAATTGATGATAAGGTCAAACGAGTGGGGAGGAAAATAGGCTTGGGCCAAATCTAACAGAAGCGGTTGTAGGGAGAGATTCTGCTGTTTGGCTTGTTGTTGGGCTAAGCTCAGAGCCACGGTTGAGATGTCCGCGGCTATTACATGCAACCCATGTTGAGCCAAGCATAAGCTATTGACTCCCACGCCAGCCGCGACATCAAGAGCTAAACCCTGTCGTGGCAAGTGGCTGAGATAGTCGGTTAATAGCTGGCGGGGCGGATGACTTAAACGAGTCTGCCCCTCTTCATGATAGCGTTGATTCCAACGTTTTGCATCTGGATGGGTCATAGGGTCAGTATAGCCAAATTCTCGATTATGTAAAGTTGATTGGGCATGATTTACTGTTTTGTGGTATCATGATTAAATGTAGTCAAATGATTTCAACATGATTAAAACAATATCTGACAGGATTAACAGGATTGACAGGATTACATGCAAAAAAATCCTGTTAATTTTGTTAATCCTGTCAAAAAATGCTTTTGATTTTGTCAATATCAGGTCATGAATGAAATGACAAATTCTTGATGATTAAAACAATATCTGACAGGATTGACAGGATTACATGTAAAAAAATCCTGTCAATCCTGTTAATCCTGTCAAAAAATGCTTTTGATTTTATCAGCATGTCAGGTCATGAATGAATCGACAAACTTTTGAATGATGGGCATGTTCTCGAAGTTGGAGCGCTGGCTTCCAGCCAGCGCTCCCAGTAAAACGCGCAACTTATTTAATCCCGATTCCTCAATATGGTTAAGGATGAGACACACATAAACGCTTCAAGGGCTGTTCAGTTCTAATCTATATGGGCATAATCGTGACGCTACAAGCGTCACCTACAGTAATTTTGTCAGACATGAGGCTGTGGAGGTCACGCTTGTAGCGTGACAAGCATGGAGAACTGAACAACCCTATAAACGCTTCTGATAACATGGTAGGTGTACAGTGAGACTATTTGGGCGTAAAAGCAAACAAAATAAAACAAATGAAGAAAATCCACCTGTTCCGGTGGTAGCCAGTCAGCCAGAACCAGAGCCGAAACCGACGTTGAGGCAACGACTTAATCCGTTTAGGAAGAAAAAGGTCACGGCTCCTGTTCAAACAGTCATTGTCGAGGTTGAAAAGAAACCAACTAATCGCTATTTGCGGCGAAGGATATTACTTTGGACGGTGACAACAGTTTTTCTGATAGGGTTGGTTGTTTTTGGTGGGCCATTGATGTATGTCTGGTTTTATCAACCCGTGGTGATGGGTGTGGCTCAGTTTCGAGTCGACCAAGTGGCAACCTCAACCACGGCGGGGCAAGATTTTTCGGCCACTAGCACTCGTGAGGCGGTACTCATTGTCATGCAAGTTCAAACCGCAGAGGCTTATCAAACACAGGTCATGCAAGAAGCTCAAGCCATTGCCAAGGCGGCAGATCAACAAACAGCAGAGGCATTTGAACAACTCGTCGTATCGGCTCGGCGTGAGGTTGACGGAACGGCCACTGCCGCGGCTCAAAACAGGTCAGCAACGGCTTTACACAATGCCGACCTTTTTGCAGAGGCCGAAGCAGTTCGAGTGGCTGATGCAGTTCAACAAGATAAAAATGTCACCGTAGCCGCAGTGCTTCGTACCGCTACAGTTCGGGCCAACCAGCAAAAAAATACAAACCCAAATGACTGTACTCAACCCGCCTTTATTTTTATGCTGGCCTTTGGAGCGATTGTATTTCGCCAATCTCGTGAGGTGTGAAAACGTGAGATGTAAAACGTGAGGTGTGAAAACGTGAGATGTAAAACGTGAGACGTAAAACGTGAGGTGTGAAAACGTGAGATGTAAAACGTGAAGCCTCACGTTTCACCCCATTCCTAAGACATTTCTACTAGATACATTCCTCAATATTAAGCGTACAATAAGAGTCTATAAGTCATGTTAAGTTATATCGTTACTAGGATTGATAATGGAAAAGCGAAACTCACAGGCTAACTCTAATAAGAAGGGTGTATCTCAAGCGACCGTTGATCATGAGAGCCAATTAATTGAGGTGTTGGCTGAGTTAGAACAATATCGCACCGCACTCCGGCTGGCTAATAATGAAATCGAACAACGAAATCGTAACACCATTACCCTGACCACGTTTGCCTACCGCGCCAGTCGAGCCAAAAACTTAGCCGGGTTACTAAAGTTGGTTCTTAAGCAAGCCCTAGAGACTACACATAGCGAAGTGGGAGCCGTTGTTTTGGCTGAACCGGACGGTGGTGCGTTAACTTTAGGATATCATCAAGGAGTCACGCCCAAGTTAATTGGGATTTTGACGGGCGAAGATTTGGGCAATGGAGCCATTGCTCTCATGCCCCATTTGGTTTCTGGAACTGGTGCTTTATTAGAGTACAAAACCAGCCAAGACCCGTTAGAACGTCAACTGCTCAAAGCAGGACGTGTTAGTAGTTTGGCAAGTTTTCCCTTAGTGGTTAACCAAACGGTTATGGGCGCGCTCCTGGTTGGATTGCGGGGTAAACGTTCCTTTAAGTCGAGCGAACTAAGTTTTTTGATGGCCATTAGTCAAGCAACCGCTCAAGCAACTGAAACTTTAAGCATTCGAGAACGGTTATGGCGAACTGTGGAGACTTTTTTAGAAGAACGCTTTAAGCTTGACCTAGACTTAACCGCTGAAAAATCCTTGAATATGCTATCTCCAGAGTACAGTATCTCAATCC
Source organism: Anaerolineales bacterium HSG25 (assembly GCA_030377865.1). Taxonomy (GTDB): domain Bacteria; phylum Chloroflexota; class Anaerolineae; order 4572-78; family J111; genus JAUCGB01. Next base: position 51,044 of record JAUCGA010000003.1, on the reverse strand, counting down.
CTTCTTTGTCAGATTTAGAGGACAAACTTCAACGAGAGAATATGGATCTGCAAGTGCTCATGACTCTTGCCGAATCGGTTAATCGCTCTTTAGATATGTCAGATATTTTACAGTCGTCGGTTGATCAAACTAAGGCTATTTTGAATACGGATGCCGCGTGGTTGTATATGGTTGAAGAAGATGAAGAAGAAAAATTAAGGATGTTTTCCCATGCTGGTTTGTCAAGAAACTACGTGCAAGGTATGCGCCGCCTGACTTTTAATGATGAGGTGGAAGGAGAGGTTGTTCGAACGAACAAACCATTATTTGTAGCCTCAATTACTAACCGGCCCCATAAAATTTGGGTTGACAAAGAAGGCTTACGCGCCCTTGCCGCGGTACCGATTACCCGTCGATACGCGGCTAAAGATGGCTCTGCTCCAACTTGGCATGTGATGGGTGTCTTGGCCGCGGGTATCCGTGGGGATAGTGCTTACGAATGGAGCGTACACGAGATGGATTTGTTGATTGCTATTGCTAACCAAGTGGCCTCCGCGGTTGAGAAGGCGCAATCATTTGCTAATATTCAGGAAAATGAAACGTCCTTAAAAGGAAGTAACGAAATATTACGAGGAATCAATGACATGTTGATTCAGAAGAACGCCTCATTTGAACGGTTTATTCACCAAGAACTAAAACCCTCACTTAAAAAGATTAGTCAATCTTTTCAGCACCTAAACCCCGCTGAATTAACCACCAGTCAAAAGCAACAGCTTATGACTCTCCAAAAGGTGGTCGATGAAATTACCAACTCTACCCAACATATATTAGACAATTAAAGCGATAGAAATTTTGAACTTTTCGGGAATAACTAATCATCTCATAAAAACTCAAATTCGAGACACACGGAGTGCAAAAGCATCTTGCTTTTGCCAGAGGAAAACATGCAAAAGCAAGATGCTTTTGCACTCCTTTAATAAAAAAGAGCCTGACTATACAGTCAGGCTCTTTTTTATTTAAATCTTTTTTATTGAACTACCCAACTAATGAAATATCCACTGCTGGGCGCATTTCAGAACAGACAGCCAATACTTGATGGATATTGTTGTTCATGAAATCATCGAACAACTCTTCATCAACCTGAATGTTCTCATCTAAGGCTGTAAAAGCCAGTTGGGTTAGCAGGTAGTCAAAGCGGGGAGCCCATTTTCTGGCTCCTAATCGGGCGGTGGTGGAGCAGTTATCAATCATATAGGCTACCCCTTTGTAATGCATGTAGGGATTTAGGGAATCGACACTTTCGATAATCGACTCGTTGGCGATTTCTGAGTAAGGGTGTCCTTTTTCTCGTAACAGGTCGATTTGAGCCATCATGGTAGCGATATAGATGCCCGCCGTGGTCGGGTCAAGCGGTGTTTTATCGGCTTGACGATTCGCTCGCACATCAACGCCGATTTTCCACATTTCGGTACCATCAATTTTACCCATTGGGTATCGTTGGTGACGGTCATCTGCTCGAATGACGCTCTGAATTTCGTTGCCACAAGCAACAGTGTTATAGATTTCCATCAATATTTCAAACGCCGCATGGTAGGCCGCGCTGTAGGCATTACGGAACTGCTCTTTGCCTTTTTCGTCCAATGCTTCGTAGACGGCGAGCATACCTTGTTTTGAGATCATGTCTGAAATCGGGCCGGTAATCGACTCGACGGAATGGATAAAGGCTTCTTCTTTTGATTTGCCATGTCCGACAAACCAGCGATAAAGGCTTTCAACGATGCCATGAATCGCACCGAGTAGAATTCCCCGCTCGCCAAAAATATCCGACTTGTATTCCGATTCTAACGTGGTTTGGAAACTCCACGGTGAGCCAAGTCCAACCGACCAGCCCAACGCGTAATCGGTGGCCTTACCATTCACATCTTGGTGGATAGCAAAACTGGCGTTAATTCCAGCGCCATTGACCTCTTTTCCTTGTACATACAACTGCCGAACCGATGGCCCCATGCCTTTCGGGCAAACAGCTATCACGTTGATGTTGTCGGGAAAGGCTTCGCTGATACTTTGCAAATAGCCTAACAAAAAACCATGAGATAGGCCCAAGGTTGCGCCCGGACGAATCGCCTCAAAAATAGCTTTGTAGTTTTTGGCTTGAGCCGCATCAGAGATGAGCAATAAGGTCATGTCTGACTCGGCCAGAACTTGATACATCTCGCCTAATGTGCCATTTTCACGGGTAAAGCCAACCGCTTCTGCTTTAGGGATCGAACTGGAATTTTCGCGCAATCCAACTTTGACCGTGATTCCGGTTCCTTCTAAAGAATCTCGTAAATTTTGGGCTTGAGCCGGGCCTTGTGATGACCAGCCAAGTACCCCAATCTGCTTGATGCCTTCAAACGCTTTTGGTAATAACGAGAAAAGGTGGCGACCACCCCGCACGACATGTTCTTCGGTTCCGGCTAAGGTGATTTTTTCTTTTTCAAAAAGTGTACTGTTAAAATCTAAGCTCATAATAGGTTCCTTCTTTCATTAAATATACGATTTGTTAAACAACCTGCGAACTATACAACTGTTTCAGGCAATGGACAAATTGGTTGGTCGAGATTGGCTCAGGCTGTTTTCCCGTCTGGCATGGTGGTTTTGGTGAAATTTACACCAGTCAAGTTTGCCTTATCAATCACCGCTCCAGCCAAATTAGCTTCGGTCAGGTTCGCATTGGTTAGATTGGCTCCGGTCAAATCTGCCCCAGATAGAGTAGCTCCGGTCAAATCAGCATCACGCAAAAAGGCTCCAGAAAGATTGGCCTGCACCAAATTGGCCTCGATCAGTTTGGCCTGAAATAGACTGGCTCCTTGTAAATTTGCTCCACGCAAATCTGCCTGAGACAGGTCAGCCCAGTTAAGATCAGTTCCTTTTAAGTCGATTTCGCGCAAATCGGTGCCGCGCAAATCTGCCCCGCTCAGGTTTTTACGACGTAGATTAATGTTACTGGGTTGATTGTGAGTTGCCATTATAACGTGATACGTGAGGCGTGAAAACGTGAAAACGTGAGGCGTGATACGTGACCTCGCGTATATGGCAACTCCAATTTTTAAATTCTCCCAAGAAATCGAGTAGCCTTCGTTCCTAAGCGTAGCGAGTACGCATGCAGGTGGCGTTAGAGAACGCCTCGCCACACGTTTGGGAGATTTATTTTCTTGGAATTACCTATGCAAGTTCACGCCTCACGTTTCACGATTCACGTTTTACGTTTCAATTCAATTTCTGTACAGTTGGCTTTAAGTCCAGTTCTTTGACCAATGTCTGTAACTCCGTGTCAGTCAATTCTTGATTTTTGCCGCTGTAGGCAATAAGTGCCGCTTCTAACATGTTAGCTCCAAAAGAACGCCCATCAAGAACTGGCGTGCTGGTGATGAGATAGCTCAGACCTCGTTCCCGCATCAAATCAACATCGGTACTGGTTGTGGTGTTGGTCATGATGATTTTGCCGCCTAAATCAAGCGGCATGTGACGGCGAATATACTGGAAATCTCCCGCGATAACTGGCCCGTAGTTGAACCATTTTCCATATTGCGGGATATTCTCATCCTGATTTTCACCTGTTGGATAGAGCATGCTGACCGGCATCAGCCCCACTATCGGCAAAAGGAGCGAGGCCAATAGGCATAGTCGGCCTAATCCATAAATTGGCAGAGGGATACCTAAGCCGAACATTAAGTCGCAATAAACCACCTCAAACCCGGCTTGGTCTAGCGAAACAGCCATGCCGTAACGGTCACAGCCCATCGGCATCATAGCCTTGCGAGACAGTATCGGCTTGTCGAGTAGATGCTCAACCTGCTGAAAAATAGTGCGCTCCATAGTCAGCTTGAGTCCCCGTCCATCGGTGTAGGGGGTCTGCGTGACCGTTTTAACCAGATTCAAGCCGGAGCGTAGACCATAGTTTTTATCCTCGACCCGCACATACAACTCAACCCCGCCCACCCCAAAGGCTGTCACCTGACCATCCAACTCGGTGTACAGAGCTTTGGCTTTGGCCTCATCACCATCACAACCGATTCGTTCAAGCTGAATCGCCTCATCTCCAAGCCGGAGCATGGCTGTTTTGTCGCGGCTCGAACTGCCCAAACTAATGCTGACCACCCGTTTTGTCATGATTATAATGTTCCTTGGTAATACGCCATCGTCATCAACACCAAGGCGTTAACTGCCGTAGAAAATGGGATGGCTAATAAGAGGCCCAAAAGAGCCATTGCCGCGGCATGCCAACGAGGAATCTGTTTGGAGGCTATACCGATTTGATAGTTAGCGGGTAGCACCATGATTACAAGACCAAACATTCTGGCCCAAAATTCGGGTTGAGCGGTAAAAATACTGCCGATTAGACCGCCGATTAATCCCCATATAAACACTTTTTGCCGAATCGGGTCAAAGGCAAAGATGCCTAAATCATCTAATTCTGATTTTTTCTTAAATCGGTTAGGGTCTAATTTGGTTCGTTTTTTGTTTCGTGATTTCGATTTTGACATAATTTATTTAAACCTCATTCCTAATATCTTTCATCTCTACTGCACCAACTCAGTCAAAGCTGTCTCAACCTCTTGGTAAGCATTCTGAATTTGGCTCAGTTGTTCAACCGAAAACTCCCCCAAACCGACTCGACTTTCAACCTCAAACTGTTCACATAAACTAGACAAACGCATCGCACCAAAGGTAGCACTCGTCGATTTGAGACTATGCACAATACGACGTACATGACGAGCATCATTTTTTTGGATTGCAATATCCAATTCCGTTAGTTGTTTGGGGACTTCTGCCAAAAATAGGTCAATAAACTCAACGAACATTTCTCGCTCATACTCACTTAACAGGAGACGTAGTTTCGTCAGGTCGATAACGGGGACTTTGTTTTGCAGGGCATGATGATCATCTATTTCAGGTGATGAGGCGGCGATAATTGGCTCAATGTTTCCTATTGTACCGGGTTCGAATAGTTTATTCATCACCGCGACCAGCATTTCTCCACTAATACGAATTGTTTCTACATAATCTTGTTGCTCTAAATCGAGATTTGTTTCCAATAAAAGACGGGTCATGGTGACAATAGTATTCAGCGGAGAACGGAATTCATAAGTTTGTAGTTCTAATGAGTGCGTTGAGCTTTGCGAGGACTGTTCAGATTCAAGTTGCTTAATACGTGTTTGAGCCGCGCGTAGTTCGGCGATTAGTTCTTCTTTGTTTTTATCGATATTATTCATACATAAACTCGCTTCCAGTCCAATATACAGCTTGATTTTACTACACTCCGTTATGGTGACAAATAGAGGCTACGCTTTTCGCTTGTTTCAGTAAATTTTGTCTAACTTCAATGACCATGCTACATTTACTCACCTAATAATCGTAAAAGTTCAGTAAAGTAGCCCTAGAAACCCGACTTCTCAAAGAAATCGGGTTTCTGGCACTCTTTCTGGCGAGTTTACTGAATATTTACTAATAATCATTCTATGTTTTGGAGGAAATAGTGAAAATCTCAATTGAGTATTGTGTTCGTTGAAATTATTTACCCCATGCCACCAGTTTGGCGGCAGAAATTAAAGATGCAGTAGCCGTTGAAGCGACCTTAATTCCCGGTAGTCGGGGCGTGTTTAAAATTACGGTTGATGATACGGTGATATTCTCTAAAAAAGAGGTGGAACGCTTCCCCGAACCCGGAGAAGTTGTCTCGACGCTCAAAACCATGATGTAGTGCTATAAGGCAATACTACTCGTCAAAAAAGTAGGTTCACGAAAAAACTCGCTTCTTTTATAAGAAGCGGGTTTTTAGTTTAATTATCTATTTAACCCTTAAACTACTTGGAATGAGCATTAATTAAGTTGTTTATGGCCGCTGATTGAAATCAGCGTCTTAAACGGAAAACCTGCTTAAGCAGGTTTCTTGTATCAGCATAAGAATTCAAGAGTTTGTCGTTTCATTCATAACCTGACATGTTGATAAAACCAAAAGCATTTTTCGACAGGATTAACAAGATTAACAGGATTTTTTTGCTTGTAATCCTGTCAATTCTGTTAATCCTGTCAGATATTGTTTTAGTCATGTTGAAATGATAAACTTCTGAGAATTCATTCTTATGTGCAAACGCACAGGTTAATTAATCCCGATTCCTTGTAAACAATAGCGCGTATAGTCATGAAATAACTTGACAGTTTCCCTTAAACGAGTTACAATTTTTGCGCTTTCAGAAATTACTGAAAGTTCAATACAAACCTTGCAATATATTAACTAATAGTTGGACGAAAACTCTCGTATTCACAACGACGTAATCACTGGCACCGGTGCAGGAAGGCGCTAATCGCCTTCAATATGGTAGAGTGACATCCAAACTGTATTGGATATGTGTGTCAAAATGTCTAAACAATCTTTTTCTCTCGCGGCATTTTATCAAGCCGCTACAACTAACAATTTGCCAGTCGCATTATGGCAAATTCCGAATAATACTGATAAACAGGCTGTTACCGATTTATCTGGCTTGAATCAACAGATTCAGGTTGATTTTGAGCAACAATTACCCGGTTTTGCCTTTTCTCCCTTTGTGAATCGTAATGCCGAGGCCACTTTATTCATTCGAGCCAGTATCCATGCTACTCAAACTGGTTTGATTCATCATGACGAATTGACTGATACAGCTCTTAAGACTCTCTTTTTAGCGGATTATGAGCGCTTCACTGCTTCTGCGACTACGGCGCGAGCGTGGCATACTCCCGACCAAGTCAATCCATTAACGGCTTATGATGAAAACCAGTTTTGTTATCTGGTCGAGCAGGCGATTGACTATATGAATCAGACTAGCCTCAAAAAAATCGTTGTATCGCGAGCCATCGAGGTTCCACTTCCGCCTGAATTTGAGCCAATTTCAGTCTTTGAGCGACTTTGTCAGGCTTATCCCCGAGCCTTTGTCTCCTTAGTTTCAATTCCGCATGTTGGCTCGTGGCTGGGAGTTAGCCCCGAAATTTTGCTAACGGTTAACGATGAATCGTTACAGACCATTGCTTTAGCCGGAACACAGGCCAAAAAACCCAATATCCCCCTACCAGAGGTTCAATGGGGTCAAAAAGAGATTGTTGAACAGGCCTTGGTCAGTGACTATATTCGACATTTTTTGCATCGCTTGGGTATTCAAAATTATTCTGAGGTTGGCCCGTGTACCGTTGCCGCAGGAAACATTGTTCATCTAAAAACGCAATTTACGGTTGCGGCTGAAAGTAGTAGACAGGCTCTGCTCAAACTCGGCAATCAGATATTAGACAGTCTCCATCCGACCTCAGCAGTATGTGGCATGCCCAAGCGAGAGGCGCTTGATTTTATTTTGTCCCACGAAGGGTATGACCGCGAATTTTATGCCGGATTTTTAGGCCCGGTTTGTTTAGACCAACAGTCAGCACTATTTGTGAATTTGCGATGTATGCAACTACTTAAGAACTCACTAGTTTTATACGCTGGGGCAGGAATCACGCCCGAATCGAATCCCCAAGCCGAATGGCGAGAAACGGTATTGAAATCAAAAACGTTGCTATCTGTTCTGCAAAATTAACTACAGTGTTAAATAAGTCTTGTGAGGTTTCGTTCCAAACACCTCCATCTTCCCGCAAGTTTTAAACTTGCGGGAAGATGATGACACAATCATGACGTTTGCACGGAAAGCCCCAAAGAGCCTTAACTGATAAGAGCCACCATGCCCATCCCTATTACCAATCACCATTTAACCCATAATTTAGCCTATATTTGCGCCCAAAAAGGGATACAGCAGGTGATTATTTCTCCCGGCTCTCGGTCTGCTCCGCTAACGATTGCTTTTGCTCGGCAGGCAAACATTCAGGTACGCATGGTGGTGGATGAACGGAGCGCGGCCTTTATCGCTCTCGGTTTGGCTCAACAGACAGGTCAGCCAGTTGGCCTCGTTTGTAGCTCCGGTACTGCGCCGCTCAACTATGGGCCTGCCATCGCCGAAGCCTATTATCAAGGCTTACCCCTCATCGTGATGACCGCAGACCGTCCCCCCGAATGGATTGACCAGCGTGACAATCAGACCAGTCATCAGCCCCATCTCTTTCAAAACCATGTTCGAGGTAGTTTTGAGTTGCCTGTTGAGGTGCGTCATCCCGATGCTTTATGGCAAACCGAGCGAATTATGTCTGAGGCTATCAATCGAGCAATTGCACCGTTTTCGGGGCCGGTTCATATCAACATTCCGCTCCGTGAGCCGCTCTATCCTGAGCCTGACATGGCGTTTGAACCATTGCCATTACCCAAAATTATCAATTATACCCCCATTGAGCGAAAACTTAATCCCTCAACTTGGGACATGCTCCTGACCGATTGGAACTCTGTCACCAAGCGACTTATCATCGTTGGCATGCAAAATCCAGCCCCGATTTTGGCTGAGGGGTTAGCTCAACTCAAAAAAGAACAGCATGCGGTTGTCTTAGCCGACCTAACCGCAAATCTGCATCAGAGCGGGCAGTTTTTTCATCAGCCCGATTTGATATTGAACATGCCACATCATGATTTGCTGACCCCAGAGTTGTTGATTACTTGCGGTGGGCCGGTCATTTCTAAACAACTAAAACTGTTTTTGCGCCAAAACCGCCCCCGAATTCATTGGCATGTGGAGGTGACAGACCAAGCGCCCGACACCTACCAAAGCCTGACTCATCATCTGCCCGTTGAGCCTGCCTATTTTTTTGATCAATTGGTCGAAAATTTACCGACAAAAGCGACACCAGATAATGTTCTTTTGTGGGAGAAATTTTATCGAATGGGTAACGCCCGCTTAGAGACGTTTTTGAACAATGCTCCCTTTGGTGAGTTTTCGGCCATGCGCCTGATATTGCAGGCACTTCCTGAATCGAGTCGACTCCAACTCGGCAACAGCATGCCGGTGCGGTATGCTGATTTAATCGGCCTTACCGGACGGCAGATTCAGGTCAACGCCAATCGAGGAACTAGCGGTATCGACGGGAGTGTCAGTAGCGCGGTGGGCGCGGCCTTAGCCACTAATCAGCTAACGACTTTGATTGTCGGAGACTTGGCCTTTTTTTACGACCAAAACGGACTGTGGCATGATCATTTGCCGGTTAATTTGCGTCTAATCGTCATGAATAATCAGGGTGGCGGTATATTTAGCTTAATTAACGGGCCGAGTAATCTACCTCCGGCTGAGTTGACTACTCATTTCACCACGCCGCATCGGCGCACAGCGCGTCAGATTGCCGTTGATCATGGCTGTAACTACTATTATAGCGAGGATAAAGTCAGCTTGAGCCAATTGTTAGATGATTTTTTTAAGCTAGGTACTAAACCGGCAATTTTAGAGGTAAAAACTGATCAATCGGTGAATGTTGAGCTGTTTAAGCAATATAAAGCATTATGAAAAACCATGACTGCAAAACAATTGGCTCCTCCGATATGCCCCCGATTATTTTTTTACACGGTTTTATGGGGCAAGGAAAAGATTGGCAACCGATTGCCGAGTCTCTTGCAGAGCGGTATTGTTGCCTTTGGCCTGATTTACCCGGTCATGGGAAACATGTCGATTGGCTCCCTGACAGATCATTCGATTTTGCTACGATTGCCGCTGAATTGGTCGCATGGCTCGATAGTCAGAATCTGCCATCAGTGACTTTGGTTGGCTACTCGATGGGGGGACGAATTGCCCTCCACATCGCCTGCCACTACCCTGAGCGAATAGCTCGATTAGTGTTAGAAAATGCGAATCCCGGCCTAAATGACGAGATAGCTCGTCAGCAACGGGTCGAGTGGGATCAGGCACGTGCGAAAGAGCTAATAGAGCTTGGTTTAGAGTCGTTTTTAGAACGATGGTATGATATGCCATTGTTCGACTCGTTGCACCGTCGGCCTGAGCTGTTGACGCGGCTGAAACAAAGTCGTCGTCACAACGATGCTCGGTGGTTGGCAAAAATAATCAGCGACCTTAGCCCCGGACGGCAAATTTCATTGTGGGAACAGTTGCCATGTTTGAGCCTGCCTGTTTTATTGGTAGGCGGTGCGCTCGATAGTAAATATGTTGACATTTTAACTCGTATACAGAGCAAACTCCCCCGTGCCGAACTAAAAATTATTGCTAACGCAGGGCATAACGTTCATCTTGAGCAACCAACATTGTTTATTAACCATTTAACACGATTTTTAACCCAAAGAGATGCTCATGGAAAGTAGGTTCTATGGGATATTCTGTAGTGGTCAGACTGATGGACGACTATAGATAGGCCGTCACACGGTTTCATTCTAATTGCAGTATAGCTCCACCGCTAAAAATTAGAGTATTTCATCGCATGTTGATTGATGTTGATAACGCGGCAGTGCCTGTTGGAGCACAATTTGGTTGCTTGATGAAAATGTGATGAAACAACGGAAAATTAGTCGCTTAGAAAGTTTTAAATACGGTTTTTCGGGGATTTGGTTTACCCTGACCACACAACGGAACGCTCAAATTCATACGATCATGGGGGGACTTGTGGTCGGTGTGGGTTTTTTAGTCGGTCTGAATCGGGTAGAGTGGGCGATTATCACCTTGACTATGGGACTTGTCGTAACGCTTGAGACTCTCAACACCGCCCTCGAAGTGGCTATGGATCATCTCGCGCCTGAGATTCATCCACAGGTAAAAATCGTGAAAGATACCGCCGCTGGAGCGGTTCTGCTTGGAGCCATAACGGCGGTTATAGTGGGTCTGTTGTTGTTAGGCCCGCCTCTGTTTGACTTGATATTTGGCCTTCTATAGATGTTCAGATAAACATTTTTAGTTGTCACCTTCCCGCAAGTTTTGAACTTGCGGGAAGGTTGGTCTTGAATTGAAAATCATTATCTGAAAGACTGTACGTCCAAGTTAGCTAACGGAACTGTAAATTTCATGCTCGTGCCTTGCCCCGCTTGACTTTCCACCCAAATTTTCCCTCTATTTTTTTGTACCATCTCTTGATATATAATCAAGCCTAATCCGGTTCCTTGTCCTTTTTCGGTGCCAACAGTCGTATGGTGTACGTCAATTTTGAATAACTTGGCTTGTCTTCCTCACTCATGCCGATGTAAAAGTTCAGTAAAGCCGCCCTAAAAACCCGATTTTTTTAAGAAATCGGGTTTTTGACACTCTTTCTAGCGAGTTCACTGAATATTTACACCGATACCTATATCCGTTACCGCGACTTCAGCCATAACATTGTCAAGCTATATCAGTTGCCGGTAAATATCAGCCGTTTTTCGAGCTAATACATCCCAATTGTAATGGTTTATTACTTTTTGTCTACCTATTTGCCCCATGCGGGTCGCGATTTGAGGGTGGGTCAGCAGATGGTTAATCCTGTCTGTAATTGCTTGGGCATCTTGTGGAACTAAGTAGCCGTTAATCTCATCATCAATTACCTCGCGAACGGCGGGAATATTAACCCCAATAACCGGCTTATTAAACATCCAAGCCTCTGTATAGACTCCGCCGAAACTTTCTTGGTTGGATGGTACGCATAACATGCTACATGCGGCGAGCGCGTCGGTTTTTGTCTGCAAATCAACCGTGCCAATTTCGACGATTCGCGGTTCGGATGAAGAAACACGTCGAAACAGTTTTTGTGAATATCCTGTTTGTGGGCCGATAAAGACAAAGTAACAATCGGGCCATAATTGCCAAACTAGTTGAGCCGCCTCAAGTAGGTGACTAACTCCTTTATACCGATATTTTTGTCCTAGAAATAGCACAATGGGTACTTCATCTGGAATCTGGTATTTATGTCGAAATTGGTTTCCGTTGCCATGTTCGGCCACATTTGGGCCGTTACCCGTTACAAAAATTCGCGCTTCCGATACTCCTAATTGAATCAACGTCTGTTTTTCGGCTTTGGTAAGGGCAATTAACGCGTCGGCTTGGCGATATAAATCAAGATATTGACGGTAGTTCCAACCGACCCAACGGGGATGATGATAGGGCACAAATACGAATGGAACGTTCAGTTGTCGAGCTATTTGGAGTGAGGCAAAACTGAGTGCTTCTCTGCCGATGCGACTATTTTGAATCAGGTCAACCCCTTGGGCCAAACGGCTAATTTTAGGTCTTAGTACCGCGGTAATTTTGTTGATAGCAACATGCTTAATGGTATAATATCCGAATACATAAGGCCATAAGCGGTATTTTTCAGAACGGGTTAAGGCTAGTCGTTCAACGGGAATATCATCATAAATATAAGATTTGGGTGTTGTTGGAGCGTTGAGTGTGGTTCCCAGTAGCCAATCGGTGCGATGTTCATCCCAATGGGTTATAACCTGTACTGAACATTCTGTGGCGATACGCTGGGCAATCCGATGGGTGTGGAGTTGTGCGCCACCAATGGCGGGTAGGTAGCTAGTGGTTGTGTAAAGAATTTTGTTTAAATGTGGCAATATATATCCGATTTAGAAAATCATTCTGATGGTGGGGTTTGTATTCTAATTTGGTGTAGAAGTATCTGGAGAGATTGCGAGGCTTGAAATTTGGAATTTTCTACAATATTAAATTGTAAATAATTAGGGCCTGATCCGAATTGTAGGGAAAATTCTAAAACAGATGAATCGGTGAAAGATTGTTTTTGTGTTGTTGTTCCTGTGTCAATTCGGTGAGCTACTAATTCTACGGTGTATTCCTGCTGCCAAAGTAATTTCAGAAATATAGTAGTGTGCAGTATGACAAAACTGATGGTTGCGACTAAAAACTTTTTCTTATTTTTCTTATTTTTCATGTAGTTATCGTCTGTTTTCAATTACAAAAAGTAACTATATAGGTTGTAATAGATAAATGGTAGTGCTTTATAAAATATCCAGTCTGGAATATTATGTGATTCATCGTAACTCCAAAAAAACAAGTGAATATAGGTTAAAAGAAAATTGGTTAGAATAAAAAGTACAAAAATGCCCATGATAAACACTTCAGACTTAGGTACGAATTTATATATATATTTTTGCAGGTAGGCCAGGCCGAACGCAAAGAGTAGAAAACTAGAGATAAACCTACGTTGACCAAATGAATGACCGGCCCACCAATCGGCTACCGTAGAATTAATGTAAAGTTGAACAATAAATATCAATAATAAGGGGATTACTATTTGATTCAGGCACACTTTTTCCATCTTATAATTGGGCATTACTACCAATAGTCCCAACACACCCAACAACAATACAGGATGATGCGAAAAAAGACCGTTTCGGCCTGACAGTAACACACCGTAAAATTCTGGTTGAGATAGGTTTAAAAAGTTGTTGCCCTGAGGTATGGTAAAAATATCGCCATAAATATAGATATTGGTAAAAAATAATGGTAATAAGCCCAACAAAAACATAGCGACAAAAGGCAACTGTTTTTGAAGAGTTAGAAACAGAGATTTTTTTGTTTGGAGGGAAGACCAAATTATATAATAGCCAACAAAAATAACAATTGTAAGTAAGTTTTGTGTTCTTACCAGTACGTGAAGAGCAGCCAATAGTCCAGTCGCTAGATAATATCTGGGTTTTTTGTTTTTGTGGGCCTCTAAATAAAACCAAACAAATAGAACCAAGGTAAACAAATCGTAAGTGTGGCTCATTGATACTTCAAATACACTATAGTACATCCAATTTGTAGCCCAAAATGACACAAAAGAGGTAATTAGAGAGATATATTGAGAAAAATATATTGTAAGTAATTTATATATTAGAACAAGGGTGAGGGTTGAATATATTACAGAGGCATACATTACAGTGTATTGAAAATATTGGCCCCACCCATCTAAAGGAATAGCCGTGACATGGAGATTATTTAGAATATATGCTATTCCGTAAGCAATTAAAAAAAAAGGAGACCACAAAATAGCCGATCCCGTAGTAAATATATTGGTGGGGAGTCCTGTTTCAGGGATTACATGCTCTCTAAATCGGTAATGATCAATCTCTATTTTCATAAACGAATGTTGGGGATGATTATAGTTGTTGGCAAAATCTATATCACCATCATACCAAACCGAGATGAGGTATTGATAATAATATTTTCCATCTGATTCTATCTTGTAGGGCCAGTTTCGGTAAGAACCAGTATTAAAAAACAGTACTGTAATTGCGATAAGATGCGAGATAAATAGAATTTTAGTTTTCATTTTATTGTTTTGGATAATTTGAGGTTACGCAAACAGTAGATACCTGAATCTGGACAAATGTCTTTTCCCGCAGGTTCAATTAACTTACTTGAAAATACCAAGTAATCGGCATGCTCAGGAATAGGTTGCGGTCCTCGTCTAAAGGAATTAATCGGAACAAGCGTTCGGGATAATTTTTCTCCAAATAACGGGTATTCATAGGCGTTTGGCTCCAAATATACTGCTACGATAGCGGTCTTGGGAACCAAATTTTCATATACCCGTAGTATTTCATAACTATCTGGTTTATTTCTAGTTAGTTGTGTTAGTCTGTCCATACTAAAGACAGATTGTCTGATTTCCGACTTGTATTGGATAGTAAATAACATACTTTTTGGGCGTAAGGCTACAGCGGTAAAGGCCGATAGTGTTCCTATAAGGATAATACCCAACAAATAGATTTTGATCATTTTATTTCGATTGGGATTGAATAGCCAACCAACTGAGGGTGTAGCAAAAATAGCGGCAGTAATAAAATAGCGACCTCTCCACGGATCATAAGGCCCCACATAAGATTGAGTTATCCAGAACATAATAGCGGCAAGAGATAATACTCGATAGGTTGGTTCTTTTATTACTCTGATGACTGATAGAAAAACCGTGATCCATATCAAACCAAAGCCTAAAATCCCCCAAAACGCCCCATCTTCATGGGCGCGTGGAACTCGTTGGTATTGAAAAGGCTCAATCACCCCCCGAGAAGTTTCTAAATCAATACTCAAAAAGCGTGTTATCCATATTGGGAAAGCTCGCAAATATTCTTGAATTTTTACAATGGGGCCTATCTGGGGTAGCCCATCAAGCGAAAGAAAATCAAATCCAAACCTCAAAACATTCTTGGTACCTATCAAAATAGCCTCACTGGTAGGTACACCTTCAAAAGAATGTAACCTTCTTACACCTTCTGGGCCAATAGGGTGACCAAACATCTGATAATTCTCCCAATAGCCAGCCGGTAAAGCAAAAATGAAAAGTGCTAACATTGATGAAAAAAAGAAACCTTGAACATTTTTACGTGTGGTTTGTATATTTTGATGTTTTAATGTATACCAAGAGATTATAAAAAGAGAAGGTAGCGATAAAAATGCTGATGCTTTGATGCTAATGGCAAGACCTAAATTGATACCTGCCCAGAACAAGTGTTTATTGTGTTGAGAACGTTTAAAGGCAAACAAAAAATAAACAACTGTCCCAATATAAGCCGTCAGGAGCATATCATTTTGTGTGGTAATTGCTTGCATCAAGGATTCTATCAACAATGCAAACACTAACGCAGAAAATAGGCATATTCTCCGTGTACAATTACTCTGGTGAGAAATACCATATACAGACAAAACAGCTACCCAATATGCTACAAATTGAATTATCCGTGTCAGATTTTCATTTAATCCTGTGGCTAAAAAAGTATAGATCATTAGAATTGTTGCACCTTTTGGGTGAACAACTTGTGCCCAAAAATTTGCATCATAATAATCCAAATTACCATGTTGAATATAGTAAGCTGCTCTGGCTAAATGGTAAGTCATGCTATCCCAAGTATACGGGGTGGAGGAAAAAATCATTATCAGGTTGATACTGCTGGTCAGAACTGTAACTGACATCAATAGGAATAGTACTATTCTTTCTAAATGAGATAATCGGTAAGACAAAATTTTAAGATCACGCAGACTGGGTACAGACAATTTATATTTCTGTTGACGTAATTTATTTGATGAAACAACTAAGACAACGCCCAATACTATGATGCTGGTCGCGGCCCAATAATCTAATTTATTTAGAAAATTTACTGATGATAAAGTATATCCTATCAAAAGTATCTGACCTGTACATACAGTAAAGCACAATAAAACGGCCTCAACAAAATTCGCAGGTTTTGAGATACGAGTTATAATTAAAGATGAGAGAAAAATAGTTATGAAAGAGAGGACACCATAGAGAATTGAATAGTCGGTCATATACATTACTTCCATTTAGTTCGCTAACCAGAAAAAAATGACTTTGTTTCCGATAACTTTAATTCACTACATTTAGTAGTTTTAGTGAGTTAAACTAAAGTATAACATCTTTCAACATAATTTGGTAATTTGGAGATAGTTTTTTTATTTTTCTCAATCAATCATTTTGGAATTTTTGTGGATACTGTATATTTGGTGATTCTCTATTCGGATCTCAGATACAATTTGTGTTTTAGCCAACTTCATACTAATATCAAGATAGAATCTGAGTTTTTAAAGGAGATGTTTTTATGAGTAAGATAATGTCTTTTTTCTTAGTAATTTTTTCCGTTTCTATGGTGTTATTTTTTGGATACATAACATTAGTTTCGGCCCAACCCATAAGTGAGGAAAACAAATTTACCAAACCGTCAGAACAAAGGTGGAATGATGTAAATAATTTGAGTCTCATTAACACTAACGCTTACACCGTATACTTACCCATAACTGTTAAGTCATACATTAATCCCAAAAAAGGATTGGCTGTTAAAGCTCCACCTGCATGTGACGATATGAATACATTAAGGGCCTCTTGGTACTTAAATTGGGCCCCTTGGCCAGATGATACGTGTGGGGATGCGGGTAAGGCGAAATTTGTACCACTCATCGCAACAGCCGATGGGATGCAATATCTTTCAGGTGCGATTGAATATGCCAAAGTCTCCGGCTGGCTAATAGGCTTTAGTGAAGCTAACCGTCCGATACGTGGGAATATGTCGCCAGAGCAGGGAGCCGAATTGTGGAAGCAAATTGAAGATGTAGCTGATGTAGCCAATGTTAAACTGGTTTCTCCTACTCCGTATGAACCTAATCCAGAAGAAGGAAACCAATGGCTTTGGCTAATGGTTGATGCGTATAGAAATAAATATGGACATGATCCTCGCTTTGATGCTATTAGTTGGAATATCTATGGTTGTACCAACAATCCTAACTGTTACGATATAAATGGCATGAAAAATTTTTTAACTGACCGGCATAACGAAGCAATACAAAGAGGGTATAATGTTCCAATATGGGTGCTTGAGTATGGAGGCTGTTTGACTGATAATTCAGGCGAGAGCGACAAGGCGGTAATGCAAGAAATAACACAATGGTTTAACGATACCGACTGGATAAGCCGATACGCTTGGTATTCTAACCGAAAGGCATCCTCCTATCAGGGTGATCATAAATGTATCTTAATAGATGACAATGGTTCATTAACTGAACTGGGACGAATTTATCAAAGTTATTAGGTGATTACCCTATCTATTGATACTGTTATATTATATTATATAAATTTGAGGGATTTTTGTGCCATGAACCGATTTTTTCTACTTCAATTGTTGATTTTACCACTTTTGGCTTGTAGTATAACCAATAAACTTTGGATATCTCAGGTTACACCTACTCCTGCCAGACAAATTGTGACTATTAGGAGGACATTGACAGTATCAACAGATGTGCAAGCCCAATCTGTTGATACTCCTGAAATTAATCCCTCCAACTCTCAGACTTCAGAAGCTGTTCCCACAAAAAACGACTCATCGATCATTTCTCCTACCAGTACTCCCTTATCCACCGATACACTCACACCTGCCTCTTTATCTAGCACTACTTCCGCTCCTGATCCTTTGTCGTCCAGTGATACTCCACCAAACCCCTTATCCAGCGATACTCCACCAAACCCCTTATCCAACGATACTCCTGACCCCTTATCCAGCGATACTCCTGACCCCTTATCCAACGTTACTCCTGACCCCTTATCTAGCTCTACTTCCACTCCAGACCCCTTGTCCAACGATAACACACCTGATCCTTTATCTAGCTCTACTTCCACTCCAGACCCATTATCCAACGATAATACTCCTGATCCCTCATCTAGTGCTACTTCCACTCCAGACTCCTTATCCAATGATAATACTCCTGATCCCTCATCTAGCGCTACTTCCACTCTTGCCCCTTTATCCAGCGCAACCCCTACTCCTGAACCTCTCGTTGCGGCTCCAAACGTAGGGGATGCTAGTTCTAAAAAGGGATTGGCTGTTAAAGCTCCACCTGCATGTGATGATATGAATACGTTAAGGGCCTCTTGGTACTTAAATTGGGCTCCTTGGCCGGATGATACGTGTGGAGATATAGCAAAATATGTACCACTTATCGCAACAGCCGATGGGATGCAATATCTTTCAGGTGCGATTGAATATGCTAAAGCCTCCGGCTGGTTGATAGGTTTTAGCGAGGCTAATCGTTCTATACGTGGGAACATGTCACCAGAACAGGGAGCCGAATTGTGGAAGCAAATTGAAGATGCTGCCGATACTGCCGGGGTTAAACTTGTTTCCCCTACCCCGTATGAACCCCATCCAGAAGAAGGGAACCAATGGCTTTGGCTAATGGTTGATGCATATAGAAATAAATATGGACATGATCCTCGATTTGATGCTATTGGTTGGAATATATATGGTTGTACAAATAACCCGAATTGTTACAATGTAGATGGTATGAAGAATTTTTTGACTCAGCGACGTAACGAAGCGTTGCAACATGGGTATGATGTGCCAATTTGGGTACTTGAGTATGGGGGATGTTTGACTGATAATTCAAGCGAGAGCGACAAAACCATAATGCGAGAAATAACACAATGGTTTAACGAAACGGACTGGATTGCTCGATATGCCTGGTATTCCAATCGGAAGGCATCCTCCTATCAAGGTGATCATAAATGTATCTTAATAGATGACAATGGAATGACCGAGTTGGGACAAATTTATTCTACATATTAACTCAAGACTTTGTGGCTAAAACCTCCTTATACACTTTGAGTACACTCTCGACATCCTCTTGTATAAACTTTATCAAGCCACTTTTACCGGACAGACGGGCCACCAAATCAGGTGAATCTAGGCAACGAGTTATTTGTGAGGTCAAACCATCAATATCGTGATTGGCAAAGATTAATCCATTTACCTCATGTTGCACTAAATCAGCAATTCCTTTGACATCACTGGCAATGATTGGAATGTTGTGGGCTTGAGCCTCTAAAATAGTGATGGGACTGTTTTCAGGCCAAATTGAGGGAACAATCAAAATGTCTAACTGGCTATATAATTGACTGATGTTCTCATTATTTATAAATCCAGCAAAGTTAATGTTGGACTGTTGATTAGCCTTATCTTGCAAAGCTCGTACATATCGTCCAGATTTTACGTCTGCACTCCCATAAATAGTCAATTGTACCCGATCTGGTTCAGGTAAACGAATAAAAGCCTCTAGCAAAAGATGTATCCCCTTAATAAACGTAATCCGCCCAATAAAACCGAATCTTAACTTCGCAGAGTGTGTTTTTTTGAAATTAACCATGGGCATCTCCACCCCATAGGGTGAAATAATGATCTTATGGGGTGAAAACCCATTTAAAACAAACATATCTCGCATATAGGTAGAAGGGGCAATGATACGTTCTATTTTTTGCCTCAATGCCGGTAAATAATTTAACCTGTGCTGAATGCTTGGTGTGGCATGGACAAAATCGGCTTTTTTGCCAATAAGTTGCTCTATTTGCGATAAAAGTGGATGAGATAAACGTTGGGGAGTCAATTGCCAGACCCGAGTTAACAACTTTTCTAGCTGAGTTTGAGGCCCCATGCATGCTGTACAGCGTGCTACCTCCTCCTTTTCTGTACAAATACTATTGTCCTTTTTTAAGTAAATCCCTCTCCGACAGGTCAACACAAAATCAGTGGCAGTATATATGATAGGTAAATTCAGGCTTGAAGTAGCTTCAATTGTCCCGGCCATCAACAAAGAAAAGCTGGTAGCATGGACGATGTCTGGCTGTAGCCTTTGTAATATGGCTCTAATCTGAGCCGTAATCAAAGGGTCGTTATAACTGGCTCGATGAATAATAGAGCGGTACTCATAATCATACTGTAGGCGAAGAACAGACGTGCCTTTATAATCGTCTTCTTTTACAGTAACTGTCAAATTTTTTCTTGCTGTTGGTTCTCCTGTTAAAATATAAACAGTATGTTCCTGTTTTTGAAGAGCATGAGCGAGAC
Organism: Anaerolineales bacterium HSG25; assembly: GCA_030377865.1. Lineage (GTDB taxonomy): Bacteria > Chloroflexota > Anaerolineae > 4572-78 > J111 > JAUCGB01. The sequence continues at coordinate 30,826 of JAUCGA010000003.1, read as the reverse complement.
GGAGCGTGTAAATTTCAACACCTCCTGTAAAACGGGGTAAAAATCTGTGAGTGCAGAGTACTATTTTCATGACGTTCGTATTTGACGTAAGAATTCTTGATCCTGTTTGGCAATTTGTGAATGTGCTGACCATCCTTGTAGCCAACCATAGGCCCACATAATCTCACGTAATAAATGAAGGGGAAGGGCGGCCAAACCAGCTTTACAACGTTTAGATCGGCATAGTTTACCTGTCAAGAGAATATATCCCATTAACTCTCTGAGTTGAAAGAATCGATCTGTTTTAAAGGGAGAAATAAATCCACGCTGTTTTAAGATAAAGTAAAAAGCCCAGCCTTCCAAAGACCACCGTTTGAGATTGTATCTTAATCCAAAATCATTATGTTCGTGATGTACTAGCGATTCAGGGACATACTCAAATAGAGAATGGGGTGAAAGTTCTAGGTAAAACAGATGATCTTCAAAAATTTTGATATACGGGTTAAAAGGGTGTCTTAAAATAGCTGATTTACGAATAGCGGCATTAGAATTTGAGAAAGCTACAATTTGAACCTGTTGGCGAGTAGGTGGAAAAAAATAATCATTGCCCTCAGCGGTATAGGGGCTTGTTTGTGGATTGAACCATTGTCGTCCATAAGTTGCTATAACTTTGGAGTTATGACGTAGTGGGTCAATCAAATTGGTCAGCCAAAACTCATCTTGTGGAAAACAATGGGCGGAGAGGTTGACTACAAATGACCCTTGGGCCAATTTTGCACTCAAATTTAAGACGGTGGCATAATCAAACTCGTTACGGGGAATGGTATGCAAATGGGTGGAAAATGATTGAGCGATTGTGGTTGTTTCGTCTCGAGACTCATTATCCAGTATCCAAATTTCAAAGTCAAAATCGACTTTTTGTTCAGTCAATATAGGTAATAGGCGCTTGAGTGCTGCGGCTTCGTCTCTGGCCCGAATGATGATTGATACAAGGAGTGACATATATTCAAAAAATATAGACAAAAATTAATTAGATAAATCCTGATAAAACTCAACAAATTCCTCTGCCATCTTAATATAAGTAAACATACTAAGAAGCCGTTGTCGCCCAGCCTGCCCCATCTGGCACATTTGTCTGGGATTGCTCAACATTTTGATAATGGCGTGGGCCAATATCTGGGGGGACTTAGGCGGAACCAGATAACCTGTTTCACCATCCACAATAATTTCAGTTGGCCCACCTACATTACAGCCAATTACCGGTCGGCCATAATTCATTGCCTCTATGTATATTAGTCCAAACGACTCATAAAGAGAAGGAGCTACAAAAAGGTTACATATCTGAAATAACTTTTTTAGTTGATTGTCTGGAACAAAGCCTATAAATTTAACATTATTCACACATTGAGGATATTTCTTAGTGAAATAGGTGGGATAATCCAGCCCATGAGTTTTTCGAAAACCATCGTTGTCACTGTTATCTTGACCCGCCAGCCAAAATTGAGCCTTTGGAAATTCTTGTAAAACATAAGGAATGGCCGCAAACAAGTCAGGAATCCCTTTACGTTTTTCCAATCGACCTAAATATAAGATAATCGGCTCTATACTCGGATTTTCTGATAATGAATAAACATCCTCAGCCGGGGCCGGTACAATACCATGATAAATCACCCGATGGGGTTTTGAATAAAAATCAACACCGTAAACCTTTTTCAAGGTCTGAATGGTGGCGTTTGAATTAGCACTGAAACCGTGACACAGTTCTAAAAATTCTGTTTCTAAATCACTAATCAGGCGAGTCTCAAAAGCTGTCTGTTTGTTAATATCGACAATTTGTCGCATTCCTGTTGCCAGACGAATCACCACCGGTATCTCATTGGCCACAGCCGTAACAAGTCCCTCCAATAGCCATAAAGGCGAATCAACAACTTGAATTTGGTGGTTAATACTCAATGATTGCACCAACTCATAAATTTTATGACTATAATTGAGACGATAAGCGATATTACGATAACCGTTTTTGATGTAATTTGAGTAACGTCGTTGTGCATGTTGTACTTCATGAACGTAGACATTATCATGAAAAGTGTCGCAATCTGATTTGCCTGCTTTAATTACATGTATTTCATGCCCCAATTTAGCCAATCCTATTGCCATCGTATGGGTATGCCGAGCAACGCCTTCGATATTGTCGGGTGGATAGTTGTTGCTTAACAAGCAAATTCGTAGAGGCGTTGTTTCATAGGTTTTCATAGGTCAGCTCGGTTAGCGGTTGAAAATTATTTTGATCTAGGAATAACCGGCGTTTCAGGTGAAGTAGGTTGTTTGTTGCCCAATTTTCCGGTATACGTTGCCTGTTGCAAAGTTTCTACTTGAAGTGCAGTCATTTTCTGGTCTCGGATGGCTTGAGATTGGTTGAGTTCATTATAGATATCCTCAATCAAATTGAGCAAACTATCATTGATATCATATTGCTGTGAAAAAGTAGAATGAACTAGGCTGTAAAAAACTCGCTTCAACCTGACTAATGCTCCAATGACTGGCGTTTGTCGGAACTGTTGTTGTAGCTGTCGGGTGTACTTAATGTTGCTTACTAGTGCTGGCTCCGTTATGGCTGGTCGATTAAGTTCAGTTTTAATGTCTTGTAATACTTGGTCGGGCGTTAAGGAGTGATCAGGCATTGTATTACCTCATTATTGACGAGCCATGACCCAATGACTGGGTGGAAAGTCGATAGTGCGTCGTAACCCGATTTTGAGTAATTGTCGCTTAAGGCGATATTGTTTGTTTAGCACACTGGCATAAATTCTCTGCCAAGTCGAGGATTGAAACCGATGTTTATTCCAATAACGGTTCCGAATTTTCTCATGCTCGGCATACATGGCAGGAGGTGCGACCACGGTTTTAGCTGTGCCATGCAACCGAGTGGCGGCTAAATAGTGGGGAACATGTTGAAATGTAGCACCATGTTGAGCTAAACGGAGCCAATAATCCCAATCTAGGCCATAGTTTAACTGCTCATCAAGATAGCCGACCTGCTCAAGCATGGCACGTCGAAAAAAAACGGTGGGTTGGCTGATATAATCCAAGCCGTATAAAAGAATGTTGTAATCGAACGGAATCTCTTTTTTGCGAAGAATTATCTGGTCATGCTCATCTATCAAATGGTAGTCACCGTAAACTACATCAACATGGGGGTAGTTCTGAAAAAAGGTCGCTACCCGTTCAAAGGATTCGGGCAGATAAATATCGTCCGAATTGAGCCAGCCGATAATCTCACCTGTTGTCCGTCTGAACCCTTTATTAATCGCCTCTGCCTGACCATGATCTGGCTCGGAAATCCAGCGAATATTATGGGGATTATCTGGTTTTTTGTCCCAACCTGAAGGGACATATTGCTGTAAAATATCTACCGTGCCATCGGTTGAACCACCATCAACAATGAAATACTCTAAGGCCGGATAGCTCTGTTCAAGTACACTGGCAATGGTGGTCGGCAAAAAATCGACTTGGTTGTAGGAGGGGGTGATAATCGACAGGGTGATACTCATTTGTACAGAAAACCCCATTTAGTACGACCTAAAAAGGTCAACAGTAGCTTGCTCCATATCCAAGGAGCGCGGCAATACATAGGACCTTGTCGAATCGCACTCAGAAAATATTGGCGGGCTTCTGATAGTTGTTTTTCACGAAAGGCGCATATACCTTGATGAAGGCTCAAATAAACTGAGCGCATTCGAACCAAATCGTTAGTGGTGGGCAGGTCATGCAACACCTCTTCGGCAAAGTTGGCATACTGTTCAGGCATATTACTGGTTTGATGATAGTATGCGGCCATGCCAGCAAAGTGCATCTCCATTTCGTAAATTCCCCATCGGAACTCGGCCTCCTCCGGTTGTGTCAGCAGATAGGGTAGAGTCTCTTGTTTGAGTCGGGTCAGCCAATGGCGCAAATCGGCCATGCTTCGACCATCAAGCGGTGCTTGGGCGGTACAGTTATCACCATAATTCATGCGATAATTGGCTAACAAATGGCTGATGTAACCGACTTTATAGTTGGCCGCGATTCTGACCCACATCTCCCAATCGGTATGGAGGCGCATTTGTTCATCAAAATTGCCCAGCTCGTCATAACAGTTTCGTCGTACACAAACCGTGGGTGAGCGAATGACACACAGTCGCAACAGTTCCGGTAAAAATGCCTCACGATTCCGCACCCAACTCGATAAATATTGCATTTCCGGCTCAAATCGACCATCAGGATAAAGCAGGTTGACTCCCGTAAACACTAAACCTATCTCGCTCTCTTTTTGAAACATGGCGACCACTTCATCAAGATAGGTTGGCTCATAATAGTCGTCGGCATCCAACTTGGCAATTAACTCACCACGGCAATAGTTTAGGGCAATATTCCAGTTGGCGGCCATGCCGACATTGGTCGGGTTATGATAAATCTGTACCTGCGGATGGGATTCATAGTGAGCCAAAATGGCATTACTGTCATCTGTTGACCCATCATTAACAATGATTAGCTCGTAATTTGAATAAGTTTGGTTTAAGACGCTGTTTATCGTTTGACCAAGGAAATGCCCTGCATTATAAGCTGGGATGAATATACTGACCAGTGGTGATGTAGTTCTTTTTCTGCTTGACACGATTTCTTTACCTTTTACATGTTTAAATAGTTCCGAAACGAGTAGTTCATACTCGTATGAGGAAATGACTCCGAATAACCGGATTAAAGCTAAATAAATTGAACTGCCGATAAAAAATTGCAAAATAATATTCCAAGATGGCAGATTGTAAAGCGCAACCATCGTCAAAACAATGGCTACGATGGGTTTAATCGCCACGTTGGCTAGGTCAATCGTCTGTAGGTCTGTTTTGAGATGCCAGCTATACAGCCCTAAAAGTGTTGTCTCCGCAATGACGACAATCAGTGAGGCCGCGATAAGTCCATAAGTGGGAATAAACCATAAATTCAACAAGATACTTGTCAACACGGTACCGCTTAGTGCGTAAACTGCAATTCGCTCCTGATTTTTAATCAATAAGATATATCGTAGAAATTCAGTAACGAAAGTCAAGGGAACAACCCATATTAGAATTGCTAAGGGGATGGCCGCGGGAGCAAATTCAGTGCCAAAAAACAGGTCAACGATTTCTGTATGCCCCACGAAAAGTAATCCTGAAATCGGTAGACCAATAATAAGTAGATATTTAAGCCCAAAACCATAGATTTGTGGCATCATCGTGTGGTCGCGACTATATTGTCGGCTTAGGGTCGGATAGAAGGCACTATTAATGGAACCCCCAACCACCAGTGCCCCAGATACAAGGGCATAAGCGGCTCCATACCAGCCGACGGTCTCATCAGGCCAGTACCATGCTAAAATAATAAGATCTATTTTTAAGGCCCAGCTTAACCACAATTTGATCATGCCAAATGGAAAAGCGGCTTTGAGAAAAGTAAACCAATGTGTCGGTTTTAATTGCCACCGTAAATGACGACGGCATCCATTCATTAAAAACCAAGCCAGCCAAGCCGTTAGTGTAATATTCAGCAATGCGGCGATAATCAATCCGGTAATATGCCAACCGAGGAATAATAAAATCCCCCCCACGCCGACGAACAGTAACTGACCACATATTACCGAAATGGCCGAGATATCGAATCGCTCATTAGCCTGCAAAACTGTATCAAAGGGGTCTTGTATCGCATAAATTAATAATATCAAACTAGCCAAAAATAGGTTGAGTAAAAATTGGTCTGAATATCCCAGATAAAAGGCTGTTCCATAGGTCAAACCTATTGTAATTATTGCCAAAAATAGACGAATTATAATGATATTCGCCATGAGATACTCATGTCCGACGGTGCGCTTGGCGATTTCTCGAATGGCATACATGCCCAATCCCGCGTCAGACAACATCGAAAAGATAGCGACATAAGACCAGATTAAAACATATTGCCCATACCCTTTGTCACCCAACCAACGAACGATAAAGATGGTAAACGCAAAAGAGATAATTTTGATACTAAGCTTGCCAATACCGTTAAATAGTGAGTTTTTGGCGACGATGGTAATAACATTTCGTAGGAACATGATTCGGTATCTATTTACTGAAGCAACCTTTAGAGTTGTATAGCTGTTATACAAGTTGATGACATCTAGTTTTGATGCCCGTAAATAACCCTTTTTGGAGAAGCGTTTCGTAGATAATCGCACTTTTTGTTTGGGTCAATGATTGACGTGACCTTATGAGCATGGTAGAATGGAACGGAGTCTATCTGGAGAGGTGATGATATGGAAAACTTAGAAAAATTACAAGTTCATGTGATGGTGTCGGGTCGGGTACAAGGAGTTAGTTTTAGATGGCATACCCAACGTGAGGCTCAAACCTATGATTTAACCGGTTGGGTACGGAATTTAAGCGATGGTCGAGTCGAGGCATTATTTGAAGGAGAATCTCAGGCAATCCATGAGATTATTGCGTGGTGTTATATGGGGCCAACATCGGCTCAGGTTGATAATGTAGAAGTCGATTACCGTGCCCCTACCAATGAGTTTACTGGTTTTAAGATTACATGGTAAAATTTGACTATTTTTCGGCGGATGCTACCTTTGATTTGCCGTGGAAAACCTTTGTCCGAGGTAATGCCAGCTTAGATGTTGTCGATTCTTGCCTGCGTTTTAACAACCATCATCCTAGTTCTAGCCAATATAGTAACGCCCAGTTAGATGACTATCAAACCTTTCAACGGGCTGATTTTCTTTGGTCGCCACCATTAAGGCTAACGGTTCAGGCTCGTTTTTCTCATTCAACAGATGAGCTTCACGGCACCGCTGGATTTGGGTTTTGGAATGATCCGTTTATGATGACCGACTGGCGACGACCTGCTCCGCCTCGGGTCATCTGGTTTTTTTATAGCTCCTCCCCCTCAAATATGAAGTTAGACCGTAACGTCTCAGGGTATGGCTGGAAAGTTGGTACTTTAGATGCCTTACGTTGGCCTTTTTTCGCTCTACTCCCCACCGCTCCGCTTGCTATTCCTCTCATGAATCTATCTCCGTTGTACCGGCTTTGTTGGCCGATTGCCCAACGAGCCATTAACGTTAATGAACGTGTAATTCCCGTTGAAATGACAACATGGCACACCTACAGCCTAGAGTGGGGCATAAAAACAGCCCGATTTTGGGTAGATGAGCAACTCATCCTTGCCTGTAACACACCGCCTCGTGGCCCCTTGGGTTTGGTGATATGGTTCGACAATCAGTATATGGTTGTTACTCCGTGGGGACGGTTTGGTTGGGGCTTACTCGATTCACCGAGTGAGCAGTGGATGGAGATTCGTCAACTGCTCATAGAGCCGTAGACATGACTAATTGTCCTAACAAATCGCATCATTGCCGTATAATTATCGGCAGGTAAGCTCGAAAAACAGGTGTACTCACAGGAGTCGCTGTTTCTACTGGGGATATAGTTGCTGTAGGAGTCGCGGTATCCTCTGGAGCCGTGGTCGCAGTAGGGGTAGTCAGGCTGAACTCATACACGCCACGATCCCATGTACCGTCCTCTCCTCTTGTAACGGAATCAGGATCATAGTCGAAGGGAGCCAGCAAGGTCAATCCGGGATTTGTAGCAAAAGCCAGTCGAAAATCCCCGTCATCCGGCGCTACAAATGGGTTGTCCGTGATAACCTGGATATTATCCTCGGCATTATCATCAACCATTCTTTCATCAAGGCTATAGAGCAGGTCGCCATTATCATCTACCCGCCAGTTATCGTGGAATGCGTTATAATCATGGGTTCCCGATAACTGAATTTGGTTGGCTCTACTGCTGGCCCATAAATTGTTATAGACCTGAACATTGTCCAAGGTTCCCACAATTCGAACCCCAGCATTTAACCCTTGAAGGTTGTAAATGGTGTTATTGTAGATAAGAACATTAGTCGCAGTGTCATAATTGTCAATGACCGCGTACACCTCCCAATCCCCATTCGCGCTTCTTTTGAAAACATTTGAATAGATGTACACATCAACTATCTCTCTCAGATTGAGATAACTGCTTTTTGCATCCTCAAAAACATTGTTTCTGATGGTCACATTCGACACCGACCTCATGCCCAATGAATGGGATTCCTCTTGGTTCCCACTTCTGGCAAAATAGTTGTTTTCAAGTAGAACATCGCTCCAACTAATCATCATGATAAAAGCACGGTTCGCGTCGTGGATGTAACAATCCGAGATTATGATATTGGAAACAGCATTGACCGAATAGATAATATCTTGGGGATCGGTGTATGTGGTTGGCCCGCAAAGTCCCATGTCGATATGTTTCAACTCTATATAACTTGAGGTCGAGTTCCAAGGGAAGTAGATGATTTTCTTCCCCTCCTTGCAATCTGTGGTGTACAGTTTGAACCCATGTCCTTGAGTACCGGAGCCGGTCTGTCCATCAATTTCAAAGTAACCACTGATAAACTGAATCGTCCCCAGTTGAGCCAGCCCCTGTCCAAAGGAATCCTCCCAGCCCGTATCAGTTCCATGATCATCCGCCGTAGCCTTGATGACACCGATATAGAGATCATCCTGTTCTGCCTCGTCAAAAACATGGTAAGAATCGGGTGATCCCGCGTCATATATCCCAGAAGCCATGTAATACTTTGCCCCCCGCACTAACTCATCCGGCAAGTCGGAGAGGGCATTGGTCCAATCGGAACCATCGCCAGTGCCATATTGCTCTCCAGGAGGTCTAATATAAAAGGTTTGATTGTAGGTCTGCGCCGATGAGTTTTGTGGGATATTGAGAAACAGGGCGGCAAGAGAAACACTCAATAAGATTAACAAACGAATTTTCATGGTTAAGCTCTTTTATGTGGTAATGTGGTTCATATCTTTGAGTACTGCCTCAAAATCACGCAAGGCACGGTCAGCATAAGCTTGATACCGTGCCCGTTTGTTGCGAATTTTTGGCTCAAAGGGGGGCATGAGTCCAAAGTTGGCCTTCATGGGTTGAAAATTCTTAGCCTCAGCATGGGTTACATAATGGCATAACGCGCCGAGCATGCTGGTTAGGGGTAATACAATCGGTGCTTGACCCTGCATCACCCTCGCGGCATTGGTTCCTGCTAATGCACCGGTAGCGGCGTTACCCACGTACCCCTCAACACCGATAATCTGCCCGGCAAAAAATAAATCAGGCCGATTATGGAACTGCATGGTCGGTTTGAGCAGAGTCGGCGAGTTGATATAGGTGTTGCGGTGCATCATACCATAACGCATAAAAGTGGCATTTTCTAGTCCCGGAATTAACCGGAGGACTCGTTGTTGTTCGCCCCAACGTAGATTAGTTTGGAAACCGACCAGATTATATAACGTATCGGCCAAGTTATCCTGTCGTAGTTGTAACACCGCATGAGGACGTTTACCAGTGTGAGGGTTAATCAAACCGACGGGGCGCATCGGGCCAAAGGCCAAGGCTTTGTCACCCCGTTTGGCTAACACCTCAACTGGCAAACACATCTCAAAAAAATGCTCATCTTCCTGTTCAAACTTTTTCAGGGTGATCTGTTCGGCCTCTCGTAGCTCGGTAACCAACCGTTGATACTGCTCCGCATCCAAAGGGCAATTGATATAATCACCGTCACTCCGCTGACCTTTGCCGTACCGATTAGCCCGATAGGCGATATCCATGTTAATCGAATCGACCTCTACAATTGGCGACAGGGCATCATAAAAATAAAGATGCTCATGGCCCGACAATTCAGCAATCTGTTCAGTTAAGGCATCAGAGGTGAGTGGCCCACTAGCGATAATGGTCGGCGTATCGGGTATATGAGTCATCTCCTCTCGCTTGAGCATGATGTGGGCATGGGAGCCAATTCGTTCGGTGACGATTTCGGCGAATCGTTCTCGATCAACAGCCAAAGCTCCTCCGGCTGGCACGGCTGATTCGGCGGCGGCGGCCAAAATCAACGAACCAAAGCGGCGGAGTTCGGCTTTGAGGAGACCCGGCGCTCGGTCGGGTAAGTCACTTCCTAACGAATTACTGCAAACCAACTCGGCCAGATTGTCGGTTACATGGGCAGGCGTTTGTCGCACCGGACGCATCTCGTAAAGTTGAACCGATATTCCCTGTTGTGCCGCTTGCCAAGCCGCCTCACATCCAGCTAAACCACCGCCAATGATCGTTAAAGAAGAACTCATTTATTTTTTCTTTTTACCTTTATTTGTTTCAAATACTTCTGTAAACGGATCATAATTTAACTCCTTACTTAGTTGCTTTACCAATGTTTTTAATACCTTAATCCGAGCATATCGTTTGCAGTTGCCTTCTACAACAGTCCAAGGCGCGGTGACAGTACTGGTTTTAACCAGCATATCATTAACCGCGGCTTCATACTCGTCCCATTTTTCTCGATTACGCCAATCCTCTTCGGTTAACTTCCATTTTTTTAGTACGTTTACGGCTCGGGCCTCAAAGCGACGTAACTGTTCATCTTGGTTGATGTGTACCCAAAATTTAAAAATGATAGTCCCAAAATCTGCCAATTGGCGCTCAAAATGATTAATCTCCCGATAAGCGCGTTTCCATTCTGTCTCCGTCGCAAACCCTTCTACTCGCTCAACTAACACTCGACCATACCAGCTACGATCAAAAATACCGATTTGGCCGGTCTCTGGAACACGTCGCCAAAACCGATACAGGTAATGCCGATTCGCATCATCTCCTTTCGGAGCGGCAATCGAGTGGACAACATACCCTCGTGGGTCAAGCCGTTGGGTCACGCGCTTGATGTTACCGCCCTTACCTGACGCATCCCATCCTTCATAAACCAGCACCACCGGGCGTTGCTGGACATACACCTGATACCCAAGCGCGCGCATGGCGACCTGTTGCTTAATAAGCGCTTCACTATAATCTTTTTTGGTTAGTGATAATGATAAATCAACGGTGTCTAACATGAATTTTATCCTATTTTAGTATTTTGATGATAATAGAGTTGTTCGGGAATAAAGGAGTGCGAAAGCTTCTTGCTTTTGCTGGCAATAACTGAGAAGCTATTGCACTCCTTTTTCAACATCATCTTGACCACCACAGTTTTTGTAAAACCAATAATTTGTACGATACAACTACAATTTATCAGGCATCATATTTACTTCCCCTAATCGCTCCTCTAAGGCGCTAATCAGCGTCCGAAATATCTTTATCCGAGCATACTGAGCATCGGTAGCCTCAACGATTGTCCAAGTACCCCATTCGGTATCGGTATGTTCAAACATCTCTTCATACGCATAAACCCACTGGTTATACTGTTTGTTCCGCTTAGTATCCTCTGGTTTAACCCGCCAAGCAGTTAGTGGATCCTCACTCAATTCTTTAATGCGTTCACGTTGTTCTTGACTACTAATATGGAGGAAAAATTTAACGATCAAATACCCATCATCAGCTAAGGTACGCTCAAAATCAACAATATCGCGATAAGCCCGTGACCATTCTGCTTTGGGAACAACATTCTCCATTCGCTCGACCAATACTCGGCCATACCATGAGCGGTCAAAAATGCCCCATTCTCCTTGAGCCGGAATCCGATTCCAAAAGCGCCACAACCAAGGGCGTTTTTTCTCGAAGGTTCGTACCGGACGAATTGGATAGAGTTTGAAGCCGCGTGGGTCAAGGCGGGTAGTTAAACGTTGAATATAATCGCCTTTACCAGCTAAATCCCACCCCTCAAATACCAGCATAACTGGTATGTCTGCCTCTTGAGTAGCATATTGTAACTGAAATAAGCGGTTCCGCAAATCTGGAAGCAATGCCTTATACTGCTTTTTTTTAATTTTTTTGGTTAAATCAATTTTGTCTAACATAGGGTCTACCAACCTTATGAGTCGAGACTAAACAAATTGTACATTTTGACCGCCGGCTAGAAGTCGACGCGTCGTTAATCAAACGCACAACTTATTTAATCTCGATTTCTTATTCATTATTTGTTGCTAATTTATAACAATCATTTTTTGGAGATTTCTCACCAAAATAAACGAACACAATAACCTCTGTATCGGAGTTATAACGTTGACAAATCTCGGCCATTTCATGGTCAGACCAGATTTCAGGCAACCCATCATCATGCTGAATCGCTGACAGGTAGTAAATTCGCACCACATTTTTGGTAAAGCGGCGTATATCAACCACTACTACTCCACGCCCCTTTTTGATAAAACCCTCTTGTCCAATACGAAATAGTTCCTCCTGAACCTTGGTATCATTCAGGTAAGCCTGCTCACCACCGGCTAAGTTAGATATATTTTCTTCAAGATCAATCGGAATCATCTAACTGTACCGTGTGGTTTGTCTGTGTTGTATATCTTCCAATGCTTCCTTATCATTTTCAAACAAACCGGCCATTTTTTGTTCTGCAACGGTCAGAGGGCGGGGTTCGATACCACTCCTGCTCATAAAACCACGTAAAAAAGTCAAATAGCCTCGTCCATTTAGACCCTTTGTCATGTTACCAATCGAACGATTGATTACTTTTAGTACTCCGATAGTATCGACAGCTGATAGCTGACCGTAATCGTCAAATGCCTCTGCCAACCCTTCGATAATGACTGTGGTCAGTTCTACCTCAATGGTTGTTGTAGATTGTTGAACATCTTTTATGCTTTTTAAGACCGCATAAAAGCTGTCGGTTTGCTCCAAACTCCTAATGAGTGTCTTTAACGCTTCTCGTACCTGACCATCGATTAGAGTATTTGTAGTATCAAGTTGTAAAATTCTTGTCTCCGCTCCCATAAGGTACGGCACAAATCGTTCATCTTGATAGTTGGTCAGGATTTTTACTTTGCTTTTTCCCGTGCCTTTACTTCTTCGTTTTGCCATGAGATTACCTCGCTTTATGCATTTAATTGTGGTGGTCAGCTTGATGTTAAAAAGTAATCGGTTTCTGTGGTGGTCAAGATGATGTTGGAGTGCAATGGGTTCAGCCATTGCTTTTGGCAACGGCTAAACCCGTTGCACTCCATTTTCAACATCAGTCTGACCACTACAAAAATAATCGGTTTCCGGCGCGTCGATTTCCAGCCGACATGTTGACTGGAAACCAACGCGCCGTTTTCAACATCATCCGGCCCACTTTTTCTTTGTCGTGCAACCATGTTTCAAAGTCGGTATCTAGCAACAGTGTCGGTTGGCTCATGCGTTAGATGTAGCCTACTTCTTGTCGGTTGAACTATTCGGGCCTTCATCAAATACGGTTTGTAGGTCGGCTAATATCTCCTGTTCAGGGTGCAATTCCCAATATTCAGCGTCATTCTGGTCTGTGCATGATAACTGTTTGACCGTGTTTAGAACGATTTTAAATGAGACGGTTGGTTGACTGTTCATGTTTCTGCCTTGAGTGCGGATTACTGAAAATATTCCTCTAATGCCCGAATGACTGGTTGAAAACCAGCAAGCGCATCTTTTAACTCATCATGAGACAGTCCCATAATATATCGAACCAGTTTCCTTTTTTTATCGCCATCTTTCACGCTATGTAGCACATAAAGCAATTCTTCTGATGTCAGCCCTTTATCTTGGCAATGTTGTGTAAATGATATGTCCACTGGCACTTTGTTAAAATCAGTCACATCCACTCTCTGTCCTAACCAGCCTTGGGTTTCAGCATGCTGTAATATAGAAGGGGAATATATCTCTTCCAGAGATATAGGTATCTTTATCCCCTTTTGGAATATTCCATGCAAATGAGAGGGTGTATACTTTTTCAGGCTAAAAGTTCTTGCTTTGGGCTTATTGTGTATAAATTCATCCAATTCCTTTTTAGCATCCAAAGCATCGAGATCGCTATCAAATATCCCAGCCACTTTTGCCTGCCGTCTATCAGATACCCACGCGATCACTTTATCTTTAACCCAATTGTAGCCCGCGCCATGTTCACTGCGTAACTGTAAGGTTCTGCTCAACGTTGGGGCAAAGAGTTTGATAGCGGCATGAAAAATTGTGACATCCGTCAACCCCTCCAAAAAACATGTATTTTCATCAGGCAAGGGCAAACGTTCTTTATGCGCCATAGCTCCTTTGACTTTATTCAATAAGTTATCAATATCAACCGGCTTTTTCAAGTAATCAGCCAAATAAAAAGCACTGTCCAACTCCTTCTCAAATTTCCTATTAAAAGCGGTAATGATAATCACTCTGGTGGCCGGATAAGTCTCATTGATTTTCTGAGCCAGTTGCAAACCACTCATTCGTCCCATCCGCCAATCGGTGATGACCATATCAAAACGGGTCTCTTGGCACTTCTGCCAACCTTCCTCCCCACTGTGGGCTACCTCAATCGTATAACCAGCTCGTCTTAAGCTACGACTAAATTCTTCCGTGATTTCCTGCTCATCATCTACCAGTAAAATAGTGCCTTCATACATGATTACTTACTCCTTTTCTTGCTACCCGACAAAGTAGTTTAGGAAAGGCTAAAACAGGAACACAAAGTTTCACAGAGATGCACGGAGTTTCACAGAGGAAAAAATAAATCGCTTTTTCTCTGTGAAACTCCGTGTTCCTCTGTGAAACTTTGTGTTAATTAGTTTTGGCTAACTTTTCTGTCGGGTACTGAGACTCCTTTTTATCAATTGGAAATGATATAGTAAATTTAGTGCCAATGTTGGGGGTACTATCCACAGAAATCGTTCCCCCATAATCCTGAGCAATATCTTTGGAGATATACAATCCTAAACCCACTCCTTTTTCTTTACTGCTATAAAACGGTTCAAAAACATGGGACAACTTCTCTGGGGCAATGCCAGGCCCGTTATCGGACACCTGAATTTGAACCAGACCATTTTGTTGCTCTGTAGCAATAGTCAACAACCTATCATCCTGTTCACTCAATGCCTCGCGGGCGTTTGTTATCAGATTGATGAGAATCTGCTCCAATTGGACTTCATCAGCTTGGATAGATGGTAAATTTTCGACCAACTGCTCCTCAATCATAATGCCATGTGACTTCAATTGCTGTCGGAACATCATCAAAGAGGACTCCACAATAGCGTTGAGATTGACTGTTTCAATCGTTATATCTGCTTCGCGAGAAAGTGCCCGCAAATGGGTGACAACATGAGCAAGTCGTTTGGTCGTTTTGGTAATCTTTTCCAGATCGTTCAAAATACCATTCGTGTCAATCAAATCTTGCTTAATATCTTCTTGGCAGTTTTGCGTTGTGCTGAGAATGATTTGCAACGGTTGCATCACTTCATGGGCTAATCCCGAAGCCATCATGCCAATGGCGGCCAATTGCCGTGATTGAAGCAGTTCAGCCTCTTTACGTTGGACTGTCGCTTCCAATCGGGCTATCTTTTCATCTGGCGTTTCTATCTTAACCGATGCTTTTTTAGCATACAATTGTACTTCTTGTAAAGACTTTGCAATCTCTAAGGCTTCCTGATGTTTTCCTTCCTGTTCATATTGACTAGTAATGCTCTCCAATTTTGAACGGGCATAATCATCATGGACATCTCTTAGCAACCGTTTTTTGAGATAACCAATAGCATGGGGCGTGTGGCCCATGTCGTCAACCGTTTTTTGCAATTCAGACCAGGCCTGATGGTGATTCTTCTCATGTTCTAAAACCAGCTCAAACCAGATAATCGCCTGTTCATAATCCGTCTTTTCTCGACAGGCAATACCGGTCTCAACGATTTGCTGAAAGGTGGCTTTCAAACCAGCTAAGGCATATTCATCGTTGGGATAAAAATCTAACTCCTTCTTAAACCAATCAATGGCCTGTTGATAATACCCCTGCGCCTCGTCAACTGAGCCTGTCGAAGTTGCCATCTCCCGATAGGTAATCCCCAAACCGTCCATAGCCTGTTTGTTTTTCGAATAAATAGCCAATTCTTTCTTAAACCAATCAATCGCCTGTTGATAGTACCCCTGCGCCTCGTCAACTGAGCCTGTCGAAGTTGCCATCTCCCGATAGGTAATCCCCAAATCATTCAGGGTCTGTCTGTTTTTCGGGTTAAAAGCCAAATTTCTCTTAAACCATTTAATTGCCTGTTGATAATGCCCCTGCGCCTCGTCAACTAGGCCTGTCGAAGTTGCCATCTCCCGATAGGTAATCCCCAAATCATTCAGGATATGCCTGTTTTTCGGATTATAAATCAAATTTTTCTTAAACCATTCAATGGCTTGTTGATAATGCCCCTGCGCCTCGTCAACTGAGCCTGTCGAAGTTGCCATCTCCCGATAGGTAATCCCCAAATCATTCAGGATATGTTTGTTTTTCGGGTCATTAGCCAAATTTTTCTTAAACCATTCAATCGCTTGTTGATAATGCCCCTGCGCCTCGTCAACTGAGTCTGTCGAAGTTGCCATCTCCCGATAGGTAATCCCTAAGACGTTCATGGCCTGTTTGTCTTTCGGATAAATAGCCAGTTTTTTCTTAAACCATTCAACTGCTTGTTGATGCTCTCCCATCTCCCGATGGGTAATCCCCAAACCGTCCATTGGTTGTTTCTCGCGAGGAGCTATTTTTAAGTATTTTTTGAACCATTCAATCGCCTGTTGATATTCCCCCATCTCCCGATAGGTAATTCCCAAACCATCCATAGACTGCTTGTTTTTCGGGTCATTAGCCAAATTTTTCTTAAACCATTCAATCGCCTGTTGATACTGCCCCCTCTCCCGATAAGTAATCCCCAAACCATCTATAGCTTGTTTAGCATTTGGCTCTAGCTCTAATCTTTTCTTAAACCAGTCAATGGATTGGGTGTAATTTCCTTTCAAACGATACAAAATCCCCAACTCATTCATGGCAATGAGATCATCAGGCCTTTGCCTAAGAACATAATCGGCATATTCAATGGCTCGGTCATAGTTGCCTTTCGCACGGTGGGCACGGCTCAAACTCATTAAGGGAATGATGGGACTTAACCACTCAAACCATTCAATGGCCAGGTCATATTCTCCCATATCATAAAAAGCTGAACCAAGTCCTGATGTGGTGTAGATATCTTCTTGGTCAATCTGAAAAGCCTGTTCATAGTAATCAATCGCCTGCTTATAATCTTTATGCTTTTGATACAGTTGGCCCAATTGAGTTAAGATACGTTGTTCCCATTTTTTGTCACGCTTATCCCGTGCTTGGGTTATTTGTCCCCGTAAGCGGCGTACATCTTTTTCAAGGCCGTGTTCTTTGTTTTGTTGGTGTGTTTTTCTTGTCATGTCGATTCTCCTTTTATCCACTTCAGTGGGCTGTTTTTTGTAACGGCTGAAGCCGTCACGACGAATATTCCATCGAAGGATTCAATGTCATTTTATGCAAACTAGGAAGTTAATATCGAGTATAGCACGCTTAGATAAAATTGACAACGAAAAATTGATTTGGCAAGCATACTACTCATCCCTTTCACCACCCCACCGCCGCACCATCAGATCACAGGTCACAGGTCACTCCCCGCGACATATACTCCATCATCCAAACGCCAGATAATCTGACCGCGGCCAAACTCATCCCGCTCCACCAGCGATGTAATCGAGGTTGGCTGTATCCAACTCAATCCTGTACCTGCCACCGAAACAGCCTTGTTACTCCAAACCGAACTGTTTGGGCGCTGATTTGGCTCGTTTAGCCCTGTCAGCAACTGAACTCGTTTCTGTTTCTGAGGACCACGTTTGCCCCGGTTTCGCTTTTTCACACTACCTTTTCCACCTCGCTTTTTCTTGCTACAAAATGGGGGAGGTACGACAACGGGGTATATCAGTCATTCGGCAGGATAAACATGAAATCACCTACAAGAACTATCGGGTGGGTTGGCAAGAGCTTGATCTTTTCATTGGCGGCGAAATTGTGGTGGAAAACAAAGCGGTTGAGAGACTGACGCGACTCCACAAAGCGCAATGTATCTCCTACATCAAGGCTGTCGATAAAATGACTGACCTACTGCTCAACTTTGCTGGCTCAGAACCATCGAGAACCAATCTGTTTCTTTCAATTATCCGTTGTAATCCTGTTTTCAAGAAAGATTGAACTAAAATTATGTCAAGAAAACAATCCATCCATCCATCTTCCTCGAAAGCTGATCATCGGTGTCATCATCTTCCCGCAAGTTTAAAACTTGCGGGAAGATTGCCCCATCAAAGTATCTAATTCAGGGCACAGTTTCGAGTTGCACGGAATCTACCAGAGAACCAAATAAATCTCCCAACACACTTTGAACAACAAAAAACACCGACGATAATCTGTCGGTGTTTTTTGTTGTTCAAAGTGTAGCTTGTAGAGTCACCGAGTATATTGAAATCGAGGTACTGAAAGCCCCAAAGCCTTATCGGTTGCGGGCTTGTTTGTTTGACAAAAGCTCTACTCCCCTCAATCCCCTCTGTAAGGAGGGAAGTTTTGTCCGTGCGTGTAATTTCAGGCGAGGACGATAGCTCCTCCCCCTAGCAGGGGGAGGTTGGGAGGGGTAGAGTGCCACTCCGGTCATAATACTCAAATGTGTGGTGACTCTACACCGTTGGTAGTTCGGGTAGGTGTTTGGCCGAGACGAAAAGTATAGCCCAATTAACTCACGTTATAAAACGTGTTCATGCCGGGGTAGTAAGCGACTTCGCCCAACTCATCTTCAATTCGAAGCAGTTGGTTGTATTTTGCCACACGGTCAGAGCGAGCCGGTGCGCCAGTTTTGATTTGACCAGTGTTCAAACCAACAGCTAAATCAGCGATGGTCACATCTTCGGTTTCGCCGGAGCGGTGAGATGTGACGGCTGTCCAACCGGCTCGTTTCGCCATTTCGATAGCGGCGATGGTTTCGCTCAAAGAGCCGATTTGATTCAGTTTAATGAGGATACTATTAGCCGCTTTTAGGTCAATCGCTTTGGCTAATCGTTCCACATTTGTGACCAACAGATCATCACCAACCAACTGAACTTTTTCACCCAAGGCGGCGGTCAGATTCACCCAACCATCCCAGTCATCTTCGGCCAAACCATCTTCAATTGAGATGATCGGATATTGTTCACACCAGCCAGCCCATAGCTCGACCATTTGGTCGCTGGTTAATTCTTTGCCATCAATCGGCAAGTGATATTTGCCATCTTTGAATAGTTCAGAGGTGGCTGGGTCAAGAGCAATTTTGATCTGCTCGCCGGGGGTATATCCAGCGGCTTGAATCGCTTCCATGATCACATCGAGGGCTTCTTGGTTCCCACCTTTTAATGGCGGAGCAAAACCACCTTCGTCACCGGTGTTGGTATTGTAGCCTTTGCCGCTCAACACTTTCTTCAGGTTATGATAAATCTCAGCTCCCCAGCGTAAGCCTTCGCGGAAGGTCGGTGCGCCAACGGGCATGACCATAAATTCCTGAAAATCGGTCGTTTGCCAGCCAGTATGCTCTCCACCATTGAGGATGTTCATCATGGGAACAGGCAGGGTGCGAGCGCTGACTCCGCCTAAATAGCGGTACAACGGTTGCATGGTGCTTTCGGCGGCGGCTTTAGAAACAGCCAAGCTCACGCCCAACACTGCGTTTGCACCTAGTTTACCTTTGTTCGGGGTACCATCAATTTGGCATAAGACTGCGTCAATCCCTTCTTGGTCAAGGGCATCACGGCCAATGATTTCATTGGCAATCGCTTCGTTGACGTTCTCTACAGCTTGCGAAACACCTTTGCCTAAATAACGACCTTTATCACCGTCACGTAGTTCTAATGCTTCGTGAATACCCGTCGAGGCTCCAGATGGTACTGCGGCTCGACCATACGCGCCGTCGTCTAACAGAATTTCAACTTCTACTGTCGGGTTACCACGAGAATCAAGAATCTCGCGCCCAACAACATGTTCAATCATACTCATTATGTACTAACTCCTTAGATTTGTTATATGAAGTAATATACAATCTTGGATGTCAGATTTGCCTTTATGACATCGCGCGCTTATCTTACATGCGTTTGCATAGTTGAGCAATTTCAAGAGCTACAGACATTGATGAAATATGGCTGATTGGTTCCCATTACCTCATGAGATTGGGAGATTGCTCTAAAGTTTGTTCGTTCGCAATGTCGCTACAATAAAGGGGTTACCGAAGATTGCTCAGGATGAAGTTAAGATTTTTTAACAACTGGGAACCTGGGTTCCCAGTTCATGGCGTAATGTCAATCAAACGAGGTTATGGTTAAGGTTAACACAGGCTATTTTAAGCAAATTTTCTTAATTTTCTTGATTGTTGGGATAACAGATTGTACCACCGGCATGGTCAGCCGACCTATGCAAACGCCTCACTAAGTTGAACAAAATGTAGTAGTCAGTTTGATGTTGAAAAGTAACGAATTTGTGGCGCGTCGACTAGGAAGCCGACTAGCTGAACGGTCGACTAGGAAGCCGACGCGCCATTTTCAACATCGTGTTGACCACTTGGAATGGGTATTGTTTTACCAAACGGCGAGTTATCACGACATGGATAAAGGCTAATACACACAGATTTTTGCTCACCCTAACTTTTTCTTTGGTTCAGTAGAAAACAGGACGGCTCTCTAGGAGTTTCCGTGCAAAATTCCATTCGTAGTAAAATTCTCGCAGAGGCGCGGAAACGCAGAGTTTTTATGCTTTTCTCTGCGCCTTTGCGTCTCCGCGAGAGTATTTTTTTCTACTTAAAAAATCAAGAATTGTTTTGCACGGAATATCCCATAGAACCAACAGGACTACAACGGATAATTGGAAGAAACGGATTGGTTCTCGATGACACGAATTAACCGAATTTGAATATAATCAGTCCGTTATCGGGGAGGTTTTTATCCGTTAAATCCCCAAATCTGTTGTAGTCTTGCTCGCCCAAAGATTCCGTTAGCGTCAGGATTTTTGCTGAGGCTACCGAAATATGTGGCCTTATTATGACATTTACTAACCAAAGCCGCTGATCGAACCAGCGCTCCATAGAGATTTTAAGAAATGAAAAAGTTAAACCATATTTATCTTGTTTTTTTGCTCCTATTTTTATTGACCGGCTGTAATGAAGCCATTGCCCAACAGCCTCTTGAAACGGTTATACCATTGCCGACATTAACCCACACTCCCACCGCAACCCATACCATGCCCGCCACGGCGACTCCAACCCACACTCCGACGCATACGCCCTCGCCGAGTGCAACACACACGCAAACGGCAACCCATACCCCCTCACCAACCAATACGGCAACAGATACGCCGACGATCATTCCACCAACATCAACCAGTACCGCGACCTCAACACCGGCCATAGTCTCGTTGCTTGCACCTCAAACGCCAACAATCACCCCAACACCAGCTCCGATTACCGATCCGAGTTTAACGATTCAAGCCTTATCAGAACGAGACTATGGCGGCGGACAAATCAAAATTGTCGAAACCCTTGCCGATCGAAAAGGCTACATGCGCTATCTGTACACCTATCCAAGCGACGGTTTGACGATTTATGGATATATGGATGTTCCCAAACATGCCACGCCGCCCTATCCTGTGGCGGTGGTCATACATGGACATCTGCCGCCGAACCTGTACAACACCCAAACCTACACTCGTCGTTATACCGCACCTCTAGCCGAAGCCGGATACATCGTTCTGCATCCCAACATGCGCGGCTTTTACCCCTCGGATGATGGCATGGACTGGTTTCGGATTGGGGTAGCCACCGATGTATTGAATCTGCTCGGCATCCTCAAACAGACTGCCGGACAACCCGGCCCGCTCGAACATGCCGACCTATCCTTTATCGGTTTGATGGGCCATAGCATGGGCGGTGGCGCGGCGCTCCGAGTGGCGACGGTCGATCAAGATATTTCGGCGACCGTACTATATAGCTCCATGAGTGGCAATGAACGTTGGAACTATGAGAAGATTTTGCGTTGGTCGGGCGGCAAGTACGGTCATCGAGAACTCGTTACGCCCGATTCGTTCTTAGAACAGGTTTCGCCCAATTTCCATCTACACCGTGTCACCGGCCCACTTTCCATCCATAATGGTGAGGCTGATGGCGGAACCATAAAGTGGGGGATTGATCTGTGTGACCAACTCAAAGGCATCGAAAAACCCGTCGAGTGTTTCACCTATCCCGACCAACCCCATATTTTTGAAGGCGCGGGTGAAAAGCTATTTACCAAACGACTAATCGAATTTTTTGATAAGGTCAGGTTGGGAACCGAAATTGGAACCCAACCTGAACAATCTGATGGGAACTCGGGTTCCCAAAATGAAATCATGCAATAGTGTGGTGGTCAGCTTGATGTTGAAAATGGAGTGCAACGGGTTTAGCCGTTGCCAAAAGCAATGGCTGAACCCATTGCACTCCAACATCATCTTGACCACTACAGAAATCACGCAATAGTCTCAACGTTTACTAGACCAAAACAAAAAAGGTGGGAACTCGGGTTCCCACCTTTTTTGTGCTTAAATATCAAGGTTCTCTAGGAGTTTCTATGCAACTCAAAACTGTACCCTGAATTGAGATGCTTTGATGAGGCAATCTTCCCGCAAGTTTTAAACTTGCGGGAAGATGATGACACAGTCATGATGTTTGCACGAAAAGCCCCAAAGAGCCAATATCCATTTCAAATCAAGCCAAACTACTGCGTCGCGTCCAGATAAATCAACACCGCCATGACCCGTGGACTGTGTTGCTCCCCTTCAGTCAACAACAGTTTATTATAAATGTTGTTAGTATGGCTCTCTACCGTGCGGTCGGTGATGTTTAGCTTACGGGCGATCATGGTGTTGGTGTAACCTTGAGCCATCAACTCTAACACTTGGCGCTCTCGTTTGGTTAAGTCATTCAACGGCGAGTCGATAGAGATGAGTTGAGTTAGTTCGCTCAAAATCTCAGGGGCTAACATGGCTCCACCGCGGGCCACCACCTGAATAGCTCTAATCAACTCCGATGAATCGTTGAGTGTTGTCTTTAAGAGATAGGCTTTGCCCCGCGTATCCCGATTCCCCAAAAACGCCTCCACATATTGCCGATCCGCATAGTGTGACAATAAAACGATAGCTGTATCAGGATTCTCGGCTCGAATACGTTTCGAGGTTTCAATACCATTTAACTTCGGCATGTCGATGTCCAACAAGGCTACATCGGGAGTTAACTTCTTGGCCATTTCAACAGCCTTTTTCCCGTTTTCTACAGACCCGACAACTTCAAGGTCGTCTTCCTCTTCAATAATCCGCACATAAGTTTCTCTAAATAATGCTTGATCGTCAGCAATTAAAACTCGAATTGACATCTGTTTTATCTCCTTGTGATAAAATCATAATCCCTCTCATGCTATGCTAAATTGAAAACCTCGTCAAGCCCCGCACCTGATAAAAGACAACTCACTTTGTCTCGCTAAAACAGCCTCTCCGACCTAACACCCATCTTACTCTGCAAGGTTTTGCGGAGTGAAGTTCCGCTTTAACCTCCTGTGATAAACCTCACGGTCATGATAAGCTCAATTTATAGATGTTCAGATAAACATTTTCAGTTGTCACCTTCCCGCAAGTTTTGAACTTGCGGGAAGGTTGGTCTTGAATTGAAAATCATTATCTGAAAGACTGTATCAAACCACATTTTTGGTGATAGATTGCTCATGGTTAAAACTATAACCATGCCCGACCAATCACACTTGCCTTTAGTATGCACTCTAACAAGACAATCTGGCAACTCCTCCTACTCTGTTTGTCTCTCGTTGTGATAACAGGTCTAGGGCTGACCCAACAACGAGCTAGAGCCAGTCCCACGCTAAGCACGGTTCAACTTTCTGGTGTAGTGCTTGATGTCGCTGGTCAGCCAGTTGCTGATAGTACCGTTTTCATTCGGGGTGAAAATCGTCTCTATACCGTCCTGAGCGACTCCGTTGGTCGATGGTCGGTTGATACATTACCACTTGGCGAATACAGTCTCTACGCCATCAGTCTCAACCCTGAGCATGATGTCTGGTCGGCACCACGTCGAGTGACCATTGAGGCGAAAACCGAACTGACCTTGACTGTCGCCACCCGTTCCAATGTGATAGCTGGTCATGATTTTGAGACTGATGATCGCTGGCAAAGTTGGCAACGTTTTAATGGCAATGCGTCACTCACCACAGCGTCGTTTGATGGTGATGTGGCCGTCAAACTCGGTGATACCCCTGCCGAGTTGATAACTTGTTCACAAAATCAACAATCAGGGCGATTATGGAGTCTCAAACAGCAACTCACTGTTCCCTCTGGTCAAAATCCGGGTCTATCCTTCATGTACCATATCAACACCAGCCAGACACAGTTCAACAATGCTTGGTTTGAGGTTGCGCTTCTGATTGACGATCAACCAGTCTACCTCATTCCGTGGGGACAGTTGTGGCAGACTGCTGACTGGCAACTGCATGCCGTTGACCTATCGGCATGGCAAGGAAAATCTGTCGAACTGATTTTTCAAGCCGTTAACTGTTCTGATGAGCAGTTTGAAGTCAGTTTAGACCGCATAACCGTTGCTGATTTTTTGGGAACCCAAGTTCCCACGGTTCCCAACAACACGCCGGAACCGAATCAAACCGCGACTCCAATTCCTAATATTACCCCCACCACAACGCCAACGCCGAATCCCAACGCTGACTATAGCACCTCTGTCCGACAACTCACCCCGTGTGAGAATGAAGGCAAGCATCACATCTTCATCTATGTCGAGGATAAACAGGGTAACGGAATTCCTGATATACAACTCCGAGTCTTTTGGCCCGGTGGTGAAGTCATTGTGCTAACAGGTCTTAAGGGAGAGCATCTTGGTTTGGTTGATTTTCCCATGTTCAAGGGGAACTATTGGGTCGAAATTTTGGATGGTCAAGGGCAAACCGTTGGCCCCATCACCCCCGATATTGGCGAAGACCAACTGTGCGAAGCAACCGGCAACCCGGTCGGAAATTCACTTTTCCATTACTCATACAACGTTCGTTTTGTAAAAAACTAATCCGTGCTACTACGCAATTCACGATAGATACTCTCACTCAGAAATTATCCGCAATAACTCCGTTGAGGCTGTTTCTTAATTATGTTACGCTATGCTCAACTAAAAATTCATTGACCTTAAGGAGGTTATCAAATGCAACATCTGAAACAGAAATGGTTTTTGTACAATCTAGTGGCGGTTTTAACCGTATTAGCCGTGGTTACACCCGTCCAAACATCCTTCGCTCAGCAGGAAGATACGTTACCTGCCTGTGAAATCAGCAGTATTATTTTTAACCACACCCATTACTCTCTTTATGAAACGATCCACGTCACCGTTCGAGTCGTCGACAGTCAAGGTACGCCGTTCGGCGGGGCTGTTGTCCGAGCCGATGTGACTAAAGATGCGGTGCAAGCCAGTGCCGCCGAAGGGTTTGGCCTCGTTGATCGAGTAGGGGAGTACGATGGTGTGTATACCTACACCGGAATCAACGGACAATATATTTTTGATGTAACCGCTAGTGATCCAACCGGCACATATTTTAGTGCCTGCTCTGCCAGTGAAGCGGTTTTAGTGGGCGATATTAGCACCGATCCGACTGGAGAACCTACGGATGAGCCGACCACTGAACCCACAACTGAGCCAACGACCGAACCTACAACTGAACCTACAACCGAACCTACAACTGAACCAACGACCGAACCAACGACCGAACCAACGACCGAGCCAACGACCGAACCAACGACCGAACCAACGACCGAACCAACTCCGACAACTGAACCCACTATCGAGCCGACTCCGACTACCCCACCGAGCGACACCCCAACCTTAGCCTTTGAACCTGCCGATTTAAGCCTCGACAGTTGTACTGCCGAAGAGAGCATGGTTTTAACGGTTGACGGCATGACCGATTTGGTTGGACTTGAGCTAGAGATCATGTATGATACCTCGGTTGTGCAAGTTGCTGACGCTGACCCCGACAAGCCTGGCGTGCAAATCAACAACAATGGTGCATTTGCCAACGGTTTTGAGGTAGAGAACGAAGTTAATACCAGCAGTGGCATTATCAACTTTACCGCTACCCTACTGGGCGACCAAATCAGTAGCAAAGCCAACGTCATCACCATCGACTGGGTGCCGCAAAGTTTAGGCACAAGTCAAGTTCGAATCAACAACTTTGCCTTGTCTGACCCGAACGGAAATCCCATTACTGCCGAGTTAGATAATGGAAATGTGACCGTCAGCGTGAATTGCGCCTCTACGATTTCTGGCTCGGTGGCCTTAGAAGGTCAAGATGACTACAGCGGCGTGACCATTGTCGGATCCACTGGCGATGAGATGGTCACTGGGGCTGATGGTAGCTTTAGTGTAACTGGTGGTGAACCTGTGATGATCAAAAAGGCCGGTTATTTAAGCGCCCGAGCCGAAGTCGGGACTGCCGCTCAAATAGCTGGTGGCGATGTATCTGCCACAAACGTCGGCCATATCATCCTTCTAGCCGGAGACATTAACGGTGATGACATCATTAATATTCTTGACTTAGCTTATGTAGCCAGCAAATATCAAGGTACTGACGAACTTGCTGACTTGAACGATGACGGCACGGTCAACATTTTTGACCTGAGTTTAGCCGCTGGGAACTACAATACCCAAGGGCCACTGGTTGCTTGGCAATAAACATCAACGATAAGCATTAGAATTTAGAATCAAAAAGTCTCCCATCACATTGATGAGAGACTTTTTGATTCTGGTTGGTAAATATTCAGTGCCCTAGCTGACTTAATCACATAGGATTAGGTTATCTAAGGGAGAAAAAGCTCAATTAGCTTGAGCTTCTTCTGGATCTCAAGGTATTTCTCAAGTAAAGCTAGAGCAGTTTGAGCTGGGTTTCGTCTGCATCTGTAGAGCAACCGTTGTTGTTCTTGAGCAGTCTCAAGTCGTTGACGAGCAATTTGATAGAGAGATAAGGGAACAGAAACAAGTTGCTGATAAAGTTCCTCAACAGTATCAGCTTGCAACAAAATTTCAAGGTGAGCGGTACGTCTGAGTTCAGAGGTGTTTTTTTTCCCAGAGCGCCTTCGATGAGCCTTCCTCAAGGTGTTAAAACGAGCTTCCAAGGCGGTATTGCTAGGGGGTAGTCCCTCAATATCGTAGCACTGGAAGATATCGTCCCCCCATTTCTGGATCAAGCGTAGGGTATTGTAGGCAAAAGCTTGGCAAACAGTCCCCCCTTGAGCAGACAACGCATTGAGTTTAGTTATCAGAGTCTGTTTGACCTGTTTAGCAGAGGTGTTGGCGTTGTTTTTCAAGGGTTGAGCCAACAGTTGTGTCACTTGTTTCAAGGCTTGAGTAGCTTGGCGCACCTTTTGAGCAGAGCCAGCAGTAGCATTTAAGGCTTTTCTTCCCTGTTTGAGCAAGGTATGCAGATACCCTTTTTCTTCACTCGGTAAATTCTGTTCAAAGGCGGTAACTAACCCTTGAAGTTGGTCATATCCATCCAAGCCGCCAAACTTTGATGGCTTCCGACTGGGGCGCTGTAGAGCATCTTTGAACATTTTTCGGAACAACTGTTCCTGTCCTTGACTGAGTGCTAGAAGGTTATTTTTAGCCTGTTTCATTGCCTCAACTGGCATAACAGGCTTGTTATCAGAAACAACTTCTTCTGATGGTACTGTCTGCTCTTCCAAACAAGTCAAGGCACGCTCGCACAACGCAACCATTTGATGATCCAAATCTTCCAATTCCGACGATGCAACCTCGTCTTCTAACTCAAGGGTGCGTATCTCTGGTTTGGCCTTAGCAGTGGCCTCACTACCCGGGATGGGAGGGAGTGACCCAAACGCTGCTTTCATTTGACAACGCAACTCCCTATCCGCCTTGGCTATTGGCACGGCACTATTATTAAGAAAATGGAGCTGACACATCTGATGGGGTGCGTCTGACCAAACTGTCTTCATCGCCGTTATTTCAGCTGGCTCACCATCCGATAACGTGGCTAACACCTTGTAGGGTAGCTTGCCATACGGGGATAACCACTCTATTAAGTGCTCACTATTACTTTTTTCTAACCAAGCACAAGCAACTGGCATTTGACTGAATACCTCATACAACACATACAACATGGGCCCATTCTTATCCGGTTTCAAACCATCCAAGCCCCACACCAGACCCCCATGTTCCTTTTCCGCCTCCGATAACTTTGCCTTCCTGACTTCTGTTAAACCACCCAACAACGCCAGATACTCGTTATACAGACGGCTCACATGGCGGTCACTTATCTCTATCCCTTTTTCTCGTAATTCCTCCCCTATTTCCGTAAATTGACGATATTTTCGGTCATGCTCCCAACCGATATACGCTAGAACATCTAAACCGTATGTACTTTTAGGGAGGCTTATTTGCAGGACTTCTTTCACCGCTCTATAGCAAGCACCCTTTTCTGTGCATTGTTCTGCTTTGCATTTGTATCTATACGCTCTAACATTGACCGCGCCTGACATTGTTTGAACTATCTTGTTGATCGACAATGAACCTGTCGAATATATCTTGCCTCCGCAATTTGGACACGTCTTCAATTCCGGTTGACATACTCGGCGCTCTACATTACTATACTCTCGTTTTGGGCGGTGGGCGGGACGTTTCATTGCTTTCTCTCCTGTGGACTAGCCTAATTTGTACTCTATTTTACCATACCTAGACCATTAAGTCAGTCAGGGATTCAGTGAACTCGCCAGAAAGAGCGTCAGAAACCCGATTTCTCAAAGAAATCGGGTTTCTAGGGCGGTATTGCTGAACTTTTACTCTGATTGAAACGGTTTCTAGTTAAGGCAGACAGAAGAAATAAAACATCCCAATTGAGGAGTCAGCACCCGCGGTGCGGCACGACGCGTGCCTACTCCACGGGACAATTATTTTTTTCCACGTGGTTAAAATGACCACAGCAACAACGGAATCTCCATCTCTTGCGGCGTTAGGCCACCATGATGCCCATAGAATATATGCTCAAATCGGCCATACTCATACCACCAGACCGATTCGTGAGCAAAAGGCAAAATCACCAGATTTCCGACTCGTTCTAACAGGCGGTTAGAGACAGGCAACGGGCCAAAAAATCCGGCCTGAATCAACATCTCGGTTTGGTAGACCTCCGCTCGGCCTTGCAGACGGCTGGCTAAAAAGGCTTGAGCCTCATCAAGCAGACCGTCCTTAATATACAAAAACATGTCTCTTGATGACCCTGCTGGTACAAGCGGTTTGCCGAAACGGTCATGTTTGAGGAAACGCTCCACTCCGGCAAAGTTCGGGTCGCGGTTCAGGTAGATGGTGGTCGCCGGGTCAACCTCAACCTGTCCGTGGTCGGCAGTGATAAGCAAGAGCGCATTGTCAAGCTGTCCGGCTAACGGCTCAATAAACTGCCGTTGCATGGTCTGGAAGAAACTCTCAACCTCAGCCTCAAGCTGAACCGAGTTTGGCCCGTAGTGATGACCAATACCGTCGATACAGTCAAAATAACAGCTGATGTAGCTCGGCGATGTTAGCTCGCCTAACAAAGATCGCAGGTTGACGAAAGCCTCGGGAATGGTTCTGTAGGGAACCAACTGTCCCCCAGCGGAGACGATGGTCGAGTAGGTTGAGCCGGTAAAAGTCCGTGGTTGAACGATGTAGGAATCAACCCCATGCACAGCCAAATCATGATAAATAGTTTGGGTCGGATAAAGCAGTTTGGGGTCGATACGGGTAGGAGCAAGAGTCTCCCGCTCATGATCACCCGCAAAGGAGAAGTACAAGGGAGCGATAACCGCGTCAACAAGTGGTTCGTAGTAGTACCACTCATGCACGCCACTTTGCCCGTTGTTCAGACCAGTGTGGATACAGGTCACATGCGCCGCGGTGGTCGAGGGGAACTGCGAGGTCAATTTTGCAACTTTTCCATGCTGACTAAGTTGCGTTAACAGCGGGACATGATCCCGATATTGGTTGAAAAATCGCCAGCCAAAAGCATCTACAAACAGCAGGATGACCGTGTCGTACTGGCGAAGATAGTCGCCAAAAATCTGGTTGTCTAAAGCAGGTTGACCATGCCCAGTCAGCAAATGTTTGATGGTGGCTGGTAAATCGGCGAAACAGTGTGAGTTATAACGAGGTTTGATAAACGTTGGATTAATCATGAAGGTATTTTACCCCCACCAGACAACAAAAGGAAAACGTGGTCATTCTTCTAGCTGAACCCCGCAATGTTGGCAGTGATTATCGTAAGGCCCCCGCCCCAAAGAACCGTTACAAGCCGGACAACGGTACTGATAGATCGAAACAGCGATCGCTCCGATAAATATTACGGCAAACACCGCCATGTGCCACGGTGGGCCACATGATTGGCTAGTTATGGCGGTCGGATCAACATTCAGTAACTGTTGGCTCGTTTGCGAATCGGGGAGACCATTAACCTGTCCGCCGATGCCAGTTTGTAAACAGTCAGACTGCGGGAATAAAAATAGGCCCGTAATCATGAAAAATGCCAATAACGCCGGTAAGAGTAGAAACTGTTGGCGGCGTTTAAAGCGGGTCATAATTTCAGTTGAACTAAGGTCACTTGTTGATCGAGTCGCTTGGCTCAACCGTTTGGCACGACGTGAACGGTTGGAACGTTTTGATTTTCCCATTATTACCTCTAAAACGATGATTTCTAAGCCCTGTGAATGAATTCACAGGCTGACACGAGAAACCTGCTTAAGCAGGTTTTCCGTTTAAGACGCTGATTTCAATCAGCGGCCTATAGGTTAATATCCATTCCTAAGACCTCCAAGGAGAAAACCACACCTTGGAGGACGCAGAGTCGTTCTCCTCCCCGAATCACAAACGGGCGAACGAGGCAAATTCACAATTCACAATTCACAATTCACAATTCACAATTCACAA